>OY781976.1:2010000-2660000 GCA_963677465.1 uncultured Desulforhopalus sp. | reverse complement strand
TTCACGAAACCACTGGAACTTATCTCCATTTCGGTTCTGAAAGAGACAAAATCACCCACTCGTATTCCGCAGTCCCATAGTTCATTCAGGGATGAACAGATCTCGTCGAGTCGAATTTCAAGATTTGACCATGTTGTCGGTTGGTGATCAATCTCCTCACTATAGCGGTGTCCGGAAGCCTTTAAGGGCAAAACTGTCCCCTGATAAATATGGTCGGAATCGGCATGAATTGCGATTCTTGCGCCTTCGGCAAATCGTGACGACCATGTTCCTATGGGTACAATGCTCAACCTTCCGTTGTTCTTGAGGCTCTTTACCATTGCTCCTAAGGTATCGAGGTGAGCGACAACAGCTCGAGCCGGTGTGTCTCTTTTTCCGGCTATCCTGGCCCTGATGGCACCCCGTCGGGTCAACTTATAGGGAATGCTGAGGGTGTCAAGTTCATCGCATACCATTCGTACAACTTCATCGGTCATGCCGCTTGGGCTTGGGATGCTTAGTAAGCGGCGGAGAATATCAACGAGATACGCCTTGTCTATTTTGTCTATCATTACTCTTATCTATGTTTGGATTGGGGAAAAAGCAGGTCAATAAACTTCTCAGCTGTCGGTTGTGGCTCATGATTGGCCAACCCCGGTCGTTCATTTGCCTCTATTATTACATAATCGGGCCCTGCCACATCAGGCACAAGAAAATCAAAACCGACAACAGGGATCTGTAATGCCTGAGCTCCGGTTATTGCTGCCTCTATCAAGGCAGGGTGCAGTGAAGAAGTGACGTCCTCTATCGTTCCACCTGTATGAAGATTTGCCGTTTTTCTTACATACAGGTTGGTCCCTTCCGGAAGAATATCCGTCAGATTATATTTCGCCTTCAAGACGGTACGCTCCGTTTCATCATCCAGAGGAATACTGCTTTCACCATGCGTGGCATTTGCTCTTCTTCTACTCTGCTTTTCGATGAGTTCCCGTATTGTCAACACACCATTGCCCCGAATTGAAGCAGGTTTTCTTACCGCAGCAGCAACAACCTCATCATTGATCACAATGATGCGGAGGTCTTCGCCCTCGACAAATTCTTCCATGATGACTTTGTTACAGAGCTGTGAGGCCTTATCAATTGCAGCTCTTATTTCCCCAGGTCGTTCAAGATCAACAAAAACTCCCTGGCCCTGTTCCCCTTGTGCCGGTTTTACAACAATCCTGCTGTTATTGGTGAGAAAGGTGTCAATACTTGCCTGGTCTGTGGCCACTTGTTGGTCCGGTACCCGAAGATTAGCCTCTCGGAGGATTTTGCGGGTCACGGTTTTGTCATCGCAGCGGCTCATGGCAACTGCTGTGGTGAGCTCAGAAAGAGATTCTCGGCAGACTATTGACCTGCCGCCAAGAGAGAGTTGAAAGTAGCCGTTTTCTGCATCAATGACATCTACACCAATGCCGCGTTTTTTGGCTTCGCTGGTGATAATCTTTGCGTAAATATTTAACGAATTATCGGTATCCGGGCCTAAATAGAGTAATTCGTTAATCGAGTTTTTCTTTTTTATACAGTAAACGGGGACCTGTTCAAAACCGAGTTTATCATAGAGTGCGATTGCCTCTACATTGGTGTGCATAACAGAAAGATCGATAAACCTTCTGCCTTTTTCCATCAACTGGAGAATAAGTTCGCGTACCAGCGCCTCGCCGACTTTAGGGATTTTGCATTGCTGATCCACGGCAAGGGCCCAAAGACTGGATCCATTGTCCGGATCATTGAATGCGAGAGAGTGGTCCACACCGGTTATGGCACCGACTATTGCAGCTGTATCAGTTTCCTCAGCTATAAGGACCATTAACTGGTCAACTTTTGTCGCTTTTTTGTAAAACCCTTTATAACTGGGAACCATTCCCCAGGACTGGTAAATCGTGTTGATTGCCATTTCATCGTCACTTGAAAGCAATGGACGAATCGTCAAATTAGCAATCTTGTCTGAAATATCATGATAATTCTGGAAGTCCAGCCGATAGGTCAGGGATGGGTCTATAAAAAGACTCTGCGGTGCATAAGAGAGAACAACATGCGGATCTCTGACGTACATGGCTATATCCCGTCTTCCTTTTTGTTCAGCCGCGATACTCTCGGCAAGTTTTTTAGGATCGGCGAATGTCTGGCCGAAGATGAGACGTCCCCAGCCGCAGTCAACCAGAACTTCTCCACGCATAGTTGCCGTAGAACTATTTTTAGGCGGTTTCCCCCAATGCTTAAGAGAAGACATGCAGTTTGGGTCTAAAGCATTTTTGCACTTTTCAGGTTTATCTTTCATAGCTTTATTCTCTAAATATTGTGTGTTTGCAGCCACATTTCAAGAAGGGCTATTTGCCACAGCTTAGAACCTCGCAGTGGCGTAATGTGTTCTTTTGGTGCTGCCAGCAGTGTATCGACATAGTCTTTCCTGTAGAGTCCTCGATTTCTTGCTGTGCTGCCCGTCAGAATTTCTCTGACATAGTCCAGGTAGGGGCCCTCAATATGTTTGAGCGCCGGAACAGGAAAATACCCTTTGGGACGATCAATAACCGCTGCCGGGACTACCTGCCTTGCTGCTTCTTTTAGTATCCACTTTCCGGTTTCTCTCACTTTGAGATCTACAGGCATCTTTGCTGCTAGTTCGACCAGCTCGTGGTCCAGAAACGGCACCCGAGCTTCAAGGCTCCAGGCCATGGTCATATTATCAACACGTTTTACCGGGTCATCGGTGAGCATAACGGTGGTATCGAGGCGCAAAGCCTTATCAACCGGATGATCTGCCCCTGGACGCGAGAAAAAAGATGCAATAAAATCGCGGCTAAAATTATCTGCAATAAATTCATCAGTAACCACTTTTTTAAATTCGGATTGATCTCGATCAAAAAACACCCGGCAATAATCATCCACCGGATCTGTGCTCTGTAGCAGTGGCTTGTACCAATGATAGCCACCAAAGACTTCATCGGCGCCCTGACCACTCTGGACAACCTTCACATGTTTGGCAACTTCCTGGGAGAGCAGATAAAAACCGATATTGTCGTAGCTCACCATGGGCTCAGACATGGCGGCGACACATGCCGGAAGGGTTTGCAGGAGGTCTGCAGAAGGGACGAAGATCTTATGGTGTCTGGTTCTGAAATGTTCTGCAATAAGATCAGAATAATAGAACTCATCGCCTTTTTCCCCGCCTGCTGCCTCGAAGCCGACCGAAAAGGTATTTAACTTTTCCTGGCCTTCTTCAGCGAGCAAACCAACAAGCAAACTGGAATCCACCCCACCGGAGAGAAGAACACCCACCGGAACATCAGCGACCATTCGTCTTCTTACTGCTTTTCTCAGTGAATCAAGAAGTAATTCCATCCATTCTTCATCTAAGAATGATTGGTATTGTGCATCTTGCTGCATCTCAAGTTGCCAGTAGATGGTATCCTTATATTCACCATTCGGCTGATAGACTCTCACTGTTGCCGGAGGGAGTTTTGTTACCCCTTTGAGCATGGTATGTGGAGCGGGAACCACTGCATGCCAGTGGAGATAATGGTGCAGGGCTATAGGATTTATCTCTGTATCGACACCCTCGGTTGCAAGTAATGCCGGCAGGCTTGAGGCAAACCGGACAAGTTTATGTTGGCTATTCAGGTACAAAGGTTTGATGCCAAGCCGATCTCTTGCCATTATAACCTTTCCTGAGTCACGTTCATGAATGACAAAAGAGAACATGCCGTTAAAATGCCGGACACAATCAAGTCCCCAGGCATGATATGCCTTTAAGATGACTTCTGTATCTCCTTGTGAAAAAAATGAGTATCCCTTTTGTTTCAGCTCTTTTTTCAAGTCCGAATAATTGTAGATGCAGCCATTAAAAACGATGTCCAAGCCCAGAAAGGGGTCGACCATAGGTTGTCTCGACTGCGTACTCAAATCGATTATTTTTAGGCGACGATGACCGAATGCTATACCTTCATGCAGATGGCTTCCCACCGCATCAGGTCCACGAGATATCATGGTGTTGACCATGTTTTCCACTGAAGCCAGTGATGCCGGATTGTTGTCAAAACGAATTTCACCGCATATACCGCACATATTCTCCCTCATTGTTATTCAACATAGACAGTAAGCTATGCTGATAGGATATTTATTTGTTGTTTTTCTGGGTACCAAGCAGGTTGCGCATGACAATCGGTGTGATGAGAGTTGTCAACAGTGTCATTATTACAACCGCTGAAAAGAGATATTGTATTTCAGGAGGAGCGGGATCAGGATGACTAAACAACCCGGCCTCCATCGCGATCCCGGCAACAATAAGTTCTACTGCTCCCCGCGCACTCATCGCGGTACCTATGCAGGCAGACTGACGCAGAGGAAAACCGACCGCCATAGCCGGCAATCCTGCTCCCAGGAGTTTGCCGAAAAATGCCGTCGCGACCAGTAATATTACAAAGACCGGAATTTCTGTGAGCGCTGCAAGATCGAGATGAAGACCTATAGAAGCAAAGAAAAGAGGTGCAAACAGGCCCATTGTCCAGCTTGTGAGGCTTTTATGAATAGAATCGTAGATTTCATCTTTCATAATCCGACGAACGAAAAAGAGCCCGGCCAGAAAAGCACCAAGGATGAAATGCATGCCGAGAGATTCTGCCAGTAGTGCAAAGATCAGCGCTACCATCAATAGTGCGCTGAACTCAAACTCGTCTGTTTTGAATTTTTGGATTGCTTTATTGAGACGAGGTAGTACGAAGCGACCAATAATTGTGGTGATCGCAAAGAAACCCAAGACCTTTGCAGCCAATACCAGGAGAGCACTTATCCCAGGAACATTTCCCGTTTTCATCACTGCGGTCAGTACAGCAAGAAGTATCAGGCTGAGGATATCATCGAAAAGAGCTGCAGAAACTATTGTTTGCCCGAGCTTTGTTTTAAGAAGACCAAGGTCCATCAAAATTTTCACAGACACCGGCACGGCTGTTATGGCCAGTGCGGTACCGAGAAACAATGATTGTGCCATTTTATATGGTGAAACCGGCAAATAGATCCAGCCGAGGCCGAAACCAAGGACTAGTGGAATTATCATCCCCCCCAGGGCTACTGCGATTGCAGGCCCTGAGGCCTGTACCAGATCCCGGGGACGTAGTTCAATGCCTGCCAGGAGCATAAGAAAAAAAATCGAAAGGTCAGTAAGACTATTGAACACTTCATTTTCCGTAAGCCCGGCAAGAATCGGCAAAGTATTGGAATAGCGGTGCAGGATAAGCCCTAAAGCTATACCTGCCATCAATTCGCCAATGAGAGAAGGTTGTTTCAATCGTTCTGCAATTTCACCACACAGCCTTGTTGCCACCAGCAGGACAAGCAGAATATAAAATAGATTCATGATGTATCCTCTTTTTATGTCAGATATCAATATCAGGTCGCATAGCGATATCTTTTTGTGTCTTCCCGGCATGCACCTCTGCTCAGAGGTGTGATTGAACGTTATTTGTATCTCGATAAGATCGAATCAACTGTAATTTTCACTAAATCAATGCCTTCTTCGACACCCGCTTTAAGATCTTCCCATGATTCTTCGCTCGCCTGTTTTAACTGGCCGAGTTTTTCGCTCACTGTCTCTTTTCTCCGCCGAAGTTCCTCGATCTGATTGTTGTAGTTAATCTGTACATCAGCTTGGGCATGTGCGGCCTGAGCTTTGAGTTTGGCAATTTCAGCGTTCCACTCATCTATCTGAGCTTGTATCTTCTTTTCATAGGCTTCTTTATTATTCATGCTGTGCTCTCCTTATATTTTTGAGCATGGAAGTGAAACAAAACCTCGAATGAAGGTATGTCAAGTTCTGCGTCTGTACAGCGTGTTAACGTTTCACTTTAAAAACGACTCAGGTAAATATGTGGCAAAACAGAGAGTTCTTCTATGGGGTCGATAATGTATACCGACTCTGCACTGAGGGTATAATGCAAAAAAGGCAGATATTTTCTGTTGTGCAGAATATTATGAGTTTTTAGATCGGATGATCTGATAGATTTTCAGAATTTGTAGTTGCAAGGGCCAATACAGCTCTCTTAATCTCTCAACGAATATTGAAATCGCAGGAATTATTTGATTGGTAAAATAGCCTTGATCCGTGTACCTCCGCCTACTTTTGAATCAAGGTGGAAGAAACCGCCAAAAATTTCACAACGCTCTCTCATGGTAATTAAACCATAGCCACCCAGTGGATCTTTGTTAGATTGTCTCTCCTTGACATCAAAGCCACAGCCGTTGTCTTTAATTGCCAAAGAGACAGAATGTCTGCCGTCGCAGTACTTCATAGAAAGCCGAACTTTGCTTGCTTTGCTGTGCCGTTCTGCATTGGTTAACCCTTCCTGAATAATGCGGTAAATATTTATCTTCATTGCCTCGGGAATATCCTGTTCGATAATTTCCGATGAATATTCTATTTTTATATCCCCATACAATCGATGGAATTGCCGGAGGTACCAGGAAATGGTTGCGACCAATCCCAAATCATCCAAAGTCGAGGGCCGCAGATTGGCAGAGATTCGTTTTGTTTCTTTGATGGTTGCTGCAAGATAGTCAACTTCCTGCTTCAGGGAGTCATTGAGGTGGTTACCATGCTGGTTTCGAATCATCTCTTTTTCTTCAAGGCTGAATTTTATCGCGGCCAGACTGGCACCAATGCTATCGTGGAGTTCTTTTGAAATAGTTTGCCGATCCGCTTCTAAAATATCCAGCGTGTGTCTGGATATTTTTTTCAAACGTTCCCTGGAGAGGGTTAGAGCATCACTAATGCTGTTTTTTTCTATAATTTCTTCTTCGAGTTTAGCAATTGTGCTGTTGAGAGTCATAGTTCTTGTGGATATCTGTTGCTTTAGCTGATCCATAAGTTCTTGCATGTGTTTTTGTTGGCCAATACTGTCAGTGATATCCTGCCCTATGCTGAGGATAACTTGCAGACCGCCTGCATCTTGGCCAAGTGATATATTAAAAAGTTGCCAAATTAAAGAAGCACCGCCTGGAGTCTTTACAGCAACCTGAAAAGTGGCAGAGGCTCCTGTCGTATTGAAAAAAAGAGAAGACTTAAGTTCTTTATTTGTTGGCGGATATAACGTAAGATTTCTGATCCATTTATCAAATGTTGGTATTTTTTCAGGTGTTATCCCTGTTGCATTCTGAACCGTGGTATTTAGCAGGAGTATTCGACCGTCCTGGCGGACGATAAAAATGGGAACTGGAGCACGATAGAGTGCCTGCAGCGTTTTTGCTTCCAGCATTGTTTGCTCGTTGATTGTAATTGTTTCTTCGGGCATAAATTAGTCAGGCAGGGGTATGTGCGAAAATATCGACAGGCTGACCTTTGGCACGCCAATAACCTCTAATCAAACTGTTTCGCTAAGGTACTTACTGAATTTTAGATTCAACAAGTCCTTTTTGAATAGCAAAGGCTGTCAACTGGGCAACATTGTGTAAATCCAGCTTGCTTATGAGATTTGAACGATGTTTTTCAACAGTTTTAACACTAATATGCAGAAAGTCTGCTATTTCCTTGTTGGCAAATCCTTCGGCCAAAAGTTTCAGGACCTCTCGTTCACGTTGAGTAACGGTGTCCCAGTCGCTTTCTTCTTTAAGTGTTTTGCGACCGTTTAAATAACCTTCGATCACCTGATCCGATATTCCCGGGCTGATATAGGTTTTATTCTGCAAAACACTGTCAATAGCCACCATCAGTTCCAACCGGCTCGCATCTTTTATACAATAGCCATCTACTCCGGCATCAAATGCCTCAAGAACATACTGATCCGATTCGTGGATCGTCAAGGCTAGAACTTTTGTTTTGGGAAGATCTCTTTTTATCTCCTTCATCACCGAAATACCACTGATCTTGGGAATAGAAAGATCAAGCAATACCATTTCGGGTTGAACCTGTCTTATCTGTTGGATTGCATCTAAACCATCCTCAGCTTCGCCTACTATTTCAATGTCACTGCGACCATTGAGCATGGATTTCAAACCCTCTCGAAAGAGTTGGTGATCTTCCACTATGAAAACTCGGTATTTTTTCGCCATGTGCATCACATTTGATGGATTTTGTTAATGTGCAATTCCCGCTCGGGTAAAACGTAGTTATACAATAGAAGCGATCCGGGAATATGTCCATCCTGTTTTCATTATGCAATGCATCCGAAGATCGCTTACCAATAAAAGGGTAACCCATAAAAATTATAGAGGGCTGTTTCGTAATCACGATCCAAGGTTATGTTCGGGTCATACTCGGGGCTCTTTTTTATCATTTCACTGGGAACAGAAACCTTAACGCACTTCTTGGCCCAGTCAACACGATCAACCCAGTCCGGCGAAATGATGACCTTTCGACTATCAGGCAACCAGTTGCTGGTGTCTATGACAAGATATCGTATTGTCCACGTCTCCTCATCTACGATAAAATCTTCAATGTGACCGATATTGGTGTCGGTCGCTTCGATGGCATACGACAGTAGTTCATGGGTTGATCGGAGATTGTTATTATCTTCTACGTTTTTTACTTCTGTCCGCAAATTTTCAGTACGTTGCAGAAGACGAGGAAACGGATGGTGTCCCCAGGTCAAGGGGCCTTCCCAATAGTTGCCCCAATCGTGATATTTATTGAAGATTATTTCATATTGCCGCGAGACAGGTACATTCGATTCCAGGGGTGGAGAATCTTTTATTTGATTTTTAGTAAGACCAATGCTCAAGGTCTGCGTTGATTCTTCGGCGGAACCGATAGAGATGGGGGAGATAAGAACCTTACGCCCCGGAAGCCACTTGCGAGTGTCACCGACAATATAGCGCACCGCCCAACTTTTATCGTCAAAGAGGAAGTCACTGCATCGTCCTATATGTCCATCCTGCGCACCCAGTTCATACCCTTGCATCTCCTTAATACTTTTTAATTTAGTCATTGTTACCTCCAGTTTTTATGTGGCACCCCATTTATGCTTTGGCAGCAATGAGGAACATTTTTTCTTCTGGTACATAATAGTTTGCTGGTGGTAACCAGAAAATGGGTAGAAGAGTTTATTTTGTTACAATAAAGAGGGTAATAGCTTGCGAGAAGGCTCTGGGGATCTCTTTTGGTGGGGAATATTTTCCTGTGCAACCTTTTTGTAGGCAATGAAATTATTCTTTTTTTTTATATTGAGGAAAACAATCAATAACTTCTGAACATCGGAAATAGAGATGAAATCCGGGGTTGAGAGTTGCAAAATGTCTTTCTTTTGTAGCATCAGGTGGTGAAAATCCAAGGGGAGGGGAGATGAAGGTAGGGTGTTGTATATATGCTAATACCAGGTCTACCTGATATCCATATTCGTTATGGGTGTTTAGAATTCCCTTAGAGTTTAAAGAGAGTACGAAAATTTCAACATACAGCTCGAGGGGAAATGGATATGGCTATACATGATCATAAACATTTAGATATCTTTGAAGACCAGGATGCCATTGACCATTCTATCTCTTTGGTCCGACAATGTATTCGCCCAGAAGGTTTTATAGCAAGCCCCAGCAAAAGTGCGAATTATAGCAGAGTTTGGGGCCGTGACGGTGTTATTATCGGCTTAGCCGCACTCATGACCGATGATGAAGATATGATCGGGGCATTTCGTAATACCCTGCTTACACTGGCTGCACATCAGGGGCCCCATGGAGAAATCCCCAGTAATGTTGACCTTCAAAAGGGACGAGTGAGCTATGGCGGGACAACAGGTCGGGTGGATGCAGATCTCTGGTTCATTATTGGTTGTGGAGAGTATTGGCAAAAAACAAAGGACAACCGGTTTCTGGAAAAGATGACGCCAGTTATCGAAAAAGTTATTTTTTTGCTGGGAGCATGGGAATTCAACGCCCGAGGTCTGCTCTATGTGCCAGCAACAGGTGACTGGTCAGACGAGTACGTGCACAATGGTTACATACTCTATGACCAATTATTGTACCTCCAGGCGCAGAGATCATGGTCGCATTTGCAATATCATGGCCTGAATAAAAAAGTTAATGAAATACAAAACAAAGCCCAGACATTAAAGAAAACTATCCAGACTAATTACTGGTTTGATTCCGATTCAAATAAGTCAGAAAACATTTATCATGATGTTCTTTTCAAAAAGGGATTCAGGGCTGCCGACCAATGTGCAGGTCAACATTGGTTACCTTTTTTTACTCCGCATGGCTATGGATATCGATTTGACGCCTTCGCCAATGTCCTTGCTTCATTACTCGGTGTCTCCAGCAAAAAACGCCGTCAGACGGTTACGGCCTATATTGAAGAAGTTGTTACTCCCGCAGGTATGAATATGCTGCCGGCCATTTATCCTGTTATCAAGCCAATGGATAAAGACTGGGATGAGCTGAAAGTTACGTTTTCCTACACCTTTAAAAATCAGCCTTATGAATATCATAATGGTGGCTTATGGCCCTTGATTAGCGGGTTCTATATTGCCGATATGGTAGCAAATGGTGAACTTGAAAAGGCACGATTATTCCTGGCAGATTTACACCGGGCCAATCGCATGAGCATGAACAATGAACCATGGAGTTTTTCCGAATTTATCCACGGCAAGAATTTCACCCCTGGCGGAAATCAACATCAAGGTTGGAGCGCATCCGCGGCTTTGATGGGGCACTACGCCATACAAGGAAAAAAGGTTTTTAATATTCATGAAGACAATACTGTTATGCAGTGATCTTGACCGCACATTGATACCCAATGGAGCACAGACTGAGTCGCCGAAAGTGAGAAAAATATTCGCCAAACTCGCTGCAAGAAAAGAGATATCTTTGGCCTATGTCAGTGGACGAAATGAACAGCTCGTCAAAGAGGCGATCAATAAATATGAACTGCCTGAACCACGTTTCGTCATTGGGGATGTCGGTACAACACTCTATCGGATAAGTGGTAACCAGTGGGAGTTAGACGACAACTGGCAGCAGGAGATTGGACAAGACTGGCATGGCAACAGCCGTAACGATGTGGTCAAATTGCTTTCGGAACTTGGTGGCTTTGCCCTGCGGCTGCAGGAAGAAGAAAAACAGAATAGCTATAAGTTAAGTTATTACACTGACCCGGAGCTTAATATGAAGGCCATCCGTAATAAAGTTTCCTCTCTTTTGGATGAGCATGGGATTGTCGCCTCTGTTATCTGGAGTTTGGACGAAAAAATGAACTGTGGGTTACTCGACATACTTCCACAGCGGGCCAGCAAACTGCATGCAATTCGCTTTCTCATGAAAGAAGAGAACATTCCAGAAACGGCCACAGTGTTTGCGGGAGACAGTGGTAATGATCTCGATGCCCTGACCAGCGGCCTGCAGGCAATACTTGTAAGAAACAGCACAGCAGCCGTTCAAAAAGCTGCCCTCGAAGAACTGGAAGCGACGGGACTTACTGATTGTCTGTATATTGCCCGGGGTGACCTGCATGGCATGAATGGTAACTATGCTGCGGGGGTTCTGGAAGGGCTGGTCCATTTTTTTCCGGAAATTGCAGCATGGCTGGATTGAAAAGAGCACCCTTCAAAGGGTACTAAATGCTGCAACGCGAGAGACAAAGAAAGGGATTGGAGGAAAATTCAGATGGGTAATCACAAGCAGAAGGAGCATAATAAGAACAGCCGCCAGGACGGCGAAAATCGTCACGAGCAAACAACCGAATATAAAGATCCGGTTTGTGGTATGACAACTGAAGATGAAGAAGAGTTTCTTCGCTACAACCATAACGGAGAGCCTTTTTATTTTTGCAGCGAACATTGTCTGAAAAAATTTAAAGAAGCACCCGAGACCTATTCCTCAGGAGATGGTGTTGCCCCCGAGGATCAGACAGCCGAAGAAGAGGACTCCAGCCGACAATATACCTGCCCCATGCACCCTGAGATTATTGAAGATGCACCGGGCTCCTGTCCAAAGTGCGGTATGGCACTTGAGCCGATGGCCGCATCGCTTGAAGACGAGGAGGATAATTCGGAATACGAAGATATGTTGAAACGCTTTATCTTCGGAGCAATATTTACCGTACCGCTGGTGATTATCGCTATGCGCGATATGATTCCCGGCGGTCATCTCATCGAAAAGCTTGCCTCGGCAAAGGTTTTTGGTTGGATAGAGTTTGCCCTGGCTACCCCTGTTGTGCTCTGGTCGGGTTGGGTCTTTATGGTGCGAGCGGTACAATCGCTGCAAAAGCGAAGTCTCAATATGTTCACCCTTATTGGTCTCGGAGTCTCGGTGGCCTATCTTTACAGTATTGTGGCCGTGCTCTTCCCTGAGATTTTCCCCGCCGCCATGCGCGGCCAGGAGGGTACGGTTGATGTCTATTTTGAACCGTCAGCGGTGATCGTCACCCTGATTTTGTTTGGTCAGGTGCTGGAACTGCGAGCCCGTAGCCAGACCGGCACGGCCATCAAGGCCCTTCTTGGACTCGCCCCTAAGATAGCCCGGAAAATTGACGACGAAGGGAAGGAGACGGATATACCGCTTGAAGAGGTCCAGGTTGGTGACCTGCTCAGAATACGTCCGGGTGAAAAGGTGCCGGTGGATGGGATTGTCACGGAGGGTTCGAGTTCGGTGGATGAATCCATGATCTCAGGTGAACCGGTACCCGTCAAAAAACGGCAGGACGACAAGGTTCTCGGGGCCACAGTCAACAGCAAAGGGACTATGACTATTCGGGCCGAGAAGGTAGGCAGTGACACTGTTCTGGCGCAAATCGTTAAAATGGTGGCCGAAGCACAGCGCAGTCGTGCCCCGATCCAGAAACTGGCGGATCAGGTGGCAGGGTATTTTGTTCCGGCGGTTATTTTGTCCGCCCTTGCCTCTTTTGTCGTCTGGTACTTGGTCGGTCCGGAACCGCAACTGGCCTTTGCCTTGATCGCTGCGGTATCTGTTCTGATTATAGCCTGCCCGTGTGCTTTGGGGCTTGCCACGCCGATGTCTATTATGGTGGCAACCGGGAAGGGCGCAACCATGGGAGTACTTTTCAAAAATGCCGAAGCGATTGAGACAATGCGCAAAATCGACACCTTGGTGGTGGATAAGACCGGTACCCTGACTCTTGGTCAACCCAAATTGACCGATGTGGTAACAGCAAAAGATATGACAGAAGAAAAGCTGCTGCTTTATTCGGCGAGTCTGGAAAAGGCAAGTGAACATCCTCTGGCGGAGGCAATCGTTGCGGGTGCGGATGAGCGGCAGGTCAAAACCATGGAAACAACCGATTTTGAATCCCATACAGGAAAAGGTGTTTCCGGTGTGGTTGATGGTGTTAAGGTATTACTCGGCAATCTAAAACTCATGGACGATTTTGAGGTTGACACTTCTTCGCACACCGACCGGGCGGAAGAAATGCGAAAAGATGGTCAGACAGTGATGTATGTCGCCGCAGATGGCCGACTTGCGGGGTTGCTGGCTGTCGCCGATCCCATTAAGGAGTCGACTCCTTCAGCAATTGAGCAACTCCATGATCAGGGATTGCGGGTTGTTATGCTGACGGGAGATAACCGATCCACCGCCGAGGCGGTGGCTGCAAAACTGAATATAGACCAAGTCGTGGCGGAAGTTCTTCCTGAGCAGAAAGCGTCAACAGTAAAGAAATATCAGGAGGATGGGCATATGGCTGCCATGGCAGGCGACGGCATTAACGATGCACCGGCGCTGGCACAGGCACATGTGGGTATCGCCATGGGAACAGGTACCGATGTGGCAATGGAGTCGGCCGGCATTACCCTGGTTAAGGGCGATCTCACCGGAATTGTTCGAGCCAGAAAACTGTCCGATGCAACGATGGCAAATATCAGGCAGAATCTCTTTTTTGCGTTTGTCTATAATTCACTTGGGATACCGGTGGCTGCAGGGGTTTTGTATCCGATTTTCGGTATTTTGTTATCACCGGTCATCGCAGCGGCTGCAATGAGCCTCTCTTCGGTCTCCGTTATAGGTAATGCCCTCAGGCTGAGGCAAATGAAAATATCATAATGCCTTGTTACGCAGGGATAATGGTTATAATAGATTTACTATGCTCCATCCGGTTGGCATCTGGCAGCAGGGTCAGGAGCATTACTACCAGGGAAATACCTTATGAACCCTCCAGCCCCACCAACCACCCACAAAGGCCGTTATGAGAGTCTTCTCAAGATTGTTTCAACCGACGATATTATCTGTATCCCTATCGTTGCCGATCCGGACGCCATTGCCAGTGCTCTTGCTTTAAAAAGACTCTTCTGGAGAAAGGTCCAGAAGACTATTATCTGCCGGGTCAATGCCATCAAACGTTCGGATAATCTTACGATGATAAGAGATTTAAAGATTACCGTGCCATACTTTACAAAGGTCAACACCAGTGAGGTGACGAAGTGGGCCATGGTTGACGCACAGCCCCATCATCATAAATCTTTAAACTCTATCGATTTTAGTATTATCATCGATCATCACCCGCCCGATCCCTCACTGAAGGTCCCTTTTAAAGATATTCGTGAGGAATACGGTTCCGTTTCGTCAATTATGACGGAATACCTTAGGGCAGCAGACGTTACGCCTTCAAGAAAGTTAGCCACTGCTCTGTTTTACGGCATCAAGACAGATACTGACAATTTTACCAGGACGTCAACCTGCTCTGATGTCAAAGCATTTCGGTATCTTTATCCCCACGTTAATATCAATATTATCAAAAAAATTGAATCATCTGAAATTAACAAGAAAAACGTGGCCGCATTTCGCAAGGCTTTTGAAGAACTGCAATTTATCGGTGATACGGCCTATATCCATATGGGTGTGGTAAAAGACGCCGATTCACTGGTGATTCTTGCCGACTTTTTTATGAAGATGGCGGAGGCTACCTGGTGCTTCGTTTCCGGAATTTATGGCAAAAAATTAATTATTATTATAAGAAATGTCGGTTTTCGGCTGGATGCAGGCAAGGTGGCAAAGCGCCTGTTCGGTAAGATTGGTTCAGCCGGAGGACATAAAAGTGCTGCGAGGGCAGAGATTCCAATCTCCGCCCTGCAGGATGACACAGAAGATCTATCGAAAATCAGTGAGTATATTGCTGGGAAAATTAAAAACCGTTAGCTCCGTCTCATTTTACAGCCAATGCTTTTACATGCTTGCATTGATCCGAGACTGTCCTCTACTTCGTTGAAGCCATGGCGCTTCAAGATGGAAGCCGCAATAATTGCCCGCTTTCCGCTGCCACAGAAGGTGACTACCGGTTTCGCACGGTCGAGTTCGTCGATACGGTCCTGTAGTTCGCCAAGGAAAATGTGCGTGGCACCGGCCAGACTGTCTTGTTCATATTCGGAAATCTTACGTACGTCCAGAAGGGTAAAATCCTCACGCTGCTTTAACCGGTCATCAAGCGTTGCGGCATGGACGGCTCCAATCCTATCGTAGGGGCGACCACTCACTTCCCAGCTGTGCATTCCTCCTTTGAGATATCCCAGGACACGGTCAAAGCCAAGCCGAATCAGGTATTGTACCGCAATGGATATCTGTTCGCTGGTTTCCGGCACTAAAATGAGATCCGACTCATAGTCCAACAGGTAACCGGCATAGGCGGGGATCATTTCTAAGGGGATGGCAAGGCTGTCGGCAATGAAGGCACCGGCATATGCCTCGGGGCTTCGTAAGTCAAGCAGTACTGCTCCCTGCTGCATTGCCTCTTCCACTTCGTCAGTATTCATCGGGGTGGGGTTTGGCAGATTATCCAGCAACAGAGGGCCATGCTGGTTAGACTTTTCCATTTTTTTGAAGTAGGGTGGCTGATAATGGTGCTCGTTGATTTTGAACTCGATAAAGTCTTCACGATTCGTTTTTTGCAGCACTGGATTGTTGAGTCGCTCATAACCGATGGTTGAGAATTCGCGTAAGGCCATGTTGTCACCGCAGACCGAACCGGCACCGTGGCCTGGATAGAGGATTGTCTGGTCTCCGAGCGGCAGGATTTTATCGAAAATAGAATCGTAAAGTGCACCCGCCATTTCCCTGGCCCGGTCAGGATAGAAATCCGTTCGACCGACATCGCCGATAAATAAGGCATCACCGGTGAACACCGCGACAGCATCATCACCGTAATTTTTGTCTGTGACCACGATTGAAATGGACTCAAGGCTGTGGCCGGGTGTTTCTAAAATCGTCAGGCGCAAATCACCCAGATCAAAAGAATCGCCCTCAGAAATATCCTCCCCATAAGAGAAGTCGAGCGCTTTCCCGTGGTGAATCGTCGCCCCCGTACGGTGGGCAAGGGCCAGCGACCCTACCACGTAGTCTTCATTTCTGTGTGTTTCGAGTATTCGGGTAATTCGTGTGCCTTCACGAGCGGCTATATTTACATAGACTTCGCAGTCACGTCGAGGGTCGATGACAACAGCCTCCGAACCATCACCAAGAATGTAGGACAGATGGGCAATGCCTTCCGATTTGACTTTCTCTAGAAACATTATTGTTCTCCTCTCTCTGTTGACAATATCTGATTGCTTTGTAATTGAATGGTTCCAAAAGGTGCCAGGTTGTCCTGACTTTCAGTGCATTGTCCTGTTAAACAGGACAGACCTATGGCAATACAACACCACTGGAAGAGCATAATAAAAAACGAGTTATGACAACAATTATTGTTGCTGCGTTTGCCACAATCTTAGGATGGATTTTGTGACCTCAAAAGGACAGCATTATTGTATTAATCGGTACGGGGAGGCTTTTTCTGTCCAGATGCTGTCAGGATATTCGCGCAATAATTTTTCATAAGCCTCTTTGAGCTTATGAGGATCATTGGATTTTTTATACGCAGCCACTCCACTGATATAAATAGCTTCCGGAACGCAATTGTTTTCGGGAAAAGTCTCCATCAAGCTTTTCAAAGGAATCAGTGCGGTATCGTACTCTTTGGTCTCCAGACGCACTTTAGCGATACCCAGATGCATTCTGACGATGAATTCCTCTGGTCCCAGGAAGCCGATTGTCCGCTGAACTTCGTGTCCTGTCGGGGTGAGGATAGCGAGACTGGGGGTCCAGGTATAGCGGAAACTGGCAGGCATTGAGCCATCCTGTACATTAACCCTGAGTTGGGTAAGGTGTTGATCGATAAAGCTTATAACTTCTGGTGTTTGATACGTAACCGCATCCATCTGTTGACAGCCTATACACTGAGGGTTGTGAAAGTCCAGTAAGACAGGTTTTTTCGTTGTCTGGGCAGAGTCAAAAGCGAATTCTGCATCCTTTAACCACACGATAGAGGTCATGTTATAAATCCTCTTTGTCATTTGTTTATCTTTGCGGCAGCATTTATATGCTGCTGGCCGCGCTTGTGTATAGTGCTGCAAAATCCTTGCCTAAACCCAGTATCGACAGGTTAGCGTTTTGACCGATGCCAAGTTGCTTTTATGTTTGATAGGAAAATTCGCAGGTATGGGATCTGACTTGTGGTTAAATTGTTGGTGTGGTCGGAAAAATTAATATTACAGGGATTTGCCGAGGACTTTACCAAAACGACATGAATCTCTCATACCAGTAAACCCCAGGCTATTGATGAGCCGAAGAGCATGTATTACCTTTCAAGTAAAGGGGCATTAAATGCTGCTTTGCAAGGAGTGGCACCTGTTTTGCAACAAAAAACTTGGAGTGTTGCTCGAGTGCGGCATTTTATTGAAACTTTGTCCGGGAACAAGAGTGGATCTTTTGTCCACGGGGACGGATAGGAGATATTGTGAAGAAAAAAACATCAACGAATAGGAGCTGACTATGTATACCAAAGAAGAATTATGTGAAAAAATCACGGAAATATATCCGGAAATTGGTGAATGCGGAATAGATATCGACGTGAGCTTTGATGACGATAAAAATGCGTGGGTGGTTGACTTGATAAAAGATTCTCATGAACTCAAACACTACCTTGATATTCCTCAGGCTAAAGATTGTATGGAAGGAAACAAGTGTGTCCCACTTGGCCTTGAAATAGCACAATTGAAGAAAAATATAGAGGGAAAGCAGTTCTAGCAAGATCAGCCTGCAGTGATGATTTGTTGTATCAGATAACCTTTTTTCTGGGATTACGATTTTTTTTTTTAGAGTTCTCCTGGAGCAGGAATACCTTCCTTTTTGCAAATTTTGTCCTGCTAAAATAGACAAAATCCATCGCAACAGGACAAAACTGGTTCCGCTCTATTCAACAAAAGGGCTTAACATATAGACAATATCGCTTTCCCGTGATGGATACGGTGCCATGATATTGTTCTCGTGCAGCCTGGTAACAGGTATCTTGTCTCTCATTGCCTGTTTAAACGTGTTGAGCAGACCTGTTGTGTTATCAGATATGAAATGCGCGCCGAGTATCAGGTCATCTTTGTCGACCATGATTTTATAAGCCGCATATTTCAAGCCAACCCGGCGATACGTCGGCCAGCTCAGCTGTGTATCATAACTTTTCCAGTACTTGATATTTTCCTCTTTAAGCTGTTCTTCAGTTTTTCCTAAAGAACCCAGCTGCGGATAGGTAAAAAGGACCGCAGGAGTGGTGCTGTAATCAATACCGGCCGACTTCTCACCATTTTTTGTCGCAATGATGGTCCTTGCTGCAACATGTGCCTCCATATCGGCCACCCGGGCAAGCTGGAGGCTTTCTGCACAATCGCCGACTGCAAAAACTGTATCCGCTGACGTTTTCATATGCTGATCAACAGCGATACCCCTTTTGGAAAAGTCTACACCAGCGCCTTGCAGGTTCAGTGAGTCAATGTTCGGAGTACGGCCGGCACCATTGACAACCAGATCCACCTCCAGATCAGCACCGGATTCCAGGACAACGGTATAACCGGTGGTGCTCTTTTTTATTGATGTAATAGAAACCTTTGTCTGAATACTGATTCCCTCAGCTTCTGAAGCTTCTACAAGCTGGCGAACCATGTCTTGGTCAAAAGGTGACAGCACTTTGTCATTTGCTTCGAGGATATAGACCTCACCTTTCCGACAACCAAGACGAGCCGCAAAGTGCGCAAACTCAAAAGAGATAAAGCCACCGCCAATAAAAGCGACGCGCTCCGGGAGAGCTTTCAGCTCGAGGAAATCATCACTCGTTATCATATTTTCATTTCCCTCAAAGGGCAGGGCCATAGGTTCTGCACCAGTGGTGACAATGAAAAAGGAGGCCTGGAGACTGGTATTGTTGACGGAAATGGTCAATTTATCGATAAATGTTGCTTGTCCTTCAATGAAGGTGACGCCATTGCCCCGGAGGTTATTTATGGTGTTTTGGGGTACATCTGATGTGAATTTATTTTTCTCTATGAGAATTTGCTGCCAGTCAACCTGTGGAAGAGTTGTAATTCCAATATTCTGAAGATGGTTGCAGCGGGCAACAAGCTCAGACACCTCATAGAACCATTTTTTTGCCTGGCAGCCGCGCAGGGCGCAAACCCCACCCGGCGTACTGCTGCTTTCTATAATGGCCACATTATAGCCTTCTGCTGCCAGATCAAATGCGGCAGTCTGCCCGGCTGTGCCGGTTCCAATTACGATGACATCAAATTTTTTCATGCATTGTCTCCTTGTTTCCCCTTGTGTCAGGGTAGATTGACCGTTGGCAACGTTTTTCTGTCACCAAGCTGGCAAAAGCTGACACTAAAAAATCCCCTGTCTGTAATATATTGATATCTCATAAAAACACACTAACTATTGCATCAACTTGTTTCAAGTCGTGTTGTTCAAGCCATCTACTGCGATGCCCTGACTGATATAATGTCTTCAATGTATATATTTATCCATCTGTCATGACTACAATAGATTACGGCACTTTATCGCATCAGCATCAGCGTCAGAAATGTAACAACACCAGATTCGGCAGTAACAAGAGGGAGGAATATACAATGATCGACGAAAATAATTTTATCAGCAAAATTGAAAAAGAATCAGCAAAGACTACCAGTTAGAACTGGGTTTCCTTTATTAATCTGCCAAGGACAAAAAAACAACCAGGGTGGTGTTTATGCAATTCAATGACATTAAAAAGCTGAAACGTTTCAAGGATATCGTCACTATTCTGGCGAAATACGGCTTCGACGAAGTTGTTGATCGGTTCGACGTGCCGGGCGCTGATTTCCTGCACAGTATCGTACCGGTTGACACCAACCTCGGACTCTTTGAACGAATTCGCACGGTCATAGAAGAATTGGGGCCGACGTATATCAAGTTCGGTCAGATAATGAGCCTCAGGCCGGATCTGTTGCCGGATGAACTGCTCAGCGAGCTTGAAAAGTTGCAAGACAATGTGCCCGCAGTTGAATCCGCAGACATAATCCCGGTCATTGAAGAATGTCTCGGCAGACCGATCATTGAAGTTTTTTCATTCTTTGATAACGAACCGGTGGCTGCAGCATCCCTCTCCCAGGTGCACAAGGCGATGTTGAAGGAAGATGGAACCGTAGTAGCGGTGAAGGTGCAACGGCCGAACATTTTACCGGATATTACCTCCGACCTTGATATCCTTGAATCTGTTTGCAACTTTTTCGACCAGCAGTTTGAAGAATTACAATGCTACGATCTGCCCGAACTTGCCAGGACAGTCAGGCGCACTCTAATGCAAGAGCTTGATTTCAATCTGGAACTGAATAATATCAATATTGCCCGTTCTTACGCCGAACAGACGGATGTTTACATTCCTGTGCCTTATAAGAAATTCAGTTCGAAGAAAGTGTTGGTGATGGACTTTTTTGACGGAGTACAGTTCAAAAAACTTCTTAATAGAACCAGGTACGATAGAGAACAGATTGCCAGGCAGGGCTTACAGACAGTTGTGCAACAGATTCTTGAAGATGGCTTTTTTCATGCCGATCCTCATCCGGGAAATCTACTGGTCAGCGGTGATATGAGGCTCTGCATTATTGATTGGGGGATGGTCGGTCGCTTGACAGAACGGGACCGCTTCATGCTCATTGAAATGCTCACAGCTGTTGTGGATAAAAATAGCGAAGCTTTAACGAATATTTTTCTGCAATTATGTAGGACTAGAGCGAAAACGGTGGACCGAAATTCTTTGGAAAGGGGTTTGCTGACACTTTTGGACAGTTATTACGCCTTACCCATCAAGGATATGGATATTGGTGGAATGCTTCGGAGTTTGCTCGCCTTGCTGCGTGAGCACAATCTGCGGTTGCCAACCGATATGGTGATCATGATAAAATCTCTGGTGACTGCCGAAGGATCAGCTCGTCTTGTTTTTCCAGAGTTAAACGTCATAGAAGAGTTAAGGGAAAGTGTCCATCGTCTGGCTCTTGAGCGATATAAACCGGGTGTGGTCTGGCGGAGCTTGAAAAACTCTTTTTCAAGTTTTTTATCTTTAAAAAGTGATCTGCCGCGCCAGTTCCTGCAGATAATTGAAAAGATCGAGGGTGGGGGACTCAGCTTTAATTTTCATCTGGAGAAGCTCGAACAGCTCGTCAATACCCTGGAGAATGCCTCCAACCGATTGACTACTGGTATTATCGCCGGCGCAATCATAATGGGATCATCAATGATAATAACGACCGGCGTTGGCCCGTTCATCTTTGGCCTGCCTGCTCTGGGGGTCATTGGCTACCTGCTTTCTGTTGTCCTTGGCTTATGGCTTGTGATTAATATCTTACGTAAGAAAAAGTAATGAATGAAAGAAAAGCGTCGCAAGGGGGAATGAAGAGTAATGAATTCAAGTCATATACTGTCTACAGGCCTGACACAATGCTATAACGAAAATGGCGATGTAATTGCATGCCGGGGTTCTGGCCAGGATGCTGAGTTTCTGACCGGCATCGACTGGTCTGCCGAGCGCTTTGCAATCACTGATGACCATCTTGTATTGGACAGGGCGACAGGTCTTACCTGGACAAGAAACAGTTGTCCATCCGAGTTTCCCTTGAGCTGGCAGGAAGGACTGGATTTTGTTGAGCAGATGAATATGGACGCGCGATATGGCAGAAACGACTGGCGGATGCCAAATCGACGAGAAATGCGCAGTCTTATTGATCACAGCTCAAAAAAACCTGCACTTACCAAAGGCCATCCTTTTGAAAATATATTTCTTGGCTGGTTCTGGACATCGACCACCGCGGCAATCGCCCCAAGGTACGCCTGGTACGTACATCTTGAGGGTGGAAGAATGTTTTATGGCAATAAGGACGGGTATTACTGGCTGTGGCCGGTCTGCGGTCCGGCAAATATTCTCCCCTTTACCGGGGCAAGAAAGTGTTACGATGAACGGGGCTCTATAATTCCATGTGCTGGGGGCAGGCAGGATGGATCGCTTGTTATGGGCGTTCCCTGGCCTGCGCCGCGTTTTCTGCCATCGAAAACAGGCATTCTGGATGTGCTGACTGGTCTTACCTGGCATAGAAAGGCCAGTTTCGGTAAAAATATTTCTTCGTGGAATGAGGCGCTTGCAGCGGTGGCCACCTATGCCAAAGAGTCAAATTTGCCCTGGCGGATGCCGACTATCAACGAGCTGGAGAGTCTGGTGGATGCCTCCACTCATTCTCCGGCTCTTCCCGATGAGCACTTTTTTACTGATATTCAGCAATCCTACTGGTCTTCCACCACCAGTTCATTTGAAACCGATTGGGCCTATGTTTTGTATATGGTTAAGGGAGCCGTTGGCGTGGGGTATAAGAAAAACAGCGATTTTTCCCTCTGGCCGGTCCTGTCTGTGGACGCCGGCAAACAGGATATTCCTGGATTGTATTGTCAAAATGAGCCGAGAGAATGAGGGTGGAAAAAATATTTAAACCCGAAGAAAACTGCTGGCAGATGAACAAAGCTCATCGCGCTTCCTTCCTGATTGATGGTGAAGTCTATTTTAGAGCTTTGCATGAAACAATGCAGCAGGCCAGGCAGTCGATCATTATTGTCGGCTGGGACTTACACAGCGAATTGCGTCTGATACGTGACGGTGAAAAAGGTGACTATCCGGAGACTTTGGGCAAGTTTCTCGATTCTCTGACGAGACGAAAAAAAGGGCTTCAAGTTTATCTTTTAAGCTGGGATTTCGCCATGATTTATGCCATGGAGCGTGAGTTTTTCCCGCGTTACAAATTAAAATGGCATACCAATAAACAAATTCATTTTTGTCTTGATGGCGAACATCCCGTCGGCGCGTCCCAACACCAGAAAGTGGTCGTTGTCGATGATGCAGTTGCCTTTTCCGGCGGTCTGGATCTTAGCAAATGGCGCTGGGATACTTCACAGCATCTGCCGGATGATGAGCGTCGTGTCGATCCTGATGGTAAAGCCTATCCGCCTTTTCATGATATTCAGATGATGGTTGACGGACAGGCTGCAGCAACCCTTGGGCAACTGGTGCGGCAGCGTTGGTTACGGGCCTGCGGAGAGTTACCGGTTAAAGTGAATCGTGATCAGATAACTGATATCTGGCCCACGAGTGTGACACCGGATTTTCGGGAAATATCGGTTGCCATAAGCCGCACTTTCCCCAAATATAAGGATCATGTTGAAATTCGAGAGGTTGAAGCTCTTTACCTCGACAGCATTGCCGGGGCGCTCAAGTCCATTTATCTTGAGAATCAGTATCTCAGTTCCTATCGAGTGGGCGAGGCTATCAAGAAGCGGCTTGGCGAAAAAGAAGGACCCGAGATTGTGATGGTTTTACCGCTGAAGACAGGTGGTTGGCTTGAGCAACACACCATGGACGTGTTGCGCGGCAGGATATTAGACACCTTGAGGGAAGCCGACATTCATGATCGGCTGCGCGTCTATTATCCACAATTGGCAGTTGATCCTCAAGTAACGCTCATGGTGCATGCCAAGGTGATGGTGATTGACGGCTGTTTTGTCCGAGTGGGGTCGTCAAATCTCAGCAACAGATCACTTGGCCTTGACTCTGAATGTGATCTTGCCATTGTCGGCGGGGAGGAAAGTGATGCTGCTCACACTATAGCATCATTTCGCAATCGGTTGCTGGCAGAGCATCTTGGGGCGTCAGAAGACGAAGTACGTGAGGCGATTGATAAAGAAAAATCACTTATAAAGGGTATCGAATCACTGCGCGGGGGAGAACGAACTTTGCTGCCATTGCAGGTGGGGGTTGAAGACGAAATAGTTAAGTGGTTGCCCGAATCAGAGTTGCTCGATCCTGAACAGCCGATAGAGCCGGAAGAATTTTTGGATTACCTTATCCGTCCGGAAGATCAGCGTCCTGCCTACCGTCATTTTCTGAAAATCATCCTTACAATCGTTGTTGTTTTAGGTCTGGCGGCACTATGGCGCTGGACGCCACTGAGTGACTGGCTCAATATCTATACCGTGACAGCATCTGCCGAATGGCTGAAACGTCACCCATTCAGCCCTCTACTGGTTCCTTTGGCGTATGTCGTTTTTGGTTTGGTTTCTTTTCCCGTGACCCTGATGATTATGGCAACCATAATTGTGTATGGTCCATGGTGGGGCGGCTGGTATGCATTACTCGGCACAACATTGAGTGCTATGGTGATGTTTCTGCTCGGTCATCTTCTAGGGAAAAACATTGTCAGCCAATTTTCCGGCAGTCTGGTCAATCGGATCAATCAGCAACTCTCCAATTCAGGGCTGATGGCAGTTATTACCTTTCGGATTATTCCGGTGGCTCCATTTTCATTGATCAATCTGGTTGCAGGTGTCTCGGCGATTTCATTTCGTGATTTCTGTTTAGGTACTTTGATAGGTATAATTCCGGGAATTACCGCCATAGCTTTTGTCGCTGACCGGCTGTCAGAATCTCTGCGTCAACCGGATATGTCGAGCTTCACAGCGTTGTTTGCAGTGGTTGTTGTCTTCGGTGCAGGTATAATTGGTCTTCGGCACTGGATAAAAAAGCGCAATATTCACAAGCAACCGCACGACGGCTCCTGATGCACTTTCGAATTGCCACATATAATATTCACCGCTGCGTTGGGCGGGATGGTATAGAGAATCCCAGGCGGATCGCTGCTGTTCTTCGTGAAATAAATGCCGATGTTATTGCCCTCCAGGAGGTCACGTCACAACCCGAAACAGCCGAAGATGTATTAGCCACTTTAGCGGCCGCAACAGGTATGGAAGCTGTTGAGGGTTCTACGCTCACTACAGCGAAAACACGCTACGGCAATGCCCTCTTGTCCAAATTGCCCATATCGGCGATCAAACGTTATGATATAAGTGTCAAAGGCAGAGAACCACGAGGTGTGATTCAGGCAAACTTAAAGCTCAATGATCAAACCCTGTTCTTGTGGGCGACACACCTCGGTCTTGGAATCCGCGAACGATATTTCCAAATAGAAAAATTGCTAAAAATAGTGGATGAGATAAAGAGTGATTTCGCTGTCCTGCTCGGAGATTTTAACGAATGGCTCTCCTGGAGCAGATCCTTACGTGCTATAGGCCAAAGGTTTCCAAGTCGACAATCCCCAAGCTCTTTTCCCGCGCATCGACCACTACTTAAATTAGATCGAATCTGGGTTCGCCCGGCGAAGAGACTTACAACACTGCACGCACACTCCACTGAGTTGAGCCGAGTTGCCTCAGACCACTTGCCCCTGGTGGCGGATATAACTCTCTAGCCCCGGTAAACGGGAAATAAGCCGGGACTCTTTTCAGTACCCCCTTGAGGGGTGTAAGTACCTTAGAAATTCATTCATAAAAAGCAAGAAATGAATTTCTAAGGTACTAAAAAAATAGTCGAGTTTACTCTCAGCTTGCGCAGCTGATCTCATATCGTGGTACCGTCTCTACTTTTATATACTGTAATTTTGCCCGAGAAAAAGGCGGCCTTTGAAAGTTGCCCGGCGTACTGAGGCGTTCTCCCGGTCCTTACAAAAAAAATGCTTTTTTTTTATTTTTAACCTGTTAGGATATTACGAATAATTTGTTCTCGGCCCCCTTAAGCAGGTGCATAATCGGAGATCGCAATGTTTTCAAATAAACTTTTTCATAGTGTCAGAATTCTTGTTTTTGCTGTTTTCGCGCTGATGATGACAGGTTGCAACAAGTTAATTGTGCTCAATTCGAAAGGTCCTATCGGGCAGGAAGAAGCGAACCTGATTTATATGTCCGTTGCGGCCATGTTGATCGTGATCGTTCCTGTTTTTATTATGACCTATTTATTTGTCAAACGTTATCGGGCCTCAAATAAAAATGCTGACTACCAGCCAGGTTGGGTGCACTCCACAAAGGTGGAGCTGGTAATATGGCTGGTGCCACTGATGATTGTAACCTTTCTCTCCTATCTGGTCTGGGTGAAAACGTATGAACTAGACCCATACCTACCCATCGCCTCTGACAACAAGCCTTTGAATATTCAAGTTATTTCGCTGGATTGGAACTGGCTGTTCATTTACCCCGATTACGATATTGCCATGGTCAATGAGCTGGTGATCCCGGAAAAAGTTCCCTTAAGCTTTCGCCTGACGTCGGCAACGGTCATGACGTCCCTTTTTATTCCTCAGCTGGGAAGCCAGATGTATGCTATGGCCGGGATGCAGACCAAACTGCACCTGATGGCCGACGAAACGGGAACATTTGAAGGTCACAATATTGAATTCAGCGGCGAGGGATATGACACCATGCATTTCAAAGTGGTCGCCAAGACCATGCAGGGCTTTGAAGAATGGGTCAAACAGGCCAAGGAAAATAATAAACAACTGGATCTGGCTACCTTTTCAAAGTTGAACCAGCCCATCACCGATTACCCGATCACCATTTTTTCTCCGGTCGAACCTGGGCTTTTTGACCATGTTATGAAATCTTTTATGGGCTGGATGGGAGATCATCAGAATATGAAACACATGGGCTCAGATGAGATGAACACCATGAAAAAGGGAAATTAATTATGTTTGGAAAATTAACAGCAGACGCCTTTTATCACGACGCCCTGCAAATGGGTGCTGTTTACAGCACTCTGCTCGGGGGTGTAGCTCTTTTTTTCCTTCTCACCTACCTCAAAAAATGGACCTGGCTATGGAAAGAGTGGTTGACCAGTGTCGATCATAAAAAGATCGGCGTGATGTATACCATCATGGGCATGGTCATGCTTTTTCGGGGCTTCGCCGACGGTATGTTTATGCGTACGCAGCAAGCAATAGCCCTTGGTCAGAACCACGGATTTCTGTCACCTGATCACTTTTCCCAGTTCTTCAGTGCCCACGGCACGATGATGTTGCTTTTTGTTTTGATGCCAATTTTTGTTGGGCTTATGAACATTGTTGTTCCCTTGCAGATCGGCGCCCGTGACGTGGCTTTTCCGCTGATTAACTCCATCAGTTTATGGCTGACCTTTACCGGCATCAGCCTGATCATGATTTCTCTGGGCATCGGAGATTTCTCCATCAGCGGCTGGACGGGACTGGCTCCACTTTTTGAAACGACCTATACGCCAAATTCCGGGGTGGATTACTGGATGTGGGCGATACAGCTGGGAGGGATCGGCACGACTCTGACCGGGATTAATTTTATTGTTACCATAATTAAAATGCGGGCTCCGGGCATGACCCTGATGCGGATGCCGCTCTTCACCTGGACAGCCCTGACGACCAACGTCCTGATTGTGCTGGCTTTTCCGGTCCTGACCGGGGGACTCTTTTTGCTGACCATGGATCGCTATCTGGGAATGCACTTTTTCACCAATGATCTTGGCGGCAATATGATGTTGTGGACCAACGTCTTCTGGATGTGGGGTCATCCGGAAGTGTATATTCTTGTTTTACCGGCTTTTGGGGTTTATTCCGAGGTCGTCGCCACCTATTCACGTAAAGGTCTTTTTGGGTACAAGTCTCTGGTGTATGCCACGGCTGTCATCATGTTTCTGTCTTTTATTGTCTGGCTGCACCATTTCTTCACCATGGGCAATGTGCCCAGCGTGAATATCTTCTTTGGCATTACCACCATGTTGATTGCCATCCCCACCGGCGTCAAGGTGTTTGACTGGTTGTTTACCATGTACAAAGGGCGTATTACCTTGAGTGTTCCCATGTACTGGACTATTGGTTTTTTTATCCTTTTTGTGATAGGGGGCATGACCGGTGTGCTGATGGCCATTCCGCCGGCGGATTTTGTCGTACACAACAGTGTTTTTCTGGTGGCCCATTTTCACAATGTGCTTATTCCCGGTGCCATTTTTGGTTACTTTGCCGGTATTAACTACTGGTTCCCCAAGGCCTTTGGCTTCAAGCTGGAAGAAAAATGGGGCAAACTTTCTGTCTTTGGATGGGTGGTCGGTTTCATCCTCGCTTTTGGCCCGCTGTATGTTTTGGGATTTATGGGAATGCCCAGGCGAATCTCCCATTACACCAACCCCCACTGGCAGCCCTGGCTGATAATAGCATGGGTTGGCATGGCCCTTATTGGCTTTGGCGTCATCGCCATGGTTATTCAAATTGTCATCAGTATCATCAAGCGTGATAAGCTCAGGGACGAAACCGGAGATCCATGGGACGGGCGGACACTGGAATGGATGACGTCTTCTCCGCCGCCCGAATATAATTTTGCTCTCGTCCCTGAAGTAAAAGGCCTGGATGCTTTCTGGCAGATGAAAGAGGACAACACGGCTTATCCCAGAGATGTCAGCTATACGGACATTGAGATGCCGAGAAACAGACCCCACGGTTTTATCATTGGGTTGCTGGGCACGACGTTTGGTTTTGCCATGATCTGGCATATATGGTGGCTGGCAATTGTTACCCTCATCGGTATCATTGTTTCCGTCATCAACATCGGCTTTAGCGAAGATGAAAATGTTGAATTTATTATTCCCGCCCAAGAGGTTCGGGAAACAGAAGAAAAGCATCTTCAAAAATTGATAAAGGGTACCGCATGAAACAGGAAGCAGCTTTAACCCATAGTCCCGAACACCTCAAGAAGATTGAGATGACCGCCTTCGGATTCTGGATTTATCTGATGAGTGACCTGGTTATATTCTCTATTCTCTTTACCACTTTTGTGGTTCTGGGACACAATTATGCCGGCGCCGCTGGCCCCAAAGAGCTGTTCAGCCTCCCTTATCTTTTTGTCGAAACCATGTTTCTTCTCATCAGCTCGGTGACCTACGGGTTTGCCATGGTAGCGATGCAGGACAGCAAGAGCAAGGCGGTTTTGATTGCACTGGGAGTGACTTTTCTGCTGGGAGCTGGTTTTGTAATCATGGAAATCAGTGAGTTTCATGAAATGCTTATGGCCGGACACACCCCGCAGCAAAGTGGTTTTCTCTCAGCGTTTTTTACCCTTGTGGGAACACATGGGGCGCATGTTAGTTTTGGTCTGCTGTGGATGGCGATAATGATGTATCAGGTTACCACCAAGGGATTGACTCTGAGGGTTCGCTCCCGTCTTATGCAGCTCAGTCTCTTCTGGCACTTTCTTGATATTGTCTGGGTCGGGGTGTTTACCGTTGTCTATCTTGCCGGTGTCGTTTAACGCGAGGATAAAATGAATCAGAATGGAATGAATGAAGCTTTAGGTATTGGTCATCTGAGCTCTAAGAAATATCTTGTCGGATTTGCTCTGGCTGTAGTGTTAACTATTGTCTCTTTTGGGCTGGCGTCTTTTGATGGGATTTCCAGATCTACTGCACTGTCCGGTCTCTTTCTCGCGGCAATTTTGCAAATATTTGTCCATCTCCACTTCTTTTTACATTTAGACCGCTCTTCAAAACAGCGCTGGAATCTTATTGTTCTGGCGTTCTCGGCTCTGTTAATTTTTATCTTTGTCGGAGGATCAATTTGGGTAATGATTACTTTGAATTCGCGAATGATGTGATGTGGTAAGCAAGCAACATCGAATCGTTATTGCGGCTATCCCATATCAAGAAATGCAATGTGGTTTACTTGGCAAGAAGGCATCTTCTAAACATGCTGTATTGGTGTCAGAATTCCTCAAACGGGTTGATGAGGTTCTTCCTTGGGATAAAGAAGCAGTAGACGCTAGGAAATAATCAAAAGACATGTTGTGCATATCCTTGTGTATGTGTATATTTAAAAGAGGGTAAAAATAATTCTTTTAGATGAGGTTAACACATGCAAGCCACTGAAAACTTAGTTCGAAAACAATATCTCATTGCTCCACACCAGATAGAGAAAGTCAAAATCCTTGCCGAGAAAAAGAATACTTCCGCCGCAGAGATTGTACGTATGGCCATAGACGCATTTGATCCTGACGGTTTACTCGATCTAAAGGAATCAGAGTTGTTTGATCTGGTATCTGCTCGAGTCAAAGAAGCGATTGAGGATACCAAGGAGACACGATGTCGTTTGAATGAAACGTTAGTTGCGCTGGAGGAAAGAAACTAATGGCAGGCTGGAAAGAATTATTGATTGATGTTTTAAAGCTTACCGACGAAACGAAACGGTTAAACAAGGATATCGATAAGTTACAAAACCATGTTGTTGACATAGATAAACGGGTCGTTCGTCTTGAAACACTTGTTGAATTTGCCAAATATAATACCGCTCAGGAACAGATAACCGATCGTTCGAGTTGAAAAAATAGAGAATTTGAAGGAAAAATAAACTGGAATCTGAACGCTATAAATTCAAGCAGGGAATTAAACGATACTTTCGCGATTACAAAGAACGATGTTCCTGTGTGAGTAATCAGGTTAAAGCATATTGGTGAACGGCTCGTTCGTGCTGAACTTGGTCACCGATATCGCCATCTCGAAAGTTTGCATTTTTTACCAACGCCTCAACTTGACATGCTACTGGTGTACGAACCGCAGTGGCAATGTATAAAATAACGAAAATAGTCTCTCCTGCGGATTTGAGCGTTCCTTGCAGCCGGGTAAGCTGAACGGGGGAGGCAAAGGCTAACTGGGATTTTTCCTGATTAGATAAAGACCATCGCGTAGGGTGAGGAAAAGTTTTTCCGCCCGATCGTCGCCGTTTACCTCTTCGTTGAAGGCAGCCACCGCTTTGCTGTCCTCGTCCTGCGGGTTAAATATTCTGCCATACCACAGCACATTGTCAGCAAGAAGAAGGCCACCTTCCCGCAGTATTCGCATCGATTCACGAAAATATGCCGGATAGTTAGTTTTATCGGCATCGATGAAGACCAGGTCAACGGATTTATCCGGCAGCGACTTAAGAATATTGATGGCCTCGCCCAGCCGCAGCTCTATCTTGGTGCCGTGGGGACTTCTGGCGAAGAATGCTTGGGCGATGTCGGCATTGGCGGGATTATGTTCGATAGTCAGCACTCTGCCTTCAATGGCAAGCGCCTCGGCCACGGCTAGGGCGGAGTAGCCGGTAAAAGTGCCGATATCAACAACATTTCTGGCCCCGGAGAGGGTAACGATCAATTGCAGGAAGCGCCCTTCGACCCGGCCGGTGAGCATGCTGGGATAGCCGGTTTCATTGAGCGTGTAGTTTTCAATTTCCTCAAGTAGTGGTGACATGGGAGAGGTGTGATTGGCGGCATACTGCTCCGCTTCCCATGCCACTACATCCATAAAAGAATGAATCGCCTTGCTCATCTCCGGCTTGTTCTCTGCTGTTCCCTCACGGTAAATTTATTCTACCCCTGAACCGCGGAGGAATTGTGGGTATTTGCAGAAATTCTCAAATAATCGAAAACCATGCGTGGTGAAAAGCTGATCTGCCGCATTTTTTGAGCGACATTAGATACGCCTTTGCTTTTAAGGAGGCCGATAGCGAATCTCCTCAGTCGGGTGATGTTTTCCGGCCCGTAACCTTTTGAGATTCTACAACGATCTTCATCGTAATTCCAGTCAAGGATGTAGTGGCAGCTGTTTTCAATGCTCCAGTGTTGCCGATTGTCTCTCAAGATTTGTTCGGCGGATGCCAACTGTGGATTTTTACTGGTGATTCCGTATGCGACGACTCGCGAATTTTTTCCGTTCTTTCTGTAAGTTATTCGTTCAATTTTGAAAGCTTGGGCGACATGAGGAAACTTGAGGTATTGATTGATTTCGGTAGTTATCCAGATTTTTCTGGACTCTTTACGGCCATGGTTGGGCTTATCCAGGGTAACGTAGTCAGGATCCCAGGAAACATTTTCGAAAAATGAAGCGACTTCCTTGAGGAGATTTTTTTGGTTGTCCTTGGCAGTGAAATGGTAATGTGCTTGTCTTTGTTCGACAAGATATTTAGCCAGTCTACGCTGAGTCAACAGGGCGTCGGCGGTGATGGTTTTGCCTTGAATATCGAGGCAATCGAGGAGCGGGATGGCGGTTTTAATTTCGTTCGTCTGTTTTTCTTTGTCGCTTCCTTTTACGGGCAAAGTGCCGACTTTTTTTGAGTGTAACTTTGTTTGCTTTGATGCCCTACGGCGCCCATGATGTGGATTTGTCGACCATTATCATCAATAGCGTTTCGCATGGTTTTGCCGTCAATGGCCAGGCTTTCGTCGATTGCTCCGTATTGAGCGTTCCATTGTTGGAGTGCTCGATCCAGTTCGGCGGGATTAATTCTAATCAATATATTACGTATGGTACTTTCACTGGGAACGCTGTTTTTTCTATGACTGAAATAACAGCCAAATCTAGCGCGAGCAGTGGGAGATAAGGCTTGTGCCCAGTCGGAAATGGCCTTATAGCCACGCATCCCGCATAACACTGCCCCAGCGGCGATGGCAAGGACCACATGGACGGAATGTCGTTTGCCCTGTGCACGACGAGGGTCGTTAATTGTTGTAAAGAAATCTGGCAGAGATCTCATCTGCTCGGCGGTAAGCTTCATTCTAGGTGCTCCTGTCACATACTGTTGAGGCAAGGAAGAACCGGATAACACCAGACGGGCATTACGTTGCAGAGGCTGAACGAATACAAGCTTCGAGGTTTGTCGATTATTGCTGTAACCGCCACGGATACGTTGATATCCCTTCGTCTCGCCGACCAGTTTCCAATTCGCTGCGTGATAGATGGTACCGACAAAACGAGAGGGGTCAACAAAGGTTTCCAGCATCAACAGTGGGAAACCGAAACGATCAGACCAGTCAACTTGTATCCTTCTGTTGCACAAGGATAGAATCTTGGTGGCAAGATTTTTGTAGTGGCAGTTGGGCAGTATCAGAAATCGTGAATTATTTGCCACCAGATGAAGTCGGTCATACTGAAAACGGTGTCCCCAGCCAATCCAGCGGTCCCGGGCACCGCATTTCAAAGCTGCAGCGGAAAAGCTGAGTAGACCGAGCCATTCATCGTTGCAGGTGGCGATATACCAGATTGTGTTGCCGATCTTTGGTAAGGATCCAAGGTAATGATATTTTTGCATCAAACCTTGGAATTTTACTTCTTCTGTAGATTCGGCTGGACGGACGACAACCTGTGACAAATTCAAAATGATCCTCTCGTATTGAATACAGTTTTGGAGACAATACAATACGCGAGAGGAGTTGTCCAGCTTTAAAGGTATGACGTTGAAATTGCACTATTAAAAGTTTAGAAAAAATTTACCCTGGCTGTTCCCTTGCTTTTGCTGCTCATATATTTACCTCCTGAGTTTTGCTTGTTTATGGGATACCAATAAGCATTTCCAAGAGATTAGGCCAGTAAGCGGTCTTCGTTATCAGAATTCTTGTCCGTCCATAGGGGGAGGGGAGTGAAAGTAGTTATTCTGCAGGTACCAGTTTCCCTGGAAACAGTACAGTAGTGTCAAGGGTAATTTGATACTGTTTCAAAAAGACCATATTGATGGAAGCATCTCGGATGGGCGGTAAAAAAATATGATAGGCATTTGGCCTCCTGAGAACGAGAGATTCAGGAAAAACCTCTCGTTGCTGTTCTGGTGCACTTATGAGAAGTGTTCTTTGGTTATGTTGCGAGATTAGTTATGTTGCGTGTTTTCTTCTCTGTTTTTCTTCCTGCTTTTTAAATTTGTGAACTGACAGTCAGCCAAGTGATTGCCAAGACACATCGTGTACCACACCACAGCAAATCGCAACTCAATAGTTAATAAAGCATTCGTTTTTTTCAATTTTACTATCAAAGTGGCAAAAGTAGGAATCGAATAAATTATAACCTTATAATATCGATAATCGTTACTACATTTTAAGGGTCAATGTACTACATTCTAAATTCAAACAGAAAGATGACGCAATGACTTCTCTAATAAAACTTTTGTTTGTTATATTTATTATTTCATTCTCACTTTCAACTGATATCTCCAAAGCCGCGCCTCCTAAAAAAATTGCAGCAATTATTTTAAATGACTGGCCGGTTGCTTATGTAGCTCAAGAAAATTCTCAGCTTCCTCAGGGATTTGCAATTGACATTATGAATAGGGTTGCCGAGATTGCTTCTCTTGATATTCAGTACATTGTCGCACAGAACTGGATGGAGGCGAATGTTTTAGGGGACAAGTATGAAACAGCAATTTTTCCAAGTATGGGTATCACTGAAAAGAGAAAGGAGATATATGATTTCACCATTCCTTATGTAACGCAACAGGTCACTATCATATCCCGAAGCAATTCCCAGAAATTCCTTTCGTTAGATGACCTACAGGAAAAAATAGTTGGGGTGGTAAGGACCAATATTGGGGTTGAATTGGCAAAAAATAAAAATCTACAACACGTGCTGGAGTTTGATTCAATCAATACCCTGTTCATGGAATTGCTTTCAGGAGAAGTTGATGCCATTATTTACCCTAAAGAACCCTTTCTAAATCTTGCTCGGCGCGCTGGCTTGAGTGATCGTATAAAATTTGCTGAAACTCCAATCATGGAGATTAAACGTGCTATTGCCGTGAAAAAAGGAAACTCTAAAATACACAGCAAACTCGACAAAACTTTGCAACAGTTTCTTACAACTGAGGAATACAAAAAAATAGTTGAAAAATGGTACAGTGAGCCAGAGCCGTACCTGAATGTTCAACGAATGTTGGTTATTATAGTGTCCGCTGTAGGGATAATGCTTTTGGCTGTGTTGTTCTGGAGACACAAGTTTCTTAGAAGACAGAACAAAATACTCCAAGAAACCATTATCGAGCTGCGTGCAACTCAAAAACAAATGACTGAATCTAAAGCGTTACTTAGATCATTGATTGACGCCGTTCCAGACTTGATATGGATGAAAGACCTTGATGGCTGTTATCTCGGATGTAATCCTCCGTTTGAAGAATTTTTTGGTGCAAAGGAGGCTGAAATAGTAGGAAAAACCGACTACGATTATGTTGATAAAGAGCAGGCTGACTTTTTTCGAACCCAAGATAAAAATGCTTTGCATAGTGATGGCATCAACGTCAATGAAGAAACACTTACATTTGCAGAAGACAGTTACCAGGGTATTTTTGAAACAATCAAATGTCCTTTGAAAGAGGGTACTGGTAAGATAATCGGCGTTATTGGCATAGCAAGAGATATAACAGCGAGAAAAAAAACAGAAGAGGCACTTATCCGCAGCGAGGAGAGACTGAAAATCGCTCAGCGGATGGGCAAAATTGGAAACTGGGAATATACCATAGAAGAGCAGCATTTCTGGGGCTGCGACCAGGCAAAACAAATCTATGGCCTCGCAGCAGAGAAAAGCTCTTTCTCTCGCGAAGATATTGAACAATATATACCTCAGCGAGAGACGGTACGCAAAGCGCTCGATGATCTTATAGAAAAAGGAAAACCCTATGACCTTGAATTTGCTTTCCATCCAAATGGTGACTTCCGCCAACAAAAATGGATTCGAGCAACAGCCGAGCTTGAGAAGGATCTGGACAGAAATCCAATTAAAGTAGTCGGTGTTGTTCAGGATATTACAAACTTGAAAAAAGCTGAGGAGGAAAAACTGAAAGCAACGAAACGATTGCAGCAAGCACAAAAACTGGAGTCCCTGGGGAACCTTGCAGGGGGGATCGCCCATGATTTCAACAATATTTTATCGGTGATCCTTGGATACACCGAGCTTGCTTTTGGTAATATTGCAAGGAATCAGCCAGTTAAAGATGAACTTCAAGAGGTATATACGGCGGGAAAACGTGCCAGGGATCTTGTGCAGCAGATATTAACTTTTGCACGTCAACAGGATGATAAACTTCAACCTATACAAACTGATATCATTGTAAAAGAGGCTCTGAAGTTCCTTCGATCAACACTACCGAGCGATGTGAAAATTGTGGAGAATATAAAGAGCAGTTCTCTTATTATGGGTAATCAGACTCAAATACATCAGGTAGTCATGAACTTGTGTACTAATGCGGCTCAGGCCATGGCCTCTGAGGGCGGCATATTATCGGTTGCGATGAATAACGTCCCTTCTCAAAAAGTGCCGCAGCATGAATTTTCACTCGCGCAGGCAGATGAATATATTGAGCTGAAAATCTCGGATACAGGGGAAGGTATTCCTCCTGAGATCATTGCTAACATTTTTGAGCCTTATTTCACCACAAAAGGCGTAGGAGAAGGTACCGGTCTGGGGCTTTCGGTTGTTCATGGTATTCTCGAAAATCACAGAGGGCAGATCGCAGTTGAGAGCCAACTAGGAAAAGGTACTGTCTTTTCAATATATCTACCAATTTTACTAAAACTGCAATCTTCAGAAGCTCCGTCAGTAGAAAAACTTCCACAGGGAAGTGAGCGCATACTGTTTGTTGATGATGAAGTGTCAATCACAACAATGGCTGGAAAGATGCTTGAAAGTCTGGGATATGAAGTAGTAACCCGTACCAGCAGTGTAGAGGCGCTAGCACTTATTACATCCAAGCCTGATTCTTTTGATGTTATCCTGACAGATATGACTATGCCAAATATGACGGGTGATAAATTGGCGACCAAAATACATAGCATAAATCCCGATATACCGATCATTCTCTGTACTGGCTATAGCACTAAAATGTCAGAGGAATTGGCTGAAAAAATCGGCATTAAGGCATACTTGCACAAACCTCTTTTAAAAGTGGAATTTGCGCAAGTTATTCGTAAGGTTCTCGACGATATCTGATTGGTAATAATATTCAGCGCCATTATTCATATCAGAGCTAGCTCTGTTTAGTTTTTGAAAAATACATAACCAAGTAATTTGTGCCTATAGGAACTTACAATGGAGCCTATTCAGATAGTGAGGATCGATATCACCAAATTGGAGGTTGATGCAATAGTCAACGCTGCCAATAACAGTCTTTTAGGTGGTGGCGGAGTTGATGGAGCAATACATAGAGCAGCTGGATCCGGATTGGTGAAAGAGTGTAGAGCTCTCAATGGGTGTGCCACTGGGGATGCAAAAATAACTGGTGGTTATAATCTTCCTGCAAAATTTGTGATTCATACTGTCGGGCCTATATGGAAAGGTGGAACTAACAACGAGAGATCTTTACTGGCCTCATGTTATAGAAAGAGTTTGCAATGTGGGGTTGATAATGACTGTAAGACCATAGCTTTTCCTGCAATCAGTTGTGGGGCATATGGCTTTCCAATTGCCGAAGCCTGTGATATTGCAATGCATGAAGTGTGTAATTTTTTAGATAAGACGGACGCAATAAGCACTGTTTATTTTGCCTGTTTTTCACCAGAGATAGAAAAAGAATTACGCAGGGCTAAAGAAAGACCGGGAGATTTTATCATGAAAACCAAAATATCTGATACGTACAAAGGTTGGACTATCTCAGTTAATGCCGAACACAATCAAGATTCTCATTTCAGTTTTGATATCACTAATCCTTCAGGTGATTCGCAACATGTAAAGATGGGCGGCATTAATGAACAACGAGCTTTGGAAAGAGCAAGAGAAATGATTGATATGGAAATTGCTATGAATGAAGAGGAGTGAGATGCTGGAGTGGATCGAAATTAATTTTGAGCATATCAGGAATTTGTATAGAGAATTGTAATACGAAAATATGAAAATGACAAAAATCTCCCCTCATATTGGCACCTGCAGTTATTGGGCCCTTCGGAGACAGGATAGGTCCTCTCAATTATCAGTTTGAATATCTCAGATTGTCAGGATAAATGAGTTATTGGGATAAGTGACCAGCATTCAACCCTGCCCATGAGAGTTTGGAGTCTAACTTGTAGAAATACATCATGTTGTGATGAATAAAAGTGTGAAATTGAAGTTTTTCATTCTCTGTCTTCAGATAAGTATTTTATGTTTACTGTCGGCATGCTCACCAAATCTGGTAACACCTCCTGGTTCGTCATCTCCATCTTCATTCCCGCATATTACAGAACACACTTTTGTAACATATGATAATACCGAATTGCCACTCAGAGCGTGGTTATCCGCTGATAAGATAAAGGGAGTGATCATTGCATTACATGGTTTCAACGACTATTCAAATTTTATCAAGGACTCAGCGTCGTTTTTTAATTCACGGAAGCTGGCCATATATGCATATGATCAGAGGGGATTTGGAAATAGTGCAACACGTGGCAGATGGAGTGGATGGCAGGCAATGACCGATGATTTGGCTACTTTTATTGCGGTCATTAAAAAAGTACATCCAGATACTCCTGTGTATATCCTTGGCGACAGTATGGGTGGAGCTGTTGCCATTGTTACCATGGCTCAGTACGATCCTCCAGACGTAAATGGAGTTATATTAGTTGCACCTGCAGTATGGGCACGTTCTGAAATGCCTTTTTACCAAAGGTTCGCGTTATGGATTGCAGCTCATACGATACCATGGAAAAAAGTGACCGGACAATCCCTCGGGGTTACTGCTTCAGATAATATTGAGATGCTCAGGAAGTTGGGCAAGGATCCTCTCGTTATAAAAGAAACCAGAATAGAAGTGCTTTACGGTTTGTCAAATTTGATGGACAAAGCTTTTGACAGTGCAGATCGATTTAGAGCTAGCTCCCTGATTTTGTATGGCGAAAAAGATGAAGTTATACCCAGGAAACCAGTCTTTGATTTCTATAAAGGATTGCCTTTTACATCTCAAGATCGGCAAAGAATGATTCTATATGAAAATGGCTATCATATGCTGCTAAGAGATCTTCAAGCTGAAAAGGTACTGACAGATATTGTTGACTGGATCGACCACCAACCCGAATGATTATGACATCTTGAGGAAATAGCTGAACATTCGTCATTTTTTTAAAATCCAGAACAGGATCGATAACACCACAGAAATGACAATGCACGTGGTCAGGGGAAAATAAAACTTAAAATTTCCAGACTTGAAGACAAAATCTCCCGGTAACTGACCTAGATTTAATTTTTGCAACAATGGCCAGCAAATGCCGATAAGGACGAGGATAATCCCGATGATGATCAGTGTTTTTGCCATGATTAAGGTAGAGTGAAATTTCTAGCAATTAGACTTCAACATCGTCTTCCTCTTCAACATCCGCATCTCCTATTTCATTCAGGAAATCGACAATCGTCCTTTTTTCACTGCCTATAGGATATTGCCTATAGGATATCGTTTTTTCAAAGATACAAAGCATCGTAACCATCTGCTGCTGTTGCATAATAACCTGAAAGTCGACTAAAGCGTACACTATTTGGCATCCAATCCCAAGTACTTCAAGAACAGCCTGGCCTGGCCACTGATTCGGTAAACCATCGATAGCTCCCCATGACAGTCTGTACCTTTGTGTTTCCAATCCTGGGCCTCTCATATGATTGGCCATGAATTAACTGCCCGGTATGGCCTTGACCACGCCCAGACCCTTGCGGTGATCCTGCCTGATCTGTTAACTGTATGTAAAGAAAAGAGTGCACCTCAAATTCACTTCCTAAAAAAATGCCGACAAAATGAACAATAATTGGGAAGAAGGGACACTGTCATACCTTGGTAAAATCAGTAAGTGAAATCTAACCCCGGTAAACGGGAAATAAGCCGGGACTCTTTTCAGTACCCCCTTGAGGGGTGTAAGTACCTTGACGAAATTCATTCATAAAAAACAAGAAATGAATTTCTAAGGTACTAAAAAGAAGGAGAGCGCGATGATGCAATATATTGATATTTCCGAGTACGGCGAACCAGAAGTCATGGCTGTGAAAACAGGGCCGGTCCCGGAACCCAAGGCGGGCGAGCTTCTCATAAAAGTTGAGGCGGCAGGCGTCAACCGGCCGGACATTTTTCAGCGCCAGGGTTCATATCCACCTCCACCTGATGCTTCGCCTGTTCTGGGACTCGAAGTGGCTGGCGAAGTAGCGCAAATCGGCGAGGGCGTCGCCGACTGGTCACTGGAGGACAAGGTTTGTGCTCTCACTAATGGCGGTGGCTATGCCGAATATGTCGTCGTGCCCGCAGGCCAGTGTTTGCCGGTACCCGTGGGCCTTCCAATGGAAGAGGCAGCCGCACTGCCCGAGACTTTTTTCACGGTCTGGGCAAATGTTTTTGAGCGCGCCGGCCTCAAGGCGGGAGAGAGTCTGCTGGTGCATGGCGGAAGCAGTGGCATCGGGACAGCCGCCATTCAGATGGCCAAGGCAATGGGGGCAAGCGTTTTCATCACCGCCGGCAGCGACACCAAATGTGAGGCCTGCCGTCGCCTTGGCGCTGATGTCGTGATCAACTATCGACAGCAGGACTATGTTGAGATCGTTCGTGCGGCTACGGAAGGGAAGGGCGTGGATGTGGTTCTTGATATGGTTGGAGGGGATTACATCCACCGCAATCTCAAAGCGGCCGCGAGGGGTGGCCGCATCGTCAATATCGCCTTTCTCAAGGGATCTAAAGTCGAAGTCGATATGATGCCCATCCTTATAAAGCATTTGACCTTCACCGGTTCCACACTCCGTCCCCGACCCGTCGAAGAAAAAGCAGGCATAGCAATGGCGTTGCGCAAAAACATCTGGCCGATTATCGAGCGCGGCGACATCAAACCTGTAATCGCAGCTCGCTTTCCCTTAAAAAATGTGGTCGAAGCGCACAGATTGATGGAAATCGGCACACATATCGGCAAAATTATCCTGACCGTGTCAAACCCTAACGGTTGAGATGTCCAGCTATAGGCATACCGGCGGACATATAAAATTTATGTATGCCAGAGAATAATTATTAAAAAAACACAGAACGTTATCGAGGAATCACCATATAATTTCCTATGGTATTAATCTGAGCAATGTGTTTATATTTAAGGATATTTTTTTTGATGTTTTGCTGAGATTAATTGTTTCCAATGCACCTGCCTTTTGAAAATATTATTAAATATTACTCTACAATATTGATGTTTTACCGGTCGTGATTATGTCTTACATTCTTGTTGCGATCACTTAAAATGAGGTTTTATCGGGCATTGTGAATTATATTTTGAAAGTTCTCATAATTGACGAAAAAACAGATGTTTTTGATGTCATGCTGCGTGAAGCTACTCGCCTGAGTGTAGAGATACATTCTGCGACCACGCTTGAAGAGGGGCTGTTGGCCTGCCAAGCGGACGAAGGTGGGTTCGATATAGTGCTCATGCGTGATATAGTCTCAGGCCACCCTTCCTGCTTTACTATTCAAGATTTCAAAAAAACGCCTTTAGCACCGGAAATATTAATATTTTCAGTGCAAGGTGATCCCCAATACGCAGAACATGCCCTGAAAGGTGGGGCGTGGGACTATGTGGTCGACCCTGCTCCAGAGAAAAGACTGCTGGATATGTTGGGCAGAGTATTGCGGTATCGCAACAATAAAAGCGATAGTTTTGAGGAAAAAGAGGATGAAGTTCGCCACCAGTTGCAAAACCATGGGATCATTGGGAGCAGCGCAGCTATTCAGAATTGTGTGAACCTTGTAACTAAAATTGCAATGTCAGAAGCGAGCGTTCTCATAACGGGGGAAACAGGAACCGGCAAGGAATTGTTTACTTCGGCTATACATAATATCAGTTCACGCAGTAGTAAAAAACTGACAATCGTTGATTGCGCCGCGCTTCCATCGACTCTGGTTGAGAGCATACTTTTTGGTCATGCCAAAGGTTCATTCACCGGGGCCGATAAAAACCAAAAAGGACTGATTAAGCAGGCCGATGGTGGTACCTTATTTCTCGATGAAATAGGCGAAATGCCGCTTGAGATGCAAAAAAAATTTTTAAGGGTCCTCCAGGAGCGGAAATATCTCCCCGTTGGCAGCAGCGTTTCGGAGTCCAGCGATTTCAGATTGATCGCTGCAACAAACAGAAATCTTGAAGATATGGTTGCTGAAGGCACCTTCCGAGACGACCTGCTCTTTCGTCTGAAAACATTTCAACTTGAACTTCCTCCCCTGCGAACTCGACGAACTGATATTTCAGAACTTGCCTATTATTATCGTAACCGCTACAGCAAACTGCACAAACTGAAAAAGAAAAAACTCTCTACCGACTACCTAATGACACTTAACAGATACGAATGGCCGGGAAATGTTCGTGAACTCTTTCAGGCCATTGAATATTCTATGGCAGACGCCCTTGAAAGTGATGTCTTGGAGCCGATACATCTTCCACTGAATATACGCTTGTCTGTTACCAAGGAGAAACTTGAAAAACAAAAAAAGCGGCCAGCTCCAACCGCTGAAATGGTTATGCCTGAAGACGTCTCCTCTCTCCTGACGATTAAGGAAGACAGGGTGCGGGCTATTCAAATTCAGGAAAAGCAGTATCTTGAAACCCTGCTGAAACTAACAGACGGAAACATCAAACAATGCTGTGAAATTGCAGGCCTCTCGCGATCCAGACTCTATGATTTACTGAAAAGACACAACCTTTCTCAGAACAACACGACTCTTTCCAGCTAGATGGCCGATGGTAAAAAGGAGTGTTCTTTGGGACTGTCACCATGAGTGATGAGTGTAAAATGAGGACAGTTGAATAGAAGTGCTCATAAACGTGATTAATGTGGTATTGTCGGGAGAATGTTATGAACCAAATTTCCCTTACAAAAGAGCGTTTTGATTCAGTATTGTTCGATCTAGACGGTGTCGTCACAAAGACTGCCGAGGTTCACGCTACCTGTTGGAAAAAAATGTTCGATGAGTTTCTGCGTGAGCACGCCAGTCGGAACGATATACCATTTATCCCGTTCGATATTGTCACCGATTACAATCGTTATGTGGACGGCAAACTGCGCCAGGAAGGGGTGAGCAGTTTTCTGGAATCGCGGGGGATTGAGTTGCCCATGGGCGGTCCCGATGCGCTCAGCGAACAGGCAACCATCTGGAGATTAGGTCATCGCAAGGATGGGCTGTTCCTGGCGATTTTGCAGGAGCAGGGGGTAGGTATTTTTGAGGACGGTATGGCGCTGTTGCGCCACGTTCGGGCGGCAGGTCTGAAAACCGCTGTGGTATCCTCCAGCAAGAATTGTCGAGCGGTGTTGCAGGCGGCTGATATTGTAAAATATTTCGACGTCCGGGTCGATGGCGTTACCGTGGAACAATGTCAACTCAAGGGTAAGCCAGCTCCCGATTCTTATTTACACGCGGCAAAACTACTTGAAGTCTCCCCGGCCCGATCAGTGGTAGTGGAAGACGCTATTTCCGGTGTTCAGGCAGGGCGTCGGGGCAATTTCGGGCTGGTTGTTGGCGTAGCCCGGAAGGGTGAAGCAGAAATCCTTGCGCAGAATGGAGCAGATATGGTGGTGAGCGATCTGAAAACGCTCATGATGTAGCCACGTGCCGCTTCAAGGCTTCTTTTTTGTCGTTTTGTTCCAACGATAGATGTGAGAAATGTGGAGAAAAGGTGATGATTCACCGACAAACGCTTAATCCACCTCGCTATATTTATCCCGGCGATGAGTGGAAAATCATTGAAAAGGCATTCTGTCCCGAGTTCCTGGGCCAGATGGAAACGATTTTCGCGCTGGGAAATGGTTATCTCGGGATGCGCGGAACCTTCGAAGAAGGGGCTCCCATCGACAATCATGGCAATTTAGTCAATGGTTTTTATGAGAGCTGGCCTATCGTCTACGGTGAAGAGGCCTACGGCTTTGCCAAAACTGGACAGACCATAGTCAATCTTCATGACCTGAAGATAATTCGCCTCTTTGTCGACGATGAACCCTTCTCCCTTCCCACCGCCGACCTGCAACATTTTACCCGTACTCTCAATATGCAAGAGGGGAACTTGATGCGGGAGATCCTCTGGAAAATGCCGTCGGGCAAGCTCGTGTCGATTAAATCGACACGATTGGTTTCCTTTGAACATCGCCATTTGGCGGCTATTCAGTACGATGTAACGGTGTTGAACGACCACGCACCGGTGGTGATCTCTTCGGAAATAAATCCACACCGCACTGTTCGGGGCACCGACGGAGATCCCCGGGATACCAAAGTTTTCAGGGAAAAAGTTTTGATTCCGTTGACAAAAGTCGCTAAAGACCTGCAAATTATCCTCGGCTTTCGAACTAAAAACAGTGGGATGACCCTGGGGTGCGGTTTCGACCATAGTATCGAAACGGAGAATCCAATCACCTGGGAGAATCAGGCTTCCGAAGATGACGGCAGCGTGGTATTTTCCGTGGATGCCCAGCCGAATGTGCCTGTCCGGATCACCAAGTGGATAAGTTTTCACACCTCGCGGGAAACGGATCCCGATGATCTGTGCAAGCGGGTCGGTAGAACTCTGCAGCGTGCCAAGAACTGCGGCTTTACGGTAATTTTGGACACCCAGAAGCGATTTATGGCGGAATACTGGCGAGTCAGCGATGTGCAGATGGCGGTGACTGAGCGACGAAAAGGGCAAGGTCGGTCTACCGAAGAATGGCAGCAGGCGACCCGTTGGAACCTTTTTCAACTGTGTCAGGCGTCAAGCAGGGCCGAGGGAACTGGAATCCCTGCTAAAAGTTTGACCGGCAGCGGCTATGAGGGACATTATTTCTGGGACATCGAAACCTATGTGCTCCCTTTTCTCATCTACACCAAACCGCAAATTGCTAAAAACCTGCTCAAATTCCGGCATAGCATGCTCGACAAGGCCAGACAGCGAGCCCGGGATGTTAATCAAAAAGGAGCCCTGTTTCCCTGGAGGACCATTAACGGCGATGAGGCTTCTTCCTATTATGCCGCCGGTACCGCTCAATATCATATCAACGCCGATATCATGTTTGGCCTCAAAAAATATGTGGAGGTCACCGGAGATCTTGAATTTCTCTACAAAGAAGGGGCGGAAATGTTGGTGGAGACCGCCAGGATGTGGCGCGATATAGGGTTTTTCTCCGCACGAAAAAACGGTCAATTCTGCATCCATGGGGTAACAGGGCCGGATGAATATAATACCGTCGTCGACAATAATGCCTATACCAACCTGATGGCTCGGGAGAATCTCCGCTTTGCGGCCGCGACGGTTGAAGACATTTGCATTAGAGATGCAGGAATATACCAGACCCTTGTCGATAGAACGAACCTACAAGCTGACGAGGTCGCTGAATGGCTCCGGGCCGCCGATAATATGTACATTCCCTATGATGAAAAACTTGGCATTCACCCCCAGGATGACAGTTTCTTAGAAAAAAAGGAGTGGGATATTGCCGGAACTCCTCAGGAAAACTTTCCTCTTTTGCTTCATTATCATCCTCTGGTGATCTACCGTCACCAGGTGATAAAGCAGACCGATCTGGTCCTTGCCCTCTTTCTTCTGGGTCAGGATTTTTCAAGAGAAGAAAAAGAACGCAATTTTAACTATTATGATCGCCTTACTACTGGAGATTCTTCACTTTCTGTCGGTATTCAAAGCATCGTCGCTTCGGAGATTGGCGATTACCGAAAGGCGGAAGAATATGGTCGGTATGCTGTGTTAATGGATCTGGCTGATATCGGCGGTAATTTGAGGCAAGGCTGTCATATCGCTTCCATCGGTGCGGCGTGGATGGTTATGGTCTACGGTTTTGCCGGGATGCGGGACTATAGAGGGAGCATTTCCTTCAACCCGAGACTCCCCACTCGATGCACGCTGTATCGCTTTCGTCTGACTATTCGTGGCAGCTTGATGGAAGTCAAGCTTATGCCTGAAAAAGCCATTTATAGACTATTGCAGGGATCGGGGGTGCTCTTCCACCACGTCGACAGAGTGGTGAAATTGACCCCGGAAAATTCCGAGGCGATTTGTCCTTATGCTGTTGCCATGACGCCTTAAAATTTTGTGACCTGCCTTCAGACTCAACAGCTATTTGTTCATATTAGAAGAATCGAAAAACAACTACTGTCCTGCAATATTGGACAATTCTTCGAGTACAGCGTATTGGGATGATACGGCGTTGAATTGATGCTTGATGTAAAAATCACACATCATAGCAAATAAATATGTATTCCATGTTCTTGGGCGTCATTCAAATCTGAGTTACGCAAAGAAGATACCTCGTTTCTATCCCGTCTATAAAGACTCCAGCTTTCTGTCCCTTATCTCCTATATAAACAGATTATTATCAACAGTTGTGGATCGTTTAATAGTGTCTGCTGGCATGATAATTGTATCTGTTTAACATTATATCGTTTTTTCTTATCTAAATTGTCACCGTTTAAGCTCAACACGAGATGCAGGATGGTATCCAGAAACTGCTGACTGTGTCTTCGGTGCAGAGCCAAGAGAGGTATATCATGCGCCCAAATTCCAAGCTGAAATCAAAAGCAGTAATGGAATCTTTAACGATTGATAATGATGATCGGCGACCTTCAGACGGTCTCCGGCAAGAAACCGCAGCGAGATTTTCACAGCTTGACTTTTCTTCCGATGAATTTAACGCCATAGACGAACTTGATGATATGTATATGGGTTCTCTTGGTTCCGAGGGTGATTTCGACGGTTTTGTGGAAAGGCGAAGTTGATACCTCCTGGGCCTAGTAGCATGCGGATCTATGGTACGAAGACGTTGCAGAGAAAAAGTGAGATTCATACATGAATAATTTTTGGCAAATCTATGGCGAAGCGGCAAAAACAGCCTTCGGCTTTTTCTGGAAAGCTGGCTGGGCCTTCATACTCGGTTATGCGATCAGCGCGATGATCCAGGCTTTCGTCCCCAAAAAAAATTTAACCCGTCACATGGGCCAGGCTGACCTGAAGAGCGTGACAATTTCCACAATCTTTGGCGCAGCCTCATCCTCGTGTTCTTTTGCAGCACTGTCGGCTGCGAGGTCGCTGATTCTTAAAGGTGCACATTTCATTACTGCAGTTGCCTTTATGTTCGCCTCGACGAATCTGGTAATCGAACTGGGAATTTTAATCCTCATTTTTCTCGGCTGGCAGTTCCTTGCAGGGGAAATTGTCGGTGGCTTAATATTGATTGCCATCAGCAGCATACTTATTCACCTGACCTACCCGAAAGCCTGGTTGCAGGAAGCACGAGAGAAGGTGGAAGAAGAGGCTCCCGACGAAAAAGAAGATTTTGACTGGCGCAAAAGATTGAAAAGCAAAGAGGGTTGGCGGATGGTTGGCCATCAGTTTGTCATGGAGTGGCAGATGGTTTGGGAGGAGGTCCTCATAGGGTTCACCATTGCCGGATTCATGGCGGTTTTTGTGCCACAGTCATGGTGGGCGAAGATTTTTCTCATCGAGGCTGCCGACACTTTGCCAAATTGGCTTATTCTCCTGGAAAACGCTGCGGTTGCACCATTTGTTGCGGCCCTTACTTTCATTGGCTCAATGGGTAACATTCCTTTAGCTACTGTGCTCAACGCCAACGGCGTCTTCTTTGCGGGTATTATGGGATTTATCTATTCCGATCTGATGGTGCCCCCTCTGGTAAGAATAAACGCCAAATATTACGGTTGGCGTGTCGCGCTGTACATCGCTGCTGTAATGTATGTAAGCATTGTTTTTACAGCGATGATTTTGGATTTGGTATTTTCCGGATTGAACATTCTTCCAGAGAGCACCCGAAGCATAAAGGACACCGCGCAGTTCGCAGTCGATTATACCCTGTGGATGAATATTCTGTTTATTGCCATTGCTATCGGACTGGTTGTCCTGCATCGTCAGCATGTCGCCGATAACAACATGGAGCAACATAAAGATGGAGGGAAATTGACAATGAAACGGGCAGTAGTATATTTTTTTATTGCGGTATTATCCGGGGGATTGATAAGTCTGTTTCTTTAAGGCATTTTGATCTGATATCGTCGTTATACGAAAAATATTATCCTTGGAATATCTGCTACATGACCGTGGTAATTTTTGTATGCCTCATTAGTCGACTTCATCCTCTTTTAAAAGGGAGGATAGCTGCTGTTTTCCCAAAGGAAATATCGGTTCCGCAGGTTGTTTCGGGGATCTTGCTCAGTAAATCAATAGCCTGCAACAACCCTTTGGGGCCATAAACCGACTCCATAAGCATGTCATGTATCCTGACACAGGCGCACAAGGCGTTCGGCGAGGTTCGTCGAACAGCATCTATTTTCCATTGCAGCTGACGGCTGCGGTGCTGGCGGTCAAGGGGCTGGCTCATGATAAAATCCTCTATAATAGTCATCCTCTCCCTTTCAAACTTTTCCGGATCCTTTTGAGCAAGCTCGACCCATTTCTCCCAGTCTTTTATCGTCTTCATTTGCATAACAAATCCTCCCCCAAAAGATTCAACCCATCTAAGATAATCTCGAGCAAAAAACATGCCGCCTCATCTTTGACCGGTTGCAATCGTTTCTTAGCGGCGATACATTTTTATCCATTTCTACAGGACAACTTTCCGATAAAAGAGGACGAAAAAATTATTGAGAGAAAAACATTCTTTATGATTGCAAAAATGAAGTGCTGATCTGCATTGAAAAATCATGAATGGCATATGTCAGGCATCGCATGAAATTTGCAGGTAAGAAGTTACCCAAGACCAAGTGGCGGCAATATTGAAGAGGAAACATCTGATAACTTTGCCATTGCGACGAGGTATTTTTTATCAAGTTAAAAAGCTGTACTGAATCCCTCAAAAGATGACTGCACCAGACAATTCAACGCTTTCTTTCATTGTATCGTTTACCCCCTGGAACAGGGGTAACCCGGCTCATTTCAAAGGTCCACTCTGGCGCCTCCTGCTTTTTACCACTCTCGTTACCGTGACGTTCTTTATAGTTGGCTGTAACCGTGAGCCTCCTGACACAACACCCATCCTCAGTTGGTATGTTTTTAATGAACCGTCGGGTGCTTTTGCCGAAGCAGCCCGCAGCTGTTCGCATCAGTCTGGTGGGCGCTATACCATCGATCTGGTCGCCTTGCCGGCCGATGCCGATCAGCAGCGTGAACAACTGGTGCGACGATTGGCTGCTCATGATTCAGCCATTGATATTATCGGTATGGATGTTATCTGGACGGCGGAATTTGCTGCTGCCGGCTGGATACTTCCCTGGCCTGCGGATCTGGCAGAACAGGTGACACGAGGACGACTGGACAGCGCAGTGGAGAGTGCAACCTTTACCAATCAAATCCATGCCGCACCCTTTACCACCAATAGCCAGCTGCTCTGGTACCGGACAGATCGAATTGCAACGCCGCCCAAGACCTGGGAGGAACTGATCCTGCAGGCGGAATTGCTGGGTGAAAAGGGAACCTTCCAGGTGCAGGGCGAGAGATATGAGGGGCTGACAGTTTTTTTCAACTCCCTGCTGGCTTCGGCCGGAACTTCCATCCTCCATGGCGATCAGGTGCAGCTCGACGCTCCGGCCACTCTCAAGGTTTTGGCCCTAATGCATCGGCTTGCCACCTCTCCGGCGGCTCCGGCTTCTCTTGCCACCAACCGCGAAAATCAATGCCGACTGGCTTTTGAACGTGGGGATTCGAGTTTTATGGTCAATTACACCTATGTCTGGCCCAGCGCCAGGCAGAACGCCCCGCGTATGGCCGAACATATGGGCTGGGCCCGCTGGCCTGCCATCTCTTCCGACCATCCCAGCCGAGTGACCATTGGCGGCATCAACCTTGGTATCGGGGGGTATTCCGAACATGCCGACCTGGCCTTTGCCGCCGCCACCTGTCTAGTCTCGGAAAACAACCAGCGACTGACGGCAAAGAAGGGGGGACTTCCTCCAACAATCACCGCTCTTTACCAAGATGACAAGGTTCGCCAGACTTTTCCTTTTGCAGATCTACTGCTGGAGACCCTTGAAAGTGGAGTACAACGCCCACAGACCCCGTTCTACAACGACATTTCTCTGGCCATCAGTCATACGCTTCATCCGATGCGTTCTATCGAGCCTGAAAAAGACCTGCGCCAGCTACGGGAGAAAATCGAACGCGCTCTTCATTCAGAGGGATTATTTTGAAATCGACCAAACTCAGCAGCAATACACTCGGCTGGCTGCTCTGCACTCCCGCCCTGATCGCCATGATCGCAGTGACGGCCTATCCCATCTGTTATGCCTTCTGGCTCAGTCTGTTTCGCTACGATCTCCGTTTCCAGGACAACCGCGCTTTTATTGGTGCCGGCAATTATCTGTCTGTTGTCAATTCATCCATCTGGTGGGAGGCCATATTCAACACCACTCTTATCACCATCTGTTCGGTGAGCGTGGAATTATTGCTGGGGATGGTTTTTGCACTTATGATGCACCGGGCCATTTTCGGCCGCAGACTGCTGCGCGCAACCATTCTCATTCCTTATGGTATCATCACCGTGGTGGCGGCCCTGATCTGGAAATTCGCCTTCATGCCGACCACCGGCTTCATTAACAACCTGACGGGATTGTCGCTGTCCTGGTTCGGCGAACGGTGGAGTGCATTTCTGGTGATTATCTTTACGGAAATCTGGAAGACCACGCCTTTCATGGCACTGTTGCTGCTGGCCGGACTCACGCTGGTTCCCGGCGATCTGTTACGGGCCGCCCGGGTGGACGGTGCTTCCGCCTGGCAGCGATTCACCCTGATAATCCTGCCGATCATGCGACCAACTATCGGGGTCGCCCTGCTTTTTCGCAGCCTTGATGCCTTCCGCATTTTTGATACGGTGTTTGTCCAGACCAGGGGCGCGGAGCATACAGAAACGGTATCGATCATCGGTTATAATGTTCTCATCTCCCGGCTCAATCTTGGACTCGGCTCTGCAGTTTCTATTGTTATTTTTTTCTGTGTTCTGCTGATTGCCGCTGCTTATCTGCGAATTTTTGGAATAACGGGGGCACTGACCGGTAAGGAGGGTACATGAAGAATTCAAAAACCGGTTTTGACCGTCTCTGCTGGACTGCTGGCAGTCTCCTGTCGATATGCTATGCCCTTACCCCGATCGCCTGGATGGTCTCTCTGTCCCTGAAACCCGCTGCAGACCTCGGTGATAGCCGCTTCTGGCCGCAGCACATTACCTTCGGACATTACCGGGAAATTTTTCACGATGCTCAGTTTCCAGCCGCCTTGTGGAACTCGCTTGGTATCGCTCTGCTTTCCACGGTCCTGGCTATTCTGATTGCTATGTTTGCCGCTTACGCTGTGGTCAGGCTCAAGTTTTCCGGACGCAGAATATTCATGGCCTTTGCCTTGTCCATTGCCATGTTTCCGCCGGTTTCCATAGTCGGTCCTCTGTTCAACATCTGGCGTTTCGTCGGACTCTTTGACACCTGGCTGGGCCTTATTCTCCCCTATATTACCCTGACCCTTCCCCTGTCTATCTGGACCCTTGCCGCTTTTTTTCGGGAGATTCCCTGGGATCTGGACAAGGCTGCCCGGGTGGATGGGGCTACGCCCTTCCAGGCGTTCAGGATGGTTATTGTTCCGCTGGCTGCACCGGGAGTTTTCAGTGCAGCTCTTCTGGTCTTTATATTTGCCTGGAATGATTTTCTTTTTGCCATCTCCCTCACCTCTACCAATCAGGCAAGGACCGTTCCGGCTGCAATCGCCTTTTTTACCGGCAGCTCAAGGTTTGAGCAACCCACCGGATCTATTGCCGCGGCTGCAGTTGTGGTGACCATTCCTCTCATTATTTTGGTTTTGATTTTCCAGCGCCGCATTGTTGCAGGTCTGACAGCCGGGGCAATTAAGGGCTGAAGTAAAATGAGTTAAATTCAGATACAGATATCTATCTTTTCCTTTCAAGTTTAATGTTGGGGTGACAATGTCGGAAATTCAGCTTAAAAATATCAGCAAAAAATTTTCTGACGGTACGCAAGCCGTCAGGAATATTTCGCTTACCATAGCTGACGGTGAATTTTTTATTCTGCTTGGCCCCTCCGGTTGCGGTAAATCGACTTTGCTTAATATGATCGTCGGCCTGGAATCGGTCAGCACAGGTGAGGTGCTGGTCGATGGCCGGTTGGTGAACGATCTTGATCCCCGGGAGAGGAACATGGCCATGGTTTTTCAGAGTTACGCCATCTATCCCCATATGAGTGTACGAGACAACCTGGCTTTTCCCTTAAAACTTGCGAAAATGCCGGCTCAGGAGATTCAGCGCAGAGTGGAAAAGGCAGCCGAGGCCCTGGAGCTTAGCGAATTGCTGCAGCGCATGCCCCGTAGTCTTTCCGGTGGTCAAAGGCAACGGGTAGCCATGGGCAGGGCTATGGTGCGTAAGCCGGATGTCTTTCTGTTGGACGAGCCGCTCTCCAATCTCGACGCCAAATTGAGAAGTCAGATGCGCAATGAAATTGCCCGCCTTCAGCAGAAACTCAAAACGACCATGATCTACGTAACCCACGACCAGGTAGAGGCTATCACCCTGGGGCACCGACTGGCTGTACTGCACAAGGGGAGTCTGCAACAGGTCGGTACCCCTCGGGATCTCTACAATAATCCATCCAATATCTTTGTTGCCGGTTTTATTGGTTCTCCGGCCATGAATTTTTTCCCGGGACGAATTGAACAAGGCAATTTGCATCTGCCCGGGCTGGAGGGGAAAATTGATCTGACTGTACGGGAGAGGGACATTCCTGCAGGAAAAGTCATAATCGGCCTTCGGCCTGAGCACCTGCAACAGGCAGCCGAGAATGAGGACGGGCCACTGCTGTCGGCCACCATCACCATGGTCGAATGGCTGGGAGCCGACTCCTTCGGTCATTTCGAACTGGATGCAAAAGATGAAGATCCGCTCTTTTTTCCTGGCGATGATCCAGAGCGACAGAGCGCCGAAATTGGAAAAATACAGGGTATTGTCAGGCTGGATCCGGCGCAGCGGGTGCAACAGGGTGATGTGTTCACATTAAGCCCGGATGCAAAGAGATTGCATATCTTTGATGCCGAAAATGGCATATGCCTCGCTTAAAGCGAAGGAAAAATAAAATATAAGCAGCAGAAAGTGGACGGGCTGTGATCCGGGATTGCCGAGCCTATGGTATATACAGATAACAAAGCAATGGGGTTAGCAGGCTATGCACATTGTTGCCTAATCAGGAGGAAAAATTGATATGAAATTATTAGCAGGGTACCCCTATCCACTTGGTGCCACCTTTGACGGAATCGGTACCAATTTTTCTTTGTTTTCTGAAGTTGCCGAGCGGGTTCAATTATGTCTTTTTGACGAGGAGGATAAAGAAACGCGACTCGATCTGGAGGAGGTGACCGGCTACTGCTGGCATGGCTATTTACCGACCATAGGGCCGGGGCAACGTTATGCTTACAGAATCTACGGTCCGTGGCAACCGGAGTCCGGCCATAGATGTAATTCGCCAAAGCTGCTTCTAGACCCTTACGCCAAGGCCTTCAGCGGACGTATCCAATGGGACGAAGCGGTCTTTCCCTACCGGTTCAGTGAGGGTCCCGACCAGCCCAGCGACAGCGACAGCAGCCCTTTTGTTTCCCGCTGTGTAGTGCACCAGCCATATTTTGATTGGGGCGGAGATCGCCAGCTCCGGATACCCTGGCATAAGACTATTATCTATGAAACCCATGTAAAAGGGCTCACCATGAACCATCCCGACGTCCCCGAAGAGCTACGGGGCACCTATACGGGACTCGCCCATCCAGCGATCATAAAATACCTCACCGAACTTGGTATTACTGCGATTGAACTGATGCCGATTCACCAGTTCATCCACGATAAGCATTTAATAGACCGGGGACTTCGTAATTACTGGGGGTACAACAGCATCGGTTATTTTGCTCCTCATGATGAATATGTTGCGGGTTCCTGCGCCGGGGGGGCGGATGCGGAATTCAAATTGATGGTAAAAACACTGCATCAAGCCGGCATCGAAGTGATACTTGATGTCGTCTACAATCATACCGCAGAAGGCAATCATCTGGGACCGATGCTCTCTTTCAAGGGGATCGACAACGCCTATTATTATCGTCTGACTGACGATCAACGCTATTATATGGATTATACCGGCTGTGGTAACAGCCTGAATATGCGCAATCCCCATGTCCTGCAGCTGATCATGGATTCCCTGCGTTACTGGATCGAAGAGATGCATGTCGATGGTTTTCGCTTCGACCTGGCCGCAACTCTCGCTCGCGAGTTGCACGATGTCGATAAGCTCTCGGCCTTTTTCGATATAATTCAGCAGGACCCGGTTATCAACCAGGTCAAGCTTATTGCCGAACCCTGGGACATCGGTGAGGGCGGCTATCAGGTCGGCAATTTCCCTCCCGTCTGGACAGAATGGAACGGAAAGTTTCGTGACTGTATACGAGATTTCTGGCGAGGTGAGGAACAGACACTGCAGGAGTTCGCCTCACGTTTCACCGGCAGCTCTGATCTTTATGAGAGTTCCACTCGCCTGCCATCGGCCAGTATCAATTTTATCACCTGTCACGATGGCTTTACCCTGGCCGATCTTGTCTCCTACAATACCAAGCATAACCAGGCCAATGGTGAAGAAAACGAGGATGGCGAAAACTTCAATCGCTCATGGAACTGCGGTGTTGAAGGTCCAACCGATGATATCGACGTTGTTATGCTGCGCAGACGACAGAGACGAAACTTTGTTACCACGTTGCTACTTTCCATCGGAGTACCCATGCTGCTTGGGGGAGATGAGATTGGCCGGACCCAGCAGGGCAACAATAACGCCTACTGTCAGGATAATGATATTACCTGGTACAACTGGGAGTCAGTAGACGAGGAATTTCTGGATTTTTGCCGTAAACTCATTCAGTTTCGTAAAAACCATCCAGTCTTTCATCGGCGTTGCTGGTTTCAAGGCGAACTTATCCACGGGAGTGAAACAAGAGATATTGCTTGGTTTACCATTGAAGGTGAGGAAATGACCGGGGAAGACTGGCAGCATGGTTACACTAAAACCCTTGGTATATTTTTGAACGGTGCAGTCAAAACCAGCAATCCACGGAGAGAGTCTCTGACCGACGACAATTTTTTTCTCCTTATAAACTCCCACCACGAGCAAATCCATTGGACTCTTCCTGATGAGCAATGGGGGAGCCGGTGGCTGTTTGTCTTTGATACCGATACCGGCTGGGACCAGGACAAGGAGAGGGAATATGCAGCGGGTGAGTCAATCACCGTCGAGGGCAGATCCTGGTGTGTTTTGCGCGCCGCGGAAGATTAATGATTTCACCAACCAGCATTAAGGATGGGTGATCAATCCGGTATCATTAAGGGATGGAGTATGGCCTGGTATTTGGTGCCGACTTCTAACATGTTTTCAACTTGTATATCCCCACCGTAAATTTGGGCAATCATCCTCGCGTAATAGAGATTGGTGGAACGCAAGCTGAATCCATCTTGGTCTGATCGAGTATTGAACGGCTGAAAAAGCCCCTGTTCTCTTGACGGCGGAATGCCATTGCCACCGATCACCGTGATGGTGAAAACGATTGTATAACGACGTCCTGTGAGTTGTTCTGCTCTAAATGTTATAAAGGCCGATCCTCTGCCGATATACAGCAGGCTGATTTTGCCGATTTCAAAAAAAAGACGCCTGACGAGAATCTGATTTCCGCAAAAATATCTTGGCATTACACCACTGATATCAGTGGTTAGTTGCAAGTCTTTCGCTGCGAGCATCTCAGTATACCAACTGCAAAATTCAGCGAACAGAATACGGATGTCAAACTTGTGTCTGTCCAAATCAATCTCTAGATCGAGGAGAGGAGCTTGTTTGATTTTTTCCATATATATCTGCATAAAAGGATAGCATTCCGGGGCAATTAATGATCTCAGTGAAGAAACTCACAATGATCTCTTATAGACTGCGTGAGGCTGCGTGCTTCCAGTTATCTGTTCTTTGCATGAATTAAGATGCTCATAAGATAACAACTGATTGTTCTTTGTAAAAGGTTATTTGATTGGGAATAAAATGGTTAGGGAAAATACCCGTTTTCCTCCGTTTTCTATAATGTGAATGGAGTATGGGGAGAGGCTTACTTTTCAGACAGAGAGGTGAGGAATGTTCTGAGATTAATTGATTTGTTGTTTATCCCGAGTTTTTTTCGGATCTTTTTTCGGTGTACAGCTATGGTATCAGGGGCCAGATAAAAAATATCAGCAATCTCTTTTGTTCCTTTGCCCTGTTTGATATACGTGGCCACCTGAATCTCCATGGGGGTAAGATCGATATATTCACTGTTGAGCTTGGTGACAAAAGAAGCTGTTACATGGCGCAGGTTGTCTTCTATTTCTCGGAGGAGTTGGCTCTGAATTTCATTAAGGGATTTTTTTTGCAGTCTCTTGATTAAGGGCTCAACGAGCATTTGGACATTTTTACTCAGTCTTTTTTCCACCTCTTTTATTTCCTGCTGTCGTTCCTTCAGAAGAACCTTCAACGCTGCATTGGCCTGGGTAAGTTCTTCATTGTGCATCGCCAATTGTTCAGTTTGTCTGGCCGATTGTTGGGTCAAAGATCTATTGACCTGGAGCATTTCCTGTTGTATTTTTTTCTTGTCGTCGATATTGCTTAAAAATCCAATGAGGCGCAGAGGTGTACCCTTTGTATCCCGTTCCACAACCATCCCCCGGGTGAAAAACCATCCCCAGCTTCCGTCGGCTTTTTGCAGGCGCATCTCAGCTTCATATGTATCGTTCAGGCCATCCAGACAGAGCTGAAAGGTCTGGAGTGTTGACTCTCTTTCGGTCTGGTGCAACAGATCAAGCCAACTGTTGCCGCTTTTTTGCAGGCCATCGACTCCATAGCCGAGAAGTTTATTCCAGTTACGGCAGTAGTATATGTCTTTCTTGACTATATCATAATCCATAAAGCCGTTGGGTGATATGGAATGGACCATCCTCAGACGCTCTTCCCTTTGCCGCAAGCCTGTACTGTCTTGAAGGATGTCAGTTACATCCGTCATGCTGATTGTCGCAAAGGACACCTTTGTTGAACCATTCCTGTAGACAGGACTATAGGTAACGACCATACTGCGAACCCCGCAATCGGCTATTCTGAACAGATCCAGATGGTGCACAACTGCTCCGGAAAGACACTTGGCAAGCCAATGGCTGACTTTAGTGTCAAACAATACGCTTCCAACAATTTCTTGAATGGAGCAACCAAGCAGGTCCTTTCTGCATCTGCCAAAGGCCCGCAGGTAGGCTTTGTTGGCTTCTAGATAGATGCCGTTTTCATCAACCAGGGCCATTAGGTTTGTCGTTGACGAAAAGATCTTTTCGAAGAATCGCATTGATGCGTGGGCATCTTGTTTCTCAAGGATTCTGTTGATACACAGGAGCAGTTCTTCAATATCGCATGGTTTTAGTAAAAAGTCGTCTGCTCCGCTTTTCAAGGCGGCTACAACTGTTGCTATGTTGCCGTAGCCGGTGAGGATTATTACGGCAATTTCCGGATTATCAGTTTTTACCTTTTTCAGCAGGTCCAGACCGTTCAATCCCGACAAGGCGAAATCTGTGATCAACAGGTCCAGCCGGTTTTCTGACAGAATGGCAAGTGCCTCTTCAGCGCATGAGGCAACTCTCACCTGAAAATGTTGCTCCAATTCCCGTTGAAAAGACAACCTGATAACTTCTTCATCATCTACCAATAATATTTTTTTTCGGTGCAGCATCAGACCTACCTATGATCAATTCTGTTGAAACCATCACTGGTAGCATATATGGGAAGATTAAGCTGAAACCCCGTAAAATTTTGGTTCTTGACCTTTGTTTCGAGAGTGCCGCCATGCATGGCTATAATTGCATGACTTTTGGCCAGATCGGAAATTGCCAACGCTTCTTTGGTGTTTGAACCATCAAAAAAGGCCAACAGTTGTGACAGAGCGATTGGGTCCCAGTCGCCGCTGCTGTTCTCTATCCGCAACACGATGGCCTCCGTGTCTGCAGAAAGGGACAGATGGATCGTGTCTTTTTCGCCACAGGTTTGCACAACATTTTCCAGCAAAGCGTGAAACACCGTTCTCAGTTGGTCGGCAATTGCGTGGAAGATCGGTAAATTTTCAGTACATTCTGTTGTAACGTTGATATCTTTATCGGATAGTTTTTGACTTTTTTCCTCTAATACTGCATTGAGCTCAAGTTGGATATCGAATATTTCTGTTTTACCATGGCTTGGCTGGCAAATTTCCCGAAGCTGTCTCACCAGGGTGATAACATTCTGGGCTTCATTATAGGCAAGATTTACCAGCTGAAGATCTTCTTTTTCAATAGAGTTGCGACGATGAATACCACCAAGAATATTGATGATTGCCTGAAGTGGATCGTTAAATTTGCTGGCCGTAGCCATAAAGAATAGACCAATGGCGGCCATTTTTTCATTGGTCAGCACATGCGGATGACATCTTTGGCCTTGGCCAAACTGTTCAACCTGCTGTTTCCCCTCGTCTTGGGAAGTTTGCTTATTGCTTGCAGATTTATTTGTTCTTTTCAAGGAGATACCAATTTAAACAAGGTTAAATTTATCGAACGCCTCGATTTAAGAAAAAACCCTCGTTTCAGGATGAAAACAAACTAGTTATTTTTAATACCTATTCCAGAACATTTCAATATTTAGAGAAAATGACAAGAATTATGCCATAAACAGCACTACTTTTCTAAAATACGTTTTCAGAGCGGAACTCAGGAGGGGAGATGCCTTGATGAATCTTTCAGGCAAAAGGGGCTTGTGAGATCTACGGAAATCAGATAAAGGACAGAAGAGAGGTGGAAAGGGTACTTTGTTATGAAATTACAGAGAAACTGTGGGGTTATAATAAAACGGGCTTTTTACCAGGGTAAAAATACAAATCCCCGCTGTTTCGGGTTACAAATTGTCTTTAAATTCAGTTTGACAGTCCGAGCATAGTGGACTGTTTGTCTTGAGGGTAGTCTGCCGATTTGTATACTCTTCTAAGCTCATCCATTGCCTGGTACCCTCGTGATAAATTTTTTTACAACCCACGCAGATGGGCAGAATGCTTTCGAGTTGCTCGATTTTCTCTAGGGCCAGAACAAGATCACTGAGTATATCGTATTTTTCCTGAAGGAATTTTTTACGTTCAATCGCATAGTTGATTGATTTCTGCAGCATTACTGGAGAGAGAGAAGACTTATCGAAATAATCTTCAGCGCCATAACGAACTGCCTGTAAAGCTGTCTTTTTATCGCCTGGGTTCGATAAAACAATCACTGCGGTTTCGGGGTATCCCACAATAAGTTTGCGGGCTCTATCCAGTTCCGAGAAATCCGGCAGATAAAGAGACAGCAACACCACGTCAAAATCAGAGTGAGACATTAAAGACAATGCTGATTGCAGGCTCTCGGCTTCTTTGAGGTTGAAGTGAGAGATTGAGTTTTCCAATAAAGACTCTTTTATATATGCTCTGTCAGTCGGGTTATCCTCAACTAAGAGTATAGAAATGTCACTCATCTATTTACCTTTCCAGCTATTTAACTGAACAATCGTGTTGGAAGATTCTAATGTTTATATTAGCAAAAAATATACCCTATGGTGATTAAAATAAAACATCAGCAAGAGCTTGTTGTCTCTTGTTCTTGGCCAACGACCTGATCTGCACTGAATTTTCGGGATAAAAAAAATAGGTAAAACTGTGTTCTATGTAATAAGTCCAGGCTCATGCGTGGTAGAATTATTTGAGAACCTTTGATCTCATGGATATACGAGCCTTTTTTCATACCTCGTAAATAATATTTTGTCAAAACAGATCTGTCTCAATATCTGTGTTGTGCTGGTGTAAATAAAGATTCATTGGAAAAACCTTCATTATCCAAAAGTTGTTGCGATCAGACGGTCAGTTTTGGCGAATTAACATTTGAAGAGTTTTACATATTCTCAGACTCCAGAACTATAAAGAATGGTATTGCAAAAGAAAGAACCATATAATTTGTCCTGCAATACAGGACCATTTTCCCGGAAAACCGGACAGAAATCGGAGTTCATGTTCAATGTACGTTCAACAGTGACGCGGTTTACATCTGGTGGGCTATCAGTATTGCCTGTCTTGCAGGTACCCTGACTATGGACACTTCAGATGATTCCAAGTCAATTGTCTAAAATGATCTGCTAACTGTTGTCCGGTTGGGGAACAACTAGGATTGGTGTTGCTGAGTGTCTGATAGTATCCTCTGTGACCGAGCCAATCAAAAAATGAGAAACTCCTTTTCGTGAGTGGGTGGCCATGACGATCAGATCTATTTTTTTCTCTTTGGTGAAATTAATGATGACATCCGAGGGCTTGCCCGATTTGACAAAGGTCTCCGTCTCAATGGTATCGGATACTAAAGTGGTAAATTTCTGCTTCAACCCTTTCTCCGCTGAATTTCTCAGGTCTGCTTCGTATCGTTGAATTTCGGGAACTGTCATTGGCAAGGTGGTATCGGTACTTACCGGAATATCGGGCACAACCACCAGTCCATAGAGCTTCGCTCCAAATTGTTTTGCCAGATCGGCGGCTACTTCCAGTGCCCGAACCGAAGTTGCACTGTCGTCGGATGGCCAGAGAATCGATTGAACGTGTAACATAAGACCCTCCTCTTATTTTTTATTCTTTGCAATGAGCTAGATTTGTATAGTCTGCGTTTTGCTATACGGATCTGTTACTGACTATTTATTTTGGTTTCACGATATCTATTTGTATTTGCGCCAGAAATAGGGAAACTTTATATATTGGTACATTCAATTTTTGTGCCACATTGTGAGGTCGAATCTTACTGTTGGAACATTTCGTTGTTCGGTCTGTTACAGCTTAAAACACCTGTTGGGGGCAGCAGCGTGCAGTCAGGCTCTCTCAATAAGCGTGAACTCCGGTTGTATGACAAATTGAAATCATCTTATCCTGTTTTTCAGGATAGGGTTTATTACCTTGGCCGTTTCCCGGTGGTTTGTTTGTAAAACAGCAACTGATTGAAAGAAAGATATTGTACGATTGAAATGATCACCGCCATCAAATTATTTTGGAGAATACTGGTTAATCAGAAAAGAGGAGGACCTGAGAGAGCAGGATTCTTCTTGCGGGAAAAAAGAGAAGAGATTGCCGTCACTTGCTGGCACGGATGTTGCTATCCTGAAACTCAAGGAAAGGAACGCTAGTTCCTTAGAAATTCATTTCCTGTTTTTTATGAGTGGCTTTCGTGAAAGTGCTTTCACCCCTCAAGGGGTACTAAAAGAGTCCCGGCTTACTTTCCGTTCATCGGGGTCGGGAGCCTGTCCGAGAATAGGCATTTTTATAAAAATAACGAAAAGTTTGGGCAAAAGGGTATTCTCGGACAAGCTCCTGGTGTCTTACTGACTGTATATGAGGGAGACGTGCATGCAGCAATTTTCGGAATACTATGCCCTAATCATCTATACCGGCATGACAGTCCTCCTTGTTGGTGGCATGCTTGTTGCCGGCTGGTGGTTCGGCCATAAGTCAACCAACCGCAACAAGGCAATTGCCTATGAATCCGGGATATTGCCAAGTGGGTCAGCCCGACTCCGTCTCTATATCCCCTTTTATCTGATCGCAATTTTTTTCATCGTTTTTGATGTTGAAGCAGCTTTTGTTTTCACTTGGGCTTCTGTCTGGGACAGTCTGGGCCTGGGAGGGCTTATTCACATCACTTTCTTTATAGTCGCGCTGCTGCTGGGGCTCATCTGGATATGGCTAAAAGGTGGTCTGGAGTGGGGTCCTAAAGCGAATGCACGAGGATGCCGATGAAGCAGAATCTTCCTGACAATGTTCTGCTTACCCGCCTTGACGATATGATCAACTGGGGACGGGCAAATTCTCTGTGGCCCATGTTTTGGGGTCTTTCCTGCTGTTTTGTCGAAATGATGACCTCCTTCACCTCACGTCTCGACATCGCCCGTTTTGGCGCTGAGGTATTGCGTGGCTCGCCGCGGGAAGCAGACCTGATGGTCACCTCCGGCACCATCTTTAAAAAAATGGCGCCTTCCATCCTCCGTCTCTATGAACAGATGCCTGAACCACGCTGGGTCATATCCATGGGCAGTTGCTCCAACTCAGGCGGTATGTATGATGTCTATAGCGTTGTTCAGGGAATTAATCAGATTTTGCCGATCGATGTCTATGTTCCGGGCTGTCCGCCCCGGCCGGAAGCGTTTCTTCAAGGTCTTATAATGTTGCAGGATAAAATCCGCAAGGACGAGAGACCGGCCCGACCGGTATTGCATATGGCTGGTGGCTCACAGGGTACCACTGCACCTGTGCTGGTTGATGGTTTGACCAAATCACGTGATAATCGCGGTCCCGGTATGACCGCCATTCCTAAACGCGGCACTTCCCTTCAGCATCCATATTTCAAGATGCCCCGTTCCGATGAGATGTGGCGACCACCGGCGGTCCGGCATTCATATCCGGATTTTGGTCTGAAGGGAGAGCTGGAGTCGGCTTTTGCGGAACAGGTGAGACTGGACGAAGCGGCGACGGATATGCTTACCTACCGGGTAGAAGCACAGGCAGTGCCCGAGGTTCTGGCTTTTCTGAAAAATCGTCCTGCCTTGCCTTTTCGCAGGCTGGAGGATATTGCCGCCGTTGACGAATCCTGTCGTCGTCAGCCTGGGGATTATGCTGATTTTACTCTCAACTACCATCTGCTTTGCTTCGATGAACCGGGATATGTTCGCATCAAGACCGGATTGGATGGCCAATATCCGCAAACACCAACGGTCACCACGGTTTTTCCGGCAGCCAACTGGTATGAACGTGAAGTCTTTGACATGTTCGGCATCCGTTTTGACGGCCACCCAAATCTCAGACGCATATTGATGCCACCTGACTGGCAGGGCCATCCCCTGCGCAAGGAGCATATATCCCGAGCAACAGATATGCCTCCCTACACCACAGAGGATGCTCGACTCCATCAGTCGCTGCCAGCAACAGACTATTTTGAGCGTGTCGATGAAGAAACTCTGCTCATCAACCTCGGTCCGCAGCATCCGGGAACCCACGGTATCATCCGCTTTATACTCAAGCTGAAGGGCGAAGAGATCGTCGATATGGACACCGATATAGGATACCATCATCGCGGCGCCGAAAAAATAGGTGAACGGCAGCACTGGAACCAGTTTATTCCTTATACTGACCGGATCGATTATCTATCTGGGGTGCAGAATAATCTGGCCTACGTCACCAGCGTCGAAAAGCTCTGTAACATTACCGTGCCGGAGCGGGCCGTGGTAATTCGGGTCATGCTGGCTGAGCTGTACCGTATCGCCAGCCACCTGGTCTGGGTTGGCACCTTCGCAGCGGATCTGGGGGCGATGACTCCGGTTTTTTATACGTTTACCGATCGCGAAAAGATTTTCGACATCGTTGAAATGATCACCGGTGGCAGGATGCATCCGGCCTGGTTCCGCATCGGCGGTGTCACTGAGGATCTGCCCGAGGGCTGGCAGGCACCGGTAAAGGACTTTCTCAGCTGGATGCCTAATCGCCTGAAAGATTATGATGCTCTGCTCAAGGGCAACCCAATTTTTACGGCCCGCACCCAGGGTGTGGGCGCCATCACCCTTGATCAGGCTATGGAATGGGGCTTAAGCGGGCCTAACCTTCGAGCCTGTGATTTTGCCTGGGATTTGCGCAAAAAAAAGGTCTATGGCGGGTATGATCGATTCAACTTTGAGATAGCAACGGCTTCCGGTGGAGACTGCTGGGCGCGCTATCTGGTACGGGTCGAAGAGATCCGCCAGTCTCTCTCCATTGTTGCCCAGTGTCTTGAAACCATGCCGGGAGGCCGTTGGATATGTGATGATTATCGTTATGTCCTGCCGCAAAAATCTGACACTCTGAAGGATATCGAATCGCTGATTCACCATTTCGTCAACTCCACCCGGGGCATGGCTCCGCCACGTGGCGAGAATTATAGTGCCATTGAAGCTCCCAAGGGAGAAAACGGATATTTTATTGTCTCCGATGGAATTAATATTCCCTATAGGATGCGGATTAAGACGCCTAGTTTCCCGCATATACAGGCTCTGCCGGTGATGAGCAAAGGATGGCTTGTCGCTGATTTTCTCGCCATTATCGGCTCAATCGACTACGTCCTCGCCGACATCGACAGGTGATCAGATGATACCGGATAAACTTCGAGAGGAGCTTGAAAAACGCGTCGCGGCGGCTGTTCATCCGCGGGAGGCAGCGGTGGCGCTGATGAAGGAGATGCAGCGATATTATGGCTGGCTTAGCGACGAGGCGCTGGCGGAGGCGGCTGAGATTCTCGGTCTTACCCCCCTGCAGCTTGAGGAGTTGGCAACATTTTACGAGATGATCTACCGCAGGCCGGTGGGCAAACGGGTTATCCATGTCTGTGATTCCATCTCCTGTTGGGCCATGGGCGGCGAAAGCCTGCTGCAACACCTTGCTCATCATCTGGGCATTGCCGTTGGTGAGACAACCGCCGATGATAAGTTTACGCTACTGCCCTGTTGCTGTCTGGGCAATTGCGGTGAGTCACCGACCATGATGGTGGGAGACAATATCTATGGCAATTTGACGCTTGAGAAAACCGTGGAAATTTTACAGCAGGAAATAGAGAGTATAGAGGCAGGAGAGGAGATAGACCAATGAGTGCGGGTTTAACCTCGCAGTCAGGATCGACCAAACCGGCGGGAGACGGCCTGGTCGATCCTGACCATGGCGCGAAAGGGAAAAACAATGAATCAGCCGCTATTTCACCACAATAAGCCCGGGCGTTGTGTCACCTTCGAGGAATATCGCGCTGAAGGTGGTTTTACGGCACTGGCCAAGGCTCTGAACGATCTTTCTCCGGAAGATGTGGAACAGATGGTTAGCGATTCCGGCCTTCGTGGTCGCGGCGGAGCAGGGTTTCCTACGGGCAAGAAATGGTCTTTTGTGCCTCGCGATCAACCGGGGTCGCGCTGGCTGATCTGCAATTGCGATGAGATGGAGCCGGGAACTTTCAAAGATAGGGTACTGCTTGAGGCCAATCCCTACTCACTGCTGGAGGGTATTACTCTCGCCTGCTATGCCCTGGGGATGCACCATGGCTTTATCTTTATTCGGCGGGGTTATGAAGAAGCCGCTGCTAATCTGCAGCGGGGTATCGCTGAATGTCTTGAAACGGGTTTGTTAGGCGAGAATATTCTTGGCAGTGCGTTTTCCTGTGACATAGACGTACATAGTTCAGCGGGGCGTTACATCTGCGGTGAGGAAACCGCGCTTATGAATGCACTGGAGGGGGTGCGGGCGAACCCCAGATCGAAGCCGCCGTTTCCCGCAGTAAAGGGGCTCTGGGGAGGTCCAACTGTGGTTAACAATGCCGAGAGCCTCGCCAATATTCCTTACATTGTCAGCTACGGCGCGCAATGGTTTAAGGATCTCGGCCGGACGCCGGAGGCCGCGGGGACCAAACTTTTTTGCATCAGCGGTCACGTTGCCCAAAGAGGCTGCTTTGAACTGCCCCTTGGCATACCGCTGGGGGAGATCCTCGAAGAGAAATGCGGTGGTATGCGGCCGGGAAGTGAGTTTAAAGCCTGCCTGCCCGGTGGCGCCTCAACGCCCTATTTCACAAACGATCACTGGGATGTGCCAATGGATTTCGATCCCGTGGCCAAGGCCGGATCGCGCCTTGGTACCGGAGGAATAGTTGTCTTTGATCACAACACCTGCATGGTGGCAGTCACACTGAATCTGATTCGTTTTTTTGCCCGTGAGTCCTGCGGCTGGTGCACCCCCTGCAGGGAAGGGCTGCCTTATGTCAGGCATATACTCGAGTGCATCGAATCCGGGAATGGCAGCCAGGAGCACATCAGCATCCTGCAGGACCACGTCGTCATGCTAAGTAATGCCTTCTGCGCCCTGGCACCGGGTGCTATGGGACCGGTTGATGGCTTGTTGAAGCTCTTCGGTGATGAGTTACAGGAACATGTCAAAAAAGGGAAATGCCCATTTAAATAATTGAAATGCCAAAATTAATAATAGATGAAATAGCGGTGGAAGTTGCCGAAGGTATCTCCGTGTTGGAGGCGGCACAGAGTGTCGGTATCCCCATTCCGCATTTTTGCTGGCATCCGGCACTGGGCAAGGCTGGTGCGTGCAGGGTCTGTGCCGTGAAGATGCTTGATGGCCCAGTTAAGGGTGTCCAGATGTCCTGCATGCTGCAGGCCCAGGACGGCATGGTCGTTTCCACCACCGACCCGGAGGCGGTTGCCATGCGGCGGCAGGTCATTGAATGGCTGATGCTTAACCATCCCCATGATTGCCCTGTCTGCGATGAAGGCGGCGAATGCCAGCTGCAGGATTTTACCATCGCCGGCGGCCATAGCCTACGGCGCTATACTGGCAAAAAGCGGACCTACGTCAATCAGTATCTCGGACCATTTATAGAGCATGAGATGAACCGCTGTATTCAATGCTACCGCTGTGTTCGCTTCTATCAACAATTTGCCGGGGGCACCGACTTCGGAGTAATGGGCAGCGCTGACCGCATCTATTTTGGCCGGGCCGAGGATGGACAACTGCAATCGCCTTTTTCTGGAAATCTGGTCGATCTTTGTCCCACCGGCGTTTTCACCGATAAAACAGCTCGTTTTCGTGCTCGGTACTGGGACTATGACATGGCCTCCTCCATATGCCCCCATTGTTCACTGGGCTGCAATACCTTTCCAGCTGCGCGCTACCGTGAGCTTTTAAAAATTATAGGCCGGCAAAACGATGCAGTGAACGGGTGGTTCATCTGCGACCGGGGGAGGTTTACCAATCAAGCCGTTAACGATCCGGAGCGTCCCAGATCTCCCCAGGTTGACGGTGCAAAAAGACAATGGGATGAAGCCATCGATTCGCTGCTTTTGCGGATTGGTGAAATCGGCGACAGCTGGGGACCCGGTAGCCTGGCTGTTGTCGGCTCAGGTCGTCTTTCCCTGGAGGCCCTTTCATTGCTTCATAGGCTTTCTAAGAGCATGACCGCAGGCTCACTGTGTTATTTTGTCAAAGAGGAGGAAGCGCAGCGAAACGAAATAGCTGTCTCGTATCTGAACGAGTCGACATCGGCTTCCATGGCTGATGTTCAGAAAGCAGATCTGATTGTCATCATTGGCTGCAGCCTTCTCGATGAGGGACCGATGATGGCCTTTGCAGTCAGGCAGGCTTGGCGTAATGGTGCCAGGATCTTTTTGATTGCACCGGATTCTATGGCCGGTGAGCAGAAAGATCTTCCCTTTACATGGACCGGGGTAACTTCATTTGCCGAAATATCCTTTGAAGGGATGAAAAGACCGGTTGTTATCTGCGGCAGTGGTGGCACAGGTTCTGTCGAAATTTCTTCCGCCGTGGAATACGGAGCAAAGCTGGCCTTTCTTTTCAGTGGCCCCAATGATTTTGCGGCTGCCACTCTCTCACGGCACCATGGGACGACTTCACTGACCCGGAAGCTCGCCGATAAAAAAATAAAAGGCATCATAGCCGTTGAGTCCGACATTCCTGCCGGCTTTTTCGATGGAATAGAATGTGTCGCAGCGCTTGACTGGCGTAATACCGATGCCGTCAAAGCAGCCCACATCGTCCTGCCGACCACCGCCTGGGTGGAAATGGATGGCATTTACGTTAACAATGAGGGCCGTGCTCAACGGTTCAATAAGGTGATGACTCCGGGATTGCCGATCAAAGGTCTCGATCCGTCACTCCATCCTCCACGGCATCATACTGCAATTGTGCCGGGCGGTGACTCACGTCCGGCCTGGAGGGTGATTGCAGATATCATTACCGGGCTTGGAGCTGAGGGGCCCGTTGAACCACTTGGCGGAAGATGGCAGCGACTGCGGCAGTTGGAGGCCGAAGGCGGAGGCCTGGCAATATTTGCCGAGGGTTTTGCAGAAGACGGGAGGAAAGATTAAAAATATGGTCTTCGATCCAATTGACATGGCGTTGCATTTTGCCAAAATCATCCTGATTTTTCTGGTGATCCTGACGCTGGCGGCTTACCTGGTGCTTGCCGAACGTAAAATTCTGGGCTGGATACAGGAGCGCATCGGACCCAACAGGGCAGGGCCCTTCGGTCTGCTGCAGCCATTGGCGGACGGCATTAAAATGATCACCAAGGAGGATGTCAAACCTGCCGGGGCGGACAAGTGGCTGTTCTATTTGGCTCCGGCCATGGCTGCGATTCCGGCGATCATGATCTTTGCCTTGATTCCATTTGGAGCCCCAGTCACACTGTTCGGAAGAGAGGTAGACCTGCAGGTTGTTGATCTCAATATCGGGCTTTTGCTGTTTATCGCCTTTTCGTCTCTTGCGGTCTATGGCGTTGCTCTGGGGGGCTGGGCATCAAACTCCAAGTATTCCCTGCTCGGCGCCATTCGCGGGCTGGCGCAGTTGATTTCCTACGAGATTCCCATGGGATTATCTCTCGTGCCAGTGGTCATGCTGGCCAGATCGTTTCAGCTCTCTGAAATTGTTAATGCCCAGGTATCCTGCTGGTTTATTCTCTACCAACCTTTGGCTTTTCTGATCTTTCTCATCAGTATAATTGCCGAGCTCAAACGGATACCTTTTGATATCCCGGAGGCCGAGGGAGAGCTGGTGGCAGGCTTTCACACCGAATATTCAGGCATGCGTTTCGGTCTCTTTTTTGTGGGAGAATATATCAACATCATTGTTCTTGGCGGTCTGGCCGCCACCTTTTTTCTCGGTGGCTGGCATGGTCCTCTTCTGCCGCCGTATCTCTGGTTCCTGCTCAAGGTTTTGGCCTTTGCCTTTCTTGTTATTTGGCTCCGCGGCACTCTGCCAAGGTTGCGCTATGACCAGTTGATGCACTTTTGCTGGAAGGTTTTGACACCTCTTGCCTTGCTCAACATACTGGCAACCGGGTGGTTCTTAATGTTGAACGGGTGAAAAATATCGTGACTCTACTGCATGACATACAGGCAATTATCCTCGGAATGTGGACGACCTGGAAACGGCTTTTTCGTCGGCCTGTCACAATTCAGTATCCGGAAGAAAAGCGCATACCTTCAGCCCGGTTTCGGGCGAGGATTGTTCTGACGCGAGATCCGGATGGACAGGAGCGTTGTGTCGCCTGTTACCTCTGTTCAGCGGCCTGCCCGGTTGACTGTATCTCCATGCAGTCGGCAGAGGAGGGGGGTGGCAGGAGATATGCTTCATGGTTCCGCATAAACTTCTCGCGCTGTATTTTTTGCGGTCTTTGTGCCGAGGCCTGTCCGACTATGGCCATTCAGATGACGCCGGATTATGAGATTTGCAATCGGGATATCATGAATCTGGTCTACGAGAAAGAAGATCTGCTGATTGACGGTTGTGGAAAGTCACTACACTACAATTTTTACCATCATGCCGGTATCGGTGTGGGGCAGGGTCGTGGGGAAGGAGATCAGGAGAAGGCGCCGACAGATGTGCGCAGCCTGCTGCCCTGAGGCAGCCGAGAAAATTATTTTCTGGTCATGGCGACTGGAGAACAAATTGACAGAAAACAGGTTCGAAATGGAACAGATTCTTTTCTATATAGTGGCAGGCGTAACCGTTATTGCCACGCTCTTTGCCATCACGGAAAAACATCCGGTGCATGCCATTGTCTATCTCGTGACCTCCTTTTTTTCCCTGGCGGTCATTTTTTTCCTCCTCGCTGCCCCGCTGATTGCCGTGTTTGAAGTGATCATCTATGCAGGAGCGGTCATGGTGCTGTTCATGTTTGTCGTCATGATGCTCGATCTGGGTAGTCCAGAGGATGCCAGGCGTCCAACCCTTATCCACTGTCTTCCCGCGCTGTTATTAGCTCTCGTTACCCTGGTATCCCTCGTGTTTCTGATATCTCAGCAAGCCGACCAAATTACCCCAATGGTGCAGATGGGCGGCATAAAAGAATTTGCCACGACCCTGTTCAACTCATACGGAGTTGCTCTCGAAATCATCTCACTTCAGCTGCTTTTTGCCGTGGTAGGGGCCCTGTATCTGGGAAGGAGGCGAAAACCATGATCGTGCCGCTCATGCAAGTGCTCGTCTTGGCTGCAATCCTGTTCGTCCTGGGCCTGATCTGTGTACTGATCTGGCGTACCAATGTCATAATGATTCTCATCGGCATTGAAATCATGCTCAATGCAGCGATGCTGGTCTTCGTTGCCGGTTCGAACTATTGGGGTGGAGTCGACGGTCAGGTCTTTGCCTTGCTGATTATGGCCATGACCTCGGCAGAAGTCTCTCTGGCCTTAGCAATGGTGGTCTATCTCCACAGGGACAAAAAAACCGTTAATGTTGATGCATTCAGGGAGTTGAAAGATTGAAAACCGCTCTTGTACTGATAATTTTACTGCCGTTTTTGGGTAGTGTTGTCTCGATACTGCTGGGCCGCCTGCTTCCTCGACGAGCTGTTGAAGTTGTTGCCTGCGGTGTAATCTGGGCCAGCTTTGTCGCTGCATTATTTGCCGCCGGTTCCTATGCAGGCCCTTCGGTTGTCAGTATCGGTCCGTGGATTTCTATCTTTAGCCTCAAGGCGCCGATAAGCCTCTATCTCGATCCGCTTTCCCTGGTCCTTTGTCTGATGATCACCTTTGTCTGCGGCCTGATTCATCTTTATTCTATTGGGTATATGCAAGAGGACCGCTGTTATGTTCGATATTTTGCTCTGCTCAATCTCTTTACCGGAGCCATGCTTGTTCTGGTGCTGGCTGAGAATCTGCCCTTGCTCTATCTGGGCTGGGAAGGGGTTGGTTTCTGTTCCTACGCTCTTATCGGATTTTGGTATGAAAAAGAGCAGAATGCCACTGCCGGCCGCAAGGCATTTATCGTCACCCGCATCGGCGATGTCGGACTGGCGATGGCCATGGTCTGGATGTTTGGACTCTTCGATACCCTCTCCATCACCCAGCTGAATCAGATGGGTCCGCTGGCAAGTACCGGGGTAATTACCGCCTTAGGCCTTCTCGTACTTCTCGGAGCCATGGGTAAATCGGCCCAGGTTCCTCTGATGGTCTGGCTGCCCGATGCCATGGCCGGTCCGACTCCGGTTTCGGCACAGATCCATGCGGCAACCATGGTCACTGCCGGCGTCTATCTGTTGATGCGCATGTTCCCTTTGATTGGACTTTCGCATGTTGTTGTTGCACTCATTGCCTTTACAGGGACACTCACCGCCTTCTATGGGGCCACCTGTGCCCTGGCCGAGCGAGATTTAAAACGAATTCTGGCCTATTCAACGATCAGCCAGATCGGTTACATGATGCTTGCCGTCGGCAGTGGGGCGATAGGCGCCGCCACCTTTCATTTGATCATTCATGCCTTTTTTAAGGCTCTGCTGTTTCTTTGTGCCGGCTGTGTCATTAATGGTCTGCATCATCAGCAAGATATCTTTATGATGGGTGGTTTGCGCCGATCTTTACCGCGTGTTTTCTGGCCGTTTCTCGCGGGAGCCCTCTGTCTCGCCGGTATGCCCCCGACCGGCGGATTCTTCAGCAAGGACTCTATCCTGAGCGCGGTTTGGGCACGAGGCGGCCTTTTTTACGGAGCACTCTACCTGGTGGGGCTGTTTACCGTTCTGCTGACAGTCGTTTATACCTTTAGAATGGTCTTTTTTGTTTTTGGCGATAGACTGGTGTCAGACGGGAATGAGGGAGTGGATCGGCCTGTATACGTTATGCCCCAGCCTCTGATTATGGAAAATATCCTTATTCCACTGGCCCTGTTGGGGCTTGCGGGCGGATTGTTCAACCTGCCCGCCTATCTGGGTCAGGGGCTGCTGGATTCCATGCTGGCTCCTCTGAACGGAGACGTAGGTGAGCTTTCTCCTGCAACCGCACTCATTTTACAGGCTGTGGCGGCCTTCGTCGCGCTCCTCGGCCTCATCATTGCCTGGTTATGTTACAATGGTAGGCGCCGACAGAAGAGCAGAGCTCAGGCCGAAGAGATTCCAGGTGGAATTACCGCCTTTCTCCAGGCAGGCTGGTATGTTGATGACCTTTACCAGGTCCTCTTCGTTCGTCCCTACAAGTGGTTGGCCAGCGTCCTCTGGCAGCGCCTTGATGAGGGTGTCATCGATGACTCCCTTGACCGAATGGCCTTTGGCTTTGGACGTCTCGGCCAGTTGCTCGGAAGATGGGGCCGCGGCCGATTATCCCACTATACGCTAAGCCTTGCCACTGGAGCAGCCTTGATGATTGGCTGGTTTGCTTTGGAGATGATGCTATGACGACGCTTCCGCTGCCGACTCTCCTGATTCTGTTGCCGCTGGTAGGTGCCATCTGTTTGATTCCTCTAAGAAAACAGGTGGGAATTGCCAAGTTTGTGGCTCTTGCAATAGCCTTGGTTGAGTTGATTTTTACCTGTCTTGCCTGGCCTGTTGCAAGCGATGCTCCACCTATCGGGGCTCCACCGGGGTTCTTTCTCTATCAGGACATTTCCTGGATTGATAGTTTCGGCATACGTTTCACGCTGGGAATGGATGGTATCAGCCTGTTGCTGGTCATCATGACCGCATTGTTGACAATGATTGCCATGCTGGTGTCCTGGCGCACCATTACATATCGCAAGGTGCTGCATTATATAATGCTGCTTGTCATGGAAAGCGCCATCGTTGGAGTATTCCTCGCTCTTGATCTCTTTCTCTTTTATATCTTCTGGGAGGCGATGCTGATCCCAATGTTTTTCCTCATTGGTATCTGGGGGCATGATCGCCATATTTATTCCGCGGTAAAACTTTTCATCTTCACCCTGGCCGGCTCTCTCGTTATGCTGCTCGGTATCCTCGGCATCTATCTTATACACGGCAGACAGGAGGGCACTTATACTTTCAACCTGTTTTCTCTGATCGGAACCCAAATTGATCCAACAGCAGCTCTATGGCTTTACGCAGCCTTTCTGCTCGGTTTTGCCATCAAATTCCCCCTTGTTCCCCTGCATACCTGGCTGCCCGATGCACATACCGATGCACCCACGGCAGGTAGTGTCGATTTAGCGGGATTACTTATAAAAACGGGAGCCTACGGAATTATCCGTTTCGCCTATCCGCTCTTTCCCGAGGCGGCCCGGAGTCTGACTCCGGTGCTGCTTGCCATGGCGGCAGCAGGTATCATCTACGGTTCCTGGATAACCTTTGCTCAGAAGGATATGAAACGCCTGGTCGCTTATTCAAGTATAGGGCATATGGGCTTTGTGGCTCTTGGTATTGCGGCCTGGACGCCGATTGCGCTGTCCGGAGCAATTTTGCTGATGATCTGTCACGGTATCACAACCTCGGCCCTCTTTGCCCTGGTCGGCATGCTGGCGTCGCGGACGCAAACCAGAGAGATCAGTAAATATGGTGGGTTGTGGGGCAAGATCCCTGTATTTTCAACCTTCTTTGTCCTTTTTGCCATGGCTTCGGCTGGTTTGCCGGGTCTCAACAACTTCATCGGTGAGTTCCTCATTCTCGCAGGTTCATACGAGGTTGCCCGGACAGCGACCATTCTGGCATTTATAGGGCTTATCCTGTCGCTTGTTTATACCGTGCGCCTCATTCAGGAACTGTTATTCCAAAAAGAGCGGCAGCCACTGGAAATAACCGATTCGACGCCACGGGAAATCATGATTTTGACTGTTTTGGCACTGGGCGTGGTCTTTATAGGTCTGCACCCCGGACCGCTGCTTGACGTACTGGTAGTGCCGGTGGAGATTCTGACGGGAGGAACACCGTGACACTGGACGATATCCGCATAGCCCTTCCTCTTTTTATTCTGGCGATGGGAGCATTGCTGACACTGATCTACGGTGCTGTTTCAAAGAATCAGACGGCCGGTTTTGTTCTCTCTGTCATCGCTGCAGTCGGTGCGGGATTATGGTCAGTGTTCGAGTCGACTATTGCCGTTGCTCCAAGCCTGAGACTTTCGGGCAGTGGCCTGACCCATTTGTTCACCACATATTTTTGTTTTATGTCCGCTGCAGTATTGATCCTCTCCTTTGGTTACAACAGGCATCGCTCCATTCATGGCGAGGAATATCCGGCCACCATTCTTTTTGCCACCTTTGGTATGGTGGCCCTGGCCTCTGCAACTAACCTGCTCATCCTCTTTTTGGGGCTTGAGGCGATGACCTTCTCTTTTTACTTTCTCGTGGCCATCGACCGGCAAAGGACTCAGTCCGGTGAAGCAGGGCTTAAGTATCTGCTGATGGGAGCGCTCAGTGCAGCCTTCCTGGCATTCGGGATTGCGCTCTTATACTGTTTGACCGGGACGCTCAATATCAGCGAGGCAGTCGTGCTTGCAATGCCTCGCGACAGCATCAATGCCCTGGCGCTGGCGGGTTGGGGTTGTGTTTTCATCGGAATAGCCTTCAAACTCTCACTGGTGCCGGCCCATCTCTGGACCCCCGATGTCTATGATGCGTCGCCTGCGCCTGTGGTGGCTTTTCTATCGGGCGGTTCCAAGGCTGCGGCTATTCTTTTTACGCTTATGCTTTTAACACATGCAGACGATCTGCATCCGCTGCGTTTACCGCTTTTTTTCACAGCACTTCTTTCCATGTTGTTGGGTAATCTGGCGGCGTTACGGCAAAACCGTGTTCGCAGGATGCTGGCCTATTCGTCCATTGGCCAGATGGGATATGCCGTGGTGGCTTTGGTCAGTTACCAGGAAGGAGGTTTTCAGGTCGCGGCTTTTTACGCCATTGCTTACGGTATCATGAGCCTGGCGGCCTTCGGAGCCGTTGGGGTTTTGGAAAACAATGGCTGCGGTCCAGAGCTTAAAGAGTATCGCGGTCGTGGCTTCAGTCATCCGTTTGCTTCTGCAATATTGACGGTGGCCCTGTTTTCGCTGGCGGGTATTCCTCCTTCCATTGGCTTTACCGGTAAGTTTCTGATTTTTGCGTCTGCCCTGCAAGCTGGTGAACTGGTCCTGGCAATTGTTGGTATTATCGCGGCTGCTATTTCTATCTATTACTATCTCCAGCTTGTCGCTGTCTTGTATTTGAAGCAAAATGAAGATGAAAAAACAGAGAGTGTCACTGTCCTTGAAAGAATTGTCCTCAGTCTTTCTGCCATCCTCATCGTTTTGCTGGGTCTTTTTCCCGCCCAGTTGTTGGTTTTTCTCAGGGTACAGTTTTAACAGGTGTTTGATGGTTCATTCCAAATCTTTCCTGTTGCCAACAACAAAGCAATGACAAAGAGCAGAGCTTGATTACCCCAAGGGATGCGGCAAATAAGCATTCTGCTCCTCGCTCGAGTGAGTGGATTGGCTCAGTACTCCTCGAGATGATGCCATTCTGCATCTTCGAGCCAGTTACCCGGTTCCGGTCGTGAGACAAATTCGACGAGGTTCTCCATTATGCGATAATGTTTCTGCTCTTCGGCGGCGAGCTTTTCCAATATGAGTCTGGCCTGCGGGTCAGTGCTTTCTTTTGCCTTATCCAGATAAAATTGTTTGCTTTGCTCTTCAATTTTGCAGGCTTTTCTGTAGGCATTTGTCTCTTCTGTTGTATCGATATAATGTCCAGGTTCAAAATTCAGTTTGCCGTTTCGCATCTTGATAAAAATATTTTTGACCTCTGTAAGGACCTTTGATTCAACAAGCTCTGGCAGATTTTCTTTTTGCTGCATCTTTTCGATGTAATGGAAATGTTTAACCTCTTCATCTGCAAGCATCGTGAAGATTTCTTTCAAACCATCGTTCTTGCTCTTTTCCGCTAGTTCTCGATAGTAATTTTCTCCGTCTTTTTCCATCTGTAGCGCAAAACTGAAAATATCCATTAGTCACCCTCCTGCAATATTGTTTGTCTTGAAAAGTGCGGCTCCAAGATCACACTCCCCGTTACCAAATGTTTTTTCATCTGCGGCCAGATCAAATCACCAACAAATATGTTTGAAATTCAATCCGACCATATGGCTTATCTGTTTTACGGTCTGCCATAGATAGAAGCACTTTCCTCTATGAATTTTATATAAGATGTAAGCAAGAATCGGGCCTTAATCCTGGCTGTTTTTTGGCGCAGGAAGTAATAAGCAGATAATTTTCCACTTCAATAGGTCAGAGGAAAAGTATATTCAATTATTTGATATTTAGTACCTTAGAAATTCATTTCTTGCTTTTTATGAATGAATTTCGTCAAGGTACTTATCCCAGCTTATTTCCCGTTTACCGGGGTTAGTACAGTGGTCAGTTATAGTCTCTATAGCATCGTAATGTCACTGTTTATATTAAAAAACACAAATGATGTTTTTGTTTTTTTTTTTCACTTAAAAGCTGTTATTCATATAAAAAAGTAACCCTGGTGAATTGGAAGTAAGCCGGGACTTTTTTTTAGTACCCTCTTGGGGGATGCTCTTTTTAGTCTCCGTGCTTTAAGGGCGATAAGTACCTTTATTTTCAATAAGATAACAGAGAGATAAACAGAGAAAGAACCTATGACTTCGGGAGAAATGACACTATGAAAACTTCAATCGACGAATTCATGAAATCAGCAGTGTCATCCCCTGAGGAAAGCTTACGTGAAAGAGCAAGCCAACGGCTCCAGATCCAGCAGGATCCGGACATCTCGACCCTTAAACCAGAGGAAGTGAAGCAACTTTTTCATGAGCTGCAGGTGCACCAGATCGAACTGGAACTACAGAACGATGAGTTGCGCCGGACCCAGGAAGCATTGCAAGATGCACGGGAAAGCTACATCGATCTCTACGATTTCGCCCCAGTGGGGTATTTAGCCGTGAGCAATACGAGGCTGATTCTGAAGGCAAACCTCACCGCAGCCACTCTGTTGGGCGTGCCTCGGACCTCAATGATCAACCAACCGTTATCCAGATTCATCCTGCTTGAAGACCAGGACAGCTACTACCAACATCTCAATCAGCTCTCTGCACAGTATGAGGCAAGCCAGGAATCACCCAGCGAACTGCAGTCCTGCGAGCTGCGGATGGTAAAAAAAGACCAGACCGTATTCTGGGCGCAACTGAGTGCTACTGTATCTACATATTCTCACGGCACGCCTATATTTCGAGTCGTACTCAGTGACATTACCAGGCGTAAGAAAGCGGAGGAGGCCCTGCGGCAAAGCGAACGATCGGAGCGTGAGAACCTGTTCCGGAAACTGTTTAGACAACACTGCGCGGTCATGCTCATTCTGGATTTACGAACAGGGAAGATCATTGACGCCAATAACGCGGCTGTGCTTTTTTACGGGTGGTCCCTGGACGAGCTTCGGCAAATGACAATCCAGGATATCAATACCCTGCCACCTGATACCCTGCGGACTTTTCTTTTGAAGGCTTCAGATTCAGAAGCCTGCAGGTATGAATTTCGTCATCGCAGGGCAGACGGCTCCATCCGGGAGGTGGAGGTCTTCAGTAACGACCTGGAGCGCGCGGGAGAGAAAGTTCTTGTTTCCATTGTACACGACATTACCGAGCGAAAACAGTTTGAGGAACAGCTCCAGACTCTGAACAATGAGTTAGAACGAAGAGTTGAAGAACGTACCCGTGAATTACAGGAGACACAAGCACAGTACCTGCATGCGGAAAAGCTTTCGGCAATCGGCAAATTGTCGGCCTCTATCGCCCATGAAGTGAGCAACCCCTTACATGCTATCATGACGATCCTCAAGGGCTTGAAAAAACATATTGTCATGGACAAAAAGGATCGGAAGTTACTTGAACTGGCTATTGACGAAAGTGAACGGATCAGAAATCTGATGCAAAGTCTTCGTGATTTCAACAGGCCTTCATTAGGCAAAAAAGAGGTGATGGATATGCACAAGTCCATCGACTCCCTGCTTCTGTTGTGTAGGAAAGATTTCAATATGAGGCAGATTACCGTGGTCTGTAACTATGCCGAACAACTGCCGCAGATTCTGGCGGTGCAAGATCAAATCAAACAAGTGTTGCTTAATTTGTTGACAAATGCCGCGGAAGCCTGCCTACAAGCCGGCGGTGTGATTACGATAAGCACGTGGGTGCAAGAGAAGTGGGTCGCTGTGGAGATTAAGGACACCGGAGTTGGTATTGCCTCTGATAAAATGGATCAGATCTTTCAGCCATTCTACACCACGAAGGCTGAGTCCAAAGGAACGGGGCTGGGGTTGTCGGTCTGTCACGGTATAATTCAGAGGCACCAGGGTGAAATCCGTTTTAAGAGCACGGTCGGTGAAGGTTCAGTCTTTACAGTTCTGCTGCCTGCACAGATTGCTGACCCAAGTCTTTAATTTGTAAGAAAAAAGCTTAGAACTCCACTGAACCATCTGCCGTTAGATTATAATCCTTCCTGCTGTCCAATGTTGGCTAATTGACACTGAACCGGAAAAAATAAGGACCTCTTGTCCTGTAGAATCGGACATGGTCTTTTGTTATTGGACAAACATGAATATCCTGCCGCTCCAAGATATTGTTGATATCCAATTGTTTAGTGTCCCAACCCCCTAGGCTGCTCTTTGTCTCTTCCCAAATTGTTATGGCATGATTTCTGCTAGTTATCTAATCAACAGATGGAAACCAAGATCGATCAGGGCGGGTTTCTCTCGGGACAGCTTACCCTTTGGGATCAGCGTGGTTCCCGGGTTATTCGTGGGTAATGTCCTTGTTATTCCGCTGGAGAAAACACTGCTCTATGTAGAACCAATATATCTTCAGGCTGCCTCAGAGTCCTTGCAGCGCCTTGAAAGTCTGTTGCAGAAGCTCTCCCGGCAAAGTGCGGAGAAAAAAAGTAAGGAAATAATTATGGCTGATCAAAAAATACCGAAGAACGTCAACTTCAACCAGTCTCCCTTCGCCAGTCGATTGCTGTTGTTTTTTATATTTTGGACCTTCATTTCCTTTGCCTATGTCTATTTGGCCAAAGAAAACAGCGTCAAGCAGATTCCCTATTCGACATTCAAAAGTCAGGTGAATAATGGGCAGGTAGAGGAAGTTGAAGTACAGGGGCAGGAGGTAACCGGAAAATATAACCCTGCCAAAGGTACAACGACCTCCGGGTCAGATACTGTCGATAAACAAAAGATCGTCTATTTTAAAACCATTCTTCCGTCGTTTGCCGACCCGGAACTGGTCAAACTCCTTGAGCAGAAGAAGGTGACGATTAATGCCATTTCAGACAAGAACAGTTGGCCGGTAACATTGCTCATATCCCTTTTACCGTGGGTGCTTATCATCGGATTTTTTATTTTCATGAATAAACGAATGCAGGAGAAGATGGGTGGTGGCGGTGGCCCTTTTGGTTTCGGAAAGTCTAAAGCTAAAAAGGTCACCCTGGAGGAGGTCAACGTCACCTTTGATGATATCGCCGGCTTGGAGTACGCTAAAAGTGAATTGATGGAAATGATCGAATACCTGAAAAATCCGCAAAAATTCCAGGCTATCGGTGCAGAACTCCCCAAAGGTATTTTGTTTGCAGGGCCGCCAGGTACTGGGAAAACCTTGATGGCCCGGGCGATGGCCGGTGAGGCCGGCGTACCATTTTATTCTATAAGCGGTTCCGAATTTATTGAAATGTTCGTCGGTGTCGGCGCCTCGCGGGTAAGGGATATGTTTGACACGGCGAAAAAGTCGGCGCCTTCGCTTATTTTTATCGATGAGCTTGACTCCATCGGCAGAGTCAGGGGAACGGGCATTGGCGGCGGCCATGACGAGCGGGAACAGACCTTGAACCAGATCCTTTCTGAAATTGATGGTTTCAGTCCCCGTCAGTCAGTTATTGTTATCGCCGCCACCAATCGTCCGGATGTGCTCGACCCGGCCTTGATTCGTCCGGGACGTTTCGATCGTCAAATTACTCTTGATCTTCCCCAGAAAGATGCTCGAATAGCAATCCTTCGGGTTCATGCCAAAAAACTGACCCTGGCAGATGACATTGATTTTGCAGTTCTGGCTGGGGCGACGGTTGGTTTTTCTGGTGCGGATCTGAAGAACCTGCTCAATGAAGCGGCACTTCTCGCCGCCAAAAAAGAGAAAGATCAGGTTGGAATGGACGACTTGAATGAGAGCCGCGATAAAATAATAATGGGCATCAAGCGAGAAGAGAGACTCTCCGAGGAGGAGAAAAAGCATGTCGCCTATCATGAGGCAGGCCATGCTCTGACCGCCATGTTTCTTCCGGGAACAGATCCGCTCAACAAGGTCACAATTATCCCCCGGGGAAGCTCCCTTGGGGCGACGGAACAGGTGCCGGAAAAAGACCGGCATAATCTCAGTAAAAAATATCTGCTTAACCGGATTGTGGTGATGCTTGGTGGTCGTGCGGCGGAAGAGGAAGTTTTCGGCGATATTACCACGGGAGCTGGCGACGACTTGAAAAAAGCCACCCAGACGGCCCGACGGATGGTTTGTCAGTGGGGAATGAGTGAAAAGGTCGGCCTGGTTGTTTTCAAAAAGGGGGAACCGCATCCTTTCCTCGGCCGTGAGCTGACCGAGGATCGGGATTATAGTGAAGCAACAGCGCAGGAAATTGACGAAGAGGTGCGGTCGATTCTCGACCAATGTCATCAGAAAGCCCAATCCTTGTTGCAGGAAAACAGGGAGAAACTCGACCTGATAGCAAAAGAGCTGGTAAGGCAGGAGACCCTCTCTCGGGCTGAAATAGAAAAACTTTTCCATGCTGAGTGAGCGCCAAATTAAAAAAGTCAGTTGACGTGTGATTGTACCGATACGATAAAAGCCTGGCATTCCTTGTCTCGGAATTATTCATCGTTTATCATCGGAGATAAGAGATTGGAAAAAAAACAACTTCGCGACAATGCTGCAAAGCACGATGACATCAACACGAAAAATTCGATTTCCCATACTGATCGAGAAATTAAAAGGCAGGAAGAAAATGATGACTTTGTGCCGGTAATCGTCAAACGAACAGATCAGGCCTTGCGGCATCCCGATGATATTCTGGAAAAAGCGATTGAAGAGGGTGTCGAGCAGCAAAACCGGGCCTTTTTATCGCTTTTCCTTTCCGCTCTGGCAGCTGGTCTCATCCTCAGTTTTACTGCGATGTCTGTAGCTATTGTGGAGAGTCAGATGTTGCTGCTGGACCGGGTCTATTTTTCCCGTTTGGCAACCGCAATTGTTTATCCCCTGGGGTTTGTACTCTGCATCATGAGCGGAGCGCAACTTTTCACTGAACATACGGCAACTGCCGTCTATCCGGTTTTAGACGGTCGTGGCAGTGTGAGGAAACTGTTGCGGCTCTGGTTGATTGTCATCATAGGCAATCTGGTTGGGGCAATGGTGAGTGCATCCTTTCTGGTCGCAACCGAGAAAGTCATCAATGCAAAACAGGGCTATATCGAAATTGGCAAGCATCTGATCAGTTACGATGGTAGCTCATTATTTTTCAGTGCGCTTCTGGCGGGCTGGCTCATGGCGCTTGGTGCCTGGTTAATCCTGGCAACCTCGTCGACTATAAGTCAGATTGCTTCAATCTATATAGTTACTTTCGTTATCGGAATCGGTGGGCTGCATCACTCGATCACCGGCTCCGTTGAGATGTTCACCGCGTATCTGATCAGTGATATTTTTAGTGTCTTCCAGGTCTCTCGTTTCGTTATGATAGCCATCTTCGGCAACCTGGTTGGCGGCAGCATCTTTGTTGCCTTATTAAACTATGGCCATATCCGCAAGACTCAAAAGATGACCGAAGAAGAGTAGGGCTTACTATTACCCATATATTGAATAAAGAAGGAGCAAAAGAATGCATTGGTTCGGCAATTACGGCTCTATGATGGGTCCTGGCTTTGGTGGGGTATTTATGGTGATATTTTGGATACTTATCGTTTTTCTTATTGTTTATGTGGCGGGTCGCCTGTTCAGGCAAGGGGGAATAGGAGAAGAAAGGAACAAAGCTGCGGATATCCTCAATGAAAGATATGCCAGAGGTGAAATCAGCAGAGAAGAATATGAACGTATAAAGGAAGATCTGCGCAGGTAGGATTTTGAGCGAAACTTCAAAATAATCGACTATTTGATCAGTTTTATAGGTGCAATAAATCACAGTTAAGAAAGCATCGAGAGGTGAAGTGTAGTCTTACGACTGTTTTATTCGGCAGAGTTATGTATTAAGAAACTTCATATTATCAAGGAGGTGCATTCATGGAATATTATACCATTCCCAATACCGATCTTACTGTTTCCCGCGTTGCCCTGGGTACATGGGCCATAGGGGGCTGGATGTGGGGTGGCACAGAGGAAAAGCGCTCCATTGAAACAATCCACGCTGCTCTGGATAAGGGTATAACGCTGATAGATACGGCACCTGTCTACGGTTTTGGCAAGTCGGAAGAAATTGTTGGGAAGGCGGTTGAGGAATATGGCAAAACGAAGAGGATCTTTCTCTCAACCAAATCAACATTGGATTGGACCGGGGACGGCGGAGTTAGACGCAATGGCTCGAGAGACAGGATCATGCAGGAGATTGAAGACTCGCTGAAGCGGCTTCGCACCGACAGCATTGATATATATTTTGTCCACTGGCCTGATTGTACCAGGCCTATAGCCGAGACAGCCCGGGCAATGAGGGAGCTCTACGAGCAGTCGGTTATCAAAGCGGTGGGGGTAAGTAATTTTACTCAGGACCAGATGCAGATTTTTCGGAGTGAATGTCCGTTGCATATGTGCCAGCCTCCTTTCAATATCTTTGAACGTGATATTGAAAAGGATATCAAACCATACTGCGAAAGAAACGATATCGGCCTGATGACGTACGGCGCACTCTGCCGGGGATTGCTCTCCGGCAAGATGTCAGAAGACCGCACTTTCGAGGGAGATGATCTGCGCAACAGCGACCCCAAATTTGCAAAACCACGTTTCAGCAGCTACCTCGAGGCTGCCAGTAAATTGGAGAAACTGGCGGCAAAGCGCTATAACCGGTCTATTCTGGCATTTAGCCTGAGGTGGGTTTTTGAAAAAGGCATTCCTATCGCCATCTGGGGTGCACGCAAACCTTCGCAAATGGACCCTGTCGAGGAAACCATGGGCTGGTCGATGGATCTTGCAACACTTTCGGCGGTTGATTCAATTCTGGCGGAAACGATCAGGCAACCGGTCGGTCCGGAATTCATGGCACCGCCCACAGGGCTTGCTGGTAGTTAAGGGGGGACTCTTTGGGCAGAGCCAGCCGGAACTGATTCAGTATGTACGGTCTTCTGATCATTTTCTTCTAGCCATCAGAATTTCAAGATAAGATGCCACGCGGAGAATGATTATGGAAAAAACGGTCACTCCGGCCGCCAGTACCCATTGTCTCAAGGCCACGGAAATACCGATAACACTGCAGATCAGAATAGAAGCAGCCGTTGTCAGTCCCTCTATGGTTTTGCCCTCACCTGATCGGAAAATAGTTCCCGCGCCGAGAAAACTGATGCCGGTAATGATAGCCTCGACTATACGGACCGGATCCGCTCGCAGGATTGTGTCATACCCTGCGGAGGAAAAACGTTCGATGAGAATATCGGATAGCTCCACCAGCATGGCTGAGGCGCCGGCTACCAACATCAGTGTTCGCAAACCGGCAGGTTTTTTGACCAGTTCCCTCTCAATACCAATCAGACCTCCTAAAATCATGGCAATAAGCACATTGAGGAGAATAAGTGACTGAGAATTCCATTGTTCTATAAGCATGTCCAGGATAACAACCATGGCTGCGTCGGTCCGTTATTTTGCAGATTTAATTGAGAGTGGTGCGTAAATATCTTTTTCGTTTTCCCTCTTTCTTTTCATTGGTGCGCCAGACACATGAACATAGCAGGTCAAAGTGAACCGTTTCTTAATAGCCGCAGGATGCTGTCGGCAGAATTGGGGCATATGCTTCCCGGTGGAACTTTGTGTGGACAAATCCTGTAGCGAATACTGAAGATAAATCCCTTTTTTGAGGTGAAAGAGTATGGTTAAGGGAGGAAATCGGCTCAGTTGTATTGGAGAAAAAAGCCGGATTACGGAACGACCATGATCGGACAATGAATAGTATTCAACACCTTATGGGTGACACTGCCAAGAAACAGACCGGCAATCTCTGAATGGCCGTGGGAACCCATAATTATCAGGTCGAATTCTTTGGATTTGGCCAGATTGGTAACTACTTTGCCGGGGGAACCCCATATGGCTTTGGTGGTATAATCGACACCCGCCAATTTTATCATCTGTGTTGCTTTTTCCAAAATGGTGGCTGAATGTTTTTCAGCACTTTTTTTGACTTCATCTACAAAAAGGCCGCTGACTTGCAAGGAAGTGTCATCCACCTCATAACAGTTCAAGACGGTAATTCTGGCCTCGCAGAGCTTGGCCAGGTAAATGGCATATTCTACAGCATGACCAGAGTGGCTGGAGCCGTCGACGGGGAGAAGAATATCGTTGATTTGCATAATAAATCTCCTGTTTTCAGGGTGTAGCCAACAGTGCTTGTTCGCTGCCGGCAGTGATCATTTTGCCTGTGTTTCAGACAGACACACCGGCAACGCGAAAGGCAATCCCACTTTACCTCCGAGATTGCAATTTTATGGAGTGGTACTCTTCCTGTTTGTACCATTCATCATTCTATTTGGAATTTCCCGAGAGGTCTGCCAGATGCGGATCGATGGGGTCCGACTTGTCGACATTATAAGTATAGGAAGGTTTTTCGTTGTCTTCAGATGATACAGATACCTTTCCTGACTTATCGCGGTCAAGTACATTGTTTTCAACATTCTTTTCACTTCGTGCACTGTCGGGTGGATTGTTATCGGAAAGATGCGGATCGATTGGGTCCGACTTGTCGGCATTATATGTATAGGAAGGTTTTTCGTTGTCTCCAGGTGATACAGACACCTTTCCTGACTTATCACGGTCAAGTACATTGTCTTTGACGTTTTCTTTACCCGAAAAGTTCATAGTGGTTGAAGTTTGCATTGTTTTATCTTCTTTCATAGCTACCTCCTGTTTGAATTCATGGTAGGGCTAGAATTGATATCCCCCACCTTTTATCAAATCGCTTCATTGTTCAATGAAGCTAAAATTTAACTTGCAATGATTATGCCGAAACGGATTTATAATTATTTCTGCCCATCGATAAACGGCAGGCGGCAGGCGCTCTCCTGTCTCTCTCCTTCAGTTTTAGTAACAGTAATAATCGGTCGAATATGACGGGATCACGTTGGGAAATTGCCAGATGAGCGTGAAGAGGCGATAAAATGAATAGAAAAAGCTTTACAAATCAGATAGATTGTTTGGAATATACAACGCACGTGGGGAGCATCAAAGCCAACAAGGAGCTGCACCGCACGAACAGGTGATCTTTTGCTTTAGACCTTCCAACACAAAAGAGAGAAAAAATGAAAACTTCTTTAGGTTCCAGCACATTGGTATATCCTAACCCGGTTTGGTGCGTCGGCAGTTATGACAAGGAAGGCAAACCAAATGTCATGACCATAGCCTGGGGCGGTATTTGCTGCTCAAAGCCAGCAGCGGTTACGGTCTCGCTGCGCAAAGCTACGTATACCTATGGCTCAATCATGGAGCGCAAGGCCTATACCATCAGTGTTCCTTCGGAACAATATGTCGCGGAAGCTGATTATTTCGGTATTACCTCCGGAAGAAATAATGACAAATTTAAAGACACTGGCCTGACTCCCATACGCTCGGATAGAGTTGACGCACCCTATGTCAAAGAATTTCCGCTTATCATCGAATGCAAATTGATCCACACCTTCGAAATCGGTTTGCATACGCAGTTTGTCGGAGAGATCATGGATATCAAGGTTGACGAGGAGGCCGTGAACGCGAAAGGACAGCCACTGATGGAAAAGATAGCTCCCTTCGTGTTTGGTTTTGGTATACGAGAATACTGGTCTCTTGGCAAAAATATCGGTCAGAGTTTCGAAATAGGTAAGAAATTCAACATATAAAAGGAGGTAAATCGCCTGTCATTGCAGCACAATGGCGAAATACTCGTCCGATTTTTCTTCCAACATCTCTTACAGCCTTTTCGCCCAAAGTCTTACTCTTTGCCATAAGGTCTGCAACTGACCTGACAATTCAGTTAAGTTTTTTAGTCATCAGTACGTTACCTTCCCACGCAAATTCCGCGATGCAGCTTCGAGTTCTCTGAGCTGTACTTAAAAACTGCTCCAGACCAAGGGTAGTTGCATAACAGACAATAGGTATGGGGGGCGGATTCCACTAAAAGCAGACTTTGTCCTGTCGCACAAGACAGAGAGCGATTTTTCGTTTCGTTAAAAATATAAACTGAACAATCGTATGCCTGCCGGCGATTGCCGGAAGACCAACCGGCAGGCGAAATTCTTACCCCTCGACCCTTTTTGGGAAGTTGGCATAACATATGCTAACGGATGAGTGGGATTGTTTATGCTTTTTCATTTTTCACATACATGTGGAAAATCAGCGGAGAACCCCCTCTGAACAGGTTTAAATTTAGAACAAAATACCTTACTGATATTTTAAAACGCGAGGATATGCAATGGCTTTTATCGGAAAAAACTCTTTGCAATCATTGTTTTGCGCCGCTATAGACCAGCTTGATAACGCTAATTTTACAGTAATTTTTTGGGACGACAGTGCACGTAAATTCGGTACCGGCAGTGATTTCAAACTTCATTTTAAAAGCCAGGAAGCCTTAAAAAAAGTGCTCGTCGATCTGTACCTTGGATTCGGCGAAGGTTATGTGAATGGTGACATCGAGATCGAAGGCGATCTCAGGCAGGTTGTCCTGCTTGGTTTATCATCGGAAAAACTCCAGGAAAAAACCAGGCAGTCCTTTTTTAATATGGTTAAGCTGACTTTTCTGCAGAGAAACAGCAAAAAAGCTGACAAACAGAACATTTCATACCATTACGATCTTGGCAACGATTTCTATCAATTGTGGCTCGATCAGAAAATGGTCTACTCCTGCGCTTATTTTAAAAACGATCAGGATTCACTGGAACAGGCCCAAACACAAAAAATTGACCTGTGCTGCAGCAAACTCGACCTCAAGCCCAACGAACGTTTGCTCGATATCGGCTGTGGTTGGGGGAGCCTGCTTATTCAGGCGGTGAAAAAGTATGGGGTCCAGGGAGTCGGCATCACTCTCTCCAGGGAACAGCTGGAATACGGCAGGCAGCAGATCAGACAGGAGGGATTGCAGGATTGCGTCCGGCTGGAATATATGGATTATCGGGAGCTTGCGAAGAAGGAGCAAACCTTTGATAAGATTGTCTCGGTGGGCATGTTTGAACACGTAGGAAAGGCCAATATGAAAGAATTCCTGGTCAATGCCCAAAAAGTGCTCCGGCCCGGCGGTCTCTTTCTATTACATACCATCGGCAAAACGGTCAAAGAACCAACGAATAGCTGGTTAAAGAAGTATATCTTTCCAGGCAGTTATCTGCCGGATGTTGGCTCGATTCTCAGAAATGCCACTAGCCTCGGGTTGGATTTTATCGACTGCGAAAATCTGCGGATACATTACAGCAAGACCCTTGATAAGTGGAGCGAGCGTTTTGAGCAAAATGAAAAGCGTATCCGGGCCATGTTCGATGATCGGTTTATCCGAATGTGGCGATTTTACCTTATTGGCAGCTCTATTTCTTTTCTGCTCGGCAGTGTTCATGTGTTTCAGCTGTTATTCTCTGCCGGAGTCAAAAACGATTTGCCACTGACCAGGGAATGGATGCTGCCAAATACCACCGATGCCAATGATACGTTCGATTACCGCAATTGATCGTCATGTAGGCGAAAGAGAAGAATGATGAACGAATTTTACAAAATCATCGTTCTAATCGATTTTCTTGTTGCTGCGGTATGACCTTAGCTATCGTGACATTTAAAACAACCGACAACAATGGAGTTCGTTGGCAGGATAGTGGTCTGGATGTAGCTGCGTATCGTCTTATTATTCTTTAAGGAGGCTCTCTCCTTCTTCTGGAACTCTTGATGCGCGAGCTTGATCCCTCAGTTGTAATTCCTCGCTACAGAGATCACCTTCAGCCGCTATTGTTATTTCCTCATGGAGAGGGGGTGGTGAAACCGTATGTGTTATTTCCCTTCCTTCCTGGTCCGAAGGAGATTTCAACATACGGACGGGAACTCCTTCGGGGAACAGGATTTCTCTCGCCTCATCCGGCATAGAAATGTTTTCTTGTTCAAAGGATTGTTTGACCATGCGGATCAAGGAGGATCTGACTTTTAATCCATTATACTTTGAGCCGTCATACCAAAAATAGACTTTGAGATTAACCGTTGCTGAACCAAGCCGATCGACAAGGACCAACAGTTCCGGCTCACTAAGCACTGCCGGATGATTGCTCATGACCTCCAGAGCAACTTTTTGAGCGTGTGATGCTTGATTCTCGTAGCCGATTCCAACCTCGAACATTTCACGTCGGTTGGGATTCGCCGTATAGTTTCGAATAATGCTTTTATAAACTATGGCGTTTGGTATCTGAACATGATTGCCGTCCTGATTCATAAGAACGGTACCGCGTGTTGTTACCCGCTCAACAATGCCGAGATGTGAACTGATCTCAACGAGATCTCCCAGCCGGAATGGGTTACGGATGCTGATCAGGATACTCGCAAGGTAATTTTCCAGAAGGTCCCGAAAGGCTATACCTGCTATCAAGCCAGCAATACCGGTTCCACCGAGCACGGTAGCGGACAGGCCTGAGAGTCCGGCGATCTGCAGCGCCAGATAAAAACCAAAGAGAAATACAAGAATGCTGAAGAGTCGCACCGCCACATCCCGAAGGATGGGATTAAATCGCTGGCCCAAAACTTTACGCAAACCGAGTGTTGTAAGTTTGGCAACAAGCCAAACCAGGACGAGAACAATAACTCCCAATCCAAATCGTGGTACCCCTTGAAGTACGCCTCTCCAGATATTGCTCAATTCGCCTACAGCAGGCGAGAAGTCCCATGGTGAACGTCCTGTGACCTGGATGCGATTGACGACTGCCACGACATCGATGACTCTCCCCGCTAACTCACCCGCCCATGCCCGATTACTTTTTGAATTACTGCGACCATCGAGAAACACGACTCCTTCTTCGACCTGGACAGTAATTTCGGAAAACCATCCGGTTGCCTGAAGAATGTTGGTGAGACGTTTGGCAATTGTCTGGTCTTCTTCGGTTGGCTGGACTTTAATTTGATCAGCCATCTGGGTTTTCTGTTCGACAAAAGGGTTTTCATCCACAGCAGTGTTTTTTTTCTCGTCCTGGGCATTTGCCAGGGAGAACATCAGCACAAAGATACATATGTGGAGGGTAGCCCTCAATGCAAAAGCAAGAAATTTATTTATCGTCAGGAGTCTCATATAATCCATCGCTATCGGCAAATTCATTGAGTGTATGGAGCAATAACTGGTATCTCTCCAATACGTCATCTCTGTCGTTTTGTTCAGGTAAAGCAGCCCGACTGCCGCGCAGGATCATGTTAGCCTGACGATGTATTGCTGATCGTTGATCTGGATGACGAGTTTGTCGGGTGAGAATTGTTAACGTTTCGAGCAGTCGTATTGTAACTGCAACACTCGAACTGCCATACTGTCGGATTTGATCAAAGGACGTATTTAACATACCTTTATAAGTTAGAGGCTTCATTTGGAGACGGAGTTTATCTTGGTCATCAAAACAACGAGAGGAGGGAAATTGTCTTTTGGCGAGAAAGTTGAGAGCTGAACCAAGTTGATCAATGCAGGCTATAGCTGTGTATGGATCATTAATTCCGGGTGAAAGAGCCCGAATAGCAACCTCAACAAGCTGATGTATAGAATACTCCGGATTCTGCTCAGATGTGCATTGGGAACCGATTATAAATGCACCGATAATTGTCTCGGTGAGATCGACATTAAAAATTTTCTCACTGGTAACAGTAGCCAACGTGCTGTCGGCAATGACAAACTGTCCAGGTCTTAGTTGCAGATTAATGCAGTAATCATTGTCCTTAGCGGTTTGCAAAAGACTCTCACTGTCGATTGCCTGCACACAACCACTGTGGTGGGCGGTTATATGATGAATGTAATAATGGTCTTTCTTCTCCTCCGGCAGTTTTGATAATCGTCTTTTCTCATCCTTCGTTTCATAATTCAATTCGTCGGTAAATAATCGTCGGATATTGAGCTCAAGTTCCCTACTGATATCGGCGACGACCTTATCAGCTTGAATCGAGGTGGCGATATTATGTATAAAAAAGATCAGTACTCCGACATTAAATATAGCCAGAAGTATCGCAAATATGACTGACAAGTTGGGCACAAATGAGTCAATTCCTTTAGATCCAACCGACCTCAGTACAAGCAAAGAGAAGATGAAACTAGCGACGAATGTACCCAAAACAAACTGAGTACTCCTGTCCTTCATGAAATTACGGATTAGGCGGGGACCGAATTGTGACGATGCGAGATTAAGAACAACTATTGTGATGGAGAAGGTAACACCGGCAACCGACATCATAGAACCGGCAATAGTCGATAAAACGGACCGTGCTCCTTCAGGGCTGATGGAATAGGAAAAGCCAAAAAGGCGCAGAGATGTATAGCTCAGTGCTCTATCAAACGTAATTAGGTCGAATGCCGTTATAACAGCAATTAATATCATCAGCGCCGGGACAAACCAGAAACTGGATCTCAGGGATGCCCAGAGATTGGTGAGTTTGGTTTTCATTTTTTAAGTCCTTGGATGATATTAATTGATGAGTGAAACAACTTCCTGGCTTTTGTGGTGTGATGGGGGACCAGGAAGATGCTGACACCATGACTATTGGGCTAAATGAAATCATGTCGCCCTGCAACAAGAAGATTGTGCTATACGAATAGTTAGATTGACATTCAAACTGTCAATGAATACAAGAGGTTTTAACGCTCAAAAACAGCTGACCATATGCTATATCGTCGCTGATGAAAAGTATACAGCTCAACAGACCAGGGTTAGTAGGCTTTTTTCCGTTTTTTAGTTGGTCGGAATAAAAAATAGTAATAAAACCTAAAAAATATATGACCTTAAGCTCAAAAGAAATTAAGACACCATTGTTGAAAAGTAAACTTTCTAATGAGTCGTCAAGTGCTAGAAAGAGTCCAGCATAGAGATCACAGATAATGTACAAGAAATACACTTATTCTCTTATCGTACCGTTTTGTAAAAGATACTGCCGTGATGAATAATGATCACTATTGCCCATATCTCGGATTTACATTTTGGTCGTGAGAATCCCCGACTGGTTGATGGCCTTATTCACAGCCTCGAGGCAATCCAACCGCAACTTGTTGTTATCAGTGGAGATCTTACTCAACGCGCTCGTAAACGCGAATTTCTCGCTGCCCGATCTTTTCTTGAAAGCCTGCCGTGGCCGATTCTGGTTACTGCCGGAAATCATGACATCCCTGCTTATAATCTTGTCGAGCGGTTTCATAATCCTTGGCACCGATGGTCCCTTTATCTCGGATATGAATTTGAACCAATAAGGAGAGATCGGGATTACATTGCAATCGGCATTAATACTGTCAGGCGAGCTGGTTCCCTCGTCGATTGGTCGCGAGGCCGTATAAATCATGACCAGATCGGGCTTATAACCAAATATCTGAATGAAGAGGAAGATGAAAAGCTGCGAATAATTGTTGCCCACCATCCTTTCTGGCTACCGGGGAAGTATCACCGCCGTCATACCATCGGAGGAAGGGATATGGCGCTTGAGGCGATGCAGAAAGCAGGAGTTGATATTATTCTCAGCGGCCATGTGCACTCTGCCTACACCCATCTTCTCGGTGGGGTGATAGTATCCCATGTGGGTACGGCTTTTTCAAACCGTCTCATAGAAAATAGCCCCAATAGCTTTAAAATTGTTCATGGCGATCGCCGACAAATTACCCTTGAAACCTGGGAATGGACTGGCACCAGTTTTTCAATTGCAGAGCGTCAGGTTGTAAACCGAATTCAGGGTGCATGGATGTATGATAACTGAAAATCAGTCCAAACGAAACAAAATGAAAACTATGACCGATAGTCGGGTATCTGCTGAGAGAACTGACAAGTTCACATCACCTGTGGTGGTATATTACAACCCTGATGCAGGCAGTTCCGAAAAGGTGTTGGAATTGATACGAAACGATCCTCGAATCCAGCTGGAGGCAGTAGCGCCGCTCGAGATGGCGGAAAGGATTAAACGGGCTGTGGCCCAAAAGGCAAGGCGGGTTGTGGTCAGTGGAGGGGATGGGACAATTTCGCTTGCCGCATCACAGCTTGCAGGTACAACAACAGAACTTGGTGTGATACCTTCCGGGACACTGAACCATTTTGCCCAACGCACAGGTATACCGACCGACGTCAAGGAGGCGCTGAATGTCGCGCTGATTGGTGTGGCCCAACCGGTTGATGTCGGCTATGTCAACGATTTGCTCTTTATCAATACAAGTTCAGTCGGCGCATATCCCACTTTTGTAAGAAGTCGTAACTATTTAGAAAACCGCATGCACTATTTCCCGGCATCAATCATTGCCGGAATCCGAAGATTATTGAAGTTCAGATCGATTCGAGTATCTCTTGCCGACAAAGAGTTGCGAACACCCTTGGTTTTTATCGGTGTGGGAGAGCGAGAATTAGGGTTCCCGGCATTGGGACAGATAAAAGTGCATGGTTGTAGAAGTCTGCATTTCATTGCAGTTCATTGCAAAAACAAGATGCAGGGCTTTATGTTGGTTATAAAGTCAATTTTTTGGGGAGTCGACCCAATAAAAAAGAAAGTGAGTGTTGAAAATAGCTTGGTGAACAATATTGAATTGAATTTTCGCTCACCTAAAAAAAGGGTCATCGTTGCGCTCGACGGAGAGTTGAAAAGACTTCGTGCACCTTTGCGTTATCGTTTTGCTGCTGGTGAAATCCTTGTTGTGCTACCTGATTAAACGTCCCGAGAGAAGGGAAGCTGTTTCTTTTTTTACCGATAGTGACAATTGCAGTTTGAAAATGATTGTCAGACATCTGGTCTTGCCGGATACGTTTGGCTTCATGAATTCGACAGCACCAAACGTCCTGCCGAACTGGATTTTTTCCGGCCAAAGAGGACAAGAAAAAGGTCATACTGCCTCAATTGGAAGTAGCAAGTGCAGAGAGATCGGCCTGTATGTTCATAACCTATCAAATGTTGATTGGTGGCACTTAATTTGCACAATTAGTGTATGTATCTGGATTTTACCATCACTGTGAGCAGGACTAATACAGCTCTGAATGCACAGTGGTCTGCAGAGAGATGGCGACAAAAAGATATATTATATTCTGCAAGAAAATGGTAGGTCGCCGGCGCAACTGAAGCAGGCCATCAGATCGAAAAATTCCCGGGAAAGAACAATTCATTTAAGAAACTGCCGACATTCAACAGCTGATGTGCATCGGATGGTTAATCTGGCTGTAGGCAGCAAGACGAAAAGGAGAACAGAAATGAAAAAAATATTCTTTTTAATTCTTATTACATTGATATTTGGCATTTCCACTACTGCGGTAGCCGTAATGACTGAGGACTATTCGAGTACAATCAACACATTTCGGAGTTCACCCGTAGTAAAAAAATTCTTTGATAATTCATATGGCTTTGCTGTCTTTCCACTTATAGGCAAGGCCGGTTTTGTTGTCGGCGGTTCTTATGGTAAAGGCCAGGTTTATCGTGACGGCGTTGTCACCGGAAAGTCAACGGTCATCGAAGGTTCGATCGGTTTCCAGGCAGGTGGCGAGGCTTTTAGCGAGATAATCTTCTTTCAGGATAAACGGGCCTATGATGAATTTATCGGCGGCAATTTCGAATTTGACGCGACCGCTCAGGCTGTCGCCATAACAGCCGGAGCTAATATCCAGGCCGGTACTTCTGGGGTCAGTGCGGGTGCAAGCGCAGGTCCTAAGACGGGTGCTCAGGCGGAAGCCAAATATTACAAAGGAATGGCTACTTTCGTACACGCAACCGGAGGTCTCATGTATGAATTCTCTCTCGGTGGCCAGAAGTTCACCTTTACACCTCTATAAGGAGTGCGTGCAGGAAAGAATTACCAAACTTTAACTATTGGAGGATGTTATGTTAAGTTGGGCTCTTGGATTTTTCATTATAGCAATCATCGCGGGAGTACTCGGTTTTGGTGGTATTGCAGGAGCCGCGGCAGGAATAGCCAAAATTATCTTTTTTATTTTCCTAGTGCTGCTGATTATCTCCCTTGTCTCTAACGCCCTGCGGGGAAGGCCCCCGAAGGTTTGAACTGTCGATCTTAATCGGTGACCATCTGGAAACAGTTTGAACGAAAGATCTGCAAAACACTAAAATTGGCTCGAGCATCATCTCCAAAGAACATCTATAAGCAGACCATCTTTTTATAGTACCTATCTGGAGCGATGCCGTTGCGAAACTACAAGAGGTCTTAGTATGCTAAAGAAATATATCACTACACTGTTACTCATAACTTTTCTCGGCTTTTCACTCGTAACGTTCGGCTGTGACTCTGAAGGACCGGCGGAAAAGGCCGGTGAAAGAGTCGATAAAACAGTTGAAGCCACTAAGGATGCAATGGATGATGTAGCCGATAAGGTTACAGGAGAAGGACCAGCGGAAAAGGCAGGTGAGAAAATTGATGAGGCAGTCGAAAAAGTACAAAAGTCAGTTAATTCTAAAGATTAAATACATGAGTCAACAGAAAAATGATGGATGATGGCATTGCTGTTCACCTTTCAAACTCCTGGAAGAAAGAGAAGGAGTTCAGAAACGTTGGAAACAGACAATGCCTCAACCATCTTTCTCGGTAAATCGTTTGAAGAACGATGCACTTAGAAATTTCCCCACCATGAAATATTTCCTTGCCTGCCACTGTATCACCTTCGCCAAAATGAGAATATGATAACAGAAACCGGGCAAGGCTATTAATGGTCGAATAAAGTTTGCAACAAAACTGGATTGGTGCTGCGGCATTGGAGATGTGATTACTTCAGCTTTTTCTGGGTATCTCTGATCAGAGTTGTTACATGCTCAGCGATGATTTCATTATTTGCAAATAAATTAACATCGAGTTTTCCCGTAACCTGGACCCAATCGCCGACTTTTAATTTTTGGATTCCCTTGTCGTCAAGCGGATTATAGAACATCTGCATAGTATCGACCTTGATCTTTTTCCCACTGGTATCCATGGTGAATTCTCGGCCATTTATATTGGTGATGCGACCCCGCATTTGGAAACCGTTGTCCGGATACATTGTTGGGGTGGCAAAACCGACATCCTCCTCATCGGCATCATTGGCGTAGTAATACGTGTTTGTATCTTTCACGTACACACTTCTCGCTTCAATAGTAGCCGTTTCGTAGAGATCCTTGTCTACCCGGCCAAAGACAGAGACTTTATCTCCATCCAGAATGGGGTATGCCGCAGGATACCACCCCCAGCCGTCCATCTCCACGATAACCAACCCGCCACCGTAATCCAGATCAAAGGTGGTGGGGGTTGTGGCAACGACTGTTCCGCTCAAGCTGATCCAGCTGTTGTTTGGTGCACGGTAGGGATCTGTCGCTGTGACCGGCGAGGCGATTAATAGGGCAAATGTGCAAAGCAATACAATTCGTAATATGTTCATTATTACCTCCTTTCAGCCTGATTTTGTCTATTGCTTCTGTAAAGCACAGGATGCCGCCTGTACTTTTGTTATGGACAATGCACATTTCGTGCCTAGGTGCCAGTTGGATTCCAGTGATTAGTTTCTCAGCTTGAGGCGTTTCCTTACAATTAAGCACAGTCATATAGTTTTAATATTGCGCGCATCAATATGAGTAAAAAGGGCATAATCCGACAGTTTCCTGGACTGAAATGGACGTGTGTATTCCAGGCGGTTTTACCCGGGGGACTATTACAAACAGAAATTATTCCTGGTCAAACCCTACCAGGACAGTGGTCTGATTATTGCTGTGACAGAAGATGGCATCATTGACATCATCTGGCTGAAGCAGGCCGGTACCGGAAATGCGATGGGTGTCCATTAAAACAATAGCCGTCGCGAATATATTGCAATACAACATCCTCTGGACAGCGATGGAATCCAATTATTCGGAGTAAGGTCTATCCATAAGGAACCATAAACTATTTTTTCAATAATTTTATAATCGCTTCAGCGGCAGCCTGGGATGAAGCAGGATTTTGACCAGTAACCAGATTGCCGTCGACCTCGATATGGCTGGTCCAATTCTCGCTTTTGCTGTAGAGCGCGCCGTTGGTATTCAACATATCCTGGACCATGAAAGGTACGACCTCGGTCAACTGAATCAACGACTCTTCGCTGTTGCTGAAACCAGTCACCCTTTTGCCCTGCACCAGAGGTTTTCCTTCATTGTCTTTGACGCGGAGTAAAACGCCAGGAGCATGGCAGACGAAGCCAATTGGTTTCTCCCGTCGATTAAAAGCTTCTATCAAGGTAATGGAATTGATATCTTCTGCCAGGTCCCACAGAGGGCCATGGCCACCCGGATAAAAGACAGCATCGAATTCTTCCGGGTTGAGTGAATCGAGACGACGGGTATTGGCCAACATCTCTTGAGCTTCCTTGTCTTTTGACAAGCGTTCCGTCGTCTCTGTCCGCGTACCGGGCACATCACTTTTCGGATCGATCGGAGGATGCCCTCCGGCGGGAGAGGCAATGGTTATCTGACAACCGTTATCCTTGAAAACATAGTAGGGAGCGGCAAACTCATCCAGCCAAAACCCTGTCTTTTGGTTTGTGTCACCTAGTCGGTCGTGGGATGTGAGAATCATGAGAATCTTCATAGTAATTTCCTTATTCTTAGTTTGATGGAATCGCTGTTAGATGCAGAAAGCGGCCCCTTGACCGTTCTGCCGCTCGGCAAACTACTCGTTTACTAAATCTGTTGTTAGTATGGATTTTCTTCCCGTTTCTTATGCTGCCAACCATTAACCAGTAAAACGGTGAACAGCGGCACCAACAGACCGGTTATCATGACGGCTATCATCAACATGCCGAGTTGTCCGTAAGAGCCGCGTTCAATGGTGAAGATCTGGTTGAAGTAACTGGTCAACAGGTTGGAAGCCGATAGCGCCAGATTGGTGAACGCGGCCATTACCGCAAAGTAGGTGGCTTTTTGATCGGCCGGGGCCTCCCTGGCTATCCAGGCCAGCATGGGGACCATAGCTACCTGGCCCAGAGGAGAGTCGGCCATAGTGTCGATGATGGCGATGGTGTGAGCACCAAAACCGAGATGGGTAGCCGTCCACTCATGCAGGCCATAGAACATCCCGACAAATGGCAGCATCATGACGGTGTTATAGACCGAGAGGAAGACCACCAGGTAGGGAATCGGGCTCCTGCTCATCCACCCGCGCAGGGCGAACAAACCGAAAACGGCAAGAACCGAGGAAATCTGGCGCAAAGTGCCGAAGAAAGATTCATCGAAATGGAGGACATCGATCTGCCACCAGCTGGCACCGGCACCTATGGTGGGCATGGCACGGAAAATAAATATTATCACGGCAATCCCGAGAATATCCCTTCGCTTCCGGGCATCCAGATCCTTCATGATCACGTGCATGAGATAGCCGACAGCGGCGAGCGAGCTGAGAAAAATTGCCTCCTTTTTAAATGGCAAGTTGGATAGGCCAAGACTCAGGCTTAACAGCACAAAACCCGCGCTGCCAGCAAGAATCCGGTAGTCCGGCTTTACTTCAGGATTATCCAGATGCAGTGATCGGCGAATTTCCTCTTCCTCAACACCTTTTTGCTCCAGTCGCAGGCGGCGACGCTGAATGTTGATCTGCCCCAAGGTCACTCCCAGAACCGAAATAACAGGAATTACCAGGGCTATTTCATACATCGTCTGATACGAGAGTGCCTCGGCCAACCATCCACCAAGTCCAGCGACCATGGCGCTGCCACCGATAATGGCAATCCTGCCGAGGGTCTGCATGGTTGTATGCATCCGTTTGAGTTCTTCTTCCTCAATTGGATGGCCGGACCCGTCGACTGTCGGCACTGCCTCAACCGTCATGGCATCGGCAACCACATCTTGAATGACATAGCCAACTGGGGCCAGCAGGGTGGCGACAACATACCAGGTTCCCGGTTTGAGAAAATACTCCATAAGTGGCCGGTATCCGGTTAATCCCACCATGATCAGCAGACTGAGAGCCATGAGCAGGGCGCCGAAATAGACAAACAGCGCCTTGCGTCGCCAGAAAAGATCAACCAAATGTCCAATGGGCATCTTAAATGCCCATGGTAGTCCGGCCCAGAAGCCGAGCCCGGCCAGGAAAATGGCGGAGAGTCCAAGTTCCTTTTTGACATAAAAGCTTTCGACAATACCGGTGAATCCAGAAATCCCGGCGGCAAAGTAAACCATGAGCGGTGGCACGTAGCTCAACCGCATCTCGCGGATAATGCCGAGAAAGTCTTTGAAGAACCAGCTCCACAGGCGGGAGAGTAGGCCCGGCATGGCGGATATTTCATCCTGGTTTTTCATGGTGACCGTTTCTCCTGGTCCAGCCGTTGATAGTGAAAAAATGGTTACTGCCGAAACATCCCGGCTTTCTTCCCGTTTACCGGGGGTCAGATTATACTTCCTGAAAGATCAAGAAAGTGTCCCTTTCAACAGGGCCAGGGGCCAGGATCGGAACAGATCTGCGGCACGGAAAATAATTGTGCTGCCGGAGACTGTCCCGGCTATCTCCAGGGAAGCTGAGTAGACATTTTTAAAGTTTTTCCAGTTTTTAGCAGCAGGGAGGTGGATTTCCGTATCCTGCCAAATTCCTTTACCAAGAGGCAATTCTTTTGCACCCTGCATCAGAGTAAAATAAAATCTGGGGGCCACGGCAACGACAATACGATCATCGATTTGCCTGGCAAAGCCACAAAGATGCTGGCTTTTAGCGCCTGTCACCTCGATGGGGATATAGCTGCCGGCATCAAAAACTTCCGGCCAGTTATTTCTGAGATGAAGTGCCATGCTGATGACGAACATCTTGGCCCGACCATCCTTCAGGTTGGCCAGCAGTTCCTGTCTGTATTCATTACCTCCTTCGGTTTCAGCATTTATTCTGTCCATCATGGACAAGAGCATAGCCTCTCTCGTGCGATAATTGACCGGCCGCCTGTTGTCTGGATCGACGAGGCAATATCGCCATATTTCATTCCCCTGGTAGATATCGGGAATGCCCGGAGAAACCAGCTTTAAAAAAACCTGACTCAGGCTGTTCAGCATACCGAACCAGGCTATTTCTCGCTGAAAAGGAATAAAATCCTTCATGAACGGTGTCTCCTCCGAAAACAGGCTTCTTTCAATAAAAGAGGTGACAGCCTTTTCATACGATTCGTTGGGGGAAGTCCAGCTGGTATGAAGTTTTGCTTCCCTGCAGGCTTTAAGCGTAGCATCTTTCATCCGCTGGATCAGCCGTTGATGCCCCTCCGCATCAGGAGCTTCGTTCGGCCAGATGCCGAGGAGATTTTGGTAGAAGGCGTATTCATCATTTCTGCTTGGCGCTGTTATTTCGCCCATGGGGGTTCTTAATCGGCGATTCAAGCTTCTCCAACTGTGTACCCGGTGCCGCCACTGGGTAACCATCTCAGTGATTACGTTGATTCTGGCCCTGACATCTTCGCTACGTTTTGAATCATGGGTCGAGCTGTTCAGCATGGAATGTGGCCAGTGTCGTAGCCGCTCCTGATTGGTGCGATGAAATGCTGCAATCGAGGTTCCGAAACGTTTTGGTTCTCCACCTACTTCATTTAATGAGAGAAGACGGTTGTATAGATAAAAAGAGGTGTCTTCTAGTCCTTTTGCCATAACCGGTCCTGTGTACTGCTGGAATTTCAATACAAAATCGAGTCGTTTTGCTGGCTCTATCATGCCTCCGGTCGATTTCAGCAGCAGAACACTTTTAATAAAATCAAAGATACTGAGATCATGAAGTTGCTGTTTCATCTTCGCTCTGGCCACAGCCCACTCTATGAACTGAACATCCTCCCTGCTAATATTTTTAGAATCGATATAGGTCCGGTAGACGGGGAAACAGGCTACTATCTCCATCAGCGCCAGTCTCAATCGATTTAAAGTAAAATCTCTGGACGATCGACTTACTCTGGCCAGGCGGAAAAGCAGAGTCGCCAGCACGTTCAGTTCTCCTACCATTGCTGAATCGATGATTAGTTTTTTACAGTCATATACCAATTCGTCAAAATTGAGCCGTGAACCTATAAAACGGTGGTAAATGGAGGTCAGTTGTTTTTCCGCCGAACTGTCGATGAACAGGCCGTTGAGAAGGTTGGAAAAATCGTAGCCGGTTGTGCCACTGATCGGCCAGTTGTCAGGCAAATGCTCAAAATCAGCAAGGATCTTTTCTGCAACAATGTACAGTGAAACCTTTGCCCTGTTTCTCAAATCATGTCCAGTTGGCAATATATTTTCAAAAGATTCCCCAGCCGCGGCAGCTTCGAGGCGACAGAAATATTGATAGGGATCGTAGAGTCCATCTGGATGATCAACCCTTAGGCCGTCGACCTTGCCGGTTGTAATGAGATCGAGGACAAGCTGATGGGTGGCACGAAACACCTCTGCTTCTTCCATCCGCAGACCTGCCAGATCGTTGATATCAAAAAAGCGGCGATAGTTTATTTCGTCAGCGGCAACTCGCCAGTAGGCAAGCCTGTAGGCCTGTTTTTCCAACAGGTCGTGCAAGAGGTCAAAACTTTGCGGTTTGTCGGCTTGTCCATTGAACAAAATGACATTTTCTTCAATAAAATGTTGTATTGTCGGGCATTCCCGACAGAGTCTTGCCAGGTTACGCTTGCTGACTTCTTTGTCACGGTGACGAATCAGAATTTTTTCCTCGGATTTTTCCTGCAGGCCCGGCAGATTTTCAAAGGAGCTTATAAGGTTATGCAACTCCAGATAGCAGTTGTCTTGTTTACTTAGCCGATCATTTATCCGCTGCAGGTCATGACGTAAAATTAAAGCATATGTTCGTGGATCGATGGGAAACCGGTGCTGGAAATAGGTAATGTAAAAAATACCTGAACTGGCGTTGAAACATAGGGTAAGCTGGCTATCCTCGAGGATTTTACCATAATGATCGCCGAGGACCGGCAGTAAAACCTGGCCCGTCAGATCTGCCTGTTGTGGTTGCCAATTAATATCGAAATAATAGGCAAAACGCGATGTTTGACCATTTTCCAGAACATCCATCCACCACTGGTTATCTGAACCAATACCCATATGATTTGGAACGATATCCAGAAGTAGGGCCATCTGGTTTTTTTTTAGAGCAGTAATGAATTCTTCAAAATCTTCGCGGCTACCGATCTCCGGATTGAGCGAGCAGTGGTCGATAATATCGTAGCCATGGGAACTGCCTGGTCTTGCCATTAAGAAGGGGGAGACATAACAATGGCTTATACCTAATTTCTTAAGGTAGGGAATTATTTCTAAAGCCTGCCGGAAAGAAAAATCCTTATTTAATTGAAGACGATAAAATGCCTTGGGCAGGTGCAGACCCTGTCTCTTTTTTCGGTCCGGTGCCAGCAGCGAGGAATGAATCCTACCGGAGTCCCGTTCCCGGTTCAGAACCGAAAATATCGCCTCGATCTCCTGACTTGTCGATAGATTATCCAACTCGGCAGCATATCGCAAGTACCAGAAATGCTGGCTGGTCATCGCCGGGGGTTCAGCATTAACATCGATTCCCTGAAGATCATTGAGAGAGATGAGAAGAATTTTTGCAGGGCTTTTGGCCAGCAGAATCTGGCCGGCTATGATATGCAAGTTGTCTATTTCGGCAACTGTTGCGGGATCGATTGAAGACCCCTCAGGTAGCAGTCCAGAACGATTAAGATCGATAAGAAAGTGAGCGCGAGCCGACACCCTTGAGAGGATAGTTTTTTCCTGCTCGGCATCATCACGGAAATAATTTTCCGTTGTCTTTACCAAAATATCGATACCTTGCCAAAACCCTTTCATGCTCGCCAGAAAGGGTGGGGAAGTGCTGGTTACACTATTTGCCGGGTAATGTTCCGTTTTTAGCCAGTTACCCTGTCTATCGCTTGCCTGAAAAAGCGTAGTGGTGGTGTAAATATTTCTCTTAAAAATCTCCGACTGCAGCTCTTCAGGCAACATCTCAATATTATCGACGATGAGCAGACAGCGGTTTCTTTGACTTTCCAGGCAAAGGATTGCCAGCAAATCGGCATAGGGATAATTGATGAAAACATCCTGTTCTCGCGTTTGGCCGGCATGGTCAACCGGTACCCTGAAGTAATTGGTAAACGACCTGATGATAACTGCACCGGCATAGCGCATGGTATGGCGGAGACCTTCAATAAAAGGCTTGTATCGATGATTTTTCAGCCCGGATGGTGAAGGCAGGGGCAGACCCTCCGCTGGATTAATAACCGCGGTGGGCGAATGTTGTTTCGCCATTACTGCAGCAGGCATCAGCAACCCGTCATAATACCAGTTTTCAAAACCAGACGGATCAGTATTATATGGAAACTCCATCAACAGGCCAACATTCAGACCCAATTCCATGGAACGCCGACCGACGGCAGCCAGTTGGATCTCCGCTTGCCAATGCAAATACTGGTGGTATTCGATGTTCTTCTCGTTCTGTTTGGCGAATTCTGTAACACCATCAGAGTGAGGCGTTTGAAGGGGTACTGGCCAGGTGCGCCAATCATGCCCATGAGAATCGGTCCGCAGGAGTTCTTCCTGGATGGCGGAAAAAATCGCATAATAACGGAGTGTTTGACCTCCCTGTTGTTGGAAATATCGGAATTCTTGTCCCCTTTTTGTTTCCGGGTTCAGATGGTTTATGTAAAAGTGGTTCCAGAGTTTTTGAAAAAGTTTACCTTTGACCTCAGCTACCGCATGATAGTCTATCTGATCCTGATTCCTCAGAGAGGCAAGGCGGGCTTGAAACCTGGCGTCGCCGACATGGTTCTGTATCTCCTCGTCTTCTCTGAAATCGTCAATATTTTCAATGTTTATGAAGAGTAGATTCAGTCGGGATCGGCAGGAAGGAACATATGGATTGGGAAACTCAATAGAAGAGAGAGTATGCAAAGGTGCGGTATGAACCGTTGCGGCTCCCTGTGCTGAGCTCCAGGAAAGGAGCTGCTGCAGATCGTTAAAGTCACCGATACCCCAGTTGTTCCTGGAGCGGAGAGCATGTAAATGGGAACTGATCCCCCAAACCCTGCTGTCTCCTGTAATGTTTGGTGGGATATAACCGTGCTTTGGAGTGACTATCAGTAACGTGGATGCTAATGACTGATCCTGCTCATACCCCTCCTCTTTAATAACGAATTGATGATAACCGCAGGCAATATTGATTTCCAGATCGAGGTGATAGCGATCAAAGCTGAGGTCCTTGTCAGATGTATTCGACAGAGCGGTCAGGTCGTTCCGGCAAAAACTGCCATAGTGTTGTCGTCCATTTTCCTCGGTCAAATGCCAGTGATACTGATGCGTATCTCTCTTTGCCAGGCGTGCAGGTAGTGACAGCGGTATGTCCAGCTCGGACACCACCACTACAGAGTCGAACATTTGCTGCCATTGTTTATTGCGCAGTTCTGCAAGCAGGTTAGCTGCTTCGTCCAGGTCCTTGATCGGTGCACCTGCAGCCCGAAGAAGGGAGAGCAGATCATCAGTTTTGCCGTCTGATTGTCCGGTCTTTAACGGACTGTCGTCGATTGTAATGCCAAACAGCGATACGAGTTCCTGTAGAACACTTTCAGACATCGATAGCCTCCATTTCGCTCAGATACCAGAAAATACTTTTCGGCGGTAAACAACCTGACGCTAAAGGGTTTTGGTCGTCAGATGCGATACGAAAAAAGAGGTTACTGGCAGCCGCATATACATGAGTATCGACAATCTCTTCCTGCAGGTTAAAAACAACGGTCAGTCTGGAACTATCAGCTATCTGCCACCAGGCACTCATCGCTTTTGGCGAGAAAATCAGATAGCCTGCCTGTCCATTTTTGATAGCGGTTAGGCGGGGGATAATCTCTTGTCTTCGGATATTCAGCAGAATTTTATAGAATTTAAGAATTTCCTGATTTTCTTCTTTTTCTATATTGCTCCAGTTTATTTTGGAGGACATAAATGTATGTTCACCGTTGGGATCGGGAATGTGCTTTAGTTTTTTGGGAGAACTAAAGTTTGAAAACCCGGCAAACTCCGCTCGTCGACCCTTGGTGACCTGTTCCGCCAGGCCCGGTTCAAAATCGCAGAAATAATTAAAAGGCTCAGTGGCACCGAATTCTTCGCCCATGAAGAGTAACGGCGGTGAAGGCGCAAGCAGTATCAAAGCGGTCAGGATTTTCAGATCCTGAAGATCAGTCAACGAGACAAGCCTCTCCCCGAAGGCTCGATTCCCGATCTGGTCATGGTTCTGGAGAAAGGAGACAAAACAGAGCGGTGATAAATGTGCACTCGGTTCGCCACGTGTCTGTCCCTGCCGATAGGCTGAAATCTCTCCCTGGTAGGCGAATCCTTTCGTCAGGCATCGACCAAGGTGGTTAATTGGGTTGTTACAATAATCTGTGTAATATCCTTCTGTTTCTCCAGTCAACAATACATGGCAGGCGTGATGGATATCGTCATTCCATTGGGCAGTAAAAAATCTTGGTTGGCTGTCGGACTGCCTCTCAAGATATTGTGCGCTGTTGTTGTCGTTTTCCAAAATCAGATGGACGTGTCTCTTCAAGCCCGGGCCTTGTTGAACCGACACGGCTATTTCTTCCATAATATCGGGATCTGACCGATCAAAAATGGAATGAACGGCATCAAAGCGCAGACCATCAAAGTGATATTCCTCAAGCCAGTACAAAGCATTGGCAATATAAAAATCCCGCACTGTTCTGGTTCCTTTGCCAGAAAACCGAATCGCCGCGCCCCATGGTGTATCGAATTGTTCGGTAAAAAACGCTTCTTTGGCGTAAGTGTAAAGATAATTGCCCTCTGGTCCAAAATGGTTGTACACCACATCGAGAAAAACCATCAACCCCTTGTCGTGTGCTGCTTGTACCAGATTTTTCAGATCTTCCGGGCTGCCGTAGCTGTTGTCGGGTGCAAAAAGCAAGGCGCCGTCATAGCCCCAGTTGCGTCCGCCTGGGAATTGTGCCAGTGGCATCAATTCAATGGCAGAGATTCCAAGTTGGACTAAATAATCAAGTCGTTCGGTGACCCCGGCAAACGTCCCGTTTGGAGAAAAAGTTCCAACATGGAGCTCATAAATAACCGTTTCCTGCCATGGCCGACCGGTCCAGTTTTGATCACGCCAGTCAAACTCATTCGGGTCGCAAACGACACTTGGCCCATGGACATCATCGGCCTGACAGCGACTGGCCGGGTCGGGAACCATCAGGTCGTTATCAATTCTGAACTGGTACCTGTCGCCTTTCACGGCGGTTGGATGATGCAGGACAAACCACCCTTCTGGATGACTGGTCATAGGTAAAGGCGAGACAAGGCCATCCGCTGGCAGGAGACAGAGATCAACTTCTTTGGCCCCTGGAGCCCATAGTCGGAAGAGAACACCATCGTCGGGTAGGATGCGAGTTCCGAAAGGCATTGAATAACCAGCTTCTTTTTTTTTAAGGAGAGGTGATGACATACTGTAGTCCCAGCTATTATCGAATCATTTGAGGAGCAGCACTGAGATATCGCCCGTTTTGTTTTGCTGTGAACTGTCATGTAACGGTTATAGTTACGTTATACAAGATATGTGCCATTCGCAGAGCTTCTCGGTAAAATCGACATAAGTTCTTTTTTGATACAAATAGCTATTTACCTCTGATAGCCAGACCAGGCAGCAGGCTGCAATTCAAGCGAATCCATTCAAAGAGGACACCAATCCAGGTAAAAAGGATTGATGGCGCAATCTGCACCATTTTCATTTTGTAAATCCTTTCGTCAAACAGAGTGTGCGGTCTGATGTTGTCTGGAAATAGCCCGATGGAATCTTTTAGTAAGGCTTAGCGCTGCTATTGAAATATCCGGCATGTTTTTTGCGGATTATAGTTTATGACTCTCTCTTTATAATTTTGAATCATGAATTTGGGATATTTATAAAAAAATCTGAACTGTGAAGAGAGATGAAGACTATTTTTCGGAGGAAATAATATGGTTCATGCAACACAACTCATATTCTCACTGGTGGTTGCACTAATTGTGAGTTTAGTTCTGAATGTTCTGCTCAACAGGAGAGGTCCGAGAATTGGATTTTTCTTTTTCTTTCTGATGCTCTTTCTCATAATTTATGCAGGAGGAATGTGGGTAAAACCTTTCGGTCCTACCTTGTTTGGCGTTTTTTGGGTTCCAATCCTACTAGTCGGGATTCTGGCTGGTCTCTTTTACTACCAGTCCGTTCCACCTCCACCTCCTCACAATCGAGAAGAAACCTTGAGGATGCTGGAGAAAAATGAAAAATTTAAACAAATTGAGAAAGTTACGTACGTTACCCTGGATATCTTTTTCTGGGTGATAATCGCCCTGCTGCTTTTCCTGATCATCTATCGTCTGATACTTGGTATCTAGGAGGCTGGCTTTTGCGCGCCTGTCCAACCTGAATGGAATAATCCTATTTTTTAGGACAAATAATAACTGTAGTCAGTGCTTTTATCTATCAAATATACGGATCAGGTGACCGTGTATTCATATATACTGTTTTTATAGAAAACTAAAGAAATTGGCACGTCAATTGCTGCTCTTTTGTTAAGCGGAGTTACCACACGGTAAACAGACTCCCGAAACAACATATAATTTTCATATTCCCTTTTTATACATCAAAAATTGAGGAGCGGAACATGACAAAAACAATTCCATGGCTTATCGATTTCAAAGAAGCCGTTGATCAAGCGAGCAGAGAAAACAAAATGGTTTTGCTCGATTTTTTCAATCCACAATGCATTGGCTGCCAGCAGATGGATGCGGTAACTTTTTCAGACGAAAAAGTTATCGATTTTATAAACAACAATTTTATACCCCTGAGAATTGCCAGCAGTGAAGAACAATATGCTGTTGAATTCATGGTTAAATGGACACCACGACTTTTTGTGATGGATTCAGTCGGTTTGGTCCACCATTCCACCTTGGGATTTTTCATACCCGAACAATTTATTCCATCTCTGGAGCTGGGCTTGGCAAAGGCCGATTTTGATATGGATCATCTGAACCAGTGCAAAAAGCATCTGGATCGTATTCTCGAAGAGTACCCTCAGAGTTCATCGGCACCTGAAGCTGTTTATCTCCATGGGGTTACCGGGTATAAATTGTTCGGTAATGGTGAATTACTAAAAGACGCTTATATGAAACTAAAAGATCGGTACGCCGAGAGTGAATGGGTGCAAAGAGCACTACCGTATCGCCTGCTTTAAGTGGTCAATCACTCATCTTTTTCCGGGGTTTTATATTCGTCGAATGACTCTCTTCCCACTTTGTCCTGTTCCGCAGGACTTACCCGGCAATTGTAAGAAAATATCCTTCGTCAATATAATTGTCGCCCGGATTTCCCTGTCACGCATTGCAAGAGAGGTAATATGCAACCGAAATATGTGCCGCAAAGGCCTGCCGATGAAAAAGCTTCCAGGGTGTGGATAGAAGAGGTCCAGCCACGAATAGATTGCGGCCGATTTCCGATCAAGAGGACAGTGGGGGAGAAGGTTGAAGTTTTGGCGTATGTTTATGCTGACGGACATGATCTGCTTCAAACCGTTGTTCAGTACAGACATGGTGAGGATGAGTGGCTTGAGTTGCCCATGGTTTGCCAGGGTGGTGATTTGTGGCGGGCAGAGTTTCAGGTTGATTCTCTCGGTACCTATCAATATACAGTGAGAGGCTGGATAGACTATTTTGCCACCTGGCAACGGGATTTATTGAAAAAATTTCAGGCCGGACAAGATGTCTCGAGTGAACTATTGCAAGGTGCTGAAATGATAGAAGCAACCGCCCCCAGAGCTCTTTTGCCTGACCATGATTGGCTTTCCTCCATGGCGGCATTGTTGCGGGCGATTGAGCCCCAGGAAACCATGGTAGCTAAAGCAACTGCTCCGGATCTTACTGCTATGATGCACCGCTATCCTGAGCGGTCTAACGAGGCTATTTATGCACCACCGCTTGTTGTTACGGTCGAACCATCTATAGCAGGTTTTAGTGCCTGGTATGAAATATTCCCACGGTCGATCACCACCGATCCCATGAAGAGTGGAACTTTCAAGGATGTGGAACAGCTCATTCCGGAAATCTTACGTATGGGGTTTGACGTGCTCTATCTGCCACCCATTCATCCTATAGGCCGGACTAATCGTAAAGGTCGCAACAACAGCCTGCAGGTATCTCCCGGCGACCCTGGCAGCCCATGGGCTATCGGCGCTCAGGAAGGTGGTCATAAAGATGTCCATCCGGAACTCGGCACCATTGCAGATTTTGAACATCTGGTTGACAGCGCAAAACGGCAGGGGCTCGAGATTGCCCTGGACATCGCCTTTCAATGTTCACCCGACCATCCCTACGTTCAGGAACATCCCGAATGGTTCAGGCACCGCCCCGATGGAACGATACAATTCGCGGAGAATCCGCCTAAAAAATATGAGGATATTTATCCCCTTTATTTTGATTGTGAGGAATGGGAATCGCTTTGGCATGAGCTAAAGAGCATTGTCATTTTCTGGATTGAACTCGGAGTACGTGTTTTCAGGATAGATAATCCACATACCAAGCCGCTGCCTTTCTGGGAGTGGCTCATAAATGAAGTGCGAAGTCAATACCCCGATATTGTCTTTCTCTCCGAAGCCTTTACCCGTTCCCGGGTGATGTACGGTTTGGCAAAAGCCGGTTTTAGTCAATCCTATACCTACTTCACCTGGCGCAACAATAAAAGCGAGTTGACTTCTTATCTTCGAGAACTGGTGGAGACCGAGGTCCGTGAATTCTATCGGCCCAATTTTTTTACGAACACCCCTGATATTTTGCCGGAATACCTGCAATACGGTGGCAGCCAGGCATTTATTATTCGATTGGTGTTAGCGGCAACGCTCTCTTCCAGCTACGGCATATATAGTGGTTATGAATTTGCAGAACGGGAGGCTGTGCCTGGCACCGAAGAATATCTTAATTCAGAAAAATTCGAAATAAAACCTCGCAATTGGAAAGAAAACACCAACATAAGAGCCTTTATTACCCGGATAAACCGCATTAGAAATGAGAATCCTGCCTTACAATCTAATAACAGCCTCGCCTTTTATCCTGTAGATAATGAACAGCTCCTGTTTTACGGCAAGAATACTGAGGATTTATCCAATATAGTATTGGTGGTTGTAAATCTTGATCCTCACAATGTACAGGAAGGCCTGGTGGAAGTACCGCTTCAGCAATTGAATATCAAAGAGCATGAAGTGTATCAGGTGCATGAACTTCTCTTTGACAACCGCTTCCTCTGGCAGGGGCGCAAGAATTATGTGCGTCTTGATCCAGCCGAGAGTCCGGCACATATTTTTGTCCTGCGACGGAAACTACGGACTGAACGTGATTTTGATTATTTCATGTAACAAGAAGGATTGAGCTATGCAGACAGGAACAACAGATCCCCTCTGGTACAAAGATGCCATCATTTACGAATTACATGTCAAAGCCTTTAAAGACAGCAATGGTGATGGTACCGGTGATTTCAGGGGGCTGATTGAAAAACTCGATTATATTGAGGAACTCGGTGTCAACGCAATCTGGCTCCTGCCGTTCTATCCTTCTCCTTTTAAAGATGACGGTTATGATATTGCCGATTATCGAGGCATTCATCCGCGATACGGTAGTCTACGAGATTTCAGGACCTTTATCAGGGAGGCTCACCGGCGTCAAATAAAGGTGATTACGGAACTGGTCATCAATCATACATCTGATCAGCACCCCTGGTTTCAGGCTGCTCGAAGGGCAAAAGCCAATTCTGCCCGCCGCAACTATTATGTATGGAGCAATACCAACAGCAAGTTCCCTGAAACAAGAATAATTTTCACAGATAGCGAACCATCAAACTGGGCCTGGGATCCTGTGGCGAAGTCCTATTACTGGCACCGTTTTTTTTCACATCAGCCCGACCTGAATCACAATAATCCCAAGGTGGTTGAGGCGGTTTTGAAGGTAATGCGTTTCTGGCTTGATATGGGTGTAGATGGGCTGCGACTTGATGCTGTCCCGTATCTCTGTGTCAGGGAGGGGACCAATAACGAGAATTTACCGGAGACCCAGGCTGTTCTGAAGCAATTTCGCAAAATTCTTGACCAGAATTATACCGGACGGATGTTTCTGGCTGAGGCCAATCAATGGCCGGAAGATGTTCTGCCCTATTTCGGTAATGGCGATGAATGTCATATGGCCTATCACTTTCCACTGATGCCGAGACTTTTCATGGGCTTGCGTCAGGAAGACCGACACCCCATTACCGATATTCTCGACCGTACACCAGCCATACCCGAAACCTGTCAGTGGGCACTTTTCCTTCGCAATCATGATGAACTGACCCTGGAAATGGTGACGGATGAGGAACGCGATTATATGTACAAGGAATATGCCAAAGACAGCAGGATGCGACTCAACGTCGGTATTAGAAGACGGCTGGCTCCTTTGATCGACAATAGCCGGCGACGTATGGAATTGTTGAACTCCCTGCTTTTTTCAATGCCGGGCTCGCCGGTCATCTATTACGGCGACGAGCTGGGCATGGGTGACAATATTTTTCTCGGTGATCGGGACGGTGTCCGTACCCCCATGCAGTGGAGCATGGACAGAAATGGTGGTTTTTCCATTGCCGATCAAGCTCGACTCTATTTGCCGCTGATTATGGATCCGGTATACGGTTACCAGTCTGTCAACGTTGAATCCCAGGAGCGTGATCCTTCATCCATGCTGCGTTTCATGAGAAGAATGATTGCCCTGCGTCGGCAGCATAAAGCCTTTGGCCGGGGCAGTATGGAATTCATCAGGCCGGACAACAGGGCGATACTGGCCTTTACCCGCCGTTATAAGAGTGAAGTTATATTGGTGGTTGCCAATCTCTCTCGATTCGTGCAACCTGCTGAGCTCGATCTTTCTGAATTCAAAGGATATATCCCTGTCGAGATGATAGGCAGAACCGATTTTCCTGCTATTGGCGACCTTCCCTATTTTATCACCCTGGGACCACATAGTTTTTACTGGTTCAGAATTGAACCGCCTGCGGAACCTATAAAATTAGCCAGGACCGGGCCAAGTGAACTAGACAAGCTGCCGCATTTCACCCTTGATAAATTGTGGGACACTCTGCTTGAGCCGCAGTATCTCTTTGCTCTCTGTAATGATATTTTGCCGGCTTATCTGGCCAGGCAACGCTGGTTTAGCGGGAAAGCCAAGGATATTAACTCCTGTACCGTGATCGACTGGTCTAAGCTGGGGGCATCTTTTTATATTACCTTTGTTCGGCTCCAGTATGAATCGGGCGAGCAGGAGGACTATGTGCTGCCATTGAAAATAGCCATGGGCCAACCAGCCAGGATTCTGGTCAAAGAAATACCTGACAGCGTCCTGGCCTTTGTCAACAATAGCAAAGGAGATGGAATTCTTTACGATGCACTGATGGACAGGGCTTCCTACGATATTTTTTTTACCGCCATCGGTGACGGACGACAGTACAAAACCGAAAAAGGCGGAACCATCAGGGCATTACCGACAAAAATATATGACGAATTAATCAGCTCCTCCCGCTCTTACACCTCGGTGAAAAAGCTAGGCGCTGAGCAGAGTAATACTTCAATCATTATTGGCGATGCATTGGTGCTTAAACTCTATAGAAGAATGGAAAAAGGTCTGAATCCTGACGTCGAGATAAGCCTGTTTCTCACAGAGCAAAAAAGGTTTACTTCGACCGCCAGGGCCGTCGGTACCCTGGAGTACCATGACTCCTCAGGTCAAACAGCGGTCATGGGTATGCTACAGGAATTTGTCGACAATGAAGGGGACGGCTGGGAATACAGTCAAGCTGCTTTGCAAGATTATTTTCAGGAGGTTGAAAAACGTCTTGCCACAGGTCCATCACCACCAATCATCAATTTGCCGCTGATGGATCGGTCCCGAGAGAAACCGCCAGCTGAATTTGTTGCCATGGCCGGTGAATATCTTCAGTCAATTATGGTTCTAGGTCGGCGAACCGCAGAGTTTCATCTGGCTCTGTTGGAACAAACCAGCAATAAGGCTTTTCAACCGGAAGAATCTACTGTGGCCTATACCGAGCACCTCGCCGAGTCGGTGATACGTCAAATTCAGGATATTCTACCGGTTCTGACCGCTAAAATACCTCAACTATCCGGTGAGATTCAGCAAAATGCAGATCGTGTTGTCAATGGTGCTCCGGAACTGCTTGACTGGGCCGGTGAGATTGCCGAGGTGGGAGGGGAGTTGGGCCAGCTGATTAGACATCATGGCGATTATCATTTAGGGCAGGTGTTAAGAACAAAGGAAAACGATTTTATCCTGCTTGATTTTGAGGGAGAACCCTTGAGGCCTATGAAGGAAAGAAGTGGAAAGGGTTCCGCGCTGAAAGATATCGCCGGCATGGTACGCTCCTTTCATTATGCGGCAGAAACCGCCTTGGTAACAGCGAAAGCAAAAGCCGGACAGACAGGTGATAAGGAAAAACTGATATCCTGGGGAAGGGCGTGGTATGAATGGACGAGCAGTGCATTTGTCGGAGCCTATTTAGAAACCGCTGCCGGCGCCCCCTTTCTGCCGACGGCAAATGCTGACTTTGTTCTAGACATCTATCTCCTGGAAAAAGTCTTTTACGAATTGAAATATGAGATGAACAATCGGCCAGCCTGGATGCATATTCCCCTGGTCGGTATTGTTGATATCCTTGACAGAAGAAAAAGTCGTAAAGGAAAATGGGCAAAAAATGAAAACATCCAGTGAATTCATAACGGAATATGATCTCCATTTACTCTCTGAAGGTACCCATTACAGGGCCTGGGAAAAACTCGGGGCGCATATCATAAAAACGGACAAACAGCCGGGTACTTCTTTTGCGGTCTGGGCACCAAATGCTGAAACCGTTTCCGTCCTGGGAGATTTTAATGGTTGGCAGAAAGGTGCCAATCCCCTGGTCAGAATCAAAGATACGGGATACTGGCATGGTATTATTGCAGGAGTTGGACATGGAGCTCTCTATAAATATGCCATTACTTCAAAACTTCTTAATTATCAGGCGGATAAAACCGACCCCTATGCCTTTCACTGCGAAATACGACCAGCCACAGCGTCAGTGGTCTGGGATCTTGAGGGCTATGAATGGCAGGATGAAGAGTGGATGAAGGGCAGGGCAGAGCGCCATCGTCATACCGCTGCCATCTCCATTTACGAGATGCATCTTGCTTCATGGATGCGGCGTGATGAAGACGGTGGCTGGCTGACGTATCGGGAACTCGCTGAAAAAATCGCCGACTATGTCGGCCACATGGGATTTACCCATGTGGAACTCCTGCCGGTAAATGAGCATCCCCTTGACGCTTCCTGGGGCTACCAGACCATTGGCTACTTTGCCCCAACCAGTCGCTTCGGTACCCCGCAGGATTTCATGTACCTGGTAGATACTTTGCATCAGCGAGGTATCGGCGTTATTCTCGACTGGGTGCCCGCTCATTTTCCACGCGATGCCCACGGGCTGGGATTTTTTGACGGTTCACATCTTTATGAGCATGCCGATCCGCGTCAGGGTGAGCACAGGGATTGGGGGACTTTGATATTTAATTACGGCCGGACCGAAGTGGCTGAATTTTTACTGGCTAACGCGCTCTTCTGGCTCGAGGTTTATCATATAGACGGTTTGCGGGTCGATGCTGTGGCCTCCATGCTCTATCTCGATTATTCCCGTCAGGAAGGGGAGTGGATCCCCAACCGATTTGGAGGGCGAGAAAACCTGGAAGCCATCGATTTTCTGAAAAGATTTAATGAACTGGTCTACCAGGAACATCCCGATGTGATGACTTTTGCTGAGGAATCAACCGCCTATCCCATGGTGTCGCGGCCGACTTACCTTGGTGGCCTCGGTTTTGGTTTCAAATGGAATATGGGCTGGATGCACGACACCCTCGCTTATATGAGCAACGACCCTATTCATCGTTCGTATCATCACCATCGCTTAACGTTCAGCCTTCTCTACGCCTATCACGAAAATTTTATGCTGCCATTCTCCCATGATGAAGTAGTGCATGGCAAGGGTTCGATGCTTGGCAAAATGCCGGGTGACAACTGGCGTAAATTTGCCAATCTGCGGCTGCTTTATGGCTATATGTTTGCTCATCCCGGTAAAAAGCTGCTGTTCATGGGCAGCGAGTTTGGCCAGTGGACTGAATGGAATCATGACATTGGCCTCGACTGGCCTCTGCTGCAATTTCCATTTCACCAGGGGGTGCAGCGTTGGATCCGGGACCTGAATACTTTTCTGCGCGGAGAACCTGCACTTCATGAACTGGATAATGATCCTGCAGGCTTTTCCTGGATCGACTGCAACGACAGTCAGCAGAGCATTTTAAGTTTCATCCGCCGTGGAGAGGATCCCGAAGACGTGGTTGTCTGTATTGGCAATTTCACTCCGGTTCCAAGGCAAAATTATCGTCTGGGGGTTCCTGAAATGGGGTATTGGCAGGAGGTCTTGAACAGTGACGCTGAGATGTATGGGGGCAGTGGCCAGGGCAATTTCGGCGGCAAGGAGGCTACTCCTTTGTCGGTTCATGGTGAGAACTGTTCGCTCAATGTAACCCTGCCACCATTGGCTATGATGGTGTTTCGTTTGAAGCGGGAATCATGAAAATGCAGGAAAAGATAGACAGCGCACTGAAGATACTGGGGATAAAAAATTTTCTGATCGGTATTCATGACGCTGCTTTCCCCAGTCTGGCAGAAGAAGATCTGGGCCGTGGAACGCCGTATTCTGATGGGGCCACCGAATTTCTCGAATTTGCCAGGTCTCTCGGCTTTAACGGAGTTCAACTTGGCCCCCAAGGTATAACCACCGCGGCGAATGCTTCCCCCTATGACAGTAGTTTTTTCTCCAAGAATCAATTATCCCTGGCTCCGCAGGCATTGATCCGGCTGGATTGTCAATTGCTCGATGCAGATAAAACGGCGAAGTTCACAGCAGGCCTACCTGCCGACAGCACCAGGGTAAACAATGTATTTGCCAGCGTGGCCATCGGAGGTCTTACCGGTGAAGCCTGGACTCGCTTTCGACGGGAGATTATGCAGGGGAAATCCGCCACCTGCAATACTTTAAATAATTCTTTTGTTCAGTATTGTCGGCAAAACTATGCCTGGCTCGAGAGAGACGCTCTCTATCAGGTTCTGCGCCAACACTACGGTGACCGGACCTGGAAGTTATGGACCGGGGGGAAGGCCCGGCTCGACAAACACCTTTTTGCGCCTTTTACAGGTCAGGAAGAGGCGGCGATTCGCAGAATCGAAGACTTGCATCGACAGTATTCAGAAACTATAGAAGAATATTGTTTTATTCAGTTTCTTCTCGCCGGGCAGCACAAGGATTTGCAGACGAAATGCCGGCAAATCGGCCTGAAACTTTTTGGAGATTGCCAGATTGGTCTTTCAGGTCGTGATGCCTGGTCGGCCCAATCCTTTCTGCTTTCTGATTATGTGATGGGGGCGCCACCCAGCCGCACTAACCCAGAGGGACAGCCCTGGAACTATCCTGTATTTGATCCTGACTATTACTCTGTCGAAGGTGAGGACGAAGACGGGTCGTCCGATGCAGTCGCTTGTTTTGTCAGACAAAGAATGGACAAACTGGTTGATGAGTTCGACGGTCTCCGCCTGGATCATCCCCATGGCCTCGTCTGTCCGTGGGTCTACAAGGTGGGCCAGGATGACCCTTTTGAGGCCGTACAGAACGGTGCTCGTCTCTTCGCCTCTCCAATGGTTACTGATCATCCTGCTTTGATAAAATATGCTATTGCCAGGCCAGATCAGCTCAATAAAAAAAAGCCGCGGTTCGACGACAACTGGGTGACAGATCTTGATGACCAGCAGGTCCACCGCTACGCCAGGCTTTTTGAGGTGATTATGAAAAAAGCGAAAGAGAAATGGTCGGGACTAGACACGATAGCCTGTGAAATTCTCAGCACTCAACCCTATCCGGTAAAAAGGGTTATGGAGCTTTACGGTCTGGGCCGTTTCCGAGTCACCCAGAAGGCAGATCTCGATAATGATCTTGACGTTTATCGAAGCGAAAATGCTCAACCGGAAGACTGGCTGATGCTAGGAAATCATGATACCCCACCTATCTGGCGGGTGGCAGAGAGATGGTTTGACGAACGGCGTTCAGCTCGCCAGGCAGAGTATCTGGCCAGGCGTCTGGGTGTTCCCGAAGAGAAGCGAAGAGACTGGATAGAGCATCTCTCAATCGATACTGACGCTTTGGTTCAGGCCAAGTTTGCCGAATTGTTTGTCGGTCCGGCCCAAAACGTCATGGTATATTTTACCGATCTGCTCGGCAGCATTGAGACCTACAATCAACCGGGTATCGTCAGTGATGATAACTGGTCGCTGCGTGTCCCAAGGGACTTTAAAAAATACTACAATGAGAAATTAGCGAAGAATAGTGCGCTCAATATCCCCAAAGCCCTGGCGTTGGCTCTCAGATCGAAGGGAGATGGTGTCATTGCAGAAAACCATGAACTTATCAGGCAGTTGGAAGAAAATGACTCATGCTGATTTTAAAATGTCTTCTGCAATGAGGTGGTAAAAATCGCTTCCTGCGCTGGCGAATCACCTGTCATAGACAAAAAAATAACCATCATACCAACTCTTTGACTTTTGTGACCAGAGCAGCTTCGTCCAAGTCATTGCTTTAACGAGAGTGACGTTGTAGTTAGTCCTGTTTGGCTGGACAGAGTCCAGTTATATAAAAACCAACAACACTCCTGTTCGCCATATAACTGCACGTTCTGTTTTTATTCACGATATTCGGTGATTGGCATTCAATTTGCCTGAAAATTATCTCCGCTGAATAGATCGAAAACGGGATTCTTCTCAATACCGGTTTATTTCATTGCAGGCAAGGGATAGGACAACTTGCTCTGTATGTTTGTCGGCACGGGGGGCGGCGGTGGTTTGGTCGCGGGTGGAGAAATGGTTGCCGGCTGCAGCAATACGGCGGGTGAAATCGGCCATATAGTTGTTGATGTGCATGGCCTGGTCTGTAATTGCGGCAACGGATAATCTTTGGATTGTCAAAGCTCAACTGGCAGATGAGGACGGGGGATAGGAGCAGCTGCCCTGGCCATGCAACAATCCACTAATCAGAAAAAGAGAGCCGTCATGAGCATTAAAAATCTAGATGTCGCTAAAAATAACATCGGAGACAATGGGATCGGTAAGAATTCGCTGACAGCTGAATCGGCAATTAAAACGCTTGAAAGCGCAGGGGATGGCGAAACAAAAGATGTTCAACAACAGACTGAAGAACATGAAGCCAAACAATCAACAAAGTACGGTACATTTGGTGGGGTGTTTACGCCAACCTTATTGACAATTCTGGGAGTTATTCTTTTTCTGAGAGAGGGGTGGGTAATTGGTAATGCCGGTCTGGCAGGGGCATGGTTGATCATCGCATTATCTTTCGCCATTACCGGCTGTACCGGGCTGTCCATGTCATCATTTGTCACCAACATAAGAGTAGGGCCCGGCGGCGCATTTTCCATGATCTCACAGTCTCTGGGATTGGAAGTGGGCGGCGCTATTGGCGTGCCGCTCTATTTTTCACAAGCCCTTGCAGTCGTTATGTACATTTTCGGTTTCCGTGCCGGATGGGAATGGGCGGCCAATACCATGGGTTTTCCTGTATTTTCACCTCTTGTCCTTGACCTGGCTGTTTTCGTATTGATATTTGGAATTACCCTGGTCAGTACGAATCTCGCCTTCAAGGTCCAGTATCTCATCCTTGCTGTAGTAATATTATCTCTTATCTCTGTTGCCATAGCCGCCATACAGGGACCTATGGATAATCCGATCCAGTGGTGGGGAAAATTTCCCGGGTCACCGGAAAACAACTTTTCAGGGATCACCTTCTGGGCTGTTTTTGCCGTATTTTTCCCGGCATCTACTGGTATCATGGCCGGAGCAAATATGTCAGGAGAGTTGAAGGATCCAAGGAAATCGATTCCTCTGGGTACGATGGCAGCTATTCTTTTGAGTTTCTTTATCTATCTGGGGGTGGCTTATTGGCTCATGCGTGCTACAACTGTTGAGGAGTTAACCAGCAATTATACGATACTGATTGATCGTGCCTTCTGGGGTCCTGCCGTATTGGCCGGATTATTGGCTGCGACATTTTCATCTGCTCTGGCGTCGTTTGTTGGCGCACCTCGAATTCTACAGGCACTCGGCAGTCATAGCATCGTCCCTTAGTAAGCGGCTGGATCGCAAGGCAGACGAAAAGTGGAGAGCCGCGAAATGCAATGTTTGTAACTGCCTTGATTGTGGTGGCGGCTATTATGCTACGCGAACTGAATGCGATTGCTCCACTTATCACAATGATTTTTCTCCTTACCTATGCAACTATAAATCTTGTTGTACTGGTTGAACAAAGCTTACGTCTGTTAAGCTTTCGTCCGCTTTTGCGTATCCCGAAATTTGTGCCGTTTATTGGGTTGGCAGGTTGCCTGTTTTCAATGTTTATTATCAATCCCATGTTCAGTTTGGTTGCCATTATTCTGGTCGCTGTTCTTTACATCGTTCTTATGCGGCGTAAACTCACGTCTCCCTTTGGAGATGTTCGGAGCGGCTTATTCACGGCAATCGCGGAATGGGGTGCCAAGCAGGTTAAGATGATCCAGGGGAGATCCGAGAGAGCCTGGAAACCAAATATACTTCTTGCCCTGGAGGATCCACGACGCCTTCGCGGTGTTTTCGAACTTATTAATCATCTTGCCTATCCTATGGGGTCACTTAAATTATTGGGTGTCTCAAGGGCTGGAGAGGTTGATTCATTGCAGCAAAGGCTCCTCGATTCCCAGCAGGCGTTTGTGGATAATGGTATTTTTACCTCTGCCACCGTATTGGAATTAAACGACTTTCCCGCTGCGGTCAAGGTCGGTTTGCAGGCCCTTGGGGGCTCATTTTTTCGTCCAAATCTTCTGTTGCTTGATCTTCCCAAAGACCCCGACACCCATAAATCGCTCACCGAACTCATTGCCGAGGCAAAACGACAAAAAATGGGTGTCGCTGTATTAGTCCAACATGATGATGCCGGTCTTGGCCGTCGTAATCGGGTTAATTTATGGATTCCTGATATGGGTCCTCACTGGGAACTGGAAATGGAGTTTGTCAATCTTGATCTGGCCATTCTTCTCGCTTACCGGATGATGGACAGTTGGGATGCCAGTCTCAATATCATAGGTGCTGTGGGTAATGCAGAAGAGAAACAAAAAGCCGAAAAATTTCTCGCCAGGCTTGTCGGCCTCGCCCGGTTGCCTGCTCAGACAGCAGCCCATGTCGCCGATGGAGATTTTGGACGTTATGCCAGTTCCGCGCCGGAAGCTGATTTAAATGTGTTTCCTCTCCCTGAAAAATTCGATGCTGAATTTTTATGGAGCATGCGGGATGCTACTGGTTCATCCTGTCTTTTTACCCAGGATAGTGGTGATGAAAGTGCGTTGGCTTAGTCCAGAGCTGTCACGGTCACAAACATATACATTATTTTCGGTTGTGGATGGGACTTTTTCGCAGATGATATTTGGATTCAAAATCAATGAATTAATGGGAAATAGCATTGAGTTGCAGCATGTTGATCGTGACCATATCAGAACGCTTTGGCGAAATGGGTCAACCTGTCTTGGAACAGAAGGGAAGTTTTAGTTGCACTTATCAGATGAAAAGAAGAGGCTATAGTCAAAACACAACAGATATTTTGTTGTTTTAATAACTTAAAAGATTTCTCTGATTTTTTTTAAATTCCGATAATAACAATAGGAGAATTAATAGCTATGTCCAAAAACGTATCAGATTATTTAGTAGAAATGCTAGTAGAAGCAGGTATAAAACGCATTTATGCAGTTACCGGTGATAGTTTAAACCCTGTAAATGATGCCGTACGAAGAGATGGCAGAATTCAATGGATTCATGTACGGCACGAAGAAACCGGCGCCTATGCCGCTTCCATGGAAGCCGAGTTAAATGGTATTGGTTGTTGTATGGGCAGCAGCGGCCCTGGACACGTACATCTGGTCAACGGATTATATGATGCCAATAGATCAGGCAACCCGGTAATTGCTATAGCATCAACCATATTTACAGAAAAATTAGGCCTTGATAATTTTCAGGAAACGCGACCGGAATATTTATTTCAGGACTGTTCTAAATATGTATTTTGCGCCAATACACCCAAACAAGCTATGAATGGGCTGCAAACAGCTATTCAACATGCCATCAGCCAAAAAGGTGTGGCAGTGTTAGGATTACCCGGAGATGTGGCGAGTGCTGACATTGAAGAGGTGTATTCAGCAGTTAAAAATTTTTATACTGAGCCAAGAGTGATTCCAAATGAAGCACATCTCAAAGAATTAGCCGGAGTTATCAATTCCCATGAAAAAGTAATGCTTTATTGTGGTCATGGATGCCGCAAAGCAGTAGGTGAGGTCCTGCAATTTTCTGCAAAATTACAGTCCCCATTGGGATACAGCTTTAGAGGTAAAATATTTTTCGAACGTAAAGATAATCCATTTGCCGTAGGTTTAAATGGTTTATTGGGCAATAAATCGGGTTTTGAAGCCATGCACAGGGCTGATGTGCTGGTTATGCTGGGAACTGATTTTCCATATAGTGAGTTCTTGCCCGAAAAATGCGAAATCATTCAGATTGATACCAAACCGGAAAAATTAGGACGCAGAGCCAAGGTGGATTATGGCTATTGCGGCGATATTAAATCCACTATCCTGGAACTTTTGCCGTTGGTGGAGGCCAAATCAAATACAGACTTTCTTGATAAGATGCGTAGCATGCACCAAGATGTAGAAGAAAAGTATGAATCCTATGTAAAAGAAAAAGGAAGTGAGAAACAAATTAATCCAGAATATGTGGCTTATTTGATAGATGAATTGGCTGAAGATGATGCCATTTTTACTGTAGATACAGGTATGAGTGCTGTATGGGCTGCGCGCTATTTAAAAGCGGGGAAAAATCGTTATCTCACAGGTTCTTTTAATCATGGTTCTATGGCCAATGCTATGCCTATGGCAATAGGTGCAGGGCTTTCTCAGCCTGGCAGACAAGTAATTGCTTTTTGTGGCGATGGTGGCATCTCCATGCTTTTGGGTGATTTAATGACTATTAGCCAATATCAAATACCCGCAAAAATAATCATTTTCAACAATAGGTCTTTGGGTATGGTGAAGTTGGAAATGAGAGTGCAAGGCTATATGGATTGGCAAACCGATATGGTAAACCCGGATTTTGTAAAAGTAGCTGAAGCCATGAACATCGCCGCCTGGGAAGCGAAAGAATCCAAGGATGTGAAGCAAGCATTGCTTAATGCGTTTAATCATGATGGTCCTGCTGTTGTCAGTATTTTTACCGATCCCAATTCTTTGGCTATGCCTCCGTCAATAAAGCTCGATCAAGTGGTAGGATTTACCAATTCGATGGCCAAATTAATGCTGAATGGTCAATCAGCGGAAATCATTGACACTGCTAAATCAAATTTAAAATATCTAAAAGAGGTTTTATAAAATAATCATTTTAACATAGCTCTTTTCTCCAGCATGTATTTCACAAAATTTCGTTTGGCATTCTGGTAATCGTTGGGGCTGTAATAATCTACGTTTTCTTTTGTGTCGAACAAATTTTGATAGTGTGTTACCAAATTCTGCAGTCCATTTTCACTCTTCAGGATCCCGTCGTTCACTTGGGGCTTTGTTGGTTTTTCAGCGTGTCTCTGCATTGAAACCTCCCTGATTGTTTTTGTTTTTGGCTAGCTGATCTTGCTGTAGATTTTCTTTTGAACTTGCAGGACAGTCGCTGATACTTTGCCTACACTAAAGAGGAGTATCAGCGAATTCTTACTTAAAGCTTTATTACATTATCTACAGCTGGGCCTTTCTGACCCTGGACAATGTCAAAACTCACTTGCTCTCCCTCGGTGAGGGATTTAAAACCAACGGAATGAATTGCTAAATATGGTGTACAAAATTATCGTTTCCGTTATTCCGTTCGATAAAATCAAAGGCTTTTGCATCGTTAAACCACTTTACTTTTCCTGTTGCCATTTTGGTGCTCCTGTAATTAATGCTGCGATTAATAAAGTGGCTCCCTGAGTCAAGACAAAAAGTAATTATCAGACCAGCTCTTTGGCTTTTTTGACCAGCGCAGCTTCGTTGATTTCCTCGAAATCGAGGAGTTGATCGGGTTTGCCGCTCATTGGTTTTTTCCGCACAGCAAGCGAGTAAATGGGTATCGGGAATGCAGCAAGAGTACTTCTGACCGCCTCACCAATGCCGCCTTCGGGGTAATGATCCTCCACTGTAATAATGGCATTAGTGTCTCTGCCCGCCTCCTCAAGCGTTTCGTTATCCATTGGTTTTATACTATAAACGTCGATCAGACGGATGAAAATGTCGTCATTTTTCAACACCTCATAGGCTCTGAGTGCTTCGTGGACGGTGAGACCAGCCGTTACGACTGTAATGACATCCTGATCACTTTTTTTCAGCACCTTACTGCCGCCAATGGGAAATTGCTCATCCGGCTTATAGATGATTGGAGTGCCGCCCCGGGTAGTCCTAATATAGACAATTCCCTGATGCGCTGCTGCTTCTTCCACCATCTTATCCGCAGATACAGCGTCTGCAGGATACAAAACAACCCCGTCCAGTATCGTCCTGAACATGGCGATATCTTCCAGACCCATCTGGGAAGGACCGTCAAGGCCGATAGAGACACCTGCGTGGGATCCAACAAACTTGATGTTGGCATTCGAATACCTGCTCATCCGGATCTGATCGAAGGCTCGACTGAAAAAAGCGGAAAAGGTGGAGACAAAGGGGATTTTCCCTCGGCGGGAAAATCCGAGAGCCGCCCCTACCATGTTCTGCTCGCCAATGAACATCTCGAAAAAACGATCCGGATATTCTTCCTTGAAGCGCTTGGCCCTGGTAGAGTTACTTACCTCCGCATCCAGGCTGACGATCTCCGGATATTTAGGATAAATTCGGATAAGAGCATTGCCGTAGGCATTTCTAGTGGGCACAGATTCCTGACCCGAATAGTCCGGCCTTATAATATCCTGGGGAACTATCTTGACGGGTCTAAAATCCTCTGGTTTGGCTATTTTCCCCCTAATCGACGTATCGATTTCGCCCCAATCGTGAAAAATTTTGTCTACCATATCCCTCTCAAGAGCTTTGCCGTGCCAGCCGTCCTTGTCTTCAACGGAGGGTACGCCTTTTCCTTTGATAGTTTTGGCTATAATCATGGTGGGTTTACCCTTGGTGTTCTGAGCTTTTTCATAGGCAGCGACCACTTCAGGGAAATGGTGACCATCAATGACAATAGTTTGCCAATCGAAGGCAGACAATCTTTTTTCATAGGCATCAAGATCGTGTCCATACATGGTCTCACCCCTCTGTCCCAAACGGTTGACATCCAGGATTCCGATCAGATTGTCCAAGTTATAATGTGCGGCAAGCTGGATAGATTCCCATTGAGAGCCCTCAGCCATCTCGCTGTCGCCAAGCAGGACGTACGTTTTGTAGGGAAGTTTATCGAGTTTGGCGTTTTGCGCCATACCCACGCCAATTGACAGCCCCTGGCCGAGGGAACCGGTTGCCGCTTCGGTGTAGCGGAAATTATCAGTGGGGTGACCTTCAAGGGGGCTGCCGAAATGCCTGTAGGTCATCATATCCTTCTCCTCAAGTTTTCCGGCTGCGGCCCAGAGAGAGTAAAAAAGAGGTGAGGCGTGTCCTTTAGAAAATATCAGCCGGTCATTGTTGGGATGCTCAGGGTCGTCCACATCGAATTTAAAGGAGCCGCCGAAGAGCAATCCGGTCATTAACTCTGTGGCCGACAGGGACGAGGTCGGATGTCCCGAGCCGGCTTGGGTGGTCGAAACAAGGATATAATAGCGTATCAACCTGGCAAGCTGTTCTAGTCTTTCTAGCTTTTTATCATTTTTCATAGCTTGTCTCCTTGTGAAAGGGATTCTCTTACAAAGTCCGGCAAAACTGCTGCAGAACTTATCCTTTACCGAATTGGGAGAAAGGGCATATCAAAATATCTGCATATTAAATGCCATACCGGAGATGAACAGCTAGCCAGGAATGTCCAGGAGTCTGTCCGAGAATGCCCTTTTGCCCAAACTTTTCGTTATTAAAAAAAACAATGCTCGCGATATTAGTTTAGATAGCTCCGCTTAATTTTATGAAAATGCCTCAATACTGAACAAAATACCTATTCTCGGACAAGCTCCTGGGCGGTTAGGAAACATTTGACTCCTAAGAGTTTTGGGATGAACGGTATTTCTTTTGGGGGCAGTCGAAGATCTGGAAATGTAATTTCTTCAGGGAGAGTGGCGCCGGAGTTAATCCTGTTTAACTGGACAGAGTCCAGTTTTGTGAAACCCTGCAACACTACTGATTGGCATAAATCTATAGGATTTCTTTCTATTTGCGATTGTTGGTGACTGGCACTCAATTTGCTAGAAAATATTATCTTCGCTGAAGTGATTGAAAAAGGAAATCATTCTCAATGACGGTTTATCAAAGCAATACAGTCAATTTTAAAATTGATGATTATTTTTTAGTCGTGAGCAACTGACAAATGGAGAGAGTCGATGGCGTTGAAAGAATATGCGATAGGAGTGGATCTGGGCGGAACCAAAATTGCTGCCGCTCTCGTTGGAATAGATGGTCAGATTGAAACCTCCATGAAATATCCTACCGATGTCGATGGTGGTCCAGCAGCAGTCAAAGAGCAAATTGTCGAACTCGTCAGACATCTCATCGATAAAACCGGCTGTTCTCCTGTTGGTGTGGGAGTCGGCGTGGCTGGTCAGATTAAATCAAAAAACGGGGTGGTTCGTTTTGCGCCCAACCTGGATTGGCACGACGTGCCGCTACAATCTCAACTGGAGTCCTCACTCGATCTGCCGGTGGCAGTGACTAACGATGTCCGGGCCATTACCTGGGGGGAGTGGCGTTTTGGTGCCGGTAAGGGATGTGACAACCTGGTCTGTATGTTTATCGGCACAGGAATTGGCGGAGGTGTGGTCACGGGTGGAAAAATGGTTGCCGGTTGCAGCAATACGGCAGGTGAAATCGGCCATATTGTTGTTGATGTTCATGGTCCGGTCTGTAATTGCGGCAACAGGGGGTGTTTGGAAATTTTAGCCGGTGGTCTGGCCATCGGCAAGCGGGCTCAGGCGATAGCCCGCACCCATGCGGAACAGGCGGCGGCCTTACTGCGACTCGTCAACGGCAGGCATGAGGATATTAGCGCTGAGACTGTAGCAAAAGCGTTTCACCAGGGAGACCCGCTGGCAGGGGATGTGGTGACTGAGGTGGTTGAAGCCCTGGTCGCTGGCGCAGTCACCCTGGTACACTGCTTCAACCCCTGTCTCTTTATTCTTGGCGGTGGAGTGGTCGATGGTATTCCGGAACTTGTGGCGCTGGTCGAACGGAAGATTTACCAGCAATGTCTTACTGCGGCGACGGAAAATCTCAAGGTTGTTAAGGCTGAACTGGCAGATGAGGCCGGGGTGATAGGAGCAGCTGCCCTGGCCATGGAAGCGTCTGCCGATTGACAGGAACAGGAGGCCGCCATGAACACTGACCAATATCCACCCATCGCAGATTACGCCTACATCGCCGATTGTCATTCCGCAGCTCTCGTCTCCAAGTCCGGTTCTATTGACTGGTGCTGCATGCCAAGGATCGATTCGGCAAGTTGTTTTGGTCGCTTGGTTGGCTGGCGGCGGGGAGGGTACTGTCGGATTGCTCCGCTTAAAGACCACAGCGTTTCCCGTCGCTACCTTGATCACACACTTATTCTTCAGACGACTTTTCTGCTGGATGATGGATGCGAAGCCCGCCTCATTGATTGTTTTACCATGCGCGAAGGCGGTGAACACCATCCCTATCAGCAGATTTTGCGTATCATTGAGGGTGTCAAGGGCAGCGTCGACTTTTCTATCGATATTGTGCCACGTTTTGATTATGGCAGTGTTAAACCCTGGATCCGCCGGATCGACGACCATTTTATTGCTATAGGGGGAAACGACGGTTTGCTTATCTCCGGCGATATCGGCTGTAATATGAAACATCGCCATGACCTGACAGGAAATTGCACCCTGAAAGAGGGGCAGCGAAAATATCTTTCCATTATCTATCGTCGTTCGGAAGATCTCGATGACGGCCTGGTGGAGGCCCCGCCAGTCGACGAACTGGCTGACCGATTCGAACAGACGGCAAAGTGGTGGTCAGGATGGGCGGCTAAGGGCAACATACAAGGTCCCTATGCTGAATATATGTGGCGTTCGGCAATTGTATTAAAGGGTCTGTCCCATGCCCCCACCGGTGCCATAGCCGCGGCAGCGACCACCTCACTGCCCGAAGCGCCGGTAGGATCACGTAATTGGGATTATCGTTACAGTTGGATTCGGGATTCCTGTTTTACCGTTCGTTCTTTAACGGAACTTGGCTTTCACAGTGAGGCGGAGGGCTTTCGCCGTTTCGTCGAACGGAGCGCAGCTGGAAGCGCAGAGGAGTTGCAGATTCTATTTGGAGTCGGAGGCGAGCGCAGGCTGAACGAGTCGAACATTTCAGAGCTGGAAGGCTATCGCGGTGCGCAACCTGTTCGCATAGGCAATGCTGCCGAAGTACAGCAGCAGTTGGATGTTTATGGTGAGCTTCTGGACCTCGCCTGGCGCTGGCATGCTCTCGGTCACTCCCCCGACACGGATTACTGGGAATTTATCACAGAGTTGGTGAATGCAGCAGCCAGACTTTGGGCTGAACCGGACCAGGGCATCTGGGAGATGCGCGGTGAACCACGTCACTTCGTGCAATCCAAGGTAATGTGCTGGGCGGCTCTGAATTATGGCATCAGACTGGCCAAAGATCTTGGCCGGGAAAAATCGGTGGCTGAGTGGACAAAGGTACGGGACGAAATACGCCGGGCAGTCGAGGAAAAAGGTTATGATTCCCAGCGGGGCGTTTTTATCCAGGCCTTCGGGCATAAGAAAATGGATGCCGCCTTGTTGCTTTTACCCACTGTGGGCTTTGTCGATTACCAGGATGAACGGATGATTCGTACCACCGATGCAATCTGGAAAGATCTTAAAGAAAAAAACTTTTTGCGCCGCTATCAAGCAGATGATGATGGCCTGGACGGCAAAGAAGGTGCTTTCCTGGCATGTTCTTTCTGGCTGGTGGAATGTCTGGCTTACCAGAAACGACTTGATGAAGCACATGAAGTTTTTCAACAGGTAATGAAGGCAGGCAACGACCTGTATCTCTTTTCAGAAGAATATGATACTGAAGCCGGCGAAATGCTAGGTAATTTTCCTCAGGGCCTCACCCATCTTTCTCTCATAGCCGCCACGGTGGCCATGGCTGCCATGGAAGCAAAACAGCCGCAGGAACGTTAATCGATTATGAAATCGGAATGTTTTTTGCACTCTACTTTTGTAGAGAAAACCTAGTTGTTTTGCTGCATCCCTCGCATCTTGGGATGCACCAATCTCAGTGTCAATATGGTTATCAGTTAATTGAGGAGGCAAGGAAAATGCAAAAAAATCCATTAAAAATCATTCAAGAGTTCGATCAAAGTATCTGGCAGGACGATCTGCAGCGGAAAATGCTTTCGTCTGGAAAACTGCAACAGTTAATCGAACAGGACGGAATTAGGGGGATAACATCAAACCCTGCGATATTTGAAAAAAGCATAAGCGGAAGTTCTGATTATGACAGTGATATTAAAAGGATGTCTCGTCAGGGGTATACCGTAGAACAAATTTATGAAACTCTGACCGTAGACGATGTTCAGATGGCAGCGGATCAATTCCGACCACTCTATGACTCTTCTGACGGCAGATATGGCTTTGTTAGTCTTGAAGTCAACCCGCATCTGGCTCATGACGTTAACGGTACAATTGATGAGGCTCGGCGGCTCTGGAAGGCACTGTCCCGTCCCAATGTCATGATCAAGATCCCTGCGACAGATGAAGGTATAACCTGTATTGAACAGCTGATAAGTGAGGGGCTCAATATCAATGTAACCCTGCTCTTTAGCTTGTCACGGTACCGGGACGTGGTGCAGGCCTATATTCGAGGGCTGGAATCAAGAGCTGCCAATGCTGTTCCTTTAGATAACATTGCCTCGGTTGCCAGCTTTTTTCTCAGCCGTATTGACGTGTTAGTTGATCCGATATTGAAAAATATCAAGCGGGATCGATTACCGGGGGCTGATATTGTTGATCGAATTTACGGCAAGGTGGCTATTGCCTGTGCCAAACGCGCCTATCTGATCTATCAGGAAGTTTTTGAGAGCAAGCGCTTCGAGATTGAAGCACTGCTCGAAAAAGGTGCCCGTCCTCAGCAGTTGCTGTGGGCCAGCACAAGTACCAAAGAACCGGAATTCAGCGATATCAAATACGTAGAGGCTTTGATAGGGCCTAATACAATTAATACGCTGCCCGGGGAAACCATCGATGCCTATCGCGACCACGGCAGGCCGCAACCGCGCTTAACCGATGATATGGATGAAGCCCAACAGGTGCTGGAGAGCTTGGCCGATTTGGATATTTCAATCGATCAGGTAACCCAGCAGCTTGAGGAAGAAGGAATCCAGAAATTTATCAAGCCATACGACAGTTTGCTGGAAACGCTGCAAAAAGTCAGTCGGTAAAGGGCAGTGTTTGTCTGTAAATTATAAATAAAAGAGCTTTTCTCTGCTGGAAAGGCCTAACTTCTAGGGTGATCTGTATGTTGGATGGACACGAGAAGGGAACGTATGATGTCGGCTTGGTAGGTCTGGGGGTAATGGGCAGCAATTTTGCCTTGAATATAGCTGATCATGGATACTCTGTAGCTGGTTATAATCGCAAGGAAGATAAAATTAAATATTTATCCGAAATTAAAAGCGCACACCACCAAATCGGCATGACACAGGATCTGCAGATCCTGTGTCAAATGGTCAAAAAACCCAGAACTATAATCCTCCTTATTCCGGCGGGAGATGCTGTGGATTCGGTAATCGAAGAGCTGGTACCTTTTCTGGAGACAGGTGATTTACTGATTGACAGTGGCAACTCACATTTTAGCGATACGGATCGCCGGAACGAGACACTCAAGAAAAGAAATCTGCTCTTTATGGGGATGGGAATGTCCGGTGGTGAGAGTGGTGCCCGGCATGGCCCAAGCCTGATGCCGGGGGGAGCTGAAGAAGGTTATGAGCGGATCAAACCGATTCTGGAGGCTTCTGCCGCTCAGGTAGGTGATTCTGCCTGTGTGGCTTATATGGGTGCTGGATCGGCCGGGCACTATGTCAAGATGGTACATAACGGCATAGAATATGGGTTGATGCAGCTGATAGCAGAAAGCTATGATCTGCTGAAACGCGGACTGGGATTGCAGGCCGAGGAACTGCACAGTGTATACCGGCGCTGGAATCAAGGGGTGCTAAACAGCTATTTGATGGAGATTACCGCCGATATTTTTCGACAAAAGGATGATCGTACCGATCGGCCTCTGATTGATATGATAGCCGACCAGGCCAGGCAGAAAGGCACAGGTGAGTGGACCGTATCCGATGCGCTGAACATTCAGGTGCCGACACCTACCATCGATGCGGCAGTCATGATGCGTCACCTATCAGCCTACAAAGAGGAGCGCCAAGAGGCCGAAGGTTGTCTTCATGGTCCGGATAAATTTCTGAAAAAAGAGAAAGAGCAGTTCCTCAATCAACTGGAGAGAGCTCTTTATTGCGCTAACATCGTCATCTACGCCCAGGGAATGGCATTGCTCAGGCAGGCGTCAGAGACTTATGCATATCATCTGCAACCCCAAACGGTTGCCCGTGTTTGGAAGGGTGGATGTATTATTCGCGCCGCTTTATTGGAAACTATTCAATCAGCGTATACGGCTGATCCGGATCTCATCAATCTGCTGCTGGCGCCGCCTCTGACGCAGCAGGTGGAGACTCGGCAAGCCGACTGGCGTGATGTCGTGGTGGCTGGAGTAGAGAGCGGTATAGCAATCCCCGGCCTGATGACGTCCCTGGCCTATTGGGACGCGTATCGCAGCAGTTGGCTGCCGGCAAATCTCATAATGGCACAGCGAGATTATTTTGGATCACATACCTATCAGAGAGTTGACATGGAAGGAACATTCCACACCCGATGGGGTTCGGATTAAGTTGGATTAAAGGAGATCTCATGGAGAACGACAGTTCGCTCAATCCCTCGATTTTTATCATTTTCGGTGCCAGTGGCGATCTAACCTGGCGAAAGCTCATGCCGGCGCTGTACCATCTTTTTCTTGACGATTCATTACCGGAAAAATTTGAAATTTTCGGATTGGGCCTTGGTGATATGGACGATGACAAATTTCGCGATCATATGCGTAAAGGGGTTGACCAATTTTCGAGCCGCGGCAAGACAGAGGGTGCTGACTGGAAATCTTTCGCCGAGCACTTGCACTTTAATGAGGCTGATTTGACGAAAGCCAAGGTGTATAAAGATCTGGCTGGCAGGCTTGATAAACAGGACAAAACGTGGGATACCCGTGCCAACCGAATTTTCTATCTTGCCCTGCCGCCCGATATGATAAAACCGGTAGCCAATTGTCTGGCTGAAGCCAGACTCAATGAGAACCGGGAGTGTTCTCGGGTTGTTGTAGAAAAGCCATTCGGCAGAGATCTGGACTCGGCCCGTAATCTGAATCGTACGCTGTGTGAGTTATTTGAAGAGCGACAAATCTTTCGCATCGACCACTTCCTTGGCAAAGAGACTGTGCAGAACATCCTGGCTTTTCGCTTCGGCAATGCCCTCTTTGAACCGCTCTGGAACAGGCAGTATATCGATCATGTCCAGATAACTGTCGCGGAGCAGCTGGGTGTGGGCCACCGAGGCGGGTATTACGATCATGCCGGTGCTCTGCGTGATATGATTCAGAATCATCTGCTACAGATTCTCTGTCTGGTGGCCATGGAAGCGCCGACCTCTTTTAGGGACAATGAGATTCGCAATAAAAAGGTGGATGTTCTGCATGCCATTCGGCCCATTGCCCATGACAAGGTGTCGCGGTATGCAGTACGCGGTCAGTACGGATCGGGTTGGATCGAAGGAGAGCATGTCGCCGGTTATTGCAATGAAGACAACGTCCGTGATAAATCGTCTACGGAAACCTACGCGGCTATGAAATTTTATGTGGATAATTGGCGATGGCAAGGGGTTCCGTTTTATTTGCGGACCGGAAAACGCCTACCGGCAAGGATTTCCGAAGTCTCAATTCAATTTCGTCCAGTACCCCATAAGACATTTCCAGCCCATGCGCAGATGGACTGGCGACCCAACAGGTTACTTTTGGCAATTCAGCCCGAAGAAGGAATTTTCCTCCGTTTTGAAGTCAAACAGCCGGGGCCGACCCTGCGTCTTTCCCCGGTGATGATGCAGTTCTACTACCGCGAGGCTTTTAAAGCGAAGCCTCCTGAAGCCTATGAAACCTTGCTGCTGGATATTATAGAGGGCGACGCCACCCTGTTTTTAAGGGGAGATCAGGCCGAGGCTGCCTGGTCGGTTGTCACCCCCGTATTGGAAGTATGGAATACAATGCAGCCAACTGATTTTCCCAATTATCAGGCAGGAACATGGGGGCCGGAAGAGGCTGAAATTATAATTGCCAGAGATGGACGCAGTTGGATAACTCCCACCTCTTTTCATTGCCGGGAAGATATGGCGGTATGTCGAATCGGTGCGGATCCAAAATTATGATCAGTATATAGAACGATAAAGAGACTGCAATTAGTGCTACTGCCAGGAGGCTGTCTGAGAATGCCCTTTTCACCCAACTCATCGTTATTTAGAAAAAATAATACTCGCAATATCAAGCATATGGCTGTGCTTATTTTTCACAAAATGCCTCGATTTGAACGAAAATACCTATTCTCGGACAGGCTCCTGGTCTTTTTAGATGGTTTGTCTTGCCAGACTGGACAGCGTCTTCTTGTATCGGACAGTATCTGCAAGTTTAATAATGATTTTTAGCTGGAAAGGCGCAGTAATCGTTTAACAATAGAGTTAGCAACCATGCCGTTTTCAGGCATGTTAATTGCAATTTTCAGTATAAACGCAGCATAGAATCACTGTCGCTCTATCTTGGAAAATATCAGGAGTTGAGTGATACTGTGAACTTTTGTTGAGCTGCAAACGAATAACCGATTACCTTTAAAACGAAGGAGGGAAAGGAAATGGAACAACAAAAAACAATGGAAGAATCTTTTTTAAGAACCCACCGGGATTTTGTTAATAATCTGACATCCTCCATTGACGTGTTGAGCAAAGACTTAAACGAGGCGAAGGAGATGCAGCATATCTGTACAGATGAGTGGTGTCAGGCCACTGAATCATATCTTGATGAGCTGGCAAAGATGATCTACTCAATTAGTGAACCCCGCTGGCTTACTCAGGAGGATTCTAACAAAATAAGGCAACTCAGACAGCGAATCCACTCTTTATATGCCCAATATAAAGGTACGACCCAATCCGCTTAAGGAGTTGCACTAAAATTTTTCATTACTAATAAAGGTAGTTACAATCGGCATTTTACCGTTGGATGGTAGGTTGTTGCCGTAACTATCTGTGGGTTTTGGTCGGTTGACCGATATACCAGGGAGTAAAAACATAAGACTGCCTTCGGGGTACCTCCTCGGCCTCAGTTTTTCTTTCTTGCTGTTGTCCGATTAAAGAGTTTGGTTACCCGAAGGCTCTTTGTCGTTTCACGGTTGAGATCGATCTTTAGGAAGCAGAGTTGGTTTTGAATGAACTACCAGGGAATAGGCTGGTGTTCTCGAAAGAATCCCCCTGTCGGTCCGTCATCCGGCAGGGTTGCCAGCCAGACAGGAGTTTTTGCCGCCTCTTCAGGAGAGACCGGGGCCTGAGGGCCTCCCAGATCCGTTCGTACCCAACCAGGACAAACCGCGTTGACCAGGATGTTTTTTTTGTGTAATTCTCGGGCCATAAGTGCGGTGATACCATTAAGCATGGTTTTCGAGAGACGATAAGCAGGCGATTGTATATTGGCATAACTTGATTCCGGATTGGCGATTTCAGTCAGAGCCCCCAAGCTACTGGAAATGTTTACAATGCGGCCGTATTGATTTCTGCTCATGATGGGTGCAAAACCCTGACTCAACAACAAGGGGCCAAAGGAGTTAGTCTCCAGCGTATTATGGAGCAGGGTGAGTGGCAGTTCAAGAATATCCGACTCTGCATCAACCATAATACCTGCGTTGTTAACCAGCACGTCCAGTCTTCTGAAGGTGTCATCAACTCTGCCAATAGCGGCGGTAATTGAAGTTCTGTCGGTCACGTCGAGGAGAGTGAAGTGGACATCTAAGCCTTGTGTAACTAATTGTTTTTGTGCTTCACGGCCGTTTTTCTCGTTTCTGGCACCGATGATGACCTTAAGTCCCGCACGAGCCAACTGCTCTGCGATGGCGAAGCCGATACCTCGATTAGCACCAGTCACCAGTGCGACCCTTTGTTGGGATGATTGCATAGTTACCTCCTATAATTGAAAAGAATCAGCGACTTTTTTCGTTTGTCCAAGAGACGTCATTTAAAGACATAGGTGGGTGACACCATTCATCGTTGGCCAATTTGATCAAGTGCGCTGTTGATATCTGCATTAATGAAAAGGAAAGGCGTCTTTCTGTTCGGCTCAATAGTAGTTTATAAGGATTTTCAGTCCTGTGAGATCGGACATTCATATCGCTTTAAACCCAATTTTGAGCCCATTTCCATCATGCTCATGCACTGTGATATCTGTTGTACACTCTTACATGCAAGATCTTCACCGGGATTGTCATCTCTATACGGTCAAGATTATTTTCTTAACTGAATATCTTGATAGGAAGTAGACGAGTGCTTTTTTCGTTTTGTCACAAAAATCAATATTTTTGTGACAAAATATTGATTTTTTTGGTATGTTGACAAATGTGTAGAAACTGAATTTGTAGGTATATTCAGTATATTGTAGATTTTTTCTTCTTTTGAGTTGTCTTTTATCTTTTGGTGTTCATTGCTCTGTTTTGACTGGTGTGACTCTCGGCTCTTTTCGGAGTCAGCATCGCAAGCAATAGCGGAAACAATTATTTACCATCACCTTTTCTTTGTAAAAAATCATCATTTAAAAGTTTATTTCGTCACGATTTTTATGGGGGGATAATAATGGTTCGACGATCTCAATTTTCCATTGGTTATTACCTGTCAATGTTTTTGATTATACTTTTTCTGGATACTATGTTCTTTTCTGGACCCGCAGTTAAAGAATTGCCATACAGCAAATTCCGGGATCTTATTCAGAATAATAAGGTTGAAAGTGTGATTTTGGAATCAGATAGGATCTATGGTTTACTGAAATCCGATCAGGCTGCTCCAGAATCTGCTAAGCCGAACGGCGGTACAGCAAATAAGACCGAAACAGGGACTGCTCCCACCTCTTCAAAACATGGTTTTGTTCCGCAGCAAAAAAAGACTCCCTGGTATATAGATTTTGAAAAAAGCCTGAAGCAATCGGAAAAAGAACGCAACCAGCAAATTAAACGTCAATTTACTGTTATTCCCCTCACGGATCCAACCCTGCTCGATATCCTACATCAGCACGGCGTCACTTACCGAGGCAAAATCGAATCGCATTTTTGGGCTCATTTGATTTCCAATTGGATCATTCCTTTCGGCATTCTCTTTCTGGTTTGGGGCTGGATTGCTCGAAAAATTGGCGGAAACAGCGGCGGAGCAGGCTTCTTAACTGTTGGCAAGAACAAAGCTAAAATATATGAAGTCGACCCATCGCTTAAAGTCACATTCGATGACGTCGCCGGGGTTGATGAGGCTGTTGAAGAAGTTAAGGAAGTTGTGACCTTTTTAAAAGAACCGGACAAGTACACACGCCTTGGGGCCAAACTGCCCAAGGGTATCATGCTGGTGGGTCCTCCTGGTACGGGCAAGACACTTTTGGCGCGTGCCGTGGCCGGGGAGGCCAATGTACCTTTTTTTAACCTCAGCGGCTCGGATTTCGTTGAAATGTTTGTTGGTGTCGGGGCAGCGCGGGTACGTGATCTCTTTAAAGATGCTAAGACCAAAGCCCCGTGTATTATTTTTATCGATGAGTTGGATGCCGTTGGTAAAAGCAGGTCTCAGGGGCCTTATATGGGTAGGAACGATGAACGGGAAAACACTCTTAATCAGTTGCTTAGTGAAATGGATGGTTTCGATTCCCAAATCGGGATTATCATCATGGCGGCGACCAACCGTCCCGAGATTCTTGATCCGGCCTTGTTGCGACCCGGGCGATTTGACCGCCAGATTCTTGTGGATCGGCCAGACTTAATCGGGCGAATTCAAATATTTGAAGTGCACACTCGAACTCTGACTCTGCAAGAGGGAGTCGATTTACACAAACTTGCCGCTGAAACACCAGGATTCGGTGGAGCAGAAATTGCCAATGTCTGCAATGAAGCAGCTTTGCTCGCTTCCCGAAAAGGCCAGAATGAAATCTGTCAGCATCATTTTCAGGATGCCATCGAGCGGGTGATTGCGGGGCTCGAGAAAAAGAACAAATTGATCAATCCCCACGAACGGGAAATAGTTGCCTATCATGAATCTGGGCATGCCATAGTGGGCCATTTTACCGTCGGGGCGGACCCGGTCCAAAAAGTTTCCATTATTCCAAGGGGTATAGGTGCACTGGGCTACACCTTACAGACTCCGCTGGAAGACCGCTTTCTGATGTCCCGCACCGAGCTGGTTGGCAAAATCAAGGGGTTGCTGGGGGGCAGGGCGGCAGAGCAAATTGTCTTCGGCGAGGTTTCCACCGGTGCCTCCAACGACCTGGAGAAGGTTGCCAAAATTGCACGTAATATGATTACCGTTTATGGCATGAGCCAAGAGGCACCAAATATATCCCTGGTCGACCATCAGCAGAATATGTTTCTTGGGCAAGGTCCCGGTATGATGCAACATTCTGAAAAACTTGGGCAGATGATCGACGATGAGATGCAGGAGATTATTCGAACCTGCTATGCGGATGCCACTCAGCTGTTGACGGATAAACGGGATAAACTCGAAAAAATGGCCCAGGTATTGCTCAAAAAAGAAAAGATGGACGAGCATGAAATTATAGCCATACTTGGACCACGTGTCTCGGAAAACAGTAATTGAAAATGGGAGTTGACGCAGAAATTAACAATATTTAAGGTTTATGCCTTACAGGTTATTGCTGTTTATATTAGGTTTAGCATTCCCTTATGGAGGGGCAGTGTTGACCAAGACAGCTGTTTTGAAAAATTTACTTTCTACTCTGGGCTTTTGGGTTGTGCTTTTATTGTCCGCTACAAGGATCAGTACATCTATCACACCATGAATTCAAACCCCGCCTCATCAAAGGTTTAAAAAGTTATGAAAAGACTCCTCCAAAGTACCCTGCCGGTTTTTCTGGTTTTCCTTTTTTTGACTACCGGTTGCGGAACTGCAAAGAACAATCAACCCGTTGAGCAAAAGAAAGACCAGCTGGTCGGCTATTTGCTGGACAAACAGCTACCTGCCATTCATTTCAGTCATAAGCAGATGGATAGCTCCTTATCCATGGCGGCTTTCGATCTATATTTGAAGCAACTGGATTATCAGAAAAGATTTTTGCTGAGCAGCGATGTGACGGCACTACGCTCCTTTGCGCCTTATATAGGAAACAATCTGGAAAACGGAACCAGTTTTTTGCCGGAAACCGGATACAAGATTATCAAAGAGCGAATTGGCCAGGTTGAAAAGATGGTGGATGAAATAATGGCCGCCGGTTTTGATGTAAAGCAGAATGACATTCTTGAAACCGATCCGGAAAAAATCGTCTACGTCGATGATCTGAAGAGATTGAAGGACAGATGGCGTAAAGTTATGAAATATCAAGTTATTAATAAGTATCTCACCCTCATGAATGACCAGGAAGAGGCAAAAGATAAACTGTCAGATGTTGAGCTGTGGGAGCAAGCTAAGGAAAAGGTGATCAAAATCAATAAGGATTTCTTTTTACGTCTGCATCAGGAGACTTTGCAGGATCACTATGACCGATTTTTCAATGCGATTGCCATGGCTTTCGATCCACACACCAATTATCTTCCGCCTAGCCTGAAAGAGGACCTGGATATTCAGTTGCGCGGCAATCTGGAAGGTGTGGGAGCCCTTCTTCGCGAGGAGAATGGATTTATAAAAGTCATTAGCATTATTCCCGGGGGACCTGCTGCTCTGCAAGGTATGCTTCAGCCGGAAGATACCATCCTTGAGGTTTCGGAAAAAGGTGGTGACCCTGTTGATATTGCCAATATGCGTCTCCGTGATGCTGTGAAGCTGATTCGCGGACCTAAGGGAACCGAAGTTCGTTTGACGGTAAAGAAAACGGATGGAACGGTCGTGGTTATTCCGATAATCAGAGCTGTGGTTCAGGTAGAAGATACTTTAGTAAAAGATACGGTAATAGATGCTCCGGATGGTGGGAAGATCGGATATATTCTGATTCCCAGTTTTTACCGGGATTTTGACAAGACCAAAAACAGGGCAGAAACCAGAAACGCGACCGATGATACTCGAAAAGCCATTAAAAACCTGAAAAAGACCAATATTGAAGGAATTATTCTTGATCTGCGCAATGATGGCGGTGGTTCACTCATAGATGCCGTTGAAATTGCGGGCTTATTTGTCAAGTCCGGGCCCATAGTTCAGGTGAAAGACAGCAGTGGAACAATAAAAGCTTTGGATGATGACGATGATAGTATCGAATACAGCGGTTCGCTTGTCGTTCTGGTGAATCAATTTTCCGCGTCGGCTTCGGAGATTGTAGCTGCGGCCCTGCAGGATTATAAACGGGCCATTATAGTCGGTGGCGAACATACATATGGCAAGGGGACAGTACAAACTATTATAGACATGAACAAAATGATACAGGCTGCAAAGTCAGAAGAGGTCGGCGATCTGGGAGCTTTAAAGGTGACCATTCAGAAATTCTACCGGATTACTGGCGCATCCACTCAGTATAAGGGGGTCATACCTGATATCATACTGCCGAGTTTATTCCAGCATTTGAAATCAGGTGAAAAATACCTTGACTATTCACTGCCCTGGGACCAGATCGGGCCTGCGAAATATACGCCTTTCAGGGGTAAATCCCTCGACCTGGGCATGATCCGGCAAAGGAGTCTGCAGAGGGTAGAACATACCCCGGAATTGCAGGCTATTGCAAAGGAGGCTATAAGAGCTGATGAACAGAGCAAGGAGACCACAGTCTCCTTGCGGTTGACGGATATGCGGCAGACGTTTGAAGAGGCCCTCGCACAACGCAAAAAACTTGGTGAGCAGTATTCAAACTACCCACCAGGGCTCTACAATGACGAACAGTTGAAAAGAAATGGAAAAGATACCAATAAAAAGAAAGTTGCCGATTGGAAAGAACGGCTTAAACAGGATCCATATGTAGGAGAGGCAAAAAACATTATTGTTGATATGCAGAGATAGCTGGGGTTTTCAAATACGTCCTTTTTCAACATCAACCAGCCAATCGATACGAGAAGTCTGGCGACCGAGGACCATCAGCGGGATAGACCGGCAGGATATCGGTAGCAATGCCGACACCACCGAAGCCATTGAACGAACTTTGGCTATAGGAATACGCTCAATCCATTGTGCAAAGAACCGCTAAAATATCCAGAAACCCTTCGCAGGACCTATTAGCCAAAGTTCAAAAGTAAAAAAGGTATATAGAATTTGGTCGGTACTTGCTGAATGTCTTTCAGTCAAAGCAATTTGCAAAGGTTCAGCCACAGATTAAATTGGCTCCGATGCCAATGTTACCTGTGCGTTTTGTTGGAACCACCAGCCTCATAATTACACTGTTTAAAATCAATCGGTTGCTGGCACTCTTTGCAGATATGTTCGCGGTCAAACTCATCGGAGAAAATCTCTTTTTCCGCGCCACAGTTGTTGCATTTGCAAACAAACGATTTGAGATTTTTAAAAGACTCAAATCCAGGACAATGATTGCTTGGAGTATTCATGCTGTTTTCCTCCTGTAATATTGTACAGTCATTTCATCTTGTTCCTTGTTTAAACCAGTATCTATCAGGTACTCCTTTTATTTTTAAGAACTGCATATAGCAAAGTCAAGTGAACATTTCGACAACCATTAAGACATTAAAACTGATTCGTTAAATTGTTATAGGACGGTGATACCGCATATTGTATAGCACAGGATCTTTTCAACGGTGTAGTCTTATTTCCATAATTTGTTCGCTGCTGCTTGACATGCAAAACACTATGCCTAAGGTCTTTTTGGGCAGTACGAATGCGATCAAAACTCGTTCGTCGGCCTTTAACCAGAAAGATATCTGGCGGACTATCATTAGACGCCATTTTTTAATTTTACATGGAGGTATCTTATGAGTGATGAAAAAAATAAAACCCTGTGTGCTCATGTTGAAGAAGAGTTGCAGGTCAAGAATCCCAAGGCTTATATAGAGCTTATTCAACCAGCCACCCATTATTGCCAAGGCTGTGGCCGGAGTGCAGCAAAAGCTGAAAACGTTTGTAAACCACAAAAACTGCCTTAACCCTTAACACTATCTCCCCCAATCTCCGTTTGTATCGGGATTGGGGGAGTTTAAATGAAATTTTAAAACCCAGGGGAGAGAACATCTGTTGCCCAGACTTCAGACCATCCTCTATTCCGAGTTAAAGTACCGTCTTGGCAATCTTACTGCTTTGACGATTTGTTTCTCAATTTGCCACCACAACAAATTTCGGTGCAGCATTATTCTGCAGGCGCTAGTTGAACCGGAATAGTGCCTGGAAGGTGGACCACAAGATTATTACATCCGGAGCTTTCTCCGTCTAGCTGCAACCGCCTGAGGTTTGCAATATTCATTCGACGCAGCCGCTCATAATAATTCGGTTTTGTGATACTGTATCTTTTTTTGACAAAATCCAAAGCCTGAAGCGTATCATCCATCTGGTCGCGAATCATCTCACACTTACGCAGACCCCACCGTGCATCTATGGGGTCCCCTGGATCGTGGGACAGCCAGCCGATATTCTGCACGATATAATTCATGCTGACGTTTTGTTCGTCAGTGATTGGGATACTCATTTTTTCCATGGTCTTGACAAGGGAATCCTCGTTCAACTTGTTTTTTTTGATAAATTTCCGAAGATGGTGAATCTCAAAGGCGAGCCTGTCATCCCGACTGGGGGTGCTGTAAACCTCCCAGAGATAGGAACCTTCTGTACAGTCTTTCTGACGACAGTGACGATAGCCTTCCTGGACCAGGACCACACGTTCCTTAAGGTACTCAAAGATTGATCCGATGATCAAACGAACTCTCTCCTTAGGATCATATGGCGTCGGGTCAATTCTTCGGCCGACTTCCTCACCGAAAAAAGAACCAATATGGTTGAAGTCTGGACCATATTGCTCTAAAGAATAGAAAGGTTGGTCTTGTTTGGCTATATATATCCATTGGCCTCCCACGGATATCGGCCAACGGAATCGCATCAGGCCTGAACTAATATCATAAGAAGCCCTGGCAGCAAAATAGCCTCTTGGTCGTAGTTTTCGTATTTTACGGGGAAGCGTTGCTTCCCAAGTCTGAACAGGTAGGTACGTGCTGCCATCAAGGACAATGCGGCCCACAATTCCGGCATGACCATAATCGATAAAAACGCATCCTGCCTGAACAGAGTCTTGATCAATGCGGATTGGATAGGTGTCAGCCGGCAAAGTTTTGGTAGATGTTGTGATGAGTAGATTATGCAGGGCCATCCTGAACCGCTTATCTCGGTACCACTTCTCGTCAGTTGGTAGATTTTTCCAAGCTGTAGACCAATGGCCGATAAGGCGTCCGTCCGGCAAGGTAGCGGCTGCAGGTAAATGGGCAATCCTGGCGTAGATCCAGCGAATGGCATATGGGACGTCGGCGCAGTCAATGGGAATATTATGGTGGATGAAAAAATCCTCATTGATTGTTGACTCTACCCAGTCTGAGTATCGCCTCTCTTCAGCAATATTCCAACGGCGCGACCCCACCTGCCATACCTGATCAGTATTATCGTTTCTGGCGTGCCCCACGCTATTGTCAATCAGAGAAAGTATGAAACAAAACAGGAAGATAAGGCCGCGACAAATAACCATCAACATATACTCTTCCTTTAATTATATTTTTTCAATTCATTTTCATTCTTCTGTCTTGAGATTTGCAATTTTCTTGCCTGTTTATTCCATTGATTTCTTTATTCTGTCCAATTTCAAGTCCAGTTCTTGATGAGGACAATTTTTTGGGCCAAAAACAAATTCTCCATATTAGAATGTTCTGGAAAATCAAATCATGAGACAAATTTAGAAAAAATCATGGTCCTGTAAAAAAGGACTCTGTCCGATTCAGCAAGATTTTGCTGTTCTCAAGAAAAACAGGAAGGGAAATTGAGAAATCTTCGTCAAGCAGGGATGTTGCATGGCCGTAGAGAGTATTTTGATAAATTCATCCAAGATGACATTATTTGTTCAGAACTCGCTGTTTGTACACTGATTTAATTTACCTGGTGTTTCTTTTTGAATATTGCAATTTCTACAGGACAGCTGGTACCTGCAAGACTAAGGCTGCTACAAGTAAATAACCAAACTTTACAGCTGGCATGAAAATTGGATGTCTTTTAGTAGAAGGTTGATGGATCCTTGCTCTAAACGTGACGTTTTAGTTATTCTTTATGTGAGGCTTTTGCAATAATAACAGATAAAAATCCTGACACCGTAATAAAAGAGTTTATAAAAAAAGATGCTGAGAATGGCTCAGCAGAGATGAGCTCTGAATAACCAACAGAAAGTGAAAGGAGGATATCATGTTACACGTAAGATCAATTCTCTGGCCATCTGATGATAGCGAATCTTCGGTTCGGGCTTTGGAAACGGCCGTTGAGCTGGCAAAACAATTTGGGGCGAAAATCTATGGACTTCAGGCTGTGCCTCAGGTACCGGTTTATACAGATACCGCAGTGCCGATTGCAGGCTTTGACATTCCGCAATATGAAGGGGAATTGAAAAAATCAGCTCACAAGGCGCTGAAGCAGAAAATTGCCGCCAAAGTACCTGATAACTTGGAGGTAGAGACCTTTGTCGAGTTAGGCAAGCCTTCAGATGTTATTATTAATTTTGCTAAAGAGATAAAGGCCGATCTGATCGTTATGGCGACTCATTCACGATCAGGGATTTCTCATTTCCTGATCGGCTCGGTCACCGAAGATACCATGCGCCGTTCACCAATACCAATCCTTGTTGTTCCTGAAGCGGGTGATCGATAACATAATATTTAAACATAATATTTTCAGTAAAGGACAGCGTTCCTTCCATTGAGGACGTTCTTGCCTATTGCAGAAAAATGGAGGACACAATGAGTAAAAAAGAAGCGTTCGAAAAACAGTTTGAGGCACAGCTTAAAGAATGGAAAGCCGAAGTTGATGTATTGCGAGCAAAAGCAGACAAAGCTGATGCCGAGATGCGCATCAAGTATCATGAACAAATTGACGAATTACAGGAAAAAAAGAAAGAGATCCGTTCGCAACTGTCTTCCTTGAAAAATGCCGGAGAAGAGAGTTGGCAAGATCTGAAAAAGGGTTTGGAAGAGGCGAGCGCCAGTCTGAGTAAAGCGTTTTCTTCTATAAAAACCAAATTTAAATAGTTATCCAGAAAAAGGATGTTTTTATCAATCGAGATGCCTGGAAATTTGGTTATAGACATAAAACTGATATGTAAACGATGAAAATTTGCAGGTAATCAGTCTCCTCAACCGGTCGAAAAACTGAAAAAGAAAAGCCGCCCCTCGTGGTTCGGGGGGCGGCAAAGAAGACATTTTCGGGCAAAGAATCTTTGTTGCCATATAATCAGTTCACCTTGACTCGAGCTTCCTCAATTGCTCTCTCGACGCGTTGCTGGAGAGTGGCAATTTCCTTCTTCAAGTCATCACTATTATCTCCATGAGTCTTCTCGAAGTCGTCCAACTTTTCTTTCACTGCATTTTCTTTCTTCACTAACTCTTCAATAATCTGATAAAATTTAATCTGATCATCTGGGGTAGCAACCTCAGCGATGATTCTGAATTTGGCGATTTCTCCGCTTCGGTTGTCTATCTGCTGTGCCACTTGTTTTATGAAGCTGGTTTTTTCCGACATAATAGCATCCTCATCTTCAACAGCATTCTTCGAGTTTATAGTTCTTGCCGTCAACCGCCACAAAATGAATACCGTCAAGCTTGGGGAGTCCGGCGATTTTCCAAGCATTCATAGGATTTACAAATTCATTATTGAGGCATTCCTTTGGCTGTTCGACATGTTTGCAGACATAGTTCAAGATTGGAAATGCATTGAATTTCTTGTAATATTTTCTTAAAAAATCGATTATTTCGAGTTGCTCACCATCCAATTCTTCGATGCCGAGCTGTTTGGCAATTGCCTTGGCAACTTCATGGTTCCAAGCTTCTTGGTTCACCAGAAATCCCTCCTCATCCATCTTTATATTTTTTCCTGCAACAGTGATATCCGTCATGTTATTCCTCCTTCTTACTGTTTTTTTATTGTCCAGATATTTATCACATACAAGCTCTGTTCAGACCCGCAGGACAGGATCGGTTCGTTTATAGTTTGTAATAATCAAATTTAATATCCTGCCATAGGGCATCAAGCTCAAGTCCGGAAAAATCCTTCATCAATGCTCTCTAATTCTTGGTATTCATCTTCTCGTCAGTATCGTTATAGGCATCCACTACCTTATCGTAGGTATCGGAAAATCCCTGTTTCACACTTTCCCAGGCATCTTTGGAACTCTGCTTCATTTCACCGTACCATTCGGAGAGCAGATTACGTCTCTCTCGCATTTCTTTGAGGGATTGCAGATAATTTTCCCGTGTTGCTGCTTTCATGGTATCCCAGCTCTTCTCGATTTTATTCTCCAGCTTGTTAGTCTTCTGATCGAGTTGGTCCATCATTTCTTTTGCCTTTGCAACGGCGGCATCTTTTTGCTCTATGGTATATTCACCTATAGCGGATGCAGCTTCACTCACTTCTTGTTTCACTTCCTTGCCGGAAGCATGGGCGAAGGTAGAAAACATGAGTAAGATTAAAAACATTGACATTACCGAGATATGAAACAGTTGGTTGTTCTGACATATAGAAACTTTCATAGGAGATCTCCTCATTTATAGTGGTTTATCTTAGAAAAACCTTTGTTTGTGGTTTTATCCCCCGTCACTTTTCAGCGTAACCAAAGAAGGATGTATTTATTCAAATTCCAGCACAAATCGTGCCATATCACAATATCTTGAAAAACAACGTGCAGTTTTATATTCATTGAAACGTTTACCGCTAATAAATATCAGCAACATTGTTCCTCCACATTTGTACGGTGACATTAGATTCCGGGCATGAATCGTGCATCGGCTACAGTAAAAGCACAAGCAAGGTCCTGGACATAAATGGAGGATAAGTAAAGGAAGTCTTCTTCACCAAGGAACTGCAGAATAGCTCCGGTAAATTTCTGAGATTATTCAGGTTTTACGAATTAATTGGAAGATATGTTTCGCAACATAGAATACTGATATGTTTTTTAGAAGAGACAGCATTATTCCACAAGCCACGCTTTCTGTAATATTTCACAAAAAACACTAACCTACAGGTTAGTTACAAATTCTAATAAGGTATGAGCCACAATCACGGTAATGAGATAGGTAATTACAATCGTTCCTTTGCCATTGGAGTTATACTCAATATCGTTTTCGTTGTTATTGAAGCCAGTTATGGAATATTTGCTGATTCACTTGCATTGCTAATGGATGCAGGACACAACTTAAGTGATGTGTTCAGTCTTTTGCTTGCTTGGGGGGCAGGCGTACTCGCCACAAAAGCTGTGACTGAGAAGAGGACTTATGGTTTTCGAAAGGCAACAATCATGGCTTCTCTTGCTAGTGCGATACTTCTACTTGTTACGCTTGGAGGAATTGCCTGGGAAGCCGTCGGTCGTTTTTTTAACCCGAAACCTGTTGAAGGAATAACGATTATTGTTGTGGCTGCAATTGGAGTCGTCATCAACACCTTAACTGCATTACTTTTTGTCAAAGGACAAAAACAAGATCTAAATATAAAAGGTGCCTTCCTTCATATGGCTGCTGACGCAGGGGTATCGCTCGGTGTGGTTGTCGCTGGCGTAGTCATCAAAATCAAGGGCTGGCTGTGGATTGATCCTGCGGTGAGCCTTATGATCGCTGCTGTTATCCTTGCCGGCACATGGGGATTGCTTCGAGATTCCATGAACTATGCTATGGATGCCGTACCTGATTCCATTGATCTTCCAGCAGTAAAGAACTATTTGATGAGTTTTAATCACGTTAATCGCATTCACGATTTGCATGTCTGGCCATTGAGTACCACCGAAATTGCACTGACTGTTCATATCGTGGTGAATATTGACTCGTTGGATAATAATTTTCTGCTAGACCTCCAACAACACCTACACGATCATTTCGGAATAGAGCATTCGACAATTCAGGTTGAGACATCCATGGGGAAAAATGACTGTATGCTGGATAGTCATCAACATGTGTGAGAAAGGTTAAGGAGATAATTTTTAACTATTGGCATGTTTATTGATTGTTATTAACAAAGGTGACAATGACGACTCTGCTTGTATTTCCAGTACTTATCGCCTTTTGTTTTGGGATAGTAGAAACTTTCAGATGATAACAATTAAGGATATAAGAAAATAGGATTTGGACGCTTTGGATGATTTAGACGAAAAACCTAACCAGGAAGGATCTGGCGGCGTATCGTATTACTCAGCCGCCGCAGAGAACGTGCTACACCAGCTGGATGTCAATCCAGATGAGGGACTTTCTGAGGGGCAAATACAAAAAAGACAGGATCAATATGGCCTCAATGAGCTTCAGGAAGAAACGACACCCAGCCCATATGTTATCCTGTTGAATCAATTTAAAAGTATTGTCATTCTGATCCTGGTTGTGGCAGCAGTGCTTGCTCTGATCACCGCCCGGTGGCCGGAAGGTCTGGCGCTGCTCGCCGTGACGCTCATTAATACCGTCATCGGCTTTTTCACTGAATACAAGGCTGTCCGGTCCATGGAGGCGCTCCGGCGCCTCGGACAACACACGACGACGGTAAGGCGACAAGGGAAATATCAGGAAATATCAGCATCTGAACTGGTTCCCGGAGACATCGTTCTTCTCGGTAATGAAGATCTGGTTCCGGCGGATCTGCGTCTGTTGGGCAGAAAAGGAGCCCGGGTTAGTGAAGCTGCATTAACCGGCGAATCGATGCCGGTTAATAAATCGCCGGACAGCGTTGCTGCTGAAGCAGCCCTACATGAACGAAGCTGCATGCTCTACAAGGGAACGAGTATAATTGAAGGAGAGGTGGAAGGAGTCGTTACCGCAACTGGGGTATCAACCGAAATAGGTCGAATTTCCCAACTGACTGCGGCCGCGAAAAAAAAGGCACCCCCGCTGCAGAAACGGCTCGATCAACTGGGCAGGCGTCTGGCCTGGATTACCCTTGCTATCGCCGTAATTGTCGGTGCAGCTGGGCTGGCAGTAGGTCGTGACGCGGTGCTCATGATTGAGACGGCTATTGCTCTTGGTATTGCTGCCATTCCCGAGGGCCTGCCGATAGTAGCGACTATCGCCCTTGCTCGCGGCATGCGGTTAATGGCCAAACATAATGCCTTGGTAAACCGTCTGACCGCGGTGGAAGCCCTTGGGGCCACTTCGATAATTTTAACCGACAAAACCGGAACGCTTACCGAGAATAAGATGGCCGTCAGGGAGCTGGTTACCCCGCTCGAATCGATAAGTTTGGATGAGCAGTCTGAAATACCAGTTGGTCAACAGAAAAATGATGAAAAATCTTCAATCCTGCGATTGCTGAAGATCGGTGCCCTATGCTCCAATGCCCGACCGGATGACGAGTGTGGTTATACCGGTGATCCGACGGAGGTCGCTCTTCTCAAAGCGGCGGTGCAAAAAGGTGTTGAATGGCGGGAACTTGCCAAGAAAAGGGAAGAGGAACACGAAGTTCCCTTCGATTCCGAGACGATGATGATGGCAACCTTTCATCAAAGGGAAAGTAAAGAAGGCGATGGAACACGTTACTATGTTGCGGTGAAAGGTGCTCCGGATCAGGTGCTGCAGGCATGCAGGTATATTTTGACCGAAAACGGTTCTGCGCCCTTATCCGATGAACATCTCAAAGATTGGAGAAAAAGAGTCGACGACCTTGCCGCAAAAGGTCTGCGTCTGTTGGCATTGGCCGATAAAGAAGTCAAAGATGTCACAGAAAATGCATATAAAGAGCTGCGATTCGTCGGACTGGCGGCCATGGAAGATCCCCCACGTACCGATGTCCGTGAGGCAATAGAGCAATGTCAGGATGCAGGCATCAGGGTAGTGATGGTCACCGGGGACCGGGCCGACACCGGGAGTGCCATTGGCGAAAAGGTCGGCTTGAACATTGGCCAAAAAGCGTTTTTGGGACAGGATCTTGGCGATCCGGATGAGGTCTCAGTGCAAGAACGCAAACGGATTATGAACGTTGGTGTCTTTGCCCGGGTGACACCGGAACAAAAATTTAACATGGTCAAATTGTATCAGAACAGTGGGCAAATCATTGCTATGACCGGAGACGGCGTCAATGATGCTCCAGCGCTGAAACAGGCGGATATTGGTATTGCCATGGGGCAGCGTGGCACGGATGCGGCAAAACAGGTCGCCGACATGGTATTACGTGACGATAAATTTTCAACCATTGTTGCGGCGGTTCGGGAAGGCCGGATCATTTTTGCCAATATCCGTAAATCCGTAATTTTCATGCTCTGTACCAATATCGCCGAAGTTTTGGCTGTAGCTCTGGCATCTCTGGCACTATTGCCAATCCCTCTGCATCCCCTGCAGATTCTTTATCTCAATGTATTGACCGATGTTTTCCCTGCTCTTGCCCTCGGAGTGGGGTTGGGGAGCAGTGATGTTATGAAACGGTTGCCGCGGGAACCCGGCGAGGCGGTGCTGACTTCTCATCACTGGCGAGCCATTGCTCTTTGGAGTATTGTCATAGGTTCCATCGTCCTTGCAGCACTGACCACAGCGTTCTTCTTTTTCGGTTTCGACGAAAAACGGGCTGTGACCATCTCATTTTTAACACTTGCTTTTGCCAAACTCTGGTTTGTCCTCAATCTTCGTGATCGTGGTACATCAATCTTGGTAAACGATGTCACAACCAACCTATGGATCTGGCTGTCCTGGGGACTATGTATTGTTCTCCTGATGCTGGCCGTTTACTGGACACCGCTTGCAGCTCTGTTGCAAACAGTTTCACCGGGGAGCAATGGATGGAGCCTTATCCTCGGCTTAAGTCTCGTGCCTATAGTACTTGGGACCTTTGTGCCCGGAATACGGTTTTATTCTGCAAAACAAAAAAAGGAGCAGCTTCCATGATGAGAACAAGGACAATGCAGCGGAATCTAGTCGCTGTCCTGTTAGTAATATACTGTTACCAGTACCTGGAACTGTAAATGTCTCCGTGTTTGAAAAGGCAAAGACAAGTATGGCATGTTTTGTGCTTGTGATCTATTGACCCTCATAATTATTGTTGAGGGTTCATTCAACAAAGATATTCAAAGACAAATCAATTTATAAAAGATGTGTGATTATTTCTGACAAATAAGTCGAATGTATTTCATCTCCGTGACAGGCGGGCTTAATTGCGCCGAATTCCTCCGTTTAACTGCAGTCGATCTGGCTGAGCCGGACTGAGAAAGAGTGGACGCAAGAAAGCTTCTTTAATATTTTCTCGTGGAGCATGAGGTTTCGGTGTTCCACTTATCGTAATAACCTTAATAAGGAGAAGAACAGATGGCGAAAAGAAGACAGATCTACAAATGTGACGCATGTGGAAATATCGTTGAAGTACTCGAAGGAGGAGAGGGGGCTCTTGTCTGCTGCGGAGAAGACATGAAATTATTTGATGAAAGCACAACCGACGAAGGCAAGGAAAAGCATGTACCGGTGATCGAAAGCACTGCTGATGGTGTGAAAGTGAAAGTCGGCAGCAACCCGCATCCCATGGAAGAAAAACACTATATCCAGTGGATTGAGATTATTGATGGCGACAATTCCTGCCGTCACTACCTAAAGCCGGGTCAGGCTCCGGAGTCTGTCTTCAAAGGTGCTGGGCAGAATGTCACTGCCCGTGAGTACTGCACTATTCACGGTTTGTGGAAGTCTTAAAATTTACCACATGCAGGAAGGGGAATATCCCCTTCCTGCATGAATGGAAGTCAATCCTCATCTTCAACTTCATGGGGGTGCCACCGCTCACTGAGATCTGCCAGATGTTCACTGCTGGTGAGGATAACTACCTCGTCTCCTTTCTGAAGAAGGGTGTCTTCATCGGTGAAGAAAAAATCATCATCCCGGTAATAATACATTACTTTTGTCTTATCTGGGAGATCAAGGTCATTGAGCCCCCCCTCCTCCTCTTTTTGGGCAATAAACGAGAAAAATCTGGCGTCTCCCCGGAGCAGGGTTGACAGCTCAACACTGTCAAGACCGCGCACCGCATTAGTAAGGTACTGGCTCATGGTTCGATCCGGGACAATGATATCTACCAGACCCAATTCATCGCAGAGAGGCAATAAATCCTCATCTTGTATACAGGTGATAATTTTTTTGAATCCCATAGATCTGGCCAGGAGCGAGGTTATTATATTGGCTTGATCGTTGTCGGTAAGACAGAATAGAAAGTCGCATTTTTCAGGGGCCGCTTCACTGAGAATCACCGGTTTCCCTGCATCTCCATGTATAAAGCTACAGTCCAATTCGTCCGATAGGTTGTCAATTTTTTCTTTATTTATCTCGATCAATATTATCTCATGGCCCTGTTCTATTAATTTCTCGGCAGCTTTGATGGCTGTCCGGTGGGCTCCGGAAAATACAATTCTCATTTTATTCCCCCTTTTTTAAACCGATCCATGTTTTTGGATAGAAAAAAATCAGCCAGGCAACTATTTCTAAACGACCGAACAGCATGTCTACACAGAGGATTCCTTTGAGCAAAGGTTGCAGTTCTGTTGATGTAATACCGGCAGAAAGTCCTGCCGTTCCAAGTGCAGATATGACCTCAAAGAGGCTGTCCAGGGGGGCGAGTCCCAAGGTAAGGAAAGGCAGCCAGGAAAGCGTGGCAATACAGATGAACAGGACAAAGAGAATCACCGCATTGAACATCTCGTCTGTCTCAATTTTTCGTTCACCGAGCCTGGCTTGCAAAACAGCGTGGGATGGTGCTCCCGCACGTTGGATAACAAGGTACAGCATATGAAAGAGAATAAGCAAACGGATGATTTTAATACCGCCCGCAGTAGAACCAGCGTTGCCGCCGACAGCCATGGCTATAATAAGGACGAATTTCGAGCCGTCGCCCATATCTTTGATATCCATTGCGGAAAATCCTGCAGTTGATAATGCTGAAAGACCATTAAGTACACCCTGCCGGATTGCCTCTGTCCAGTTCAAACCATCCTGATACCACAAAAGCCAGGCCAAAATAGTTGTCACCAGAGTGGCGATTAAGAGAAACCCTTTGATTTGTCGGTCATGCCGTATAGCCTGCCAGCCGTTTTCATATGCCCGGTAATAGAGAAGCAAGGAAACAGCTCCAGCCATGGAAATCATAATAACAACAACCTCAGCAGAATGATTTGGTAACCCGCTGAGACTGGCATCATGGGGTGAAAAACCACCTGTTGAGATGGCTGCAAGGCTGTAGAGTATTGACGTGAACCAGTCCACTCCCAAAAGCAATAAAAAGGCAATCCCTGCAACAGTCAAAATGGTGTAGATTGTTAGGACTCGCCGGGCTATGGCTCGGGTACCGCCAATGATGTCGTCGTCATAACTTTCAGAAATATCCAGACGCTTTGCTGTCAGACCCGGTTGTATAAGTGCAGCCATACACAGAATGACTATGCCGAGTCCGCCGACCCATTGCATCCAGGCTCTGGAAAACATGAACGTTTTGGTCATGCCCATGGTGCTGGTCGTAGTGCTCAGGCCAGTTGTGGTAACAGCAGAAACAGTTTCAAACAATGCATCGACAAAACTTAGCCCGGAGGCCATGAACGGCCAAGTCATAACCAGAGGTGAGAATACAAAAATGAGTGCAGTAATGACCATGGCCTCATTGTTTTGCATTCGTTTGGCTGTCCGCAAACGAGAACAGGCAAGACCAATTAACACGAGAACCGCTATGATCAGTAGATATCTCCCGCTGACCAGGAAATCACCAAAGAGAAGTGATACCAAGAGAGGTACAGTGGTAAGCGCAGCCAGGGCTATGTTTAACTGTCCGAAATATTTAAACAGCATGGAAAAACGAACAGCATATTGCAATATACGCACAATTGCCTCTCTTTGGTCAGTTGTGTCTCATTTATGCGGTGGACTCATGACTTGATTATATTTATTCAAGGTTTCGTGATATGGATCATTGGACTTTTGTCTTGTGAGATTAACAGCAAGGTTTATGCCACTGTTCCTGTGCTTTTGGATAGCACTTGGCTTTGATAGTAACTCAAGTCTTCTTCAAGACATTGCATAGGCCCGTCCCTCACTTCCTTAAAGCTCTGCTTATGGGCATTACCGGAAATAACCCGATTGAAATAAAGGGCTTCGGTTGGTTGGCTAAAAAATGTTTCCAGCGTCCGGCAAGACAAGACTATGTCTTACCAAAGTGGACAAGCCGGTCCTGTGGCCGACAGTGACCACTGCAGGTTCACATTTCACGGTTTGCCATGAAAAAGAAAAAGCTCTTCCCTGGCATCATTCTTGATAGAAAAGAGCGTATGGAGATCCGGTCCACTGGAAGACGGAGGGGGGAGGTGATTCGCAGGTCAGGAGGAAATGCTACTGCAGGATATCAATCCTATTCTCCTTAAATTCTATACGTATACCCGGAGGAAAAATAATGCCGAAAATTGAAGGGAACCGTACGACACTTTTTCGTTTTCTTGCTCAGCGGCAACAGAGACATCCGGAAGCGAGCGGAGAGCTGACCAAGGTCTTCGTGCAATTGAGCACCGTGGCGAAGATCATCGCCAGTTATGCACGCAGGGCCGCGTTATTAGGTATCAAGGGTGAGACGGGTGAAACCAATGTGCAGGGTGAAGAGGTCGAGAAACTAGACCGGCTCAGCAATGATGCTTTTATGGAAGCCTTCGAGTATGTCGATATTGTCGGTGCCATTGTCTCGGAGGAGATGGAGAATCCCTTGCTTTTGCACGCCAAAAACGACCGGTCCAAATACGTAGTGCTGGTTGATCCCCTGGACGGCTCTTCAAATATGAAGGTGGATTGCATTACAGGTTCGATTTTTTCAATCCGAACCTTTACCGATGCAAGCCAGAAGGATATCCTGCATGAAAGCTCTCGACAGGTGGGTGCTGGCTATATCATGTACGGGGCATCGATCCTTTTCGTCTATACTTTCGGCGACGGCGTCCACAGTTTTGTGCTCGATGAGGCAATTGGTGAGTTTGTTCTTGATCATGAGGATATCCGTATGCCTGCCCGTGGTAAAATCATCAGCGCCAATTTTGGTAATCGCAATCGCTGGACTGAACCCGCCCGTGCCTTCGCCGATACGCTACTTATGGAGCAGGAGCAGCCGTATTCACTCCGTTATTCCGGTGCTCTCGTTGCCGATCTGCATCAGATTCTTCATCATGGAGGGGTCTATTTTTATCCGGAAGATGATCGACACTCATCGGGGAAATTGCGTCTGCTTTACGAATGCGCTCCCCTGGCCATGATCGCAGAACAAGCTGGTGGGGGAGCCAGCACTGGAAAAAAACGGGTGCTGAAGATTTTTCCTGAAAACATTCATCAGCGCATTCCATTTGCCATCGGCAGTCTGGCCGAGATTGAAGCATATGAAAAAGCCTACGCCGATCATCCCAAAAGCTGAAAAAGGTGATGACTATCTCTGCCGGGAAATAGGGGGACTCTTCGGCCACAGTTCTTAGTGCCGAAAACTGGAAAATACGACAAAAAGGCTACAATACCAATCGATCACCATTTTTTAAACATTGTTATTTTTACATCCGGTGTCCGATTGTGTCAGAATCGTCCTGTCGTGCAGGAATGGCTTAATATTAGGCCGATACCTGCCTGGGTGAGAAAATTCTACCTATCCGCTCCTAATAAGAGGTTTACTGCTTTAACCATCTGCTGGAGATTTTAAGGCATTCGTAATAAAGGTTTCGAATTAACGCCTTTGCTTCGGTGATTGGGGATCTGCAGCGATTATCCCGATTTTCTTTCCGGCTGACTTGTGATTTTCGGCATGTTTTTTGCTGTTTAAAGGTTTGAGGAAAAAAGTGTAACGGCTGTCACCTGCGCTATATATGAGTTTACCTTGTGGCATCTATAGATAAAAAGTCAACAAATTGTTTTGGAGGATATCATTATGTCTGAGGTTGTCATCGATCGAGAGGAATGTATTGGTTGTGAAGCGTGCGTGGAAACTTGTCCCGAGGTTTTTCAATTTAACGCCGATGAAGAAAAAGCTTATGTAATTGAAGATGCGGATACGAGTCTCGATTGTGTCGACGAGGCCATCGCTTCCTGTCCTGTGGAGTGTATTTCCATGGAAGATTAAGTCACATTTTGCAACAGAGTTTTAAACTGCTATTTCAAAGGCTTAAAGAGTCACATGTAGAGTGGATCGATTCGGCACATCAGCCTTGGTCGGGTGCATGATGCAGGAATAAGGCTTCGCCATTGAGAATGTCTGTGGTCGTGCCCTTGAGCTCGTAAATAGAAAACAGGAGGCGAGATGATGCGTATCGGAATTGCCGCTGATCACGGCGGATTTGAGATGAAAATGTATCTGGCGGCGGTCCTCAGGGCAACCGGCTATGAAGTGTTTGACTTCGGAGCCCATGAGCTGGCTGCCGGAGATGACTATCCGGATTTTGTAGTGCCTTTGGCAAGGGCGGTGGCAAGCGGTAATTTCAGCAGGGGTATTGCCATCTGCGGCAGCGGTGTCGGGGCCAGCTTTGCTGCCAACAAAATACCCGGCGTGCGGGCGGCACTGATCACGGACCCGTTCTCAGCTCATCAGGGGGTGGAGGATGATGATATGAATATTATCTGCCTGGGTGGACAGGTGGTTGGCCATGCACTTGCAGAGGAATTGGTCAGTGTCTTTCTCAAGGCTACGTTCAGTGGTGCCGACCGTCATCGGCGCCGCCTGACCAAAGTGTTCGAACTTGAAAATCGGGAAATATGCTAACCCGGTTTTCCGGCCTCCTAGATAAGAGTTAGAAACACGATAACTTAATTGGAGAGAAAGAAGTTGGCTTTCTTTTTCATTTGTTTGGATCATCCCGAAGTGGCCGTCATCGTTTTTTGCCATGCGGCCTCTCACAATATATTCACCAAAGTGTCATCCGCACCTGCAGGTTCTATTCACGCAGAACAGGCGAGCTTCTGAACAACGGGGAAACGAGATCGGGACGATTATACAATCATCAACCAAGAAGGAGTCAACATGACAAAAATCACACCACTCAAGAAGCGCGTGGCATGGCAGGCCCTTGAAGCTCATTACCCGAAAATTAAAGACTTGCATCTCCGGAATCTTTTTGCCGACGACCTAAAGCGTGGGGAGCGTATGACCGCTGAGGCCGTCGGCATCTACTTTGACTATTCGAAACACCGCGTTACCGACGAAACAGTCAGACTATTATTGCAGCTAGCTGAGGAGTCCGGCTTGCGAGATCGCATCGATGCCATGTTCCGGGGCGAGAAGATTAATATCACGGAGAAGCGAGCCGTCCTCCATGTGGCCCTGCGCGCTGCCAAAGGGCAATCAATCATTGTGGATGGCGAAGACGTCGTGCCTCAGGTGCACGCCGTGCTCGACAAGATGGCCACCTTCTCTAATCGGATGCGTAGCGGGGAGTGGAAGGGCTACAGCGGTAAGCCGATTCGCAACGTGATTAATATCGGCATCGGTGGGTCTGATCTGGGGCCGGTGATGGCATACGAGGCATTGCGGCATTACAGCCAGCGCAGTCTGACCTTCCGTTTCGTCTCCAATATCGACGGCACCGACTTCGCCGAGGCCATCCGAGACCTCGACGCAGAGGAGACACTGTTCATCATCTCGTCCAAGAGCTTTACAACTCTTGAGACAATGACCAACGCACGCACTGCCCGTGACTGGGTTCTCAAGTATCTGAAAGATCCTGCTGCTGTTGCCAGGCACTTCGTCGCAGTTTCTACCAACGGGCACGAAGTTGCGCAATTCGGCATCGATACCGCAAATATGTTCGAATTTTGGGATTGGGTTGGTGGGCGATATTCCATGGACTCGGCGATTGGCCTCTCGACGATGATCGCTATCGGCCCAGAAAATTTTCGCGCCATGCTCAATGGTTTTTATCAGATGGACGAGCATTTCCGCACTGCCCCTTTCGAGCGCAACCTGCCTGTACTTATGGGACTCCTGAACCTCTGGTACAATAACTTTTTCGATGCGCAGACCGTGGCTGTCCTTCCTTATGAACAGTATTTGAAGCGTTTTCCCGCCTACCTGCAGCAATTGACGATGGAAAGCAACGGCAAGCATGTTACGCTTGACGGAACAGAGGTCACCTTCCAGACCGGTCCAATTTACTGGGGCGAACCGGGCACCAATGGGCAGCATTCCTTCTACCAGCTTATTCATCAGGGAACCAGACTCATCCCTTGTGACTTCATCGGTTTTGTTCAGCCGCTCAATCCTCTTGCTCCACACCACGACATGCTGCTGGCCAATATGTTTGCCCAGGCAAAGGCACTGGCCTTTGGTAAAACACCGCAGGAGGTCTCATCAGAGGGCATACCCGAATGGCTGGCACCGCACCGGACCTTTGAGGGCAATCGTCCTTCGAGTACGATTCTTATGGAACAACTGACTCCGGAGTCGCTGGGTAAGCTCGTGGCGCTCTACGAACACAGCGTCTTCACACAAGGCGTTATTTGGGACATTGACTCATTTGATCAGTGGGGAGTCGAACTGGGCAAGGCGCTGGCTGTACGTATCATTGACGAACTTGAAACTGGGGATAAAAGCCAACTCAAGCACGATAGTTCAACCAATGCCCTTATCCGGCGATACGTTAAATTCAAAGCAGTGCGGTGAAAAAATAACAAGAAAATGTTTTGCCCAACATTGCGAAAGCCGGAAAGTTGACTGCTTGAGGTTCGTCCTTGGCCCGAAGTCTGAGTTAAGTCAAGCTGACTGCGAATTGAGCCATTGTGTAGTCCGCATCCATACATAAGGTTAATTATTAATCTATAAGGATTGCATAAAAAGGACAATATCTTGGTAACCTCTTCTCGTGATAAAACAACCGGAATGCCTTAAGGGCAGGGTTCGTTGGTAACCAAAAGAAGGAAGAGTAAATGTCTAAAAAAATACTCATTTAGTACCTAATCAAGAAGGGGGATGGGATATAAAGCAAAGTGGCGGTCAACGCTCGTCCGATCACTTTAATACCAAACAGGAGGCAGTCGATAGAGCGCACTAAATCAGTAAAAATCAACATACGTAATGAGTAATACACAATAAATATGGAAAAATTGGCGAGAAAGATAGCCATGGAAACGATCCGTTTGCACCTAAAGGATAGTCAAAGGAAATTATTATGGTTCAAAAAAGTTGTGTTCCCTATGGTAGTGACGTATCGGCTGGCACCTATAAATGTGCTGATTGTGGTCACGTATATTCAAATCAGTCAAAAACTTCTCTGCCGCCTTGCCCAAAGTTTAATGCATCATCTCATCCAAAGAGGTGCTGGTTAATTTTCTCTGGGCAAGGTGATAATCCCAAAGACCCATACCCCAATAGGTAGAGAAAATTTGGCATAATCGGGTAGCCGGGGGGGGAGCCCCCCAGCCCCCACAACACCAAGCATGCGGGGCGGCACTTGGCGGTTCCCAAAGAACATCGGGCCGTAGTCGGATGAAGTATATCCGCAGATCTTTGACAAGATTATTTTAAAATCGACCTCCTTCTTTTTCAAACTCTGCTATTTTCATAACAACCTCGATAACCGAATCCGGATTCAGCGAGATGGAATCAATCCCTTCTTCTGCCAGAAATCGGGCAAATTCTGGATAATCGCTGGGTGCCTGACCGCAGATACCCACCTTACATCCTGCTTTGTGAGCGACTTGAATGAGCCTGCTGATCTCTGTCTTGACAGCCTCGTTTCGTTCGTCAAAGAGGTATGAGATCTCTGTCGAATCACGATCCACACCCAGGATGAGCTGAGTGAGATCGTTGGAACCGATCGAAAAACCGTCAAAGCGCTTTGCGAACTCTCCGGCCAATATAACATTGGCTGGGATTTCGGCCATGACATAGACTGCCAGGCCTTTTTCTCCTCGCACCAGCCCATTTTGTGCCAAAACCTCCAGGACATTGTCCGCCTCCTCAGGGGTCCTGCAGAAGGGGATCATGATGATGACGTTGTCGAGCCCCGTTTCTTCGCGAACCCTTTTTATGGCCCGGCACTCCAAGGCAAAGCCTTCCCGGTATTTATCAGAGTAATAACGGGAGGCGCCGCGAAATCCCAACATGGGATTGTTTTCCCCGGGCTCAAACTGCCTGCCACCGATCAGATCCGCATATTCGTTGGTCTTGAAATCGCTCGTCCTGACAATAACAGACTCCGGATACTGGGATGCAGCAATCCTGCCGATCCCCAGGACCAGACGATCAACAAAATACTCGGTCTTATCTTTATAGCCGTGGGTAAGTTGCCGGATCTGTTTTTTTGCCTCTTTGTCCTCTAAGTCGTCATAATGGACCAGGGCCATGGGATGGATCCGAATGAGGTTATTGATGATAAATTCCATGCGCGCCAGACCGATCCCCCGGCAAGGCAATCGCGACCACCGGAAGGCGGCAGCCGGGCTAGCGATATTCATCATGATCTGTATTTTGGTCTTGGGTATCTCTTTAAGATCGACCTGCTTTTCTTCATAATCGAGGATGCCTTTATAAACATACCCTTGATCGCCTTCAGCGCAGGAGATGGTGATCTCCTGGCCGTCTTCCAGAACATCCGTGGCATCTGCGGCACCCACGATAGCCGCGACTCCCAGTTCGCGGCTCACTATGGCTGCGTGACAGGTGCGCCCACCGTGCTCTGTTACAATTCCCGCCGCTCGTTTCATAACAGGCACCCAATCCGGATCGGTCATCTCGGTGACAAGGATGGCGCCGTCTTCAAATTGATCAATCTCATCAGCACTTTTGAGCCGGCAGACTTTACCAGCGGCAATGGCCTCGCCGATACTCAGACCGGTCAAAAGCCTTTGTCCTTTTTCTTTAAGGGTATAGGACATCAGTGTAGCGGCTTCTTTGCCGGATTGAACCGTCTCCGGACGGGCTTGCACGATAAAAAGCTCTCCGGTTTCACCATCTTTGGCCCATTCAATATCCATGGGTCTATCGTAGTGTTTTTCGATCCAGGAAGCCCACCGGGCCAGTTGCAGAATCTCTTCATCCTCAAGCACAAAGGACTGCCGCTCTTTCCTGGGAGTAGTGATGTTTTTGGTAGTCTTGCTGCCCCCTTTGGCATAGACCATCTTTTTCTCTTTTTCACCTAAGGTCTTACCAATAATCGGTTTAAAGGATTTATTGTTTAGCAGGGGTTTGAATACCAGATATTCATCTGGAGTTACAGTCCCCATCACGACATTTTCACCCAGTCCCCAGGTTGCATTAATGACCGCCGCATCTCTAAAACCAGTCTCGGTATCTATGGAGAACATAACACCTGAACCAGCCTTATCGGAACGCACCATTTTCTGAATTCCTACGGAGAGGGCAACTTTCATGTCGTCAAAACCCTTTTCCGCACGATAGCTGATGGCCCGATCGGTAAAAAGTGAGGCGTAACACCTACGGCAGGCATCCAGAAGCTCTTCCTCCCCGCTGACATTAAGGAAGGTCTCTTGCTGACCGGCAAAACTGGCGTCGGGCAGGTCCTCGGCGGTGGCGCTGCTTCTCACCGCCACCGCCACTTCCTGATCATCATTGCGCTCACACAGTTCCTGGTAGGCGCCGCGAATATCTGCGGCAATCTGTTGGGGAAAATCGGCGCGGAGAAAGAGCCTTCGGATCGAACTCCCCACCTTGTCAAGGGTCTTTTGGCCGGTCTTTAGATCTTCGATGCGCTCTTTGATCTTTTCCCTAAGGTCGTTGGCTTTAAGAAACTCCCGATACGCATCAGCCGTGGTGGCAAACCCCCCGGGCACTCTGATCCCTTCTGCCTTCAATGCCCCGATCATTTCTCCTAAAGAGGCATTCTTGCCGCCTACCCGGGATACGTCTTTAGAGCTGAGGTCTTCAAGCCAGCGGATGTACTTTACATCATTTTTCATGTCCTTTTCCTCCCTATATGTTCTTTAGTGACTTAGAAAAGATTTTCTTGCTATTTGGGAAAGATTTTCGTGAAAAAACTTATCCCAGCTTACCTTCAAGTTTACCGGGGGGAGAGCGTTACAGAAAATTTCACGTATTTATCCTGCCGTTTTTTTTGTTCCCTTATCTTTAGGCTTTTGGTCAGTCTTAAGTTTACGCCTCGGCCAGATAATAACGGTTCAGGGGGTTAAGCTGGTTGTCCAGTTCATAAACCAGAGGGTTGCCCGTTGGGATTTCAAACCCCGGGATGTCTTCATCTGAGATATTATCTAGATATTTTACCAGGGCGCGAAGGCTGTTCCCATGGGCGCAAATGATAAGCCTTTTACCGGCCATAAGTTCCGGCTTAATGATCTCGTGCCAGCAGGGCATTACACGCTGAAGGGTGTCCTTAAGAGACTCAGTGTATGGTATTTCATCCTTTTCCAGATGAGCATAACGAGGATCGGAATGGGGCCGGCGTTCATCATCTTCGGCCAGGGCCGGAGGGCGGATATCAAAACTGCGGCGCCATAAATGGACTTGATCCCTGCCGTGGACATCTCTCATTTCTTGTTTATTCAGGCCCTGTAGCGCCCCGTAATGCCGCTCGTTCAGCCGCCAGAAACCCTGGGGCGGTAGCCACATTAAGTCCAATTCGTCAAGGACGATCCATAACGTACGTATGGCCCTTTTGAGAACCGAGGTAAATGCCTTGTCAAAACAATACCCGTTTTCTTTCAGTAAGAGCCCTGCATTGTGGGCTTCGGCTATCCCATGTTCGGACAGGTCTACATCCGTCCATCCGGTAAACCTGTCTTCCAGATTCCACACACTCTCTCCATGTCGCAACAAAACCAATGTTTGCATATCCACTCCTATAGTTTTTTAAGAAAAAGGATTTGACCTGTATGTCGCTTGAAAAGATCCTTTGTCCCTGGTTTTTTCTCTAATCAGCCTGTCTTGTTTTATCGGATATTTTCCTGATTAATCGGATAATTCTGCCACGTTCCCACTGCGGCCCATGACTTTTTCCCATACATTGTTGTCAGGTATAGAATTGCGCTAATAATTGGACTGTTTCATTCCTGCGGAGTTCTGTGAAAACTTCACCCTATAAGTACATAAACAATTATCGTGCCAACCTCGATTCTTGTTACAGTGTGGTTTGGGCCGTGGCCATATTATTGGCTCTTTTTCTCTTGCTTTCTACAAATTGGCACAGCGTATGCTTATCTGAAGTATGTAATTCACTTCCACATGAAATAATTTGCAATGAATGAAAAATTGTATTTGGCACAGTGGATTAATGAAGTAATGAGGTCTGCTTTAATTTCCCCGACTGAAACAGCAGAACAGTGAGCAGTTAATAAACTATGCTGAACAGAAGAGGCTCAAAGTATGAAAATCCATCGCCCCCCCAGGACATTCATCACCTAATCTGGATTTTTTTTATTTGTATTTCCTATAGATATGTCTAGGTTTGAAAAACAACAGCTATCCTGAGCTTATTGTCGGCAATTCTACCAGGAAATCGCCAGATTGGTTATCAACTACAGGAATGGAGGGAATAATGAATATTCTACGATCTTTATTACTTACTACAATAATTGCACTTCTGCTCTCATCAGTGGTTATGGCAAAGGATCCGAACAAGGCTGCAAACAGTAGCTGGATAACCCTGAATGGGGTTGTCGTGACTTCATCACCTGAGGCCTTTGAACTGTATTCCGGAACCGGTGTTATTACCGTTGAAATGGACGGTTCGAGCTGGTATTCAGGGACTGATTTCATCAGGGAGGGTGACAAAGTGACCGTGAACGGCCGTGTTGATGATGATCTATATGAAACTGCATCCATTGAAGCGGACATTGTGTATGTTAAGGATTCAGATACATACTACTACGCAAATAGCCTCGACGAGGAAGAGAAGGTTTCGCCCACAACAATGCTTCACTCGGATACAGGATTTAAACTCAAGGGTACCATAGCAAAAACGTTCGGTCGTGAATTCACAATCAACATCGGTTCAAAAGAAGTAAAAATTGATACCAGCAATATGCTCTATAATCCTCTTGACAATAAGGGATACCAAAAACTGAAGGCTGGTGACTTTGTCCAGGTCACGGGAGAACTGAATGTGGATTTCTTCGACAAAAGGGAAATCATGGCTGACACGGTAACAACACTTATCAAAGACACCACAAAGAGAAAGAAGCAATAGATGGGAGTCTCTTTAGAACCAGAAAACTGAAAGTGTATGCAGTTTTTCGACAGGCAGCATAATGCATATCTTTGAAATAACATCTATTCTTATGGTGTTGACGGCTGTATTCAGTTTCGTCAATTATCGATTTCTGCACATGCCAACGACTATTGGTGTGATGTTCATTTCCCTGGTACTTTCCCTCTGCTTTGTTATGTTAAGTTGGTTTGGTATGGATGTCAGACAGGAGGAAGTTTCCACCATTCTGCAATCCATCGATTTTAATGAAACATTACTTCACGGTATGCTGGCCTTTTTGCTATTTGCCGGCGCAATGCAACTCAAAATCGACGATTTGATGGACCAGAAAGGAGCCATCGCTATCATGGCCACGGTTGGGGTCGTGGTTTCCACCTTTATTGTCGGTACCCTGACCTGGATTGTCCTGAGATGGTTTGGCTTACCAACCTCCTTCATCTACTGTCTGCTGTTTGGTGCGCTTATTTCCCCTACTGACCCGGTGGCTGTCCTGGGAATCCTGAAAACGACTGGAGTGCCAAAAAGCCTGGAAACCAAAATGGCCGGAGAGTCGCTGTTCAATGACGGAATTGGAGTCGTGGTTTTCCTGATTGTTCTGAAACTGGCCCAGGGAGGGGGACAGGTTGCGGCTGCCGATGTTTTTCTGCTTTTCCTGAAGGAAGCCGGAGGTGGTGTTGCTCTTGGCCTGACGATCGGATATCTCGGCTATCAGATGCTCAAACGGGTCGACAATTACCAGGTGGAAGTGCTGATCACCCTGGCGATAGTGATGGGAGGTTATGACCTCGCGGAAAAATTACATATTTCCGGTCCAATCGTCATAGTCGTGGCTGGTCTGCTGATCGGCAATCATGGCCGCACTTTTGCCATGTCAGACCATACCCGTGAGCGTCTGGACGATTTCTGGGAACTCATCGATGAGATTCTCAACGCTTTGCTGTTCATGATGATCGGCTTGGAAGTGCTGGTCATACCCTTTACCTCAAGCCTTTTTGCTGTCGGTTTGTTTTCCATAGGTATCACTCTGTTTGCCCGCTGGATATGTGTAGCGGGAGCACTTCATTCCATGCGGCTGTTCAGGTCGTTCAGTCCGGGTGTGATTTCAATTATGACCTGGGGAGGATTGCGTGGTGGAATATCGGTGGCACTTGCTCTTTCATTACCGGATGTTCCGGAACGCAAGACCATTATCTCGATCACCTATCTCGTCGTCATTTTTTCCATTGCCATCCAGGGGATGACTCTCGGAAAGCTCGCGAAACGACAGCTTGAAGGAACAATAAAAGACAGGTAAACCAGCGGTTCTGCCAGGGGAATCCCAGAGTTTTTAAAATTTTATATTCCAGACTATGGTGAAATTGCATATTGAAGTTGGGTGAACATTCTCAGGAGGAGGCTAATATGACATCTGCATCGAATCTTGACGAGTATAAGGCCAAAAGAGATTTTCGCAGTTCGAGCGAACCGAAAGGTGAGCAGCACGAAAAAGAGGAAAACGATGAACATCGTTCCGATCATTTTTCCTTTGTGATCCAAAAGCATAATGCCTCCAATCTTCACTATGACTTTCGCCTTGAAATTGATGGTGTTTATAAATCCTGGGCAGTTCCTAAAGGACCGTCCACCGATCCGGGGCAGAAACGACTAGCTATTCCTACCGAGGATCATCCCCTTGATTATGGCGATTTTGAAGGTGTCATACCCAAGGATAGTTATGGTGGCGGCACTGTATTAATTTGGGACCGGGGAACCTATGATAATCTGAAAACAAATGATAAAGGCGAGCTTGTTCCATTGCAGTCCTGTCTCAAGGAAGGCCATCTTACCATTTGGCTCAATGGTGAGAAGATTAAAGGAGGGTATGCACTTATCCGCACGGATAAAGGTAAAAACGAACGTTGGTTACTGGTAAAAATGAATGATGATGAAGAAGATGCCAGGCCAAACCCGGTGTCAACAGAGACGCTATCCGTTTCCAGTCGCAGGGATATTGAGCAGATTATTCAAGATGAAGGCGATGATTGATCGATATCTTGAAGGTATTGAAGGAAAAGGATTTTTTCAACAAGAGGCGGCAACCTATTTTGATGATTCTATCGTGAGAAAAAGTCTACCGAATCAAAATCCTGGCCGCTGCGCAGAATAATGAGTCGTTTCATTTTAGAATCAAACGATTAGGCCGTACGTATAAGGTATCCCAGAATTGTTTGATAAATATATTGCTGTAAAACTGATTATCTAATGGTTTTCGGCCCGGCCAGAAACCAGCCGATGAATCCGATAACCGGAAGCAAAACGACCAGAACAACCCAGAGGACTTTCACTCCTGTAGTTGCACCACTTTGAAATATATTTACAAGCGCCCAGACATCAGCAATAAGAATGAGCAGGCTGAAAACTCCAGTAATTTCAATACCCATGAGACTCTCCTTTTTTGAGATTTTGAGGAATAAATGAAAGAATTTTATTTTTGATTACAGTAAAATGGTGTTGTTTGCCCTGAAATAGCAATACAATAAAGCAGCATCAGGAGATTCAGACAACAATTTTTTAACTATCTAATCGCTTTCATTCCATATATTTTCGTTAAGTTTACTTCTCATGTTCTGCAAATATCATTTCTGTGCTTTCGGTAAATTCCCTCAAACAACCATCTGCTTGTGCCAAAATCCGGCATAAATGCCGTTTTGTTTAAGCAATTCATCATGTGTTCCCTGTTCGGCTAAATGGCCATCATGCAAAACAAGGATGGTATCGGCGTTTGCAACTACTTTAAGTTGATGGGAGGCGACGACCAGGGTCCGATTTTCCGACAATCGGTCGAAGGCTTCCATAACAAGACTCTCCGATGCTGGGTCTAGACTATCTGTTGGTTCGTCGAGAAGCACGACATTAGCATCCCTTAAAAAGGCACGAGCGATGAGAATGCGTTTTGTTTCGCCGCCGGAAAGTTGCGTGTTGCCGGATCTGAGAACAGTGTCATAACCGTCGGGAAGTTCGAGAATAAAGTCATGGGCATTGGCTTTTCTTGCGGCATCCATGATCTCTTGTTTTGATGATGCTTCATCCGGTCGGCCCAGGGCAATATTTTCCCGGACCGTCGAACGAAAAAGCACTGCTTCCTGGGTAACCATAACAATTTGTTTCTTTAGCGAGTCGATGGTAAGGGTCCGAATATCGGTGTCATCAATGCGGATCTCTCCTTCAGTGACGTCGAAAAAACGGGGAATCAGGTTCAAAATCGTCGATTTGCCGGAACCTGATTCACCGACCAAACCTATTTTCTGTCCTTTCTGAATGGTAAAAGATAAATCATGAATGATGGGATTGATGTCATAGCCGAATGACACCTGGTCAAATTCTATTTTTCGCTCAAACTTTTGCAAAGGGGTGGCGTCGGGATTTTCACAGACCCCAAGATCGCAAGGCGTTATAGCCATAACGCTTTCAATACGTTCATTGCAGGCCATCGCCTTGGTAATCTTGATAAAATATTTTGTAAATTCACGTATCGGTTTGTATAGACTTTGAAGGTAACCAATAAATACTAGCAGTTCGCCAGGTGTGATCTGTCCATCTCTAATACTTATGACGCCAAATAAGATGAGCACAGCACTTCCGACAGCCAGGAAAATATTGACCAAAGAAGTATAGTACCCCTGCCAGCTGCCTGCCTTGACAGCGGCTACCTGACTGAGATGGCTGGCTCTTTCCATTCGCTCGATTTCACTTTCTTCCAAGCCCAGTAGTTTTATCCATTTGTGGGTTTTGGTGGTCACTTCGGTCAGAGATGAGATATCCGCCTCATGCTGACGTCGTTTTCTTGTGATCCGCTTGATACGAATGCCAAAATAGTAAGTTGCCCAGACCAGAAGCGGGGCGATACCAAGGGTGACAAGGGCCAATTGCCAATCGACCCAAAGCATAATAACGGCAATACCAATGAAAGTGGGAACACTCCGACAGACAAGGACACTGTACCCTTCTACAAGCTTTTGGGTATCATCTGCATCGGTGGTGATACGCTCAATGACTTCACCTGGTTCAGTTTGAAAGAAATGTGTTACCGGTAGTTTTAAGATATGGGAAAAGAGTCTGATACGCAGTTTTTGGACAACTGTCTGAGAGAGTTTGGTTAGAAAAATATTTTGCAGATAAAGGCCTATACCATTTAAAAAGGCGATGGAGATTAGCGCGGCCACCATGATAAACAGCAGGTACTGGGATATCCATCCCCAGTACCTGCCTAACATATTTATCGTAGTCTCAGGTATGGTTTTATCGAGGATGACATAGTCGAAAATAATTTTCAGGGGCCATGGCTGAATCAGCGAAACCCCGGACTGGGCAATGAGAGCTAGGGCCAGCCCAATGAGCAAAGAACGTTCTCCCTTCAGTATAGCAGTTAGCTGTGTCGTATTTCTCATGACTCACCAGTTGCAAGGCTGGCACTTCTTGTGTCAATCACCGTACGAGATTGGTTGCCCTTATTTGTGAGCAGGTGATTTTTCAGTAAAAAGGTATTTTTTAAATTCATGATCAAACGCTGGATCTTTTCTGCGTATCCACTCCATAACCATGGCCGCATGTTCTTTTTCTTCATCCCTGTTGTGTTGAAGTATTGCACGCAATTCACTGTCCTGGCAGACTTCGATCCGCTGGTTATACCAATCTACAGCCTCCAGCTCTTCCGTCAGCGACATGATCGCCCTGTGCATATCTTTGCTAGTCTGGCTTAGTTGATCGATCGGTTCGTGATATCCTTTGCCTTCCATGTTCTCTTCTCCTTTATTTTTTGGCGATATCTTTAAAAAGAGTTGTCACTGTTTCAGCCATACTTTCCTTTTTCTAAAAAAAAAATCACATCGATACTGTCGGTTATCTGAACAAAATCATCGACTTTAATCTTCTGGTAGCTTTTGTCGTCAAGTGGATTGTAGGGCATGTTGATGATATCGACTTTTATTTCTCTCGAACCGTTATCAATGGTAAATTCTCGCCCTGAAATTTTGATTACGGTGTCCAGTATAACTTGTACATAGTGCGATGCAAAATTCTTGCCTAAATCCAAGTTAGGCAGGGTAGTGTTGCTTTAAAAAATAAGACAAAGAGCTATACACTTGCTATAAGAGTTGCCACCCTGGTTACAGTTGGACTTTAAATTTTAAAAAATAAAGAATAAAAAAAATAGAAACAGGCAAGACAATTGCATATGTGAAAGCAGGACAATGAAAATCAATTGAAAAAATGCAGTCAAAGTATCGAGCAATTACCTGTGTGCAGATATGACAAAAAACAGGAGAAAATAAATGGAACATCAGACAGCAAATAAGGTGTTAAGAAAGACCTTTGAGTATTTAGAGCAGATGCTGGACGAAAAAAACAGACACGATCAAAATGGCGAAGAAGAATCTCCGGTTGTTGTTCCTACTGATTTTTGTACTCCGAATAAACGAAGTCCAGAGGAAAAAAAAGCCAAGAACAATGATAGATAAAATGTACATAGAGTTTGATTACTTGGTGAGATAAAAATATTACGGAGGAAAGAAATATTTTCCATCTTCTCAATAAGTTATATGGCTTATTAAAAGGTACAGTCTCTCTCAAAATAACAGAACTCTGCAGACACGAGAGACAAAAGGGCAAAGAGTTTGCCCGTCTGATTCCACAACATTTGTTTTTTCAAAACCTCAAATTTACCTATTTAGTCCTGGCAGACTGGACAAAATCCATCATCATAGGACACAACTGGTGTTCTGGTCGATCAAATAACTGGCCACAAAGACCATCGCTGTCTCCCTATTTTCCAAACTTGACGGTATTCACCTTGTTGCCGTTGATGGTAAGAATTATAAGTTTGTGGAAATTATAGGGGGGTAGGGGATATAGAAAGGGGGACTGTTCCACCGAATAGTGGTCAGTGAATTTTTTAAAGATCCCGCTTTCGGTAGATGTCAAGGAAGATGTCGCTTTTTTATGCAGCGTTTTGTTTGAGTTCTATCTCCTTTTTTTCAGGTTTTCCAGGATTGAGATACACGGTTTCAACCGGTGTCCAGTTTCTTGTTGTTCCAGACCAGCGCCCTGGTAGACACTCTTTGGCAACCTCATAGAGCAGGTGGCGTTGCTCAAGAATGTTGATATCTTCACCGCGGTGTCGCTGTCCTGGAGTAACGAACTTTAAAGCGCTATGGCGATGAACTTCGTTGTACCAGTGCTGGAATTCTGCGACCCAAATACGTGCTTCTTCAAGGTCATCAAACGGCTTGTTTGGAAAGCCTGGATGGTACTTCAATGTTTTAAACAAAGACTCCGAATAGGGGTTATCGTCGCTGACCGAGGGGCGACTGAAGGATGGCATTACACCAAGCCTCTGCAGGGTCGCCAGCATGGTAGCGCCTTTCATAGGTGATCCATTATCGGAATGCAGCACCAAGTCATCCCCAGCAATACCCTCACGTAAATAAGTCTTGCGGAATACTCTTGCCGCCTGATCGGCCGACTCGTTCTCGTACACCTCCCAACCGACGATTTTACGGCTGAAAACATCCATGATTAAATAGAGGTAAAAAAAGATCCCCTTGACTGTCGTAGCCAGGTAAGTGATATCCCAACTCCACAACTGATTAGGTCCGTTGGCCTGCAATGGTGCCGGGCGCTTACGTGTCGGTGGCTTGGCTTTGCCTCGATGGGCCAATTGATCAGCTTCACGCAGCAGGCGATAAAAGGTTGATTCCGAAGCGATATACTGTCCTTGATCAGCAAGCATCGGCACAATCTGATTCGGAGACAAATGGGAGAATTCTTGCGAATTGGCAATATCCAGGATGCGCTGCTGTTCCAATAACGAGAGTTTGTTATGGGGTTCAGACCGAGTGTCCATTGTCCCTCTGACATCGGCCTTCACCTGACCATTCTCACGCCAGCGTTGCAAGGTGCGAGAAGAGACATCAAGCACTTCGCAAGCCTTTGACTTACGGGCCCCTTCAAGGCAGGCCTCATTGATCCAGGAGATCACTTTTAAGCGCTCCTCAAGGACGATTTTTCTTCCTCTGGGTCCTCCCAGAGAGATCGAACTTTTTTTTGAAGAACCAATAAAACAGCGGCTTCGGCAAGGGCTTTTTCCTTCCGATTCAATTCTGCTTCCAGGCGCTTGATCTCCTTTTTCTGGGTGCGTATTGTCGTCCGATCCGCCTTTGGAGCAAGCGGTGCATGAGCTTGTTTACAAGCTGTCTGCCAAGCGTCAATCATTTGGGGAAAAAGACCTTTTCGGCGGCAGTATTCGCCAAGCTCCAATTTGTTCAGGCTTGCTGTTTCTAAGACGATGTTGAATCTTTCTTCGCTGCTCAACCCTTTTCTAACTGTTGTTTGTGCAGGAGTGCCACCTTTCAACGCTTTGCTACGCCAACAATACAGTGTATCTTTAGAAATGCTGGTCTCACGCACCAGCTCTGGTACGCTGATGTTATTGGGTGGCAGCATTCGAGCGATGATGCTCTCTTTCAGTTCTTTTGGGTAGCTATTCATTTTTTTTATCTCATCAGAAAATTAAAGAAGATTTTTTGGTGCCCCGCCAGCATGAAGCTAACGTCCAGCCCTCTGTGTCAATGTAAGTGAGACACCTACCCCTTGAAAAATTAGTGTAGGGCGGGTAGGAAATTCTCCATGCAATTTAAAACAAAATCCATACACAGCGCAAAACATTCACATCCAGCATCAATGACCGACAAAGAGCCAAAACGACCTGATCCAGAAGTGCTGGAAACGAAACCCCGGCGGCGTTTTACGGCAAAATACAAGCTCAGCGTTCTGGCAGAAGTTGATGCTTGTAGCAAGTCCGGCGAAATTGGTGCGCTTCTGCGAAGGGAAGGTCTGTATTATTCAAACATCCGCACCTGGCAACGGCAATTACAGGAAGGCGCACTCAAAGGACTTTCTCCCAAAAAGAGAGGGAGAAAAAAACATGAGGTTAATCCCTTGGCAAAACGTGTTGCCGAATTGGAGCGGGACAATACCAAATTGGCCAAAAAGCTCAAACAAGCTGAAACTATAATCGAAGTTCAAAAAAAAATATCAGAAATCCTGGGGATCTCACAGCCCAACAGCAACGAGGAGAACTCATGACCACTGTTGCTGAACTCAGTCGTCAGACCAACACCAAGGCTGCCTGCGCTGCTTTTAACATCCCCAGAGCCACCTATTATCGCCAGACTGCAAACCTGACAGTGGCCAAGCCCAAGGTCCGTCTGGCGTCACCACCATTGGCGCTCACCAGTGCGGAGGAGCAAAAAGTTCTAGATGTTCTGCACGAACCGAGATTCCGTGATCTTGCGCCTTCTCAGGTGTATGCCACCTTGTTGGACGAAGGAATATATCACTGCTCCATCCGCACCATGTATCGAATCCTGACAAAACATGACGAGGTTCGTGAACGGCGGCGGCAGGTAACTCGGTCCCATTATGAAAAACCAGAACTTCTAGCCACCGGCCCCAATCAGGTATGGTCTTGGGATATTACCAAGTTGAAAGGACCGGCCAAATGGACGTATTTCCACCTCTATGTCATTCTGGACATCTTCAGCCGGTATGTGGTCGGCTGGATGGTCGCGCACCGTGAACAGGCTGTTCTGGCTAAGCGTCTCATCAAGGACTCCTGTGAAAAACAGCAAATCAAACCGGACCAGCTGACGCTCCATGCCGATCGGGGCAGCAGTATGAAATCAAAAAACGTTGCCTTTCTCTTGGCCGATCTGGGCGTAACGAAGACCCATAATCGCCCCTATGTGAGTAATGACAATCCCTTTTCGGAAGCGCAGTTCAAGACGCTGAAATATTGCCCGAAATTTCCTGGAACATTCGGCTCAATACAGGATGCCCGTCACTTTTGCCATGATTTTTTCACCTGGTATAATAGTGAACATATGCATTCAGGCATTGGTTTACTGACTCCCGAGCAGGTCCATTACTGTCTGGACAAAGAGGTCATACAAAAACGTGCCGAGGTTCTTAAAGTTGCTTTCAGAAAACACCCAAACCGTTTTAAGGGCAAGGTCCCACAACCGTTGCCAGCACCACAGGAGGTCTGGATTAATCCGCCGAAAGAGTTGTCTCTTGCTGAGAAAACAAAATAACATTTTGTTTTCTTAAAGATAATAACAGGTTCAGCATATTGGATGGGTTTGTCAAGATTAACGGAGCGTAGCGGAGTTACCCGCAGGGCACGATCTTGATAAAGCTATCCAATAGGCTATTCCCGGTAACTGTGATCGAGTGAGTCTAATTTACGCACAAAGGTGTCTCATTTTCATTGACATGTTCCGAGTCGCCCTACGGGCTCCTTCCCGTTAGCTTCATGCTGGCGGGAACATCACAATCTTACTATGCCCCCTCCTCACACACAACCCTTCAAGAAGAGGCGACATCTATTCTGACACAGGGGGCTTTGAGCGGCACACAATCTAAAGCCACCGATTTTGCCGGTGAATATTACTTGTTTTACAGTAACTGTGATGGATTAGTTTTTTACTGCCCGGCGGTTGGAAGTGAAAGTCCAGACACAAAAAAACGGGTAGCTAGATATAATCTAACTACCCGTTATAATTTGCTTGGTGACCCCAAGGGGACTCGAACCCCTGTTACCGGCGTGAGAGGCCAGTGTCCTAGGCCACTAGACGATGGGGCCCAATGGTGCTGCTTTATAACTGACCCTGCGGATGTTGTCAATAATTAGTTGTTGAAGATTGAAATTTTAAGTCGTTTGGCAAAATTACCTCGGCGTTTGTTATTTGCTTAAGTCAGCTTGTCCTGGGTTTCCTCGGTTAAAGCGCTCTGTCGATGCTTTCAATTGCTGTGCAACTTCAGGGGTAAAAAATTCAATGCCGCAGCGCCATCGCCAATTCCCCTCTGCAATGCCGGGGCTGTTCATTTTACAATCGCCACCAAAGCCAAAGATGTCCTGGAGAGGGAACATGCACAGCATGCTGATAGATGCTTGAGCAAGAAATATGAGATCATTATGAATGCCGCGTTGGTCGTGAGGATCTCTGTTGGCAATAAGCTTGATGTTTTCACGTTGCTTGTCGTCTAACCTGTCACTTAAGAACCAGCCTATGGTCGTATCGTTGTCATGTGTCCCTGTGTAAACAATGCATTGGGGAGACGTAAAGTTGTGGGGGAGGAAACTGTTGTTTTCGTTGCCATCGAAGGCAAACTGCAGGACCTTCATGCCGGGAAATGAACATTCATCACGAAGCATTTCAACTTCAGGTGTTATTATACCCAGGTCTTCGGCGATTATATTGAGTGGTCCTAGTTTTTCATCAATTTGGTCAAAAAATTTTTTGCCGGGCCCTTTGAGCCATTTGCCATCCAGTGCGGTTTCGCATTCTTCGGGAATTGACCAATAAGATTCAAACCCGCGGAAATGATCAATACGCGCCATATCCACCATAATAAATATATGCGCCAACCTGTCTGCCCACCATTTGATCAGTTTTTCCTGGACTTGCTTGTTGCTGCTTTGCCAATCGTATAATGGATTTCCCCACCGTTGACCGGTATCGCTAAAATAATCAGGAGGGACACCGGAGACATGGGTCGGACGTAAGTTTTCACGGTTTAATGTGAAAATCTCCTGGTTAGCCCACACGTCTACACTGTCATAGCTAACATAAATAGGAAGATCGCCGAAAAGTTGCAGTCCTTTTTGAGAGGCGTAATCGTGAAGAAGTTGCCATTGTCTGAAAAATTGGAACTGTTCAAAGCGATAGTAGTTGATTCTGTCGGCATGTTGTTTGATAAAGGTGGAAAGGGCGGCTGGTGACCTCGTCGCCAGTTCTCTTGGCCAGGAAAACCAGCCTTCATCATGGTAAATTTCCTTGGCGGTCATAAAACAAGCATAGTCATCGAGCCAAGTATTAGAGGATAGAAAAGCTTGGTAGTCAGGAAATTTATCTGGATTGAACCTGCTGAACGCTTCCTCCAATATGCCTTTTTTGTACACCTCAACAGTTTTGTAGTCAGTAAGGTACGGTGAAAATGATGGGTGTTCCCCGATGCTTGATTGAGACAGGAGGTCTGACTCAAAAAGAAGCTCGGGGGATATTAATAGAGAGGAGCCTGCAAATGCAGAACTGCTCATGTAGGGAGAGTAATCAAAAGGCGAATGCGTCGGGCCTGTTGGCAAGAACTGCCAATAGCTTTGGCTGCAATCAATAAGGAAGTCAATAAATCGGTAGCTTGAAGGTCCTATGTCACCAATACCGTAGACAGAAGGCAGGGAGCTTATATGGGCAAGAATTCCGCTGGAACGTCGAGTAAGCATTTTTCACCACGAAAAGGAAAATTTTTATATAAATGAAGGCACAATTCGCCGGAGACTATAAAATAAAAGCACCATCGTTCCTTGTAACTCATACTATCGATGCTATAATGTAATCTCGTGAAATAAAACTGCTCAAATATTTTCTGAGTCATCAGTATGGTTGCTATAAAAATTTGCTTTTTATTCTCGAATGCTGTAATAGTATGCTCTTTTGAACACTACTACACGCTAGCGGGGTCTTTCTCGTCGGCTTTTTTTTTGTCAAAAAATCATTTAACAAAAACGCCTAGTTGATTCTCTTGAGACTATTGGAACAACGCCTCGTGGCGTTTGTACAATAGATAGTCTTTTAAATTCAAGAATTGGAGTGGTTGTCTGGTGCTGCCTGAACTAAAAGAAAACCTTCTAAAAGCAGGAAAAGAAGAAGGTTGTATTAGCTTTGATGATTTAAATGAACTGTTGCCAGATGAGATAAAGGACCCAAACGAAATTGAGTCGATCTTCAATTTTCTCGGTGCACATTCAATTGAAATTGTGACCGTTGAAGAAGATGGCGAAAAGCGCACCTTATCTGGGGAAGTTTGGGAACGAGATGATGCCTCGGCAACGAACGTCAATGCGGATGATGAGGCAAGTCTACCCGATGAGGAAACTCATGAAGCTGAAGAGACGACCACCACCTACCTCAGGGAGATGGGGCGGTTTGATCTTCTGACTCCTGAAGAGGAAGCAAAATACAGCAAAACCATTCGACAGGGATTTGAGTCGATAATTGCTGCTATTCGGGAGGATGTCTCTGGTGTTAAAGAGATTCAGCTGCTTCGAGATCGTATTGATCTTTGGGAAAAAAGAGATCCGACCCTCAAGCCGAAAAAACAGCAGCTCAATTTCATGCGGTACAATGTTATCAGTGCCGCAAAAAAATACACAGATGTTCGTGAGCTGTTTGAATTACAAGCGAAACTCGAAGCATACAGCCGATCCATTGAAGTGGCAAAAGACACCATGATCAGGGCCAACCTGAGGCTTGTGGTGTCCATTGCCAAACGATATATGCATCAAGGTCTGACCCTCGCTGATTTAATTCAGGAAGGTAATCTTGGCCTGATGCGTGCGGTCTTTCGTTTTGATTATACCAAAGGTAACAAGTTTTCAACCTATGCCAGCTGGTGGATAAGGCAGGCTATTACCCGGGCGATTCTCGATAAAACGAGAACAATCCGCTTGCCTGTGCATTTTCTTGAGCTGAGAAGCCAGTTCTTTAAGGCTTTTTATGCCCTGTTCAAAGAACTTGGCCGGGAACCTACACCTCTTGAAATCTCCAAGGCAACGAATTTGCCGATGGATAAAATTTTATCTATTCTTGAGGCATCACGGGAACCGATCTCGCTTGAAACGCCTGTTGGCGATGATGATTCTACTCTTGGCGATTTTCTTGAAAACCAGGAATCGCAATCACCATACGATGCTGTCCAAACAAGAGAGCTCTCCGGAAGGGTGAATGACATCCTCGAGACGCTCAGCGAGCGAGAAGAGAAAATCATTCGTCTGCGTTTTGGCATTGGCGAAAAAGCAGAGTACACCCTTGAGGAAATTGGCAAGCTTTTCAATGTCTCCAGAGAACGAATCCGGCAGATTGAGAAGAAAGCATTGAATAGGTTACGCCACTCAAGTCGCCGAGAAAAACTAAAGTTTTTCATAGACTGATCACATCTTTCAAACTGAAAAAGCCGGGTTAAAGCCCGGTTTTTTATTTTATCGTGGAAAATTATATTAATAGTGCGGGATTTGGACGAATCCTTGAAAAGGTTAAAGCTGAAGAAAGACTCAGTTTTGATGAGGGGCGACAGCTCTATAAAAGTAACGATATTCTTGCACTTGGGTACCTTGCCAATATAGTTAGAAACAGGTTAAACGGTGACAATACCTACTTTATCTACAATCAGCATATCAATTATTCTAACGTTTGTACTAATCTTTGTAAATTCTGCGCCTTCGGCCGGGAAAAGGGTTCTGATCTTGCCTATGAGATGAGTGTTGAACAGGTAAAGCAGAAAGTACGGGACCGACTCGATGAACCGATCACCGAGATTCATATGGTTGGTGGTATTCACCCGGATTTGCCTTTTGAGTATTACTTAGAACTGTTACGTGGAATTAAAGAGGTAAAACCTGAATTACATATTCAGGCCTTTACCTGCGTTGAGATTGCTCATTTTGCTGGACTTGCCGGAAAATCGGTTGAAGAGACGCTTGGCCTGCTGATGGAAGCAGGACTTGGCTCGCTGCCCGGTGGAGGAGCTGAGGTCTTCAGTCCGAGGATACGAAAGCTGACCTGTGAAAAGAAAATATCTGGCAGTGAGTGGCTTGATATTACGAAAGTCGCTCATAAATTGGGCTTAAACACGAATGCCACTATGCTGTACGGGCATATTGAGACAATTGAAGAGCGTCTCGAACATCTTCAGGCATTACGTGAAGTCCAGGACGAAACTAATGGATTTCTCGCCTTTATCCCACTTTCTTTCCATCCTCAAAATACCGCCATGTCCGATATATCGAGAACCACCGGGTTCGACGATCTTAAAAATGTGGCGGTTGCCCGACTCTTTCTCGATAATTTTCCACATATCAAAGCCTACTGGGTGATGATTGGCCCACAAATGGCCCAGATTGCCCTCTCCTTTGGGGCTGATGATATGGACGGAACGGTCAAGGAGGAGGTTATAACCCATATGGCCGGAGCGGAAACGGATCAGGCCATTGGCAGTACTACTCTGGTACGGCTCATTAAAGAGGCCGGTCGCATTCCTGTAGAGCGGGATACCCTGTACAATGTGATTGAAGTCCATAGTTAGTTGATAAAGGAGCGGGGGATAGGATGCAACTTGAATCTATAATAAAAAAGGTGTCTTCAGGCCAACGGATCAGCGATGAAGACTATCTGATGCTGGAAAAAAAAGGGAATCTGCACCAACTGGGTTTTCTCGCCGATAGTATCAGAAGGGCAAAACATCCGGAAAATCAAGTTTCCTACGTCATCGACCGGAATATTAACTATACTGATATCTGTATCTCTGCCTGTAAATTCTGCGCCTTTTTTAAACCTCCTGAAGATCGAGATGGATATCTGATAAGCTTCGAGGAGTTGGCAGAAAAAATAAAAGAAACACAAGCTCTTGGAGGTACCCAGATACTTTTGCAGGGTGGGCTTCATCCAGGGCAACCGTTGGAATATTATGAAGAGATGGTGAGCTTCATAAAAGCCACGGGAATACATGTTCATGGCTTTTCACCTCCTGAAATCTGCCATTTTGCGGATATCTCAGGCTTGCCTATTAAAAAAGTAGTAGAGAGACTCATTATTGCCGGTCTCGGTTCGATTCCAGGTGGTGGTGCAGAAATTCTGAGTGATCGCGTTCGGCAGCTTACAGCGCCTAGAAAGTGTACCGCAGACCAGTGGCTTAATGTAATGGAAGAGGCCCATAAACAAGGACTGCGAACCACGGCGACCATGATGTTTGGCCACGTGGAGACAAAGGAGGAACGTCTTGAACACCTCCGGAGACTTCGTGAACTTCAGGATCGCACCGGTGGTTTTACCGCCTTCATACCATGGCCATTTCAACCTCGGAATACGGTCTTAGCCGAAGTTGAAAAAACCACAGCACTTGAATATCTTCGTATGTTGGCACTTTCCAGAATATATTTAGATAATTTCGATAATATCCAGGCATCGTGGGTCACGCAGGGGCCTAAAATTGCGCAACTTTCGCTTTCCTTTGGGGCAAATGATTTTGGCAGCACGATGATTGAAGAAAATGTAGTGGCAGCAGCAGGTGTTAATTTCAGGCTGTCCGAACAGGAAATCAGGAGGCTTGTCACCAATGCAGGTTTTTTACCGGTGCAACGACTGATGGATTATACTATCGTTAAATAGATTTTGAAAATTGCTATTCCAACGCAACATAAATTTTCCCTACATTATTGGTTTAAATTGACCCTTTACGACAAGTCGGTCTTGAGGGACATTTTGAGATAAGTATGGTAATAATTTCCGCCCCGTGGGTCATCCCGGTTGCTGAACCTGTTATTCGGGATGGCAGTATCGTCGTTTCTGGCGACCGAATTATCGATGTAGGCAAGCGTGACGATATTGTGCAAACCTATTCGCAGTTTCCGGAAACATCTTATCCCTGTGTGCTCATGCCTGGGCTTACCAATGCTCACATGCACCTGGAACTCTCACATCTGCAAAACACTTTCGAATCAAAACCGGATCAAAATTTTACTGACTGGATCGAGTCGCTGATTGCTCTAAGAGTTGCTAAACCTTGCTCTCAAGAAGAAATAGTTGAGAGCTTTACAGCAGTTCTCACTGGTCAATACCAATCCGGGGTTGTATTGGTTGGCGATATAGGAAATGAGTATTATGCTGAATTGCATGGTCCGCAAGTCGATTGTCAGCCGAAAATTGCCAGAATGCTTGAAATCCTTGGGCCCAACAAAGATGCATGTCGACTTGCACAAGAGAGAATAACTCAGCTTGATGATAGCATAGCTGTCACCGGCCATGCCCCATACTCAACCGGGGCAGTGCTGCTTCAGGACATGAAGAAGAGGTGTTCACGGTTACAGCACATTTTCTCCATCCATACAGGAGAGAGTCGGGATGAACAGGAGTTCGTTCAGGCTGGCACAGGACGTTTTCGTCAATTTCTGGAAAAGAGAAACAGCTGGGATGGCGTCTTCTCCTTTGCCGATTGTACATTTTCGGGTTCTCTCGAATTTTTTGATTATCTTGGTATCTTAGATGATCGAACCTTACTGGTGCATTGTGTCCATGTCTCAGAAAAGGACCTGCAACTCATCAAAGAACGTGGTGCTCATATCTGTCTCTGCCCCGGCAGCAACGAGTTTTTGGGAGTTGGGCTTGCACCAGTTGAACTGATGGTGGCGCTGGACCTGCTGCCAGCGCTTGGCAGTGATTCTCCAGCATCAAATACTACCATCAATATCTGGCGTGAAATGCAGCTTTTGGCAAAAAAACATCCTCAACTTGACTATTCCACGGTCCTGGCCATGGCCACACTGGGCGGGGCAAGGGCATTGAAGCAAGATGCCGACTTTGGCAGTCTGCTTGTGGGCAAAAAAGCAAAATTTATCCATGTTGCATCAGCCAGGCTCAAAAGTTGTAATGATGAACAACAGCTTATACAAGAATTAGTTACCGGTGGACAACCCACTGAGATAACCTGGGCGACTGATTATGAGTAAAATTACCGTAAAACAAAGGTGTATCGAATGAAAGAGTCTGAAAAAATCATAGCCAGAATAGGTATGGTAAACTATCTCAACACTGCACCAATCCATGAAAAATGGAAGAGTACTGAACAGCCTAAAAACTGGCAGCTTATTGAAGAGACGCCGGCAAATCTGAATAAAAAACTGGCGGAAGGGCAGATTGACATGGGGTTTGTCTCAAGCTATGAATATGGACTTCATCCTGAAAGATATAAAATATTATCAGGACTGTCCATAAGTGCCAATGGTCCGGTGGGATCAGTCTTTCTTTTTTCCCACGTACCAATGAACCAGCTCGATCAGACACCGGTCTTATTTAGCGCTCAGTCGGAAACATCGGTGAATTTGGTCAAGATCATCCTTGAAAACTTTCAAAATGTCCGGCCGATTTATTCAGTTGGCGATATCATGGCGGCTAGTGAGGAGAAATTTAAAGCTGTAATGGCCATTGGTGATGATGCCCTGCGACTTGTCGAAAAATCCACCTATCTTTATCAATACGATTTGGCGGATATCTGGAAGAGACAAACCGGACTCCCTTTTGTCTTTGCTCTTTGTGTGGTCCGTGATGAGTTCTGTTCAGAACAACCTGAGATGCTGGCAGCAATACACCGGGAACTTGTCAGGTGCCGGGATGAAGGGAAAAGGGATTTGGAGGCGATATGTGAAATTTCTGCACAGCGAATCCCCATGTCGAAAAAGAAATGCCATCAGTACCTCACGGCAATAGAGTATGATCTCGGGGAGCAGAAGCGTAAAGCTCTTGAAACGTTTTTTGACTTTTTAATTAAACGTGGAGATATTAGTGAGAAGGCCTTGCCTTTAAAAATTTTTGCAAACCTCCATTGAGCGGCAATCGCTTGTGCTCATTGATAAAAAAAGATGACCACCCGTCCACAAACAAAAAAAATCCTTCTTGGGATAACTGGTGCCAGCGGCATGCTGTTTCTCACCTCTTTTCTGGCATCTCTTGCAGAGTTGGATGTGACGGTGCATGGAGTCTGTTCCTCCTCTGGCAGGGATGTGCTGAAAATGGAGCAGGGGCTTAAACCGGAAGATTTGCCGGTGGTTTCCAAATGGTTTAACTATGACGATATGTCAGCTCCACCGGCATCGGGATCTAGTGATTATTCTTCCATGCTTGTGCTGCCATGTACCATGGGTACTCTCGCAGCTATCGCTGGCGGCTTGTCCATTAATCTGATCCACCGTGCAGCCGATGTGATGCTCAAAGAACGAAAACGACTTGTTCTTGCTGTCAGGGAAACCCCTTTGAACAGAACGCACCTGAAAAATATGCTCACGGTTCATGATGCCGGGGCGATTATCTGTCCCACCATGCCAAGTTATTACCTACAACCCAAAACGCTTGAACAGGCTGCTGAGAGTTATTCATGGCGTCTTGCTGACCAGCTTTGTCTCAATATACCAAATCGGAAGAGATGGAAAGAATAGCGAACATTGGTAGAAAAATATCTATCTTGTTGGAAATGATCCAATTTAAGCTGACCATTTTCGCCTTGCCTTTTGCTTTTACAGGAGCGTTCCTGGCTTCGCGTGGCATTCCTGACATGAGGGTATTTTTCTGGATTATTCTGGCAATGGTCGGTGCCAGGACCTGCGCGATGGGATTCAACAGAATTGTTGACCGTAAATTTGACAAAGCCAACCCGCGTACCGCAGCCAGGGCCTTACCGGCCGGTGACGTTCGGCTGTGGGAAGCCTGGGCGATGGTCTGTGGCTTCGGGGCCTTGTTTTTTTACGCCTGTTTTAACCTGAACCAGCTGACCTTAATTTTATCTCCTTTTGCCTTGGGCCTCACTCTCTTTTATTCGCTCACTAAACGTTTTACTTCCTTTTGTCATTTAATACTCGGTGTCGCTTTGGCCTTCTCTCCGCTAGGCGGGTGGGTGGCTGTTCAAGGCAGTCTGCTTGGTTACCCTTTTGTTCTTTCTCTTGGTGTTATTTTTTGGGTGGCCGGATTCGATACTATTTATGCCTGCCTCGACGCTGATTTTGACAGGGAGACAAAGTTGCATTCGCTGCCTTCGCGATTGGGCAAGAAAAATGCATTTCGCCTGGCTGGATTCTTTCATATTCTGGCCTTTGTTTTCTTTACCTTGACCGGTTATCAAGCCGATTTAAATATTTTTTATTACCTGGGGATCGCCTGTGCTGCCGGGGCATTGCTCTATCAGCATATGCTGGTAAAACCTGAGGACTTGTCCCGTATCCATGCTTCATTTTTCTCAATGAACGGGATTATCAGTGTCACCCTTTTTATTGCGACTTGGCTGTCACTTGCCACAGTGGGGAAATGAGGCATCTGTTCCTGCGACTATGTGCCCTGTTGATTGTAGCATTGCTATTGCTTTCCTGTGGAATTGAAGCCTGCGCGGTGACAGATTCGGTGAAATCTGGCCATCCTGCTCTAAATTTGGGTGTAATTGATCCCCGGTTGCTACCTATTGGCTATTCGGGAAGCGAGAAATTTGTCTACGATATATCCTGGTCCGGTGGAATAAAGATTGGTGAACTGCATTTGGATATCAATGCCTTGCCAGAGGTCGACGATGGTTTTGAGATCAGGGCCTTTGTCACTACTCAAGGCAGTGCAATGGATCTTATTTATCCGGTGGCCGATTTACATGTAACCAAGGTTCGGGGACTGAAAAAATTGCCGTATCATTATGAGGTTTGGCAGAAAGAGGGCTATAAGTACCAAGCTCACCGGGTTATCGAATATGATCAGGAAAAAGGATATATTCGGTATATGAAAAACAATAAACTTGAGGGTGAGTATCTGATTGACGGTGAGACGAACAATGAATTCTCATCCTTTTTTAATAGTCGGTTGATGACCTTAAATATCGGCAGCCAATTTGTGGTGCCGACTTTTGCGGATAAAAAACGGATTGAAGTTTTGGTGCAGATTATCACAGAAAAAGAACTCGATGAAACAATCATTGGACCGGTATCAACAGTAGAGATTATGCCCATCATGACCTTTAGGGGCTTGTATGATAAAACCGGGGACACGGTTATCTGGTATACCAACGATGAATGCCGGGTCCCGGTTCTCATTAATTCAAAAATTATGATAGGATCACTTACGGCTAAACTTACGGCATATAGTAACCCCGCCTGTAAACTATATCCTTCACAAAGTAAATCAAAACAATAGATTGAAGCAATTATTAAACGGAATTTAAGGAGTAAAGTAATATGACAAGCCCTGTAACAACCACCGACTTTCCTACACTGGTTCTCAAGCACCGAGGTAAAGTGCGTGATATGTATGAAATACCCGGCCATGATGATAAACTACTGATGGTCGCAACAGATCGTATCTCGGCGTACGATGTTATCATGGATGACGCTATTCCCGGCAAGGGGGCAGTACTGACCAAGCTTTCACTTTTCTGGTTTGATCTGTTGGGCGACGTTGTGGAAAATCATCTCATTAGTGCTGATGTGGACCAGTATCCACAAGAATGCCAACCCTATGCCGAGCAATTGAAGGGCCGGTCAATGTTGGTGAAAAAGACCAAGCCGCTGTCCATTGAGTGCATTGTTCGAGGATATATTTCAGGTTCCTTTTGGAGTGCGTATAAAAAAGATCCGGTTGTCTGTGGCTTTCAATTACCTCGGGATTTACGGGAATCCGATAAGCTTCCTGAACCGCTCTTTACCCCATCGACCAAGGCAGATCTTGGCGGTCACGATGAGAACATCTCTTTGGAAAAAATGAAGGAGATTGTCGGAGACGAAAGAGCTGAGCAAATATCCGGTATTTGTTTAGATCTTTACAAAAAAGCTGCTGATTATGCTCTGTCCAGAGGCATTATTATCGCAGATACTAAATTTGAGTTGGGTGAGCTCGATGGCAGGCTTATTTTGATAGACGAGGTATTGACGCCTGATTCTTCGCGTTTTTGGCCCAAGGAACAATATGAGCCGGGGAAATCTCAACCGAGTTTTGATAAACAGTTTTTGCGGGATTATCTCTCCACGTTGACTTGGGATAAAACCCCACCTCCACCGCCTCTTCCTGCGGATATTACCGAGAAGACAAAATTGAGGTATGATGAAGCCGTGCTGAAGATTACCGGTAGACAATAACCTGCTTTCGCTGCCTGCCCACAAGCCTCTCAGTTTTGGCAGGGGCAAGATCTGAAAACGCCGTCTTTTCCATGGGAAGAAACGGCGTTTTTCGTTATTTTTTGTCGATACAATAGCGCAGGACTGCTGCAAGGGATTGATCCCTGAATTCGTAACCGGCTTCCAGGAGAACTTTAGGCGTTACACGACTACTGCTTAACAGCATTTCATCCGCCATTTGACCGAAGAGGAATCGAACCAGGAATGCTGGTGTCTTGAACAGTGTTGGTCTATTAAGAGCTTTACCGAGAGTTTTAGTCAGCTCCCTGTTGGTGGTCTGGATAGGAGAGACGACATTCACTGGACCCTGGATATGTTCATTTGACAGTATAAAATCTACTATTTCGGCAAGGTCCCTGATGCTTATCCAGCTGATATATTGCTGTCCACTGCCAATGACACCACCGAGGCGGGCTTGAAAGGGTGGAATCATTTTATGCAGGGCGCCACCTCGGGGGCTGAGGATCATGCCAAACCGAAGGTTGACGACACGAACACCCATCGATGTTAAGCGCTGTGTTTCTGTCTCCCATTGACGACAGACTTCCGCCAAAAAGCCATGCCCCATAGAACTGTTTTCGTCGAGAATCTCATCGCCCCTGCTGCCATAATAACCAATGGCCGAAGCGCAAAGAAAAACCCTTGGTTTTTCATTCAAGGTGGCAATATAGTCAATCAGCTGCCTTGTCCCATCAATTCTACTCATCAGGATTTGTTGTTTCTTTTTATCCGTCCAGCGGCCTTGTGCCACATTTTCTCCCGCCAGATGGATGACGGTCTGGTAGGTATCTGCCGGATTATTGGGCAGTGCATCGGTTGCCCAATAATGCTTCGAATCGGCCTGTGGATGGCGTTTAAGGCATTGTAATGAATGGCCTTTCTTGAAGAGAAATTCAACAAGTGAACTGCCGACTAAGCCTGAGCTTCCTGTAATCAGTGTTTTCATGATGTTCGCTTTTGGGATTATTTGGGCCGATCTTTCTTTGCCTGGCGGGAGGAGTGGGCAACCGAAACCTTTTTTCTTTCATTGAGAAGATGACGTACCGCCATGATGGGGTGTCTCCATAACATTCTTGGCCCGGAATATCGCATTATTAATTTTGCTTTATCTTGCATTTCGCTTCTATAGCAGTGAATTGGACATTTTCCACAGGTGGGTTTCTGGTCGGCAAATGAACAGTTTGTCAGCCTCTTTTCTGCATACAGGAGAAACTCGTTACAACTTTGGCAGAGGTTTTCGCGAGAGCTGTCGTGATGGCTGCGGCAATAAATTTTCACCATAGCAGTGATTGTTTTCATCTCGCTGACAAGATGTGTTGGCATCGGCCGAGGAAGTTTTGTCATGGCTATTAGTTTGGTTCTTGTATGGATAAACTGTTGCCTCAGTTTTCAAGGAAACTACAAAGTTGGAAGGGCGAAGTCTACAGGGAGTTGCTCTATAATTGCATCACAAACTTGTTCCTGGGTGAGATTTGAGCTTTCCACTGTTATGTCAGCATATTTTTCATAGAGCGCTAATCGTTCTTCAAAGAGATCCTGGAAGCTTTGATTAGGTCGCTTCGCCAAGCCTCGGGTTTCATAATTATGGATACGTTTCTTCAGGGCCGAAAGGTCTGCATGAAGAAAAACGACAATACCATTTCGTTTGAGGTGCATCATTGCCGGCTCACTGTAGGCGGCGCTACCTCCAGTTGCGACAATATGATCCTGACACTTGATGCCTAGAAGCACCCTTTGTTCAATCTCTCTGAGAACCATATGACCGTCATGATCGACAATGTCCTGGAGTGTTCTTTTTTCTAAATTTTGAAGTAAGATATCGCTGTCGAGATATTTTTTCGCCAGCATTTTTGCCAGGATCACCCCAACGGTGCTTTTGCCGGAACCTGGCATTCCGATTAAAATGATATTTGATTTACTTTTGTTCATTTGGGGCTCCGGGTGTATCATTAATTCACTGTTTGTTGGTATAAAGTAAAATAAGAAGAGGGGATAAACTACCCTCAATTACAGAGGAATGCCATAGCAGAAAGGGCGTTTCTTTCTAAAAGCCTGAAAAGAAGAATTTTAATTTTTGTATTTTACTATAAAATGTGAGCATAGTAATTATGCTATCTTTTTAGATACCTCTATTAATCCCGGTACGAAAAAACCGGAATAAACGATATTCAGTAATTTTTATATTTTATTGGAGATATGGCACATGCAGTTTCTTACAAATCTCAAAGAGTGGTTTGTTTCGCTTCATATACATGAACAGATTAGAGATGTTGATTATGTAGGCTTATTCACCAATCCATGGTTTGTCGTCCCTTTTGCCATCATGGTTTGCTACATGCTTTTTAAGCAAAAATTTAAGGATCTTATCATTATTTCGATATTTATCGGCGTCTGGTGGGTATCTGGAACAGATTATATGCATTCTCTTCTTGTCAATGGTGAGATTAGTATTGAAAAAATATTGCCGGTTGTTTTTGGCGGAGCCGCAGCTTTGGGCCTGGTCATTTATCTTTTATTTGGCAGATCTGATTAAGCAGGAAACATATGCAGTTTCGAAACGGTATTTTTATAATCACCGAGGAAGACCATTGCCCTCTCTACAATGTCCGTGAGGAATTGAAGCTTAGTGATGGCATTCTGACCTTGTCGGCAAGTAAACCGACTTGCCTTACTTTGGCAAAGGAGCTGATCACCATAACATCTGCTGCAAGCAGCTTTGAAAATTATTCCCGCGGTGGTTCTCAAAAGGCCAAATTTGAATGCGGTGGTTGTACCGGACTCATTCGTTTTGAGTATAAAAAGGATAAAGGCTTTGCAACACTCCAGATGAAATTGCTGGCTGCTGCCGAGCGCCGGGAGAAGATTAAAGGGACGAGCAACTTCGTTGGACTGCTCCGCACTGTGGAGATCTTTTCAACCCTGTCAGAAGACGATTTGCTGGATCTTGCCGCCTTGCTTGAATTTAACAATTTTCCTTGGCAGTTTCCCATCACCCAAAAAGGTGATCCGGGAGACAGGCTCTATATTCTGTTATCTGGCAGGGCCGAAGTCATTGATGATCGTGGCGTGGCGCTTGCCGAATTGAATAAAGGTGAGGTGTTTGGTGAAATGGGTTTGTTGTCCGGGGAGCGCGTATCCACGACTATCATGACCGCCGAGCCCTGTGGAGTTGCAGTGATGAATCAAAAGAATTTCCGCCATGTCCTTAATCGTTTTCCCGCCCTCCAGGTTTTTTTCTATAAACTACTGGTCAGCAGAATCACTAAAATGAACATGCAGAGAGCCGAGGAGTTGTCTTCCGGCATGGTCGGACAGCTTTCGGATATCTCGCCAGTGGAACTCTGCCAAATGATTAACGCCAATCAAAAGACCGGGAAACTCAATATCGAGAGTGAAGACAGGCGGGCTGTGATTATTTTCAACGAAGGAGAATTGGTTCATGTCGAACTTGAAAACTTTGTGGGTAAAGAAGCGTTCTATATGATCCTTGCAATTGATACTGGAAGGTTCAATTTCAGCCAGGGGTTGACGGAGCGGGAAAAATCTCTGCCGGTTCTCGGCGGTTTCATGGGGATACTCATGGAAGGGATGAAATACCTTGATGATTCAAATGGATAAATGTGCTGAATCCGAACGTTTAAAGAGTTGTGTACGTTGTTGATGGATTAGGCAGCGAGGGTTGTTGAATAACAGGTAAATTCATCATGAGCCGGCGCCAGTTAAAAAAAACTATCACTTCGATATTGCAAAAATCCAGTCTGGATGAGATACGTCAAGATCTCAAACCCTGCCAGGACCACCGTCTCCTGAATCCACTTTTTAGTTCCCTTTGTCATCCCGATGAAATTGTGCGCTGGCATGCCGTCTGTATTTTCGGCTGGCTTGTTCCGGCGCTAACTGATAATGACCTGGAGGCAGGACGGATCGTCATGCGCCGGTTTCTCTGGTCACTCAATGATGAATCGGGTGGAATAGGGTGGGGTTGTCCGGAAGCGATGGCTGAAATAATGTGCCACAGTTCGGTCCTTCGCCAGGAATACCTGCATATGCTCATATCGTATATGCAGGAAGATGGTGAGGCGCTGTTTCAAGATGGCAATTATCTTGAATTACCTTTGTTGCAGAGAGGCTTGCTGTGGGGCATAGGCAGGCTCTGTCAAGACCATCGGCAGGAGATGATTCAACAACAAATTATTCCCGAAATAAGCGCATACCTTGAATCATCTGATCTTTATGTGGTTGGTCTGGCAATCTGGTGCTTGGGTTTGCTGGGGCTTGATCGTCAGTTGGAGGAGAGAATTAAAAGCTTTCAGCAATGTGATGAACAATTAACTCTTTTTTTAAACCACCAGCTACAAAGTATAACCATTGCAGAGCTTGTTCAGAATAGTCTTTCTGTAACTGGCATTGAATAGACGGTTATCGTCAACGTTCAGAGAATACCCTTAGGCATAGGTGGCACTTTGTTGCTACCTAGGGTGAAACCACCATCCATCCGCAGAATTGCACCGGTAATATAGCTTGCCTCCACCGCTAAAAAATAGACCGTGTCTGCGACTTCTTCGGGAAGACCGGTGCGCCCCAAAAGGATGTCTTGACGGATATTTTCTTTTTCTTTTGCGGAGAGAGCTGCCCAGCCTCGGGTATTTTCCCCGTGTCTGTGTTGAATCAGGCCGAGCATTAATTCATTAACCCGAACAGTCGGTGCCGCTTCCCGAGCCCAGGTTTCGGTAAATGACTGTATGGCTTTATTGGCGGCACTGTAGCCGTCATTAAAAAAAACCGCTGCCGATCCGCTTCGCCCGGTGATTCCGGCGATGGATGAGATATTCACCACAGCGGCACCGGATCGCTTATGCATAAGGGGAAAGAGGTGATGAAACAGCAGCCATTTGGCCGTCACTGTTGTGGCGAACTCAAGATCCCACTGATTCTCATTGTGCAGAAAATCATAGCTGCCGTGAACCACTGGCATCCCACCGCGTTCTATATTATTGATGAGAAAATCGACAGCGTTTGTCTTTTTCCTGATAAATTCAGCAAGTTCTACTACTTCATTTTTTATTCGTAGATCAGCGGGAATGATGAAGAAGTTGTAACCGGCGGTCGTAAACTCCTGCTCCATTTCCGATATTGACTCCGGCCAGTCGAAAACGGGGAGGATGAGAGTCGCTCCATGGCTGGCAAATTTTCGGGCGATGGCTCGACCTATTGGCCGGGAAGCCCCTGGGATGAGAACTGTTTTTCCTTGTAATTGCATCATCTGGAAAACTATAGGATGGAGTTAAGGAAAGGTGGCTGAGGTTCAGCAACAGGCGCGTCGGAATCATTCTGGTACTGCAATCCCAGCATGGCTAAAATATCATCATCGACAAACAGCTGACTGTCGTCACTGGCCAGGATATTATTGTTTGTCGGAGTAATGAGCCTGGCCGAAATATATACTATCTCGTTTGTTCTGGAAATTGTTCCAGTCAATATGGCCTGTGCCTCTTGTTCACCGCTTATCTGAGCGAGATCTCTTGATAATATTGTTTCCCCGGATTTGGGTGCAATATGGAGAGTGTTGGCGAGTTTTATTTCTCGCACCGTATATCCCAGTTGAACGAGCCTGGAGGTTATCTGTTCCTGGAGAACACGGCCCAAACTTGAGGTTTCCTGGAGGTCGTTATTATTGACAAAGGTGGTAACAAGAATGGGCATTTCCGGATTACGTGGCATAAGTGGAGGCAACGCTCTCTTTGTCAGATTGTCAGCAATTTTATAGGAAAACTGTATTAAATCAGGGTTGATTTTGAGAACTTTGGGATAGTCGAATGATGTACAACCACTGGTGAAACAGAGCATAAAAACAAGAGCCACGATGGCTGTGAGCTCTGATGCCCGGAAAAGTATGGAAAATCGAGGTGAGGTTTTGTATTGTTTTATCAAATTATTTGCCCTTCTACGCATCGTTTTTACTCACAGATTTAGTGGCAGAGGTTGTTCTAATGGTTGTGGTTGTTCTAATGTTAGTGATTGTTTTAACGGCGGTGGCTGTGGCTGTTCTAACGGCGGTGGCTGTGGCAAGCTCCCCGTGCTCTGGTGTGGTTTTGCAGGTCTTCCGCTGGAGAGTTTGATGATTTTTGTTTGTGGCATATTCTCCTGATAATGATAGAAATCATTTTCATTGATATAATAAAGGTTGGATGATCTAAAGAGATATTGATCTTTAGCTACCATTGACGCTGTTATAATTACCTCGCAGTTACTCTCGTTTTTCTGGTTGCCACTTCGATTGGTGCTGTAGTGTACAACCTGGACTTTATAGCGAACTTCTATTGCACTTTCGTCTGGATGACTCTCTGTTGGAACGCCATATCCGAATATTTTAGTAACCAGCAGATCATGGAATGCTTCGTTGAAGCTACTTGTTTCACCCGGTTGGCAGGACCGGTTTTCGTCACCACAGGTCTCCTTGACAAAGACAGCTTTGTCAAGGTTGCCGGTGAGAATAAGTTGGTTGTTAATACGGTTGGCGAGGTCTGTCGCCAGCGTCTCCCAATCAGCGGAAACCTGCATTGTTTGCTGTATTGGTTTCTGCTCTGGCTTTTGATAATTGATTGGTTCGGTGATTTGGATGCAGCAGCTGCAAACAAAGAAAAGTACCAAAACATTAATGTAACACGACCGCATCAGAATTCTCCGCTGACTTTGAACTGTATATTCCATAGAGACTCTATCGGACAGCTGGAGAAAAAGTAAAGGAATAAATCTATCTGTAAGCTCAACAATAGCTCCTTGATCTTGTAAGCAATAGATACTTATACTATGAGGATAAGCAGGGAGAGGGTACACTGGGTAGGAAAATAGACCCATTAATAATTAATTCGCTGAGTTTTGCGCGACAGTGTAAAAATGTCCATAGACCTACATACACATTCGACAGCGTCTGATGGGACCATGAGTCCGGTAGAGCTTGTTAAGTATGCCCGTAAAAAGGGCTTGTCGGCAATTGCGATAACCGATCATGACACCACTGACGGATTGAGTGAGGCTGTTGCCGCTGGTGTTGCTTTCGGAATAGAGGTTGTTCCCGGGATTGAGTTGAGTGTTAAATATTCCGATTATAATATCCATTTGCTTGGATATTTACTTGATTACCAGCAGAAGGCGTTCCATCTTGCCTTAAGTAAACTGCAGGCAGGCAGAATCGAACGAAATAAAAAAATTATTGCCAACCTCAACCAGTTGGGTCTTGATGTTGCGTTCCGTGAATTGCAAAAAATAGCAGGTTCGGGCCAGAATGGACGACCACACATAGCTAAACTGATGGTAGAAAAACATTTTGTTCAGTCTATGGATGAAGCTTTTGAGAAATATCTCGGCCACGGGGGTCTTGCCTACGCCTCCAGATTTGTCTTTGGTGCACAAGAGGCAATTTCCCTTATCAAGGAGGCTGGTGGTCTTGCCGTTTTAGCCCACCCGCTTCAGCTTGAAAAGTCCGTTGATAACTTTGATCACGCCTTAAATGAGCTGTGTGATATGGGCTTAGATGGGATAGAGGTCTATTACCCGAATCACTCCAGGCAATTCAGGAAAAGGCTCATTGCTTTTGCTGAAAAAGAATCTCTGGTTATAACCGGTGGAAGTGATTATCACGGCAGTATCAGACCTGGGACAACGCTTGCTGGCGGCAAAAATGTATCGGTCCCCTCACAATTGCTTATCAAAATGAAAGAACGTGTAGAAGAGAATCATAGTCTGATTAGCAAAAAACTAAGTTCTTGAAAGGAAATAAATGACGATGTATTCGATCTTAGTAGTAGATGATGAACCTAATTACCTCGTTGTATTGTCGGAACTCCTGAAAGATGAAGGTTTTGAGGTTTTCACCGCGTCTGATGGTCCTCAGGGATTAAAAATAATCGAAGATGTAGATTTGGATATTGTTATCACCGATATGCAGATGCCAGGAATGAATGGCCTGCAATTCTTAGATAAAATCAAGGACAAGAATCCGCATCTGCCGGTAATTGTTATCACTGCCTTTGCTGAAGTCGATAAGGCGGTAACAGCAATGCAGGCCGGGGCATATAATTATCTGGCTAAACCTTTTTCCAATGACGAGTTAATTATTACCCTGAAAAAGGGCGCGCAGCATTATTCACTGGTCCGGGAAAACACACGCCTTCGAGATGAAATAAAAGGCAAGGTCGGGTTTAGCGGCATGGTGGGTAAAAATCCGAAAATGCTGCAGGTCTACCAGCTTATAGAAAAGGTAGCTCCAACCCATGCATCTGTGCTGATTACCGGTGAGAGCGGAACCGGCAAAGAGCTGGTTGCCAAAGCTATCCACATCAACAGCCCACGTGAATCTCAACCATTTATTGCTGTTAACTGTGCAGCCCTTTCTGATAATTTATTGGAGAGCGAGCTTTTCGGTCATGAGAAGGGTGCATTTACCGGAGCGGTCGCCATGCGCAAAGGGCGATTTGAACTGGCGGATCAGGGAACAATATTTCTTGACGAGGTCGGTGAAATTCCCCTTGCCCTGCAATCGAAGTTGCTGAGAGTTCTCCAGGAAAAAACATTTGAACGAGTTGGTGGCGGCAAAACCATAGAAGTTGATGTCCGCATTATCAGTGCCTCAAATAAGGATCTGCGAGAGGAGGTTAGCGCCGGTCGATTCCGGGAAGATCTCTTTTACCGCCTCAATGTCATTCCGGTCAGTCTGCCGGCATTGAGGGAGCGGATGGATGACATGCGATTGCTGGCAGAATATTTTGTTGAAAAATACAAAAAGGAACTGGCAAAACCTGAATTGACTATTTCCGCGGACGCCTTGAAATTATTGATGAAACTCCCCTGGGAAGGAAATATCCGAGAGCTTGAAAACACCATAGAAAGGGCGGCGATTCTCTGCTCGGGTGACACTATTGAAAGCGAAGATGTGCAGCCGGATACACTTTACAGTGAGGCCCGGCCTGTTTGGGGGCAGGATGTTGATTTGCGGCAGATAATCCCTGAAGATGCCGGGCTCAATGATGTCCTCTATGCCATCGAGAAAAAAATGCTTACCCAGGCTCTTTTGGATACTGATTTTGTCCAGGCCAGAGCGGCGGAAAATCTCGGCATAACCAAGAGTCTTCTCCAGTACAAGATGAAGAAATATCAGATAAAAAAGAAAAAATGACTTGACTTATCTCGGCTGGGAGCCAGCTCATTTTTCGCCGGAAACACCCCAGTGGAGTTTATTCCGGAGGATGGTGAAGTAATCACGGGTGGAAGAGACTATGAGCTGAAGACATTGCTCTGCGGTTTCGATTTCCAGTTCATCGGAATCCTTCATTTGCCAAAAGGGCTGGCCATCGATAATTACTTGTGCGCGTTCTGTACGATTCCCGGCATCAAACCGGGTGGTGATCAACTTGTCTGCAGGAAGGATTATGGGCCTGCTGCTCAGCATAAATGGGCAGATGGGGGTCACCGTGATGGTGGCAAGGCCTGGGTAGACGAGAGGTCCACCGGCAGACAGATTATAGGCGGTTGACCCGGTGGGGGATGAAAACACCAGACCGTCCGCTTTATAGGTTGTTATGTATTCGTCGTCGGCCTTGGTGGAGAGCCGGAGGAGTCGGTCCAGAACATTTTTAGTTATGACCACATCATTGAGTGCGTAGCGGTAGTCGGTCGCTTGGCCATTTGATAAGAGTCGGGTTTTGAGCATGAGCCGGTTTTCAATGGTTAATTTACCGACAAGGATATGTTCAAGGGCATGAAATGTTTCAGCTTCGGTCAGTTCAGTCAAGAAACCAAGGTTGCCGAGATTAATGCCAAGCACTGGTATTGCGTGACGGGCGGCTTTTTCGGCAATATGTAGCAGGGTACCATCGCCACCGAGAACGATGATCATATCAAGATCAGAGTTGATTTCGTTTAAGAAAACGGTGATATCTCTTTGTTGCAACCAACTCGTCAATGTTGCCGCATATTTATCCGACCGGGCATCATCCTTTTTAGTGATGATGCCTGCGTTCCGAACCGTAAGGTTTAGCTCTGTTCGGAAAGGGGAGGAATTGTAGGTCATTTAGTTTCGCCCAATTGTTTTGAGCGGATAACGGCAGACTCGACAATGTCCATGATAATACCGTGAAATCCTACCTTTTCAAGGACATGGAGGGCAGTAATGGCTGTCCCGCCAGGCGAAGTAACTTTGCCTCTCAGTGCCGCTGGATGTTCACCGCTTTCCCTGAGAAGTTTGATTGACCCTGATATCGTTTGAAGAGCGAGCTTTTCAGAAACAACCCGGGTGAGTCCTGATTTAACCCCCGCGTCGATGAGTGCTTCTACGAACGAAAAAACATACGCCGGTCCAGAACCGCTCAATCCGGTGACGGCATCAAGGTGCACCTCATCCAGGATAACGACTTCACCGACGGCGAGAAAAATCTCTTCCGCTTCCCGCAATTCATCGTCGCTGACATTATCGTTCCTGCTCAGGGCGGATGCTCCTTCCAGAACCAATGCCGGGGTATTGGGCATAACTCGGATTATTTTTGTATCACTTTTGCCAATGCTTTGCATATAAAAAGAAATTGGCAGACCGGCGGCAATGGTTATCATAATATGTTGTGACTGAACCCGTTCTCTACAATCTTCAAGGAGAGACTTCATGGTCTGCGGTTTGACGGCAAGAATGACGATTTTGCAGTTCTCAAAGATGGGCACATTACTGTTGTAGGTTTTGACTGAGTAGGTGTGTGCCAGATGGTCTCGTCGAAACTCATTTGGTTCAGCGACGAGAATATCATTGTTCCGGTATACTCCAGAAGCAATAATTCCTCGGATTAACGCCTCTGCCATCTGTCCGCCACCAATAAAACCAATTTGCTGTACCATAATTATCCTGAGTAGTTAGATTTGTCTGGAAGGATGAGTAAATATTTGTATGCAATCATAATCGGTATCAGGTAAATATCAAATTCAATACATTTATTCAATCATAGAAATATGAGAGAGAATCTTAATGCGTGGTATGAGTTTCGGTTCAAGCCAGTACTATAAAAAAACGAGAGAAAAAAATGATACATAAAGATCTATTGGAAATTTTAGCCTGTCCTCAATGTAAAGGGCCTGTGAAGCTCAAAGATACAGATGGACTAGTTTGTGAAAAATGCATGCTCTTATATGAAATCAGAGATGATATTCCGATAATGCTTATCGATAAAGCAAAAAAGATTGACTAAGAATTCCGTCACTTTTACCATGACATTTTAGGTATTTACCCTGTGCATCCGTTGCCTCGGTCACGAGTCTAAAAATGAGGAAGAATATGTCTATTACTGAAGAGTCTCACCCGCTGTTTGATCGTTTTACTGTGAAAGGTGATCACGCTCGTAGTGATTATTTTGGTTTGATAAAAGAGCTTCTTGCCAGGAAAAAGGCTGAAGGTGAAGTCTGGCAGCAGGCCATTGACGAGGCATACCAGCTGGTCCTGCAGGAAATTCAGGAAAACAGCGGCAAGCCAACGCAAATCATAGCCTTTGGCACTTCTGGCTGGAGGGGGAAACTCGGTAAAGATATTTTTTGCCATTCTGTTGCACTGGTCACCACAGCAATTGTCCAAATGTATCAAGCAGTGGACAGCGAACCTGAACTAGGCTCTTTGCTCGGGGTTGCAAATTTTAAAGAAGCGCAGGAGCGGGGTTGTGTTCTTGGCTTTGATAACAGATTTGCCGGTGAACTTTTAGCCTGCCAGGTTGCAGATGTTCTGACCAAAGCCGGTATTACAGTTCACTATGCAGGAGAGTCAACCACCGGCGTGCTTTCGGCGGCGGTACTTGAATTTCATGCTGCTTTTTCGATAAATCTTACGCCTTCTCATAATCCTTTGGATTATGGCGGCTATAAGTTCAACGCCGCGGATGGAGGGCCAGCAGCTTCTGAGATTACAGAAAGGATCACCTCAAATTCCAGAGAACTTAGTGATGGCAAATTTGCACATACTACAATTCCATGCCATAGCGCTGGCGATATCAAAGCCCTCGGCAAGGTGAGTTCGTTTCACTCGTTTGGCTGCTGGAAGGATCTTGTTAAAAAGAATCACCCGGCCCATGGGCTTGATCTTGATGCAACAGTTGCAGCATTCTTGAACTGCGATGACATTGTTGTTGCAGTTGACAGCGTGCATGGCGCAAGTCGCCTGCACATTCGTGAATTTTTCAATGATTGCTCAAGTCCTCGGCTGATTCTGTTGCGGGATAATGCCGATGTGACCTTTGGTGGGATTGCTCCAGAACCATCAACTGCTAATATGCGCGAAGTCGTACGTGTAGTAAAGGACAGAGCAGAATCGCTCAAACTGGGTGCTATTATTGATCCCGATGGTGACAGAATTCGTTTCACTGATGGGACAACTGAAATTAGTATGAACCAGTTTGGCGCCATGGCCTATCATTTCCTGCACGAATATAAAAAAAAGCAGGGGATGGTTGCCAAAACGGTGGCCACTTCAAATCTGGCAAATAGTCTCGCAGAACATTTTCATGAAGAACTCTTTGAACCAAGTGTCGGCTTTAAAAACTTTAAATCGGTAATAGGAAGAGCTCTCGTCTATTTTGAGGAGTCAGATGGCATATCTATAATAGGTCATACACCTGAAAAAGATGCCTATATCGGACTTTTGCTTGCCCTTGATATGGTGCTCACTACCAAGATTAATCTCGGCGATTATCTGCGAAAGATTGAAGATCAATTTGGGGCCTATTACCCTGATCGTGATGGAGTCGAGGTAAGTATTAAAGGTGAAGAATTATTGACCTTGCTTGCTGGTCTTGACAAATACGCTGCGGGGAGCTCTGTTGAAATTGGTGGTACACCCAGGTGTATCAAAGAAGTGATCACCATAGATGGTCGGAAAATGGTGTTTGAAGATGGTTCATGGTTGATGATACGACCATCCGGCACAGAGCCGAAAGTCCGATTTTATGTCGAATCCAGAACGCCCACCGGTACTGCGGAGCTTGTTGCAGCAGCAAAAGCCATGCTGACCGAGATTGGAATCTTGTAACACTGGATAGGCTATTGTTTTATTGCACAAAACTAAACTGACAGGCGCGCAGGTAAGCTGGTTGCATTTTGTGGTATAGGTATTATTGTCAGCTTGTCACAAAACATAATTATTATCATCTTAAAACTCAGGAGTTGTGTATGTGGGAATATACTGACAAAGTGCAGCAGCATTTTCTGAATCCTCAGAATGTTGGTGAAGTCGATAAGCCAAGCGGTACCGGCGACGTGGGGTCACTTGCCTGTGGCGATGCACTTAAACTTACCCTTAAAATTAATAGTGATGACATCATCACCGAGGCTAAATTTAAAACATTTGGTTGTGCCAGTGCTATAGCTTCCTCGTCCGTTCTTACCGAGATGGTTGTGGGAATGTCGGTGGATGAGGCGGCCAAAATTACCAACAAAGATATTGCCGATGCACTTGGTGGGCTGCCAAAGGAAAAAATGCATTGTTCAGTTATGGGTCGGGAGGCGCTGGAGGCGGCGATTGCCGACTACCGTGGCCAAATCTTACCTATGGCTGAAGGGGAAGTCGTTTGCGAGTGTTTTGGTGTTACCGATTTAGAGATCATCAGGGCAATTAAGGAATCAAGCCTGCGCTCCGTGGAAGAGATTACCAATTTCACCAAAGCTGGCGGAGGATGTGGTAAATGTGAGGATAAACTGCGGGAAATCCTGCAAAACACCGTGAACAGCAAAACTGACGCACCGGCTTTAAAAATAAAACCCAAAAGAATGACCTCGCTGCAAAAAATCAAGAAAATTGAAGAGGTTCTTGAACTCGAAATTCGACCAGGCCTAAGAAAGGATGGCGGAGATATTGAGCTTATCGATGTCGACGGTGATTTTGTGATCGTTTCCCTGCGTGGCGCGTGTAAAAGCTGCCAGAAATCTCAGACAACTATTAAAGAGTATGTCGAAAAGAAATTGCGGGAGCTTGTGCTGGAAAGCCTTATAGTGGAGGAAGAAAGCTGATGTCCACTACAAACGAAAAAGTCGTCTATATGGATAATAACGCCACTTCCCAAATCGCCCCGGAAGTGGTTGAGGCGATGATGCCCTACTTGACGGATTTATATGGTAATCCTTCAAGTATGTATACCTTCGCCGGCAAGGTGGGAGAAGCTCTTAGTATAGCACGGCAAAAAGTCGCTGCCTTACTGGGTGCTGAAGCCACAGAAATCACCTTTACCAGTTGCGGAACAGAAAGCGATTCCACCGCAATTCTTTCGGCTTTGCGGGCCTATCCTGAAAAGAGACATATAATCACCACCAGAGTCGAGCATCCGGCGGTAAAGAGCCTTTGTGATAACCTGGAGACGATTACCGGCCATAAGTACAAGGTAACCCGCCTAAAGGTTGATTCGGAGGGGATGCTGGACATGGCCGAATACGAGGCTGCCCTTTCTGAGGACACCGCTATTGTGAGCGTCATGTGGGCAAATAACGAGACCGGGGTTATTTTCCCGGTGGAAGAAATGGCCAGAATGGCTCGGCAAAGAGGTATTCTCTTCCACACGGATGCAGTGCAGGCGGTAGGCAAGATAGATATAGACCTCAAAAAGACAGATATTGACTTTCTGTCACTTTCCGGCCACAAACTCCATGCACCAAAAGGAGTTGGGGTTTTGTACATCAAGCGGGGAACCTTTTTTATTCCCTTCATGACCGGAGGTCATCAGGAAAGTGGTCGACGGGGAGGTACGGAAAATGTCGCCTCGATAGTTGCTCTTGGTCGTGCATGTGAGCTTGCATCCGAAAAAATGGCTGAAGAAAATGGCCGGGTAAGAAAACTTCGCGATAAGCTCGAGGAAGGTTTGCTCGCAAAAGTTCCCAAATCCATGTTGAATGGACACAAAACCAGCCGTTTGCCGAACACCTCAAATATTAGTTTTGAATTTGTTGAAGGCGAAGCTATTCTTCTGCATATGAATCAACACAAGATCTGTGCCTCGTCTGGTTCTGCCTGTACTTCAGGGTCTCTTGAGCCATCCCATGTCCTTCGGGCGATGGGGGTTCCGTTTACCGCGGCACATGGTTCAATTCGGTTTTCCCTCAGTGTGTATAATACCGAAGATGAGGTCGATTTCGTGGTGGAAAAAATGCCGGCCATCATCGAGTCCTTGAGGAAAATGTCACCTTTTTGGCAAGGGTGATTTAAACAGTGAGTCGTTGAGCTTATAGCTGTACCTCAGCTTCGTGCTCAATAGTACATCTAAATAAGATTGATTAAAATATCTTCTTACTTCTGCGATGCATCAGGTAAGAAGATATTTTTTTGTATGAGTCCTCCTTATTTCAGGAATTTCTTTTAAATAAATCGTTTGTCTTGTTTATTTACAGAAAATTTTGATAATATCTTATTGTGTCGCATATTTTCGGTTGCATCTTTTTCTAATTTTACATTTTTAGTGGCTACTGGTTATGGCAAAACAAAGCATTGGTTCGCAGCGCAGATCTTCAATGAAGAAAACAGTTAAAGATCAGTCTGGTGCTGGGAAAATCAAGATTGGCGAACTGCTGAGTAAAGCGGGGTATATAACTCCCAGTCAGCTGGAAACCGCCAAGAAAATACTACAGAAAAATGGAGGACGGCTTAGTTCAATTTTAAGTCAATTGGAGTATATTGACGAAAACACCGTTCTCACGTTTCTCAGTCGCCAGTACAATTACCCCGCAGTTACCATCAAAAATGAACCACCCTCAAAGGATGTCCTTTCTTTATTATCATATGAGCAAGCAAAGGAATTTATGGCCTTTCCTTTGCGAATGGCTGGCAATACCTTACAGATTACCATGACAGAGCCCTCCGACGCATCTGCGGTGGAGGAACTTCAGAATCTGGTCAACATGGAATTGTCTATCTGTGTTTCCACAGAAAGAGATGTCGTTGAAGCATATCAGAAATATTATGGCATTGATGATGATGAAGTAAAAGCTCTTATCGGTGAAGCTGAGACCGTTGACGAGGATCTCGATGTTACCTCGATCGATGACTTTGGTTCGATAGTTGCTGAAGCAGCTGACGATTTTGAACTTGAAGGAGAGGGTGAGGACGATGTCGGTGAACAGTTTGCTGCTTCAGATGCACCTATTATTAAACTGGTAAACGGTGTCTTGATTAAGGCTGTGCAGGACGGGGTGTCAGATATACATGTTGAACCCTATGAAAAATCCATGCAGGTAAGATATCGTAAAGATGGAGCTCTTTTTAAGACGATGAATCTTCCCCTGACAATCAAAAATGCCTTGGTTGCCAGGATGAAGATCCTCGCCGGCCTTGATATTACCGAGAGAAGAATTCCTCAGGATGGGCGCATCAAGATGCGCGTCGGAAAAAACAGATCCGTGGATTTTCGAGTCTCGTCATTGCCCACTTTGTATGGCGAATCTGTTGTTTTACGTATTCTCGACAAAGCTTCCCTGAATGTTGACCTCACGAAACTTGGTTTTGAAGTTGAGACTTTTGAGATTCTGAAAAGATGCCTGAGTAATCCGCAAGGGTTACTCCTTGTTACCGGGCCGACCGGTTCCGGCAAGACAGTAACCCTGTACTCAGCACTCAACTCAATGAACAGTGAGGATATAAAAATCCTCACCGCTGAAGATCCGGTGGAGTTCAACTTTAAAGGTATCAACCAGGTCAACGTCCATCAGGAAGTGGGAATGACTTTTGCCGCAGCATTGAAGGCGTTTCTCAGACAGGATCCTGACATAATTATGGTTGGTGAGATTCGAGATATTGAGACGGCGGAAATCGCAATTAAGGCAGCCATGACAGGCCATCTCGTTTTTTCCACACTCCATACCAATGATAGTCCCGCAACCATCGGCCGTTTGGTGGATATTGGTATTCCACCGTATATGCTGGCCTCTTCTGTAACCATGGTCCTATCACAGCGTTTGGGACGAAAGCTCTGTCAAAAGTGTAAGAAGATTGTCAAATATGAGGCCAAAGAATTGATCAGTGTTGGCTTTAAGGAAGAAGAGATTGACGATCTTGAAATTTACGGCCCGAACGGTTGTCAGGAATGTAATAATTTAGGCTATAAAGGCAGGGTTGGTTTTTTCGAACTGATGGAAATTACCGACGAGGTAGCCAAAGCTATCAGTGCCGAGGTCCCGGAAGATCAATTGCGGAAAATAGCTGTTCAGGAAGGGATGACACCCTTACGTGAAGCGGCACTGCAAAAAGTCAGGAAGGGGATTACCAGTATCGAAGAAGCCTTACGGCGAACGGTTGCTCATAAGGAAAGCCTTCCCGCCTATATGGTTAATCCAGATGAGGAAATGTATGAGGATGGGGATGTCATTATCCGGGAAGGGAATAAGGATATTGACTTTTTCAAACTCATTAGGGGGGCGCTCACTGTTGTTAAAGGTGGCAAAAAAATTGCCGAGCTTACCGAACCAGGCGAATATTTTGGTGAAATGGCATCGATTACCGGAGAGCAGCGAACGGCATCTATTATATCCCAGGGACGATCGACGATAAAAAGGTTTCCTGGTGGTAAGCTTGAAGAAATAATTGAAAAATATCCAGATGTTACCAGGTATCTTTTCCAAACCATGACAAAACGCCTGCAGAAATCCAACCAGATCATTGTTAAACTGGCTGGTGGAGCCCGCAGACCGCCACCAGGTCCTCCCCCCACTCCAAATCGATAAGTCGATAATAGTTTTCTTGTCAATCTCTACTTTACACCATCATTGATCTATGAGCACAGGACATCCATCAACATTAAGTGTGATTGCTCTGGTTGATGGCAGGCCCGGCCATGAAAAACAGACGATGGGTATCATCCAGGCCTTGCAAAGGAGGGTTCCTGTTCAGGTTATCCGGATTAAGGTTGAAAAATTTCGCTTTTTTGACGAGTTGATTCAGACATGTCGCCTTTATCTCCCATCATGCAAAGCCGGTTTATCTCACCCGGAGGTCAGCAAAGCTGATCTGTTGATCGGCACCGGCAGTCGTACCCATCTGCCAATGTTACTTTACAAAAAAAAGTATGCAATTCCGGCGATTACCTGCATGACACCCGCTGTCCATTTACAAAAACGTTTTGATCTTTGTTTTGTCCCGGAACATGACCATGCCAGTGCGAGAAAAAACATAATGCGCATTGTCGGATCCCCTAATTGTTGTCAGAACAAAAAACAACATTGTAAAGAGTGCGGTCTGATTCTACTTGGAGGCGTGGATAGTAAAAGTCATCACTGGGATGATCGACAGGTGGTACAAATGGTTGAAAAAATAGTCAAAAGGGAAGATAAGCTATTCTGGACTATTTCTTCTTCACCCAGAACCCCTAAAGATACGGTGTTAATGGTCAAACAACTCCTGGAGAAGTATGAAAATATACATTTTTTTGATTACCGGGATACTCCTCCTGGCTGGGTAGAGGAACAGTATGATAAAAATCAGGTGGTGTGGGTTACTTCTGATTCGATTTCTATGGTCTATGAAGCCATATCGGCAGGCTGTAGCGTTGGAATTCTGCCTATGCAATGGCTCAAAGAAAACAGCAAATTCAAGAGAAACGAAACTTTATTACTTGAGCGAAGATTGGTAACCTCCTTTACCTCCTGGGAGCAGGGAGAAATGATTTATGGTGAGAACATAGAACTTAAAGAGGCACAAAGATGTGCCGATCGAATTTTACAAGAATGGTGGCCTGAAAAATAGGCTTTTATTTACTACCAAAAAGAGAAAGCGCCTGACCAGAATCTTCTTCTGGAGGGTCTGCAATCACCGCACTAAGCACATGGAAAAAGAGAGTGGATCTTAATTTAGCAACAGACACAAAAAAACAGACAGAATCGAAACACAAAGTTCTGACTGTTATGCAGTTGCTTCCCGACTTAAATAGTGGAGGTGTGGAACGAGGCACTCTGGAACTTGGCCGTCATCTTGTACAGAATGGCCATAAATCAATTGTGGTTTCTGGCGGGGGCAGGCTGGTAAAACAATTAGAAGAGGATGGCAGCTATCACGTCTTAAAAAAAATTGGTTCCAAAAGTCCTCTGGCTCTTTTCTGTATCTGGCCATTACGTCAAGAGATGAAAAAAAAGCGGGTGGATGTCCTGCACCTGCGCTCAAGGATGCCTGCATGGGTCGGATATGCGGCGGTAAAACTACTCCCTAAAAAATCTCGTCCGCTTGTTGTCACCACCTTCCATGGTTTTTACTCTGTCAATGGGTATAGTGCAATTATGGCACAAGGTGCCGGGGTTATTGCCGTTTCAAAAAGTATTCAGGACCATATTGCGGCAAATTATAATCGCACAGAAAAGGTTCGTTTGATTTTCCGAGGGGTTGATATAGAAGCTTTTGATCAAACCAAGGTGGCAGTAAGTCGTGTGAAAAATCTCTTCCAAGCTTGGGGATTAGAGGAAGACAAGTCCGTCTTAATGGTGCCCGGCAGACTTACCCGATTGAAGGGACTTGATGTTTTTTTGCAGAGCCTGCTTCTACTGAAAAATAAAAACTATCAGGCGGTGATTGTTGGCGACACTGCCGATAATCCTGGCTACGCCGAAGAACTGAAATGTTTTATAGAAAAAAATAATCTTGCCGGCAAGGTCAGTCTTGTTGGCCATTGTACCGATATGCCAGCCGCTTTTTTACTTGCCGACATTGTGCTGTCAACATCTTCAAGTGAGCCGGAATCCTTCGGACGAACAGCCGTTGAGGCAATGGCAATGGGAAAGCCTGTCATTGCCACCGCCCACGGGGGCAGTCTTGAAACGGTGATCCCCGGCGAAACTGGCTGGTTGGTAAAGCCGGGCGATCCGCTGGAAATGGCCGTGGCAATAGATGAGGCCTTGGCAATGGAGAGTGAGCAACTCAAGCAATACGGAGAAAACGGTAAGATCCGTGTGACAAAGAACTTTACCGCACAGGCCATGTGCGAGCAGACGCTGGCTTTTTACTACGAACTGCTCGATGGCCTGTAACGTGCAGTAACCGTCTGATTGTAGCCTCACACTGGCTGCTTGCTACTCTTTTTTGAAATGTCGTTCCAAAAAGTCACAGTCCTTCGGGGATAAATCGAATTTTTTAACAACGTTTTCAAGTAATTTCCAGCGCTCAATTTCTGGCTTTTCGTCTAATAATTCAGAAAATTCCTTAATTGCTTTCTGTATCTTGTCTCCTGGAGGATGGATAGTCGTTTTGGCCATGTGCGTCACCTGTTTTAAAATGTATAAAAAGAAATCTAAACCCGGAAATAGAAAAGTAAGTCAGGACTGAGTTTAGTCGGCAAAAAAAACATCTTTTCTTTCCTGTTACCAGGTTCACCATAGTGCAATGTAAATACTATGGTATAAACAGTAATTTGTCATGAGCAATCTCCTTTTTGGTTAGATTTAAAGCAACGACAATTATTCCTTTTTGTGCTAGACTATTGACTCAACCAAGCACATTTTGATAGTATCTAATTAGTCAAATCAAGTGCTAGAATCAGGTAAAAAGTCGGTGTAAAAAAGAGGAAATATCTTTTTACCCTTTTTGCCAAACATCCAGTTTAATCCAGAACCCACTCGCTATGAACGGACAATCATCCTCTGAAAGTAACTCCCTGACTGGAAGTTTTCTAGTGTCCACCCCGCAAATGCCTGATCCTCGTTTTGAGGAGCACGTCATTTATATCTGTGCCCATAATGCCGAAGGGGCGATGGGGGTCTCTGTCAATCGACCTAATCACATCTTTTCTCTGGCGGAAATTTTGCAAGGGGCTAATCTCTCGGTACCGGATAAAGAATTGGGTCCAGTTTATATTGGTGGTCCGGTAGAGCTTGATTCGGCATTTATTCTCTATCTCTCTGATTATGATGTTGAACATAAACTAGACATCAGCGAAACGGTTTCTCTGACCCGGGAAACAAAGGTCCTCGAAGATATTGCCAAAGGAGAGGGGCCTTCTACTTATCTCTTTATATTGGGATATACTGGGTGGGGACCAGGCCAGCTCGAAAAAGAATTGGTGGAAAACGGCTGGTTGACCTTGCCTGCAAATGATGACATCATTTTCAATATGCCTGACGAGCTCAAATGGAAAGCTGCCGCCATGCAATATGGTATTGATATAGCTACCTTTGAGGATGTTATCGGCTACGCCTGATCAAACTCTATCGTTTTCGATCCTCCGATTCTCTGATTCTTTATCGGTCCTCCTGTTTTGCGGCCGGAATTTTACAGGTTGGTAAGGTTCTGGTTTGGTGATTCATTCGGCAGAAGATGTTTTGTCTTTAATAAAAAATGAAAAAATTGATAAAAGGTAGGTAATGACTTTAGTTTCCCAGATATTTTCCTGCAAGCGATGCGGTTTTTGTTGTCACGGTGAAACAACGGTTTCATTGGATGAGAAAGATCAAAAGCGAATGGTTGACGCCCTCAACATGCCGAAAGAAGAAGTTCAACAAAGGTATTGGCGCTTGACCGGAAAGACAGTACAGATGAAGACGGTTGATGGTCACTGTATCTTTTATAAAGATGGCTGTACTGTCCATACAGGAAGACCATGGCGATGCGGGCAATGGCCACTTCATCCTTCCATTCTCTCTGATGAAAACAATTTTCATGTGATTTCCGATTCATGCCCTGGCATCAATAAAGATATTAGTTATGAGGACTTTTGTGAAATTCTCAAAAAACTGATGGCAAAGGCGGCAATTAAATGCTGATAGCTGGGGCGCCCGGGCAATGAAACATCAGTTGCTCTTTCTTGGCAAAATAAAGGATAAGTTTATTGAAGATGGGGTTGCTGAATATGCAGCCCGTCTTCAACATTACACCTCTTTTACCATCACCATTCTCAAAGAAAAAGGGAGAGGTCGGGGAAAAATGTTGTCCGCTGAAGAGCAAGGAAAACTCTTACTTCAGGCGGTTCCCGCAGGAACTATGATCGTGGTGCTTGATTCAAAGGGAAAACAATTTACCTCTGAAACTTTATCACAGAAAATTGATCAATGGGAAATGCAGGGGATAAAGCAAATTTGCTATCTCATAGGTGGACCCGATGGTCACGCAGCAGAAGTTCTGGGGGCGGCAGATCTGCTGGTGTCGCTGTCAAAGATGACCTTTACCCATGATATGGCGCGTCTATTGCTCGTTGAACAACTGTACCGGGCATACACCATAAAAGCTGGCGAGCAATATCATAAGTAACTCCCTGATATCAAGAATTAAACGTTAAATATATATCAAAGCGACTATTTTTCATTTCGATAACATGGGATGGTTTAATATCCGAGAGTTGAGGTGCCTGGCGGGGCCTTTTCACAACAACCCGGTTATTGGCTTTTTTAAGAGCGATTTCGAGAATTGCCGAACCATCAGGGTCGCCACCGACGAGGGAGCGAATTACTCGTAGTGCCTGCTTGTTGAGCGCCGATTGATTGCGATGCGGGTACATCGGATCCAGGTAAATTGTATGAAATGTTTCAGTAGTTTTTTGCAGATAGTCCATGGTGTCGGAGAGCTCTAGCTTGAGCTTGTTGACAATATCAACGGTTTTTTTATCCATTGCGGCTCGGGCCAGACCGTCTTCCAAAAGTACACCGATAATCGGCGATCGTTCGCACATGGTTACGTCGCAATTAAGACTTGCCAGCACAAAGGAATCAGAACCGAGTCCGGCAGTTCCATCCAGAACAGTCGGCCTGAACCCTGGTTTAATTCCAACTGCGCGGGCGATGGCCTGTTTAATTGTACAATTCTGGGCCAGCCTGAATCCGTTTTTGCCGTGAACAAAATCAACGAAGAGGAGACATTGCGCTTTCTGCGACCCAAGAGGGATGTTGAGGAATTGTAATCCTTCCGGAGTGTATGCAAGAACAAATTCAGTTGACCGATGTTCAAGTGAAGCAGCGAAGGGGAGATTAAGTTTTGTAGCCAATTCAACTACTTTTTCTAGAATTGACGATGAATATATTGTAGATGAAACAGATATTGATTGTAGTGGTAGCATGAGTTTTTTACTTAGCCATCTCGAATGAGGACTTTTTACTATTTTTATCAATTTTAAAAATCAACAACATACCATGCCAAACGAAAAACCTAAAGTTATAGCTATCGTACCTGCCCGTTACGAGTCAAACCGCTTCAGGGGTAAGCCACTTGCTGAAATTGCCGGTAAGCCGATGATTCAGCACGTGGTAGAGCGAGCTCGTGCAGTGGAAATGCTCTCCCGCGTTGTTGTCGCAACAGATGATGAGCGCATAGCCCGTTGTGTCGAGGATTTTGGTGGAGAATTCGTAATGACCGGCAAGGACCATGTCTCAGGTTCCGACAGGCTTGCCGAGGCCGCTGGAATTCTTAAAATTGCCGAACATGATATAGTGGTAAACATTCAGGGTGACCAGCCGCTTTTCCCTGCCGAGGTCGTGGAGCAGGTCGCGCAACCCCTGCTTGATGACCTGACTCTGCCCATGTCGACCCTTATCTATAAGATTATCAGGCCAGAGGAAATAAACGATCCGAATCACGTTAAGACCGTTTTTAACAGAGATAATTACGCCCTCTATTTTTCACGATTGCCCATTCCATTTCAGCGCAATCCAGACGAAATACATAAACCGACCTACTATAAACATCTGGGCTTTTACGCCTACAGGAAAAGTTTTCTGCTCTCTTTCGTGGCCTTACCTGAAGGCGAATGGGAACGATTTGAAAAGCTTGAACAACTGCGAGCTTTGGAGTATGGATACAAAATCAAGGTCACAGTAACCCAGCACGACTCAATAGAAGTTGATACCCCCGAAGATGTCCTCCGTGTAGAAAAATATCTGCTCAATGGAGCGTAATGCTTTGACTGTTCGCTGTAAATAGAGGACAATATTGGTTCAACAGTTAGATCCTTTTTTTTGCGAGGTTTGGTTTGATATCAGAAAAACTTCAGCGTATCCTAGACGTTCAACTTTCACCCCTTGACCTGCTGCCCCAGCACGACTTACGCGAAAAGATTTTAGATCTTGTCCTGCGGGGGGTACCTGCCGGGGCATACTCTGATTCTAAAAGCCAACTGCAAGCGTTTCGGCAGGAACTGTTGTTGACGAGTGTTGAAGATGTTAAAGTCGTCGTTTTTGGCGGGGGAACAGGCTTGTCGAATATTATCGGCGGCGACTCTCGACTGAACAGTTGGATTCAAAAACCCTTTATTGGCCTTAAAGAAGTTTTTCCACAGACACGTTCCATAGTATGCATCACCGACAATGGTGGGTCAACGGGAGAGTTGCTGAAAGATTTGCCAATAGTTGCCGTAGGTGACATGCGTCATGTCTTGTTATCTTCAATTCAACTGGTAAATTTACAGAAAAAATACAGCATCAATCCGACACAAGCAAAAGAAGTTGCTTCCATTTTAGCCACCTTGTTTAATTGGCGGTTTTCGGGACCTCTTGAAAGAAATCGTCCTGACTTCCAGGGCATTGAAACAAAGCTCCAACAACTCCCCCAAGCATTCGCACAATTTCTAAAAACTCTTATTGACTCACTGTTTAGAGACCAGAGGCTGGCCGCCACCCTGCAACGTTCTCATTGTCTCGGCAATCTTCTCCTTACTGCTGCTATTTATCGAGAGATTGACCAGGGACTTACGAATACTGATTTAGCCTGCAATCAAAAACTTTTACATAAGGCAATTTTTAACGGTATGAATGCCGTGGCACTGGCCATTGGTGCTGGTGAAAGGGCCGTTCTTCCTTGCACGTCGACTCCTGCCCAACTTCGGGTACTGTACACCAATGGGGTGGAAAGTACCGGAGAACATAAATTGAGTGAGGCCAGAAGGGGGGTTCCCGTAGAAAGTGTCCAGGTGGATTATTGTGATACTGTGCGGATTTATGATGAAGTTCTTGAGGATATCCGTCAGGCGGATATCTTGATCCTGGCTCCAGGTAGCCTGTATTCTTCTATTATTCCCGTGTTCAAGGTGCCTGGGCTGGCCGATGCTGTCAGGCGAAATAAAAAGGCATTGAAACTTCTTGTCTCAAACCTTTGGGTGCAGGCCGGAGAAACGGATCTTTCCATAGCTGATCCGGAAAGGCAGTTTCATGTGTCCGACATGATCCGGGCGTATGAAAAGAATATTCCTGGCGGAACAAAAGGGCTTTTTAATGAGGTGCTGTGTATTTCTTTAAATGATATTCCCGCATCGGTCATACAACGATATGCGGTGGAGGGAAAAGTACCAATTTTTCTCGATAGGCAACAGCTGCTTGAGCAGGGCTACATCCCAGTGGAATGTGGTGTGTATTCGTTGGATGCCCTCGCTGAGAGGGGGGTCATTCAGCATGACCCTGACACGCTCGCTTTGGCCATTAAAGGATTATATAATGGACGAAGCTGCTTTTCTAATCCGGAAGAATCAGCTGGATATCAATCAGCAGCTGTGTCGACGTCGTATAAGCCTCCGGGGGGCACTCATCTCCAGCCTTTTCAAAGATATATCGGCATTATGGCAAGATTACAGAATCTTGAGATAACCTTTATTGGGGAAAAGAATACTGTCAACGAGGAGGAATTGAAGTCGGTTCTTGGTGATATTCTTCTTGGTCAGTCTAACATCCCACTCAAGCATCTTGATTTTTTTTCGGGCCTGCACTGTGTGAGCCCGGAACATTGGAACCGGGATCAACAGTGGGACAATGTCTTTTCATTTTATGATCCGGTGGATACATGTATTAAAATAAGGGGTGATCAGATTTCAAACAGGCACAAGCTCGAAGTTGCTTTGATGATCGCCCTGGGGGAATCTTTGCTAGGCGATTATGCAGAGAGAAAAGTCATGGCAAATGTAGAAATCGACCAGATTAATCTCGGCAGGGTATATCATCTTTTTTTGAGAGAGGCTAAAGAAAGAATCTGTTTCTTTAGCCAAGAGCAGTTGTGTACCTTTTTGGCCCTTGCCCGCATGTGTCCGACCAATCATGAATATCATTATACCAGGCTCATCAATAATGGTGAGGGTTTTACTCCACCTGGCTTGTTGATGGGACTTATGTATGCGTGGTATGTCGACAATCGCTTTGCAAGTCATATAGAATACAAAATGTCTGTACTGAAAATTAATCAGACGGACCTTATCCCTGAACAGCTAAAAATGGCTGAAAGACGACGGAAAACGGTACAATTTTTTAAAGAGGTCGTTTTTAAATGAAAATCAATAAATTTCCCCGACGACAGCGATGGATACGACGATGAAAATTCTTGTTATTGACGACGATGATAGGGTCCGTGATCTTTTCCGGATGTGGCTGGAAAGGGAAGGCTTCGAGGTATCTGAGGCAGAAAATGGAAGAAAAGGGGTGGAAGTACAGTTGGCCAATCCTGTCGATTTACTTATCTGTGACCTCATTATGCCTGTCCAGGAGGGGATTGAGACAATTACCCAGTTTAGAGATGATTTTCCTGAAATTGGTATAATTGCCATCTCCGGTGGTGGAAAAATAGGTCCGGATTCCTATTTGGCTGTAGCAGAGCACCTTGGTGCATGGCGCGTATTTACCAAGCCAGTGGATATGCCCTTGCTCATCGAGACAATAAAAGAGTGGCAACGCATTCGTGGTGTGTGATCATCAGCACCCCATTTTGAGGTGATTAAATGCCAATAAAAGCCCTTGTCGTAGATAACAATCCAGTCTTGCTAAGAGCCATTTCTGTTATTTTGAGTCAGGAAGGCTGTCTGGTGAAAACCGCTGGAACAGGGCTTGAAGCTCTTGAAATTTTAGATGATTATTGTCCGGATATCGTTTTTACCGATCTCATTATGCCCATGGTCAGTGGCGAACAACTGTGCAGAATTCTTCGTAACACGAAAAAACACGAGCATGTCTTCATTGTGGTTCTTTCAGCCATTATCCTTGAAGATCGTGAAAGAATTCTGCGGGAAGTGAACTGCGATGTCTGTATCGCCAAAGGAAATCTGCAAGAGATACGGCAACAGCTTCGTGAGGCATTACAGGCATATAATGAACGAAGTAAAAGCCTTGACAACAAAAATCAAAAGGCTGCACATATTCCAACCGGGTTAAAGCCATCCGAGGTGACAAGTGAGCTATTACTCGAAAATCGTCATTTTTCTGGTATTTTAACCAATCTGGACGAGGGAATTATTGAACTGAGCCATCAGGGTAAGGTGGTTGCTGTAAACTCCTCCGCCCTCAATATATTGTCCTGTGGGGAAGAATTACTTGTCGGGAGGTTATTGTCCGAAATATTAGATTGGGGGATATTTCAAAAGGATATTCGACAGTGGACAGAACAGCAACTCATTGCCTTAGGCATGGCAAAATTTGATATTTTTGAAGATTCACCTCTTTTCTTAAATGGCCGGATTGTAACGGTTTCCCTGATACCGATTGTTGAAGGCAGTTCTATCTATGGTCTTTGTATATTACGAGATATCTCAAGACAGTTTAAAGCAGAAAAACATAATAAAGAGCTGGATGATGCTTTAAGACTCGTTAAAAAGATGGATGCCATGAGTTGCATGGCCGGTGGGTTTGCCCACGATTTTAACAATCTGCTGACGGTAATATGCGGCAATCTTGATATCGTGACAATGTATGGCGATAAGCAAAGCAGTGCTGACCGCAACAGCCTCTTAATCCAGGCAAGAAAGGCTGCACTTGTGGCAGTCGATCTCACCAGGCAAATATCCTGTTTTTCAAATTTTGGCATAGTCAGTAGGGAAAATGCAAACTTTGAACAGCTCATTTGTCAAACAGTTGATCAATTTTTCAAAGGAGATAAGAACCAGTGCCAACTGAAGATTTCCTCCGCAGATACTCTTGTTCATGTCGACTGCGAAGAAATATCTCTCGCTATTGTGAATGTATTGCAGAACGCAGTTGAAGCATCGTCAGGGCAACTGCTTGAAGTTGTGATCGATGTCGACGATTTTTCTTCTGGTCAATTGATGTCTGGCCAATATGTCCCGGCTGGTAAATATGCCAGGGTTGACATCTGTGATAAAGGCAAAGGTATTCATTCAGATCAATTGTTCAGGATTTTTGATCCGTATTTTTCCACAAAAGAACGTGGAGCATCAAAAGGTATGGGCCTTGGACTTACCATGGTCTATGCGATTCTCCGAAATCACGGAGGATATGTTGTGGTCAGTTCAGAGCCGAGTCACGGTACCGCCGTTTCTTTATATCTTCCTGCTTTCTCGGACACCGAAGAAGCCTATCCATTTCAAGGCGCACTGCCGGCGAAGGATCGTTTTGTTTTGCTGATAGAACCTGATTCGCAGATGGGTGAAATTGGCAAAATGATGCTGAGTTATCTGGGTTTCTCTGTCAGGCTTGTGGGTGATAGAGCGAGCGCGATTAGCGAATTAACGCAAATCACCAGCAATCCATTCTCGCCGCAACCTATCGTTATCCTGGCTCTTTCTGACAAAAAAGGTGAGTCCGCCGTTGAAACCTGCCGATTATTGCATGAAATTGATTCCAGCCTCAAAGTCATAGCCATGAGTGGTTCAATTCTTGACCCTATTATGGTTAACTATCATGACTATGGGTTTGTAAATACCATACCTAAACCATTTTCAATGGACAGTCTCAAGCATATCACCAATACGGTCTTGCATCTTTGAAGTAGTTTTGTGCCACGGTTCGCCATGACTCATGATCTCTCGGCGGTTTGAAAGGTCTCTCGAAAAACCTCAAGAGACCATCTGCCATTATTCAATCATAGTGGTGAAATGGGTGGATTTCCGCCTATTCTGTGAAGTGTAATTCTGTCGAATATTCGGGTAATTGTATGAATATACACGAATATTCCAATCTTTAGTGCAACCGCATTACAAATGGGTGGATTTCCACCCATTTTTTCTGGATAAGCATAAAAAAATTATATTATATCTTGCTATTACAATGATATATTAAAATATGGTGGTTCTGGTCTAATGTTTGCAATTCCATAAATAAGATATCGACGGATACATTTGTGCCGCTGATATCGACAGTTTAGTTGACTGTCTGCAAATGTTGCCGACCCTGTCGGTATAGAAACATTCAAATTGGAGGGAAAAACTATGTTCAGGAAGATGACCACCCTTGTAGCAACTGCCGCACTCTCGGCAACACTGTTCACTGGTGTCGCGTTGGCGAGTGACCCAATTGTTATTAAATTTTCACATGTTGTCGCTGAGAATACAGCAAAAGGGCAGATGGCGATCAAATTTAAAGAAATGGTTGCAGAACGTCTTGGTGGAAAAGTTGTTGTTGAAGTTTTCCCAAATTCACAGCTGTTTGGCGACAACAACGTACTCGAAGCAATGCTTCTTGGCGATGTTCAGATGGCTGCACCCGCTCTCTCTAAGTTCGATCGATATACGTCACAGTTACAGATATTCGATTTACCCTTTCTTTTCAAGGATATGGCAGCTGTAGAGAAATTCCAGCAAAGCGAAAAGGGCCAAGCCTTACTCAAAACAATTAATAAAAAAGGTTTGATTGGACTCGGGTATCTCCATAATGGTTTGAAACAGCTGTCCTGCAGTACTCCATTAAGGGTTCCTGCCGATGCAGCAGGTCTTAAATTCCGTATTATGAGCTCAGATGTTCTTGCTGCTCAGTTTCAGGCTTTAAACGCAGTTCCCTTGAAAAAACCTTTTTCTGAAGTTTTCACCCTGCTCCAAACCAAGGCTATTGATGGACAGGAAAACAGTTATTCAAATATTTATTCACAAAAATATTACGAGATTCAGCCATATATTACCGAATCGAATCACGGCCTGCTCGATTATATGGTGGTTACTTCTAAAGAATTCTGGATGGGTCTTCCCGACGATATTCGTCCACAATTAAAAGCGATTGCCGATGAAGCCATTGCATATGGTAATAAGGTTGCGGGAGAAAAGGACCTGGAAGATCGTCAGGCGATAATCGATTCCAAACGCACCGAAATAATCATCCTCACCCCTGCTGAAAGAAGCCAATGGGTAGAGGCGGTAAAACCGGTGTGGCAGCAATTTGAGAAGGAAATCGGTAAAGATATGATTGACGCAGCATATCAATCCAATATGTAGGCGGACCGGCGGTCGCCTTGTAGTAAGGTGACCGCCTCACTCTTCTTGTCCTTAAGGGGAAAAACATGTTTATGCGGCTGATTAATCGTGCCGAAGAGGCTGTTATCTGTATCCTGTTGATAACGACAACCCTTCTGGTTTTTCTAGACGTTGTCATGCGGTTTGGTTTTAACGCCGGATTTTTGTGGACTCAGGAGCTGACGCTACATATGTCTGCGTGGATGGTTCTCTTTGGTGCTTCATACGGATTAAAAGTTGGGTCTCACATTGGCATGGATGCCTTCGTCAAACTCTTCCCTGCGCTTGGTCAAAGAATACTTTCCAGTATTGCAGCCATCCTGGCCCTGACCTACTGCGGGCTTATTTTATATGGTAGCTGGATCTATCTTGCCAAAATGAAGATGATAGGAATCGAACTGCAGGACATTCCAATTCCTGCCTGGCAGGCGCATGGAATGTTGTTGGTCGGATTTATCTTTCTTACCGTTCGTTTGTTGATTATCCTTTGGTCTTTGATTACTGGAAAGGCTACTGGTTTTAAACATGCCGATGAAGCAAAGGACAGCATGGTACTGGCCGAAAGTATCACCAAAGGGGAGGAAAAGTAATGACGACTGCAGCTCTGTTTATACTGCTCTTTGGATGTATGCTCATTGGGATGCCGGTGGCTCTGGCTCTTGGCTTCTCAAGTATCGCTACCATTCTGATGTTTTCCCATGACTCCCTGTCGTCGATCGCCTTGAAATTGTTCGCGGCACTCTCTGAACATTACACTCTGCTAGCTATTCCGTTTTTTATTCTCTCGTCGAGCTTTCTGTCGACAGGAGGGGTGGCCAAACGTATTATCAGATTTGCCCTTAGTATGGTCGGTCATATTCACGGTGGTATTGCTATGGCTTCAGTCATAGCCTGTATGATTTTTGCCGCCGTATCTGGTTCTTCACCTGCCACTGTTGCCGCTATTGGGTCCATTGTCATCGTCGGCATGGTAAAAGCCGGGTATCCTGAATCATTTGCAGCGGGCGTTATTGGAAATGCTGGAACCCTGGGTATTCTTATTCCACCTTCCATAGTTATGCTTGTCTATGCTGCTGCCACTGAAGTTTCTGCAGCGCGCATGTTTATGGCGGGTATTATACCTGGTCTCCTGATGGGCGGCATGCTCATGGTGGTTATCTATTTCGTTGCACGCATCAAAAAGATTCCCCGGCAGCCATTTGCTGGCATGAATGAGATCTTTACTTCCGGCGTTAGTGCCACAGGCGGACTTATGCTCATCGTTATAGTTCTAGGCGCTATTTACGGCGGAGTAGCCAGTCCTACCGAGGCTGCTGCCGTTTCTGCAGTGTATGCCTTTGGGGTGGCGGTCTGGGGGTATCGGGATATGGGGCCTCTCAAGATGGTGCCGTGGCGAAAAGAAGGGGAAAATGTTGGAGTAATGGTTGGGCGAAATATCAAACAAATCGTTTTTACACTGCCTAAACTTATTACAGATAAAGAAGTGAATAAGGTCATACTTGATGCCTCTAAAGTTACCATCATGCTCCTTTTTATCATCGCCAATGCCATGCTTTTCGCTCATGTGTTGACCACAGAGCGAATCCCGCATCATATTGCCGAGATGATCGTACAGTGGGGACTTGACCCTTGGATGTTTCTTCTTGTGGTGAACGTGCTCCTGCTCATCGCCGGGAACTTTATGGAACCTTCGGCCATCATTCTTATCATGGCACCGATTTTGTACCCTATTGCTTTGAAGCTTGGAATCGACCCGATCCATCTGGGTATAATCATGGTTGTTAATATGGAAATCGGTATGTTGACCCCACCGGTCGGCTTAAATCTGTTTGTTATCTCCGGTGTCACCGGAAGAAGTATGGGCTGGGCGATAAAGGCCTGTGTTCCCTGGCTGATGGTTCTGCTTACTTTTCTTGTTTTTATCACTTATATCCCTCAAATATCACTATTTTTGCCGGAATTATTAGACAAGATAAAGGGATATTAACTACGTGGTTGTCGACTAAAGGCCATCAATTGAAGAATACTTCGGTTGATGGCCTTTTTTGTTTTTATTCTCGGTAAAGAGATTATAATTTTTGATCTTAATCTCACTGAGATGTTTATCGTTTGCTGTGACGAGGTCAGTCTTTTTTCGAAATTTTCTTTGCTTGTAAAGTTGGACAATATGACAGAAAATATTGAGGTATATCTTGCTGCCCCACGGGGCTTTTGTGCGGGAGTAGAGAGGGCAATAGAAACCGTCAAACTTAGTCTCATCAGATATGGAAAACCTGTCTATGTGCTCCATGAAATAGTTCACAATAAAAATGTCATACAGGAACTTGAAAAGTCCGGTGCAGTCTTTGTTGAAAATTTGCACGATATTCCGCCGGGTGAAGTTTGTATTTTTAGTGCCCATGGCGTTTCTCTGGACGTCGAATTGCGCGCTAAAGAACTGGGACTTCGCACAGTTGATGCAACTTGTCCCTTGGTGAGTAGTGTCCACAGAATGGTAGAGAATTATCATTCCTGGGGATATGATGTCTTAATCATAGGCCATCATGGACATCCTGAAGTCGAAGGCACCGCTGGTAGAGTCAGTGGCAGGGTACACATCGTCGCCAACGAAGATGAGGCGCGAAGGGTCGTTGTCGAGAATATTGAAAAGGTTGGTTACGTCACCCAGACGACCCTTAGTAAAAATGACCTCGGTGGTATTTTGGAAATCTTGTCATCACGATTTCCAAATATAAAGGGGCCAGCCTCCAATATCTGTTTCGCGACACAAAATCGTCAGGATGCCGTTAAAACGTTGGCAGAGCAAACCGACTTGATTTTTGTTGTCGGCTCGAAAAATAGTTCTAATTCTAACAGATTAAAAGAAGTAGGACGACAATGTGGGGTTGAGGCGCACCTTATTGATGATTATCACGACCTTGATTCTGCCTGGCTCGTAAATAAAAAGAAAATAGGTATCACAGCTGGCGCCTCTGCTCCGGAACGGCTGGTTGGAGGAGTCGTTGCCTGGATGCGGGACCATGGTGCTGTAAAAATTGTCGAATTAAAGGGAATTGAAGAAAAAGTGCATTTTAAACCGGCTGTTCTGTCTTCTAAATGATTGGAAAATAGTTGTGGGTGCCAATCAGGTTCGAGCTTAAAAAGACACCTTAAGCCCGAACCTGTTTATTGAATTGCTATAAATTTAAGCGCCGAGTGCCTTTGTCAGTCTATCCATCGCTTCTATCACCTTGTCATGGCTGTTGAATGCTGAGATTCGAATATATCCATTTCCGCATTTGCCAAAGCCAGCACCTGGCGTGCACACCACACCGGCTTTCTGGAGAAGCATATCAAAGAACTGCCAGGAGTCCATCCGACCATCTATCCAAATGTATGGGGAGTTTTTACCCCCGACATAGTCATAGCCGAGTTTATCCATCGTTTTGCAAACCACCTCACTATTTTGCATATAATAGTCAATAAGTGCCTTACACTCGACTTTACCTTCTGCACTGTAAACGGCTTCAGCTGCCCGCTGAACAGGGTAGGAGACGCCGTTGAATTTTGTACAGTGGCGCCTGTTCCATAATCCATGAATAAAGTGTTTGGTACCGGAACCGTCGTAAGCTACACATTCTTTGGGAACAACGGTGTAAGCACAGCGTGTTCCGGTAAATCCGGCACTCTTGGAAAAACTGCGAAATTCGATGGCAACCTCTTTTGCACCGTCGATTTCATAAATAGACTTGGGCAGAGAATCGTCCTGAATAAATGCCTCATATGCAGCATCAAATAAGATCAGTGCTTTGTGTTCCCGGGCGTAATCAACCCACGTTTTTAACTCAGCTCGAGTGATGGTGGAACCGGTGGGGTTGTTGGGAAAACAGAGATAAATCAGATCGACATCAACGCCTGGCAATGAAGGCACAAAATTATTTTCCTTCGTGCTGTCGAGGTAGACAAGGCCCTGATACCGTCCGTCTTCAAATGTTCCAGTTCGGCCGGCCATTACATTGGTGTCGAGGTACACCGGATAAACGGGATCAGGCAGGGCTATGGTAATATCCCGGCTGAAAAGCTCCTGGATATTGCCAGTATCGCACTTTGCACCATCGCTTACGAAGATCTCATCAGCAGCGATATCGGCGCCACGGCTCTGGAAGTCGTTAGTGGCAATTGCCTGGCGCAGAAACTCGTATCCTTGCTCGGGACCATAGCCCCTGAAGGTTGTATCTTCGGCCATTTCATCAACCGCACTATGAAATGCCTTGATGGAAGAAGGAGTTAAGCCCTTGGTGACATCACCTATGCCGAGTTTGATAATGTCCATTTGTGGATTGCTTTTTTGAAAAGCAGTTACCCTCTTGGCAATGTCAGAAAAAAGGTAGGAGGCTTGCAACTTTAGATAATTCTCATTGATTGTAATCATTTATGCATTTCTCTGTTGTTTTATGGATAAGAATCGTTAAGTTATTCAACGTATTATATCTTTAGATAAGATTGTAAATATAAGTGAATGACAGGGACTGTCAACCTGCAACTATCGTCGTTGGCCTATTTGAGCAAAAAAGGAAAAGTCACATGAAGAAAGAACAACCGGCTACTATCTATCGAAACTCTTATACTGTTTTTGACTATATTGTTGAAAAACTTGAACTAAATTTTCAGTTGTTTGCTGAGAAAACTATCGTAACAGCCGAGGGTAAATATCGTAGGAATCCCAAATCAAACAATAAAGCCAGTAACTCTCTGGTGCTTTTGGGCGAGGAGCTGGAACTGTTGTCTGTCTGTGTCAATGGTATCGAACTCGAAAAAACTGTATATCAGGTCGATGATAAAACTCTGCAAATTAACGAGCTTCCTGGGTGTTTCACCCTGAAAATTGCAACCGTTATCTATCCTGCCCAAAATACTTCCCTTGAAGGACTGTATCATTCGAGCGGCAATTATTGTAGTCAATGTGAAGCCGAAGGTTTTAGAAAAATAACCTATTATCCCGACCGGCCGGATGTTCTGACCACATTTACAACCCGAATTGAAGCCGATAGGCAAGCCTGTCCAGTGATGCTGTCCAATGGCAATTTAATTGAAAAGGGTGAATTGGCAGATAATCGGCATTTTGCCGTCTGGCAGGATCCTTTTCCTAAACCGTGCTACCTTTTTGCATTGGTGGCTGGAAAGCTTGTCAGTATTGATGATGAATTTGTTACCCAGAGTGGGCGAATTATTCAGCTAAAAATTTTTGTTGAAGAAAGAAACAAAGATAAATGCGACCATGCCATGATCTCACTCAAAAAGGCCATGCGCTGGGATGAGGAAGTATATGGTTTGGAATATGATCTCGACACTTTTATGATTGTTGCGGTTGATGATTTTAATATGGGGGCAATGGAAAACAAGGGATTAAACATTTTTAATTCAAAGTATGTCCTCTCAACCCCTGAAACTGCCACTGATCAGGATTATCTCGGCATTGAGGGGGTCATTGCCCACGAGTATTTCCATAATTGGACTGGAAACCGGGTGACCTGCCGAGATTGGTTCCAACTGAGTTTGAAGGAAGGATTAACAGTTTTTCGAGACCAGGAGTTTTCTTCCGATATGAATTCCAGAAGTGTTCAGAGAATTGATGATGTCAAACTCTTGAAAAATTTTCAATTTAAAGAGGATGCAGGGCCAATGGCACATCCGGTACGGCCGGATTCCTACCAGGAAATCAACAATTTCTATACTGCTACCGTTTACAATAAAGGCGCTGAGGTGATTCGCATGATGCATACTCTTCTCGGCGCAAAGCTTTTTCGTAAAGGGATTGACCTCTATTTTTCCCGGCATGACGGACAAGCGGTAACCTGTGACGATTTTGCTGCTGCCATGAGCGATGCATCCGGAGTTGATCTAACGCAATTTAAAAACTGGTATAGTCAGGCTGGCACACCGGTTTTACAAGTGCATGGCGAGTGGGTTGAAGCGGAAGAAGAATACCGTCTACAGATCAGGCAAAGCTGCCCTGATACTCCAGGCCAAACGTCCAAAAAACCTTTTCATATGCCAATTTCAGTAGGTCTTATCGGGGCAAACGGTAACGATTTACTCAAGAATGAATTTGGGACTGAGGTTTTACAGTTACAGGAGAGAGAGCAGCTTTTTACCTTTCAGAACATTAAGGAAAAACCGGTTGTTTCTTTTTTGAGAGATTTCTCTGCACCTGTCAAAGTTGAGGGTTTCCAATCCCGCGAAGAACTCGCACTGCTCATGCGGGCAGATTCAAATCTTTTTGCTCGTTGGGATGCAGCAACTCGATTGGCCGGTGAGACGATACTTGAGCTGGCAGGAAAACTACAAAACAACCACAATCCTTCAATTGAAGAATTGTTCCTTAACGCTGTCGCTGGCAGTTTGAGGGGGAAAATTGATGACCCGGCTCATCTTGCCCTATCTTTGCAATTGCCACCGGAAACCACACTGGCTCAGGAAATGGATATTGTTGATCCTGATGCCTTGCATTATGCCAGACAATTAGTGAAAAGGACATTGGCTGCGAAAAACAAGGATCGTTTTTTGGAGTTATATCAGGAAAATAAGGACAACGATACCTATGCTATCACTCCGAAGGCCATGGGCAGGAGGAGTTTGAAAAATATTTCACTTTCGTATCTGATGTCTCTGGATCCATTGCCTAAAGATATCGAGAACTTGTGCTATGAGCAATACCAAAAAGCAACAAACATGACCGATAGCATAGCGGCTCTCGCCAACCTGGCTCACCTCGACAGCGAGATGAAAGAGGAAACCTTCGCCAATTTTTATAAAAAATGGATCAATGATCCTTTGGTGCTGGATAAATGGTTTAGCCTTCAGGCGGTATCAACCCTCGAAAATACATTAGATCAGGTCGTACATCTTACCAATAATCCATCGTTTTCTATCAAAAACCCTAATAAGGTCAGATCACTGATTGGGGTGTTTTGTTCGAGCAATCACGTTCGGTTTCACGATAAGAGCGGGGCAGGTTATCGGTTTCTTGCCGATAGGATTGAAGAGTTGAACTCCATTAATCCACAGATTGCGGCCCGACTAGTGTCACCATTAATCAACTGGAGGCGCTATGATGCTGAACGTCAAAAACAGATGCAGCAGCAACTTGATAGAATTTTAGCGATCAAAGGTCTCTCGAGTAATGTTTATGAGGTGGTATCAAAAAGCAGATAATTGCACTTCAAAAAAGCTCAGACTCTAGTCATTCTTACGATTCGTGAACCGACTTCAAGTATTTCGCTTTTTTGTAATGACTAGAGCCGCTTATGACAAAAAAGGCAGCGATATTTCGGTGGATGCCCAGCCGGCAGAGGTGCTTCCTTGTCCTGGTCATGACATTCGAGGCAGAATTTCTCCGCTTCTTTTTTATCCTCTATCGCATGAAAGCGATTATGGATTTCATCATGGGGAAGAGGGGAGGTGGTTTCTTTTGGGGCATTGAAAAGGAATATAAGAATACCTGCGCAGATAATTATAAATAGCATATTCCCGATAAGCAGTTTGGTACTCTTTGGACGTTTCATTGGTAATCCGTTTTGTTTTTTGAAATGGCCTGTCTAAATTGAGTTTGCCATTTCTGCGGCGCTAAACTTGAGCACCTTTTTCTTTAAACAAAAGGTAATCAATTCAGCGAGAAAAGTTGACAACAATTTGTTTTTTCCAAGAATCGAGACCAGTTTTCGGTGTCGAGAATTATTTTTAATGATTTTTTGCAAGTCCGTAGGAATGAAACGATTATCAGTTATAGTTTTTGCAACTGTTTCTCCTGAAATAATCGCCGGGTAGATACCTTCACCGGTCAAACCTGATGCAAGTCCCGCCGCGTCGCCCACGAGAAAAATATTATTGAAATGATAGCCACGAAAATCAAAATTGATATACTCTGCTTCACCTTTATAATCAGAAAGTGGGTGGGCCAATGTTTGACCCCATTGCAGAAGGCTTCTTTGTAAAGTTTTTGCCTTCATGACCCGGGCATCTACATAAGCACCGACAGAAACAGTATCTTTGTGGGGAAAGATCCAGGAATAGCCACTGGCGAATAAAGTGCTGTCTAAATGCCATTCCATCTGCGGGTAATTACCTGGCAGCTGATAGTTTAACCCAATACCGATATGTGAAACGGGAAGTTGAAGATATCTTCTGACAAGTGAAGACGAGCCATCAGCGCCAACTAGATAGGTGAAAGATATTTGCTGCAGTTGTTTGGTTTTTTTATCCAAAACGGTGATCATATTGCCGGAAATTGACATCACCTGACAACCAAGGCGGATTTCAGCTCCAGCCTGTTGCGCTTTGGAACTCATCTGCTGTCCAAGTTTTTCTCTGTTGACTGTGGCTATTATGGGTGTCGACGCAGAGACACTGACCTTTTGGTATCGACTAAAAATATACTGGGTTGCAAATTGTCTCTCAGAGATATCACCAGGAATTTTCTGGACCAAACCATTCCATGTTATTCCGCCGGCACAAACTTTTTTTCCGATGATCTGCTTGCGTTCCAAAACCAGGGTTTTAAGGCCATGGGAAGCAGTGACTTCAGCACATGCCAATCCTCCAGGACCGGCACCGACAATAATAACATCATAGGTCATATCGAAAGTTCAACTCAGTAAAGGAAAAAACATAAAAGACGAAAAATACAATTTTGCTCGCCAACTCAACACTATTTCGTTGAGGCTGGAAGAGATATAACAAAAAAACCTGCTCAGTGCAATGAAGGCACTGAACAGGTTCGTTGTGGCAACCAGAGTTATTCAAAAAATATAAAAAGTGCTGACTTATCCTTCGAAAAGAACAGCTTTGAGATATTCTTTATTTAGTCTGGCAATATTTCGTATAGAGATGCCCTTAGGACAAACTGCTTCACATTCTTTTGCATTGGTACAGTTACCAAAACCTTCTTCATCCATTTGCGAAACCATGGAAAGCGCTCTTTGCTTGGCTTGCACCTGACCTTGAGGGAGCAGGCAAAGCTGGGAAACTTTCGCACTGGCAAAAAGCATTGCTGCACCATTTGGACATTGGGCAACACAGGCACCACAACCTATGCAGGCTGCGGCATCCATTGCCAGCTCTGATTGCTGGGATGGAATTGGAATACTATTGCCGTCTGGAGTTCCACCTGTATTTACCGAAACATATCCGCCTGATTGTATGATACGATCAAGAGCAGAACGATCAATAAGTAAATCCTTTTTAATTGGAAAGGCTCTTGATCGAAAAGGCTCAATGACGATGGTGTCGCCACTTTGAAAATGTCGCATGTGCAACTGACACAGAGTAACTTCCTTCTCTGGTCCATGGGCAACTCCGTCCACTATTGCACCACACATTCCGCAAATTCCTTCACGACAATCATGGTCAAAGGCCACAGGATCCTTGCCTTCCTTAGTGAGTTTTTCATTTAGTACATCAAGCATCTCGAGAAAAGACATCTCTGTACTGATGGAATCGAGAATGTACGTTTCCAGGTTGCCCAATGCGTCACTATTCGGTTGTCGCCAGATCTTTAGCGTCAGGTTAATGCTGCTCATGATGTCTCTACCTTAAAAGTTCAGTTTAAAGTCTCCGTTGATATCTGGAGTCTTACTTATAACTTCTCTGACTGGGAGTCACAAATTCAAAAGTAAGTGGTTCTTTATGTAATTTAGGCTGTGCATCTTCGCCAAGGTGCTCCCAGACGGAAACATGCGAGAAATTAGCATCATCCCGTTTTGCTTCATTTTCTTCAGTTTGGCTCTCTTCTCTGAGATGGCAACCGCAGGATTCTTCTCTGGCCAATGCATCCCGGATCATAATTTCAGCAAACTCCAGAAAATCGGCAACACGACCAGCTCTTTCAAGCGATTGATTAATTTCTTTGGGTGTTCCTGGAATATAGACATAGTCCCAGAATTTTTGTTTAATAGCTGGCAATTCCTCAAGAGCTTTTTCCAGACCCTCTTTATTTCTGGCCATGCCACAATTATCCCACATCAGTTTGCCGAGTTCTTTGTGTATTTCATCGACCGTAAACTTACCTTCAGGACCGCCGCTACTATTTTTTAACAGTTTAGAAATTCTGTCTTCAACTTCTCGTTTTGAAGCTATAAACGGGGCGTCATGTTCACTGACTTGTTCGAGCTTGTTGGTGCCGAGGTAATGGGCAATTGATGTGGCAATGACAAAATATCCATCAGCGAGTCCCTGCATGAGCGCACTTGCGCCCAGTCGGTTGGCTCCATGATCGGAGAAATTACATTCTCCAATGGCAAACAGGCCAGGAATCGTGGTCATCAAGTCATAATCGACCCAGAGTCCGCCCATCGTATAATGAACAGCAGGGTAAATCATCATCGGTTCAACCATCGGATTGCTATCGGTAATCTTCTCATACATCTGGAAGAGATTGCCGTATTTTCTAAAGATAGTCTCCGCTCCGTCACGCTTGATCGCTTCAGAAAAATCGAGATACACGGCAAGTCCTGTTCCCCCGACACCCTTGCCAAGATCACACTGTTCCTTGGCGTTTCTTGAGGCTACATCACGAGGCACAAGATTTCCGAAACTCGGATACTTGTTTTCAAGGTAATAATCCCGTTCAGCCTCAGGGATGTCTGCAGGTTTCCGTGTATCACCTTTCTTTTTAGGAACCCAAACCCTGCCGTCATTACGAAGACTTTCACTCATAAGAGTGAGCTTTGATTGGTAATCTCCATGAACAGGAATACAGGTTGGATGAATCTGTACAAAGGAAGGATTGGCAAAACCAGCACCACGTTTGTGTGCTCTCCAGGCTGCGGTAACGTTTGAAGCCATCGCGTTAGTAGAAAGGAAATAGACATTACCATAACCACCAGTCGCCAGGATTACGACATCGGCTGTGTAACTCTCAATTTCGCCGGTCAAAATGTTTCGAGTGGTAATACCTCTGGCCCTGCCGTCGATGACGACAACATCCATCATTTCACGACGTGTGAACATCTCCACTTTTCCTGCGTGGATTTGCCTCGAGAGGGCGCCGTATGCACCTAAAAGCAGCTGTTGACCGGTTTGACCACGGGCATAAAATGTCCGTGAAACCTGTGCTCCACCAAAAGATCGATTGGCGAGTGTACCGCCGTATTCCCGTGCAAAAGGGACACCTTGCGCAACACATTGATCAATTATTTCATTGCTGACCTCAGCCAACCTGTGGACATTTGCTTCTCGTGCTCTAAAGTCTCCACCCTTAATAGTATCATAGAACAAACGATGAATTGAATCGCCATCGTTTTGATAGTTTTTTGCAGCGTTGATGCCGCCCTGAGCAGCAATGGAGTGTGCCCGCCTTGGACTATCCTGAATACAAAAAGTTTTTACCTGATACCCTTGTTCTGCGAGGGTAGCAGATGCGGACGCGCCAGCAAGGCCTGTGCCAACAACTATTGCACGGTATTTCCTTCTGTTGGCTGGATTGACAAGTTTATTTGAAAAACGGTGATTATTCCATTTTTCTTCAAGAGGGCCGGAAGGTACACGAGAATTAAGTTCCATATTTCAAAACCTTGGCTAGTTTCTTTTGGGGAGATTCCTTAAAATCATTCAGCTACAGGCATTTTTCATACACCGGGCAAAAACCATTAAAATGAAGCCCCGAGTCCAGACATAAAATAAAATGCTATGCCGCCGAAAACTAATAGGAAAAAAATTGGAATAATAAATGTGAGTCTGGCAATTGCTACGTTATAGCGAGGGTGATTAATACCAAATGTCTGCAACATGCTCCAGAAACCATGACTAAGGTGAATGGTCAGGGCAACAAAGGCGAGTATATAGAAGAGTGAATAAAAGAAGTTACCTAATAGCTCTTTAACAGTAACAGAAATTGGCGTATGCTCTGGACCGAACGTGAAGCCGAAGATATGTACAACAAGAAAAGACAGGATGAATAAACCTGTATAAGGCATTGTTGAAGAAGCAAAAGAGTTTTTAACAACTCGGGCTGTCACTGCATATCGTGAATTGCTCACCTGTCGGTTTTCAAAGAATAAGAAAAGGCCGACAACGATATGTGCCAGAAAAACCAGAAGCAATGAAAAACTGAAAACAAGAACAATCAAGGGATGGCTGTGCAGTTCATCAGCATAACTCTGAAAGACGTCGCTGCCCATGAAGATAGTAGCGTTGCCCGCCACATGGGTGCAGAGAAATAAAAACAACAGCAGACCTGTGGCTGCCATTAAGATTTTCTTGCCAATCGAGGACGTTAAAAACTTGACAAACCACATAAGCACACCTTCGGTGAAAATTTATGAGTTGATGTTATTTTTCAATTTGACTGATAATATAAAAAAATTTTAAAAAAGAAAGAGAAAACTTGGTTTTTTCTTGTATCTTTCTATGACGTTGCAGCATTTTACCATTTTTGGCCAACCGCTTATCTTTCTAAATACCTAAAAAATCAACAACTAATTCTCAATATGACCTGCTCATCAATAATATTCGACCTTGACGGAACTCTTCTTGATACTCTGCGCGATCTTGCTGAAACCTGTAATGAAGTGCTTGTATATCACCATTTTGCAACACACCCCATCGACAATTACAAAACATTTGTTGGTGAGGGCCTTCAGGTGCTCATGAAGAAAATCACTCCTGTTGACACAGAAGAGAAAGTCATTCACCAATGCGTTGCCTTATTCACTCAATTATACGCACAAAACTGGACAAGAAATAGTTGTCCATATGATGGCATTAGTGCTATGTTAGCGGCGTTTCAAAAGAAAGGTGTTAAACTTGCCGTTTTGTCGAACAAACCTCACGAGTTCACCAAACTTTTTGTTAATAAATTTTTTCCTCAAGGACAGTTTTCCGTCGTCTTTGGGCAGCGTGATGGGTTCCCTAAAAAACCGGAACCAGATGTCGCCCTTGAGATAGCTGACCGATTCGGTTCTCGTCCGCAAGAAACTCTCTTTGTTGGAGATTCAGGAGTGGATATAAAAACCGGCAAGGCTGCTGGCATGCGGACAGCCGGTGTCTCTTGGGGATTTCGGAGCGTGCAAGATCTCACTGAAAATAACGCTGATATAATAGTCCACAATCCTTTGGAGTTGCTACAATATGTCTTATCTCTCGCCTGACCTGCTTCCCTATGTCAAATATCTCACTCCTCCGGTTGTGGGCGCCTTCATTGGCTATGTAACCAATCGAATAGCTATAAAGATGCTGTTTCGTCCCCTAAAGGCATGGAAAATTGGGCGATTGAGGGTACCCATGACTCCTGGAGTGATTCCTTCAAAGAGACTTGAACTGGCTGTGAATATGGGAGAGGTCGTTGGTGATCATCTGCTCACCAGCGAGGCCATTGGTAAAGGGTTGCAGCAGGAAGTCTTTCAAAATCATTTATATCGTCTCATCCAGGAAAGAGTGGAGGGTGTCCTTCAGAAAGATCTCTCCAATCTGGCCTCAACCATCCCAGAGAAATTTAAATTCTATTTCGATATAGGGACCAAAACCGTACAATACCAAATCAAGGAACAAATTCATACATTCATACAATCTCCGGAATTTGCCGAGACTGTGGATACTGCAATTGAGAATCGACTGGAGATATTTCTAGAAAAGGACATCGGGACCATTATTACCGGCTCCAACCGTGAAAAAACTTACAGTTTTTTAGAAAAAAATATTTCCCGAATGTTTGAAAGCGAGGCGATGGAACACTGGGTGGAAGATTTTGTCCATCAGAAGGTCTATAGCACTCTGCAACAGGAAAAATCACTTTCAGATATTCTCCCAGCATCCTTGCAGGAGTTGTTTTTGGAAATGATCGAGAAACAGGTGCCAACGTTTCTTGGTAAAATTGCCCTTATTGTCAATGAGCCAGACGTGCGAAGCAGGATCGTGAATGGTGCCTGCGGCGGTGTTGAAAACTTTACCAACTCCCTTGGTTCTATGGCCGACATGGTCAGGGGCTTTTTGCCGATCGAGAAGGTGGAAGAGAAAATCCAGGAATACCTTGACGAAAAAAATGATGATATTGTCGCCTGGCTCCAGTCCGGAGATGTTCAGGCCCGGGTGGTAACTATTTTACGAGAGAGGAGTCTGGAATTTTCGGAAAGACCGATTGTCAGCTTCATTAAAGCAGAAAACGAAGACGCCATCGAAGAGTTTTGTTCTCAGTGCACAAAACACCTTTTACTCTTAATAAGAGGTGAGGAAGTAACCACAACACTCATTTCCATGTTCAAAACAAACATAGAAAATCATATTGAGTCTGGTGCTATAAGTACCCGGCAAGCACTGACGGAACTCCTTGGTGAGCAATCCCTGGCTGCTGGCAAGGATTGGGTAAAAAATGAAATACAAGAACTTCTCCAGGCTCAAAAAACTCTCAAAACCATCGATTTCCTGGTTGATTCGCTTTTCGAATCGTTGCTGCAAAAACGGATAGGGAAGCTGGCAAAACTTGTCCCCGCCGGGGTGAGAGAAGGGTGGGCAAGGTCCTTACAAAAGATGGCCTCGACAATGCTGGAAAATGAGGTTCCAGGACTGGTTCACTCATTAAATATCCGGCAGATTGTTACAGAAAAGGTAAATTCTCTTGATATCCTGAAACTTGAAGGACTTTTATTGTCGATCATGGAGGAACAATTCAAATATATCAATCTGTTTGGGGCCTTACTTGGTTTTCTGATTGGTTGTTTGAATCTTGTTTTTCTTTACGGGGTATAGCTCAGCGTTCTCCCGTTGCAAGCTGACCGCAAGCGGCGGAGATGTCATTGCCACGACTGCTTCTTATAAATACCGTAAAATGGGCATCGATGAGTATTTTTTGAAATCTCAGCAACCTCTCCTTGCTTGGGCTTTTAAAGGGCAGGTGTGGCGATTCGTTGTAGGGAAGAAGATTGATTTTGCAGGGTATCTCTCTGAGTTTTCGCCCCAGTTCAATGGCGTCTCTATCTGAGTCATTAATTCCTTTTAAAAGGGTATATTCAAACATTATTCTTTTTCTTTTCGGCATGGGAAAATCCCGGCATACATCCAATAATTCATTTAAAGAATAACGGTCATTGACCGGCATTAATTGGCTGCGTACCTCATCGTTCACCGAGTGCAGCGATATAGCTAGGTTCACTGTAGATTTCTCACCAAAAATCTTGATCTTTGGTACAATTCCGCAAGTAGATACGGTGATTCTTCGGCCAGAAATATCCAAGCCCTTTTGTTCCATTATAATAGACAGAGAAGCGAGAACATTGTCCAGATTGTTAAGTGGTTCACCCATTCCCATATAGACAACGTTGGTTATTCGGTTGTCTCCAATGAGGCTATCAATGGGCTGAGCGAGTAAGTAATCTCGAACCCCGCATATCTGGTTAACAATTTCCGCAACAGTCAGATTTCTGATAAATCCCATGGTTCCGGTGAGGCAGAAGGTGCAGCCCATGGCACAGCCAACCTGAGAGGAGATACAAAGGGTATTTCTATCCGGTTCCGGAATAAGAACTGCTTCTATGATGTGACCATCATGGAGCTTAAAACCAAATTTGACACAGCCATCGCTGGCTTTCTCGATAAGAGGATCTGAAAAGGTTGAAATATAAGCCTTTTCCTCAAGCATTTGCCGAAAGACCTTGGCCAGATCTGTCATCTGTGAAAACTCTGTTATTTCTGGCCGATATAGCCACCCCATTATTTGCTTGCCACGAAAGGCCGGTTGTCCGAGGCTCTCGGCATATTCAATCAAACCTTCCTGGGTGAGGTTTTTAAGATCAGTTTTTTGTGGAGAATTCATAATGCCCTCCTGTAATCCGGGACGAGAGGTGTGGCTCCGTTCATCGCCATTTCTAAGGATGCGAGAAGGGCATCTTGGTCTTTTGGCAATCGGCCGGCAAGTGGTAAATAGCTTGAGGCATGATTGGCATGAAATTGACACTTGATATTCTTCAGATGTGAAATAAGCAAATGGAGCTCTTGTAAAATTTCAGAAGGGGAAGGTAACATAAATTTTCCGGCAGTCACTGCTCTGCCTAGTTCGGTATTATTTAGCGGCATCAGGGTAAGGGCAGCAATTTGATTTGGTGCCATGGCATTTAAAACATCTGCAGTATCGACAGCGTGCTGAGATGACAGCGAGACACCGCCCAGGCCGAGCAGGGTGGTCACTGACAGGAAAATACCAGCCTCCCTGATTTTCCTTCCGGCAGTCGTCATGGACATCGCTGATTCACCTTTTTTGACATCTTGCAAAACCTTATCGCAACCACTCTCAAGCCCCATATATACACGGTCAAGCCCCAGAGATTTGAGTTCTAATAACTGCTGGACACTCTTACTTCTAATGGCTCTGGCATTGCCGTACAGGGAAATTCTTGATATCCAGGGGAGTTCGTGCCGGATTTTGGTCAAGAGCAGGACAAGTCTTCTTTGTGACAATATGAGCACATCACCATCAGCGAGGAACACACGATTTTGATTGCGGCAATGCTCTTTGGCAAAAGCAAGGTCAGCATCTATAGTCTCTTCCGTCTTTAACTGGAAGGCAATGTCTTTGTAAACTCCGCAGAACGTACATTTATTATAGGAACATCCGACCGTAACCTGGATAATGATTGAATTCGCCTCGCTGGGCGGCCGGATGATATTTCCTACATAGTTCATAAAAAGACGTTTCAGGCTGCTGGGTTTTTCGCTTCAAAATCTTTCATGAACTCAACCAGCTTAACGACACCTTCAACAGGAAACGCGTTGTAGATAGAAGCTCGACAGCCACCAATGGAGCGATGGCCCTTCAGTCCATTAAGACCAATTGCTGCGGCTTCGGCAATAAACTTTGCTTCCAGTTCAGGGGTTGGCAGGTTAAAGGCGATATTCATTAATGAGCGAGACTCTTTTTCGGCATGGCCACGATAATAGTCACTGCTGTCCATTGCTCCGTAGAGCAGAGCCGCTTTTTCTCTATTCATTTTTTCAATCGCTTCAACACCACCAATTTGTTTCAGCCATTTCAAAACCTCGCCCACCACATAAATTGCAAAACAGGGTGGGGTGTTGAACATGGAACCTTTATCGGCATGAGTTTTATAACTCAGCATGGTCGGGGTGTTTGCCGGTGTTTTAGCAAGAAGATCTTCGCGAATGATGACAATGGTAACCCCGGCAGGTCCAAGATTTTTTTGGGCTCCGGCAAAAATAAGACCATACTTAGAGACGTCCACTGGGCGAGACAGGATATCAGAACTCATGTCACTGATGAGCATTTTGTCCGTTTTCGGTGGTTCTGGAAACTCGGTGCCATATATGGTGTTATTAGAGACATAGTAGAGGTATTCAGAATCTTTGGAAACGGTATACTCATCCTGCTTTGGAACCCGCTTAAAACTAACATCTTCACTGGAGTAGGGGACTTCAATCTCACCAAAGAGTTGCGCCTCTTTAATCGCCTTTTTGGACCATGTTCCGGTATTGAGGTAACTTGCCTTTTTCCCTTTACCCAGAAGATTCATGGGTACCATGAAAAACTGACTGGAGGCCCCCCCCTGTAAGAATAAAACTTTATAGTTGGCAGGAATGTCCATCAATTCGCGGAGATTCGCCTCGGCTTCATCGGTTACTGCCATAAATTCTTTTGAACGGTGACTGATTTCAATAAGACCGATACCGGTTTCCTGAAAATTGACAACATCCTTCCCCGCTTTTTGCAGAACCTCATAGGGAAGAGTTGCGGGTCCGGGACTAAAATTAAATACACGATCAGCCATTGCTAATTTCTCCTGTGGTTGTTTTTTTAATGGGATAATGTGTTGAGAAAAAATCTAATTGGGTGAATATTTCGCTAAAGGTGTTTATCTGCTTGAACATTGCCTGATTGCCTCATATAAGACAATGCCGGCAGTCATGGCAAGGTTCAAACTTCGAATGTTGGGGTTTGACATCGGCAGAGTATAGCATCTGTCTTGATACAATTGAAGTATGTCTTTAGGCAAGCCTTTGGTCTCTTTGCCAAAAATCAAAAAGCTGCCTGGAGTATATTGTGCTGAACTATATACTTTAGTTACTTTCGTGGTAAAGAAAAAGAGCTCCAGTTCATTTTGTGCCTGTAAAAATACATCAAAATTGTCCCAATGCCGGATGTCAACATATTGCCAATAATCCAGGCCAGCACGTTTGAGGTGTTTGTCGTCGGTGGAAAAACCAAGAGGGTGTATCAGGTGCAGGACCGAATTGGTAGCGCCGCAGAGCCGGGCAATAGAACCGGTGTTCGGAGGAATTTCAGGTTCCACAAGGACGATATTGAGTGGTCGGGATGTATTCATGTCAGAAAACTTCATAATATTGTAAATTGTTAAATGAGTATGAGTTTATACTCATTGCGAAGGACGAAAACAATGTAAAACAGTCCGAGATAGACGACTGACGAGAAAATTTGCATTTTTGCGGTGAACGGATATTTTAGTACGCTGGTTCTTATAGTCGGTATCGTGTTGGGGTGGTGCTTCAAAATTGAATGACTCAAAAAATGACCTTTCAGGCGATGGACGTTTAACAGTAGTGATTTTTGTCCTCTTTGGCCTGCTGCTGTTTGATTTCACCTGGGAATATCAAGCGTCTTTTTTTAATGGAAAAAATAATTGTCGTTCCGGTGAACAGTTGAGTTTTGTGCCACCGAACAAACTTGTAATTGTCAATTACTCCGAGGCAGGCAGCGAGCAAGAGCAAGTACTTGTTCCGGCAGTATATACACCATTCTTTTTTGAATTGATTCCGATCAATACTGCGACGCCGGAAATGCTCATGACCGTTCAAGGCATTGGGCCCGCTCTGGCGGGTGATATCGTTGCATACCGTGCTCAAAATGGACCATTTAAACAGAGCAAGGATCTGCAAAATCTGAAAGGAATTGGTGCAAAGCGTGCGACGAAGTTTGCAACAGCATTTACATATAACGAGGTTCCGTGACGCCTGAAATTATCAAACAGCCCTGTCTGGTATTGGTTGGTCCAACTGCCATTGGTAAAACAGATCTTTCCTTAATCCTTGCCCGTCGGTACGATTGCGAGATCGTCAGTGTCGATTCCATGCAGGTCTACAGGCATATGGATATCGGGACGGCAAAGGCATCTGTTGATGAACGTTCGGAAATTCCGCATCATCTTATAGACATTGTCGATCCAGATGAAAATTATGACGCTGCGCAATTTGCCTTGGATGGATTGCAGGCTATACGGGATATTCATTCTCGCGGTAAGATACCCTTACTGACCGGTGGCACCGGACTCTATTTGCGGGCATTATTTGAAGGGATTTTTCCAGGAGTTCCTGTCGATGAAAAAACAAGACAAATATTAAAGGACAGATTGCTCGCCGAAGGACCTTCGAAACTACATGAAGAATTGTCTCTATGCGACAGTGTTTCCGCTAAAAGAATCCATACTAATGACAGCCAACGGCTATTACGGGCACTGGAAATTTTTTATGTCTCTGGAATACCCTGGTCGGAACATTTAGCCCATCATAAAGAGGTGACAGAAGGGGTGCAATTCACCAATGCGCTGCAAATTGGACTCACCATGGATCGTCAAAAACTCTATCAGCGGATCAACACCCGCTGTGACCAAATGGTTGAGTGCGGATTGGAAGACGAGGTTCGAAAACTTCTAGCAATGGGCTATGACCGACAATTAAAGTCCTTTGGTTCAATAGGATATCGCCACATTCTCAATTATATAGATGGATATTGGACCAAAGAAGAAGCACTGCGACTCCTTGCCAGGGATACCCGCAGGTATGCCAAAAGGCAATATACATGGTTTTCAAGACTCACTGACTTACAATGGTTTGATGTCGCGGAGAAACAGAAAATCCTCCAGACCGTTGAGGACTGGTTTGCAAAACTTAATCTCAGTTAAAAAATGAATAACAAGATTCCGGGCCATAGCGCCGAAGGACTGCAGCAGGTGCCGTCTGTTTTTATCGAATATCTTAAAACGAGAGGTATAGAAGGGGACAAGGCGGTCAATAAATTCCTGTATCCAGTCCTCATGGACCTGCCCAGGCCGGAGATAATGAAAAATCTGCAGGCGGCATCGAAACTGGTCATTGAGTATATGATTGCCAGGAAACAAATTATAATCTGGGGTGATTACGATGTTGACGGGACCACAGGCACCGCACTCCTTGTGAACTTTTTCAAGCAATTAGGCACTGAAGCCAGATGGCATATCCCGGACAGAATGGAGGAAGGCTACGGCTTAAATTCAAGATGGTTCACGAATCCCGAGAATATCAGCCTGGCTGAAGATTTTTTATTAATTACAGTGGATTGTGGCATCTCCAACTTTGAGCAGATAGAAGTGGTCAAGAAAATAGGTGGCAAGGTCATCGTAACCGACCATCATAGTCTTCCGATAGAATCAATGCCGGATTGTATTATACTCAATCCATCGCAGCCATCCTGTGGCTTTCACGGGGCACAGCTCGCCGGAGTTGGCGTTGCTTTTTACTTGGCGGCCGGAATTCGCGTTGCGCTCTCAGTTTATCCGCAGTTCAAAAAAGCTGCAAGTCAACTGAATCTTAAGCAATACCTTGCCTTTGTTGCTCTTGGCACTGTGGCGGATGTCGTCGATCTCACTGAAACGAATAGAATTTTGGTAAGAGCGGGGCTTGAAGCTCTTCTAGAGAGTCAGTTTGTGGGGCTTCAAAAACTGCTACTTTCTTGCGACATTACCGGTGGATGTGTCACATCTGAAGACATTGGATATCTTATTGGTCCTAAAATCAATGCGGCTGGAAGACTCGGTGAGAGCAAGGTTGTAGTCGAGCTCCTTACCGCCCAGGACAGTAAAAAAGCCGGCCAATTAGCACAAAAACTGACTGATTTGAACACAGAGAGGAGGAGGGTGAGCGACGATAATCTCGAAACAGCTTTAACTTCCTTGAGTACGGCTTTATTGCAAGAAAACAAATGCGCTATTGTGAAAGGGCATTTACATCAAGGTGTTGCCGGGATAGTTGCCTCCAGGCTTGTTGATAAATTCAAAGTTCCGGCTATTGTTTTTGCCCAAAAAGAGCAAGAAGATGGGCAATTATTTTATGTCGGCTCAGCGAGATCAGTAGAAAATATTAATATTATTGGGCTATTAACTGAATGCGGAGAGTGGATAGAAAAATTTGGTGGTCATGAAATGGCGGCAGGTCTGACCGTGAGTCACAAGAACATGCAGAACTTTGAGAAGAAATTTATATCTCTTGCCAGAATAGCGATGGAAGAGAAAACTATTATACCGAAAAAACGGTTTGATATCCGCTGTCCTGCTGAATTAATAATGGATAAGGAACATCTGAAATGCATTCGTCTTCTTGAACCATTCGGTCCAGGAAATCCACAGCCCGTTTTTCAGGATTCTGCGGTCACTATAATTGATTCACGAGCTGTTGGCAGAGAGGCAGAGCATTTACAGGTGACCATACGAAGTAAATATTCCAATATGAAAGGGATTGGCTTTAACCTTGGCTGTCGTCTCAACGATATTCAGCAGAATCCGGAACGAACTATGATCTATACGCCAACCATGAACAGATTTCGTGGCACTGTGAATTGGCAAGTAAGAGTTATAGATATCTGACACGAATACCATCATGAAATGGATCAAAGCAGAAAGCTTCACAAAACCTCATGCTTTTTCTTAAGCTTCAACTCCCGGCAACTCAAATTTTCGCAGCTCAATTACCTAATTCTTTCCTTTAAGTTTTTTCTAAAGTTTTCACCTGTTGTGCAGGTTGAAAAAAGCCTCCCTTTTTGCCGAGAAACCACAAGAGATAGTTGTTTGTTCGTTTGAGTTATGTCGTTGTAGTTAAACGAATATAATTAATATATACATAATATACATTATGCGACATTACCGATGTTTGTTTGTGGATTGGTTGTAGGATTCGAAAACTGATTTATCTTTGGTTTTTTTATTAAGCTAAAAATGCTATACGTATTCATGCGTGCAGTGCTTTTTCAAACAATCTTCTTTGTTGTCCTTTAAATAACTCATTGTATTCGGTTATTGGATCACACATATCAATTGTCATTCGGAGAGTTTTATGTCCCGTGAAATATATCAGGAACCACTTGTCAGTCGTTATACCAGCCTCGAAATTCAGCAACTTTTTTCTGAAAGGACTAAATTTACAACCTGGCGCAAATGTTGGCTGGCACTGGCTGAAGCGCAGTTTGAACTAGGTTTGACTGATATTATCAGCGAAGAAATGCTTATCGAGATGCGCGCCAATGTTTCGAATATTGATTACGAACTGGCCTCGCAAAAGGAAAAAGAGATTCGCCATGACGTAATGGCTCATGTCTATGAGTTTGGACTCAAGTGCCCTAAGGCTGCTGGTATTATTCATCTTGGGGCAACTTCTCAGTTTGTTGTCTGTAATACCGATCTCATCATCCAAAGATCCGCTATGCAGTTTATCCGCTCCTCGCTGCTCCAGGTCATTAAGAATCTCTCCGAGTTTTGTTTGAAATACAAGGAATTGCCAACCCTCGGGTTTACCCATTATCAACCGGCACAGCCAACCACTGTAGGCAAACGCAACACCCTGTACCTCCAGGATCTCGTGATGGATCTGGAATATATCGATACCTATCTCGAGCAGATAAAAGCCCGTGGAGCTAAAGGTACCGTCGGTACTCAGGCAACATTTTTAGAGTTATTTAAGGGTGATCACAGCAAAGTTCGCAAGTTAGATCAGCTGGTTGCCAAAAAACTGGGATTTGCTGAGACATTCGCGGTTACCGGCCAGACGTATACCCGTAAACTTGACATGAAACTTGCTGAAACGCTGGCCGGTATCGGTGCAACCTCACATAAATTTGCAGTTGATCTTCGGTTGCTTTCTAATCTTAAGGTGCAGGAAGAACCATTTGAGAAAAATCAAACTGGTTCTTCAGCTATGGCCTATAAACGAAATCCCATGCGATCTGAGAGACTTACGGGGCTTGCTCGTAAGTTGATGACTTTGCCGCAAAACTTTGCTGGCACTTACAGCAATCAATGGTTTGAGAGAACTCTCGATGATTCAGCGATCAGACGGATGGATATTCCTCAGTGTTTCTTGCTCACAGATGCAATATTAAAGTTATTTATAAATATCACATCTGATATGGTTGTTTTTCCGTCTCAAATCAAAAAACATCTTATGGCAGAACTCCCCTTCATGGCCACGGAAAAGATTCTCATGGAAGCTGTTAAAAAAGGTGAAAGTCGGCAGGAAATGCATGAGGTTGTCAAAGAGCATTCGTTAGCTGCTGGCAAGGTTGTTAAAGAAAATGGAATGGATAATGATCTGTTTGAGCGATTGGCAGGCGATGATCGTATCCCCTTCTCTTTGCAGGAACTGGAAAACATGGTTTCCGATTATTCACAATTTACGGGTCGCGCCAAAGAGCAGACTGAAGAATTCTTAGCGGAAGTTATCTCCCCCCTTCTCGAAAAAAATTCCCGTAACATGAAAGAGATAGATTCCTCTCTTGCGGTTTAAAAAACGATGATGACAAAGTTACTTAAAGTGTACCTGCGGATATCACCTGGGAAATTTCATTACCTGAAATTCATTCTTGAGGGGTATGATAATCTTGCAATATTATCGAGTTGTCACGGTTCGGATGGTGTTGTTGTGGTACGCTATCCTGAAGAATTGGCGCAAGATCTGTTTAGTCTCTTAAATTGTCTTGCGAATTATTTGTCACAACCAAACAAGACAAAAGCGTAAATAGTCTATAATTCAGTAGGAATTACAATAGATGGGTATGAAACAAAAAACATTCTTTATAAAAACGTTTGGTTGCCAGATGAACGAAAGGGATTCTGAAATCATGGCACAGTCTCTTTATAGTTTTGGCTATATCGAGGGCATGGACATGAACGATGCAGACCTTGTGATCCTCAACACATGCTCCATCCGGGCAAAAGCAGAACAAAAAGTTATGAGTCTGCTGGGGTATATGCGTAAAACGAAACAAAACAGACCTGAAATGAAAATCTGTGTGGCGGGTTGCGTTGCTCAGCAGGAAGGAAAAAACATTATTGACAGGATGCCCCATGTCGATCTTGTCATAGGAACACAGAATATCTACAATATTGGTGTGCTTCTTGAGAAATCTGCCTCAAGCGGCAGCCAGGTGGTAACTGATTTAAAAAACGATTACGATATCCCAAGGTTTTTGCCTGAAATGTCTTTGCCAGGAACCAAATTTGAGGCTGTCTCCCCTGCCCCAAATTTGGTTTTTAGAAAATTCGTAACTATAATGCAGGGCTGCAATAACTATTGCACTTACTGTGTTGTGCCCTACACCAGGGGGCGCGAAGTATCACGTAAAGTGAGTGACATAGTTGACGAAGTTAAGGTTTTGGTTAAATCAGGAGTAAGGGAAATTACCCTACTGGGTCAAAATGTAAATTCCTATGGTAAAACCAATCAGGTTCATCCAAGCCTGGAAAATTATAATTTTGCCAACCTGCTCAAGGATGTTTCTGAAATTGAAGGGCTTGTACGGTTAAGGTTCACGACCTCCAATCCAAAAGATCTTACTGATGAGCTGATGAAATGTTTTCGGGATATTAAAAATCTTTGCCCGCAATTCCATTTGCCTGTTCAGGCGGGTTCTGATGAAGTTCTGCGGAGGATGAATAGAAAATATTCTATGGCCCAGTATTATGATAAGGTTAATAAACTACATGAATATTGTCCGGAAATTTCCCTGACGACGGACGTTATTGTCGGCTTTCCCGGAGAAACGGATGAAGACTTTGAAGGAACAATGGACTTGCTGGAGACAGTAAGATTTCATGGTTCGTATTCTTTCAAATATTCCGACAGACCTGGCACCAGGGCCAGTCAGTTTTTAGAAAAAGTGGACGAGGAGGTAAAGTCTGCCAGATTGGCCCGCTTTCAGAAAAGACAGGATGAGATCAGTCTTGAGCGAAACGAAGAATACGTTGGCAAGATTAAAAAGGTGATGGTTGAAGAGATTGGCAAGGATGAATCAAAGGGCCGGACAGATACCAACCATATCGTCCATTTCGGCAAATGTCTGACTGCTGTTCCCGGCGACATTGTTAATGTAAAAATATTACATGCTGGCCAGCACTCGCTCAAAGGAGAACTTGAGAAATAACATTAACTATGTGCCGTAACTGCTCTCCAGTTTCAGGATAACTTCTAAGAAACTATTCCTCCGTTTCTTCTGTGCTGTCCGTTGACGTTGGCGATTTTTCTTGTTCGCCTTTTTCGGCAAGACGCTCAAAACCAGGAAGAGGCAGATTTTGTTTAACGGGTTCCAGGTCATTTCCTGTGGAGCGAGAGACCCTCTTGATAACACGATTGGATACACGCTTCCCTTTGGCTGAAACATTTTTGATCAAGTAATCGTCAAAGGCAATTTCTAAACTATTCGTTCGCGCTCGGGCCGAGGGCATCAAGTTGATCTTGGCAAAATTATTATCCCCGAAAAGCATGAGAAGGATTTTCGACCTTTTATGTTCTGCGAAGAGTCGATATTCTTTTTCAAGAATAAAACTTGGTGTCTTGAATCGTTTGACGTAACCAATGTTTTCTGCACCATCGCGGTAGATAATGTTGAAAATCATATTCTTATCGACGATGCCAAACCATTCAAGATCAGGACCGACATAGAGCTTTTCGGTGACAGGGATGATCTTGTACATACCAGTGCTGAAAATCAAAAATAATCTATCGTATTCTGAACAAGTTATCGATAGATCGTCTTTTTGGTTTTCTTCCTTTATCTGGTGGCCCATAAAACCGGATTGTCGGTTGTAAACAACATTGAGATTAGAAAGAGCTGCTTTTCTGAGGCTCACTTCGGCAAAACTGGTGATTTCGGTCTTTCGTTCATGGGATTTGCCGTACTTTTCGAGCAAATTATCAAGGAAAGAAAGTGAGAAAAGAACCATATCCTTCAAAGAATTACGAATTTCTGTCATGCTTTTTCGTATCGCTTTGATTTCTTTCTGTTGTTTGTTGATATCATAACGTGAAATGCGTTTTATGCGGATTTCCAGCAGTCGCTCGATATCATCTTTAGTAACAGGCCGAATAAGCTGCTCTGCAAAAGCAGCCAGCGAGGTGTCAACGCTTTTCACAACAGCTCTGTAACTTGTTTCTTCCTCAATGTTTTTGTAGAGTCTCTCTTCTATAAATATCTGTTCCAGCAGTCTCGCGTGCAGTTTGTCCTCAAACCGACCTAGCTCAATCTCTAACTCCTTTTGCAGATCGGCTTTCAGCTTTTGGGTGTTGTAGAGGAGTACCTCCCGCACCGTGGTTGTTTCCGGTGTTGTGCCATTGATAAGTGTTAGATTTGGGACAATGGAGACTTCGCAATCGGTGAACGCATATAAGGCCTGATGGTATCTTTGGCGTATACGCCGCGGGCCAGTTTTATTTCTATCTCAACATTTTCAGCAGTGTAGTCGTTGATTGAGACAATTTTTATTTTGCCTGCTTTTGCGGCCTTTTCAATGGAGTCAGTAAGAGACTGTGTCGTTGTGGAAAAAGGAATTTCCTTGATAATGATGGTTTTTTCGTTCAGCTCTTCCATTCTGGCCCTGCATCTGATTCTCCCGTTGCCATTGTCGTAATTGCTTACATCAATTAAGCCTTTTTGGGGAAAATCGGGATAGAGAATGAAATCTTCTCCCTTCAGAATCTTTTTCTGCGCTTCCAAAAGTTCGCAAAAATTGTGCGGCAGGATTTTTGTCGCCATGCCAACGGCAATACCTTCAGCTCCCATGAGCAGCAGAAGCGGGATTTTTGCTGGCAGGGTTATCGGTTCCAGCATTCTGCCATCATAAGATTCTACAAAATCAGTAAGATCCTTATTGAAGAGAATCTCTTTGGCAAGTGGTGATAGGCGGCATTCTATGTATCTGGCAGCAGAGGCTCTGTCTCCAGTGAATATATTGCCAAAATTCCCCTGCCTTTCAATAAGATAGCCTTTGTTGGCCAGATTGACGAGAGCGGCAAATATAGATTGATCCCCATGGGGATGCAACTTCATTGTCTCACCAACCAGGTTGGCAACTTTATGGAACCGACCATCTTCCATGTTGAACAAGGTCTGTAAAATCCGACGCTGTACTGGCTTCAAACCGTCTTCGATGGATGGAATCGCCCTGTCACGAATTACATACGAGGTGTATTCAAGGAAATTGCTGTCGAACAACCGATGTAGTTTGCCTTGGTGTGTTTCCATTTTTTTATTTCAAAAGGAGTATTGAGTTGAAACTGGGGGAGTTGTCGAGATAGTTTTGTTAAATTTTCGTCTAATTTTCAATCACCAGGTTGTCCATAATATATTGGCGCCTTGCTGGTGTATTTTTACCCATATAGAACGAAAGGACTTTGGCAACCTCACTTAATGAATCGAGGGTTACGTTTTTGATCCGAATATCAGGGCCTATAAACTGTTTGAATTCCTTTGGGGAGATTTCACCCAAACCCTTAAATCGCGTGGTTTCCACGTTAAGGCCACCATTACCTGGTCCTTTGAGCTTTTTGGTGGCTGCGACTTTTTCCTGCTCGGAATAACAGTAGATAGTTTCCTTTTTATTTCTCACTCTGAAAATTGGTGTCTCAAGAATATAAATATGGCCGAGTTTGACAAGTGGCTCAAAATAATGAAGAAAAAAAGTAAGCAACAGGTTTCTGATGTGCAGGCCATCGACATCTGCATCTGTTGCCATGATAATCTTATCGAATCTGACGTCGGAAATGGAATCCTCAATATTGAGGGCCCTCATCAGGGCGTACATCTCCTCGTTTTTATAGAGGGTCGTCAGTTTTTGGCCAAAGACATTCAGGGGTTTTCCCTTCAGGGAGAAAACGGCCTGGGTCATTGGATCTCTTGATGAGACAATCGAGCCGGCAGCCGACTGTCCCTCTGTGATAAATACCATGTTTTCCTTACCTTTCTGGGAAGGTTTGTCTTTTGTCGGATGGTATTTGCAATCTTTGAGTTGGTCAATTTTGAAGGCAACCTTTTTGGCATTAGCCCGTGCTTCTGTTCGAACGCTCTGTAATTCCTTCCGAACTTTCTCGTTTCTGAGGATTTTATCGATCAATATTTGTGCCGATTCAGTATTTTTATAGAGCGCACTGGAAACAGCTTCCTTCACAGTATTAACAATCCAGGATCGTATTTCAGTGTTTCCCAGCTTGTTTTTTGTCTGCGACTCAAAAACCGGATCTTTTACTTTAATGGCCAAGGTACCAACAACGCCATCGCGGACATCGGTATTGACAAATTTCTTTCCTGAAAACTCATTTATTCCCTTGAGAATGCCCTCCCGAAACGCAGAAAGGTGGGTCCCTCCCTCATTGGTATAGGTCCCGTTAACAAAGGTGTAATAGCAGTCGCTAAAGGAGTCGGTATGGGAAAAAGCAAATTCCAGGGTGTTGTCTCTGTAGTAAATCGGTGGATAGAGTTCTGTACCACTCAGTTCTTTGTCCAGTAAGTCGAGCAGGCCTTTTGCCGAGTAGAACAGCTTCTTGTCGAGATAGATTTTTAAACCGGCATTAAGGTAGGCGTATCTCCATAATCGCTGTTCCACATAAGTGAGATCAAATTTGAAATCAGGAAACATCTCTTTGGATGGTAAGAAATCAATCAGGGTGCCGTTTTTTTCTTCTGACGTTCCTTCTTCTTTTTTAATGAGTTTGCCGTTATGGAAAACAGCAGAAGCGAAAAGTCCGTCACGATAGGACGTTACGGTGAAAACATCAGAAAGCGCATTAACTGCCTTTGTGCCCACACCGTTCAAACCGACAGAAAACTGAAAGACCTCTGTATTATATTTAGCACCGGTATTGATGGTCGACACACAATCGACAATTTTGCCAAGAGGTATCCCCCTGCCAAAATCTCTTACCTGTACGGAACCGTTGTCATTAATGGTAATATTGATTCTTTTACCCGCCCCCATGATAAATTCGTCGACGGAGTTATCTACTACTTCTTTAAGCAGTATATAAATGCCATCGTTCTGGTTCGAACCATCACCCAGCCTCCCGATATACATACCAGGGCGCTTTCTGATATGTTCCAGAGAACTCAGGGTTTTTATTTTGCTTTCGTCGTAAGTGTGTGTAGATACATTCATTATATTGCGGACCATCGCAGAAAAAAATTAATATTAACAATGTATATTATTGTATTTCGGGGGAATGCGCAACAGAGATAAAAATGGGAGTCAGAGTAAGAAAACCGGCATATTCTAAAATAAAAAATAAAATATTTCTGTTTTTCAGCCCAGAAGGTATCGCTACGTCGAAGAAAGAGAGCTACAAGATTAAAGGTCGTTTACATCATGCGTATACGTTCACAGTCGGGACATATCCAGGTCGGCCCATTACTGATGCCCCATTTGTTCTCTTCAAAGCAGTCTTTACAGATCATAAAGCCACAGGGGCAGCTCCAACAGAAATCCTGTTTTCTTTTACAGCAGTGGCAAACATACTCACCTACTTTTCTTCGCCTGTATCCTGGCTTTTTCTCTTGAGATGTCATGGCTGCACTTCTCCGTATACCCAATGCGCATATTCTTCACTGGAATTGTCAATTTCCTGTACTATTACCTCAGGTAGGTCGTAGGGATGCTCATCTTGCAGGAGCGTCCTGACCCTCTCGGAGCATTGTGTTGTCGTTTTTAGACTTAAGGAAAACTCTGTTGCAGATGTTTGCGTCCCCTGCCACCGATAGAGGCTTGTGATCGGCCCGGATATCTGGGCGCAGGCGATCAATTTACGTTCTAAAAGCAAACCGGCAATGCGCTCCGCATCTGCTGTATTTTCAAAAGCTGTGGATATAAGGACAATTGTTTTCATGGCTACTGTTGATATTTTTTGTTCCAGGTAAGACTGATTTCGTTAAAAATCAGCATGATGACAGTATCGCTTCACGCATTTCGTATAAAAAGAATACATTGTATCTAGCAAGAACTCTTTATCTTTTTTTCTATTATTGTATCTTGTCTGGCACATTAAAACTATTTATGACTCATCAAGTAATGTTCTTTTCTTGCGCCAAAATATTTTTAATAGACAAAAAATGTTATTTACCAGGACGAGCTAAAAACCTTCTATTTAATCAAAGGGTGCATTATGTTTTTAGTGGTTGATATCGGGAATTCACACACAGTAACAGGTATGTACGAAAACAACGAGCTCATTGGTCAATGGCGCTTGAACTCTAACGCCAAGAGTACCGCCGATGAACTGGCGATTTTATATCAAACATTGCTTACCATTGCCGGAATCAAAAAAGAAAAAATTAAGGGCATTATAATCGCAAGTGTAGTACCCATTTTGCAGTCCGCCTGGATCACCTGTTGTGAAAAACATTTTTCAGCTCACCTTGAACAGAATCTTTTTGTGGTCAAAGTTGATAAAATCAAGGATTTGATTAGCGTATTGCTTGATAATCCGCATGAGGTTGGCGCTGATCGGCTGGTAAACGCCATTGCTGCCTGGAACCTCCATAAATGCAAACAGGTCGTAATAGATTTTGGTACCGCTATTACTTTTGATTGTGTAACAGAAAAGTGTGAGTATTTAGGCGGGACAATCCTTCCAGGAATTGCAATTTCACTCGAAGCCCTTGCCAATAAAACAGCCAATTTGCCCCACATTGATGTTGCGGACCCTCCTCTCGCTATTATTGGCCGGACGACGGTGCAGGCAATGAAAAGCGGCATACTGCATGGCTATGGTGGCATGATTGATGGTTTGGTTAAGGGGCTTAAAAGTGAAATGGTGACCAATGAGGATGAAGAATTTAAGGTTGTCGCTACAGGGGGCATGGCAAATTTAATAGCCCCCTATGCAACTTCAATCGATGTGATCGAACCCATGCTCACACTGTATGGCCTGCAAATAATATACAACCGGATAGTGCAGCAATGACTCCCCTCTTCCCCGCTCCACTTAAAAAAGGTGACACCATTGGCGTAATTGCCCCAGCTGGCCAATTACACGATAAGACTCGTTTTACGCAAGGGATCAAGATTCTCCACGAAATGGGTTTCAAGGTTAAATTCCCTCGGGACCTTTGGCCCGGACCGGAGTATCTGGCAGACAGCGATGATAACCGAGGCTATGAGTTTAACCGTTTGTTTAGGGACCAAGAGATAAAAGGACTCATTTCGCTGCGGGGTGGTTACGGTTGTCTCAGGATGCTTGAAAAGATAGATATTGCTGCTGTGGCCGATAATCCGAAGATCCTGGTGGGCTTTTCCGATATCACCGTACTTCAGAATTATCTATATACGCAAACAGGTCTGGTTTCTTTCCACGGACCTGTTCTGACATCTCTTGGTGGTGCGACGAGAGACACCCTGTCAAGTCTTTACGCCTGTCTTACAAGTGTGAACACCAGAGACTACAGCGTAGAATCAAAACATATTGAGATCTTGCAAGATGGCCCGACTGTTATCGCTCCTCTGATAGGTGGTAATCTTGCCAGCCTGATGACACTTCTAGGTACCCAATATGATTTTTCATGGGACAATAAAATTGTGTTTCTGGAAGATACCAACGAACCGGCATATAAAATTGATCGAATGCTTACTCAATTAAAACTGGCAGGTAAATTTAACAATATCGCTGGCTTGATCCTGGGCGATTTTTCAACTTCTACAAGTCGAAATGAGACAGAAAAACTACGCTATAAAGAAGCCATCTGGCGGAGATTTTTAGAGCTATGCCCCGGTCATGCTCTGCCTGTTTGGGGTAATTTCCCATCCGGACACTGTTCCTGCAATCTCACTTTTTTCCTTGGCGCCGTAGCTGAGATGCGACGCGGTGAGAAACGGTTACTTTTCCAGTAAACTGTCGGCGGCTGCTGGATATGATGTTTGACTTGATCGGCTAATAATGCTATACAAAAAAGGTTAGTCATAGGTTTGGGTATGTAACATGCTCATTCATTTAGATAAATAATGAAAAAATTACATTGCTTGTACACATGAAAAAACAATTTAAAAGTCTCTTCGTTCTTGGCTGCTGCTATCTATTCGTTGCTTCTTCGGCCCTTGCTGCCGACTATCTCTCGATTACAACTGACAACGCCAACGTCAGGACCGGTCCGGGTACGAACTACCCTGTTTCCATGGAGCTTTTTAAAGGATACCCGCTGAAGGTAGAAAAGAAAGAGGGCGACTGGTATAGAGTTTCCGACTTTGAAAAAGATACCGGCTGGGTTCACAACAGCATAGTAGAAAAATCTGATACCGTTATCGTCAATGCCAAGAATAGCGTTAACATGCGTTCCGGCCCTTCAGCCAAAGACACTATCGTCGCCGACGTTGAGCGAGGCGTGGTGCTGACCCGCCTGGCAGTTGAAGGCAAATGGACCAAGGTGCGCCATAGTAGCGGAACAGAAGGCTGGATCTATAGTCCTTTACTTTGGCCATAATCAACCACCACTCCGTTTATTTCCTCAGGATTTTGTCTATTGCAGCGTCAAGAGCAAGGGGAAGTCTTACTATTTGTTTGGCTTTGTTGGCAAAAAGCAAGAACCCTTGCTCCAGCCCTGAATAGAGTATGTCTCTGGTGATCTCCACATCCTTTTTGCAATAGCGCTGGATGAGGTCGATTCTCCCCTCTTTGTACCAGGCGAGTGCCTGAAGTCCGTCTGCAGTTTTCTTTGTGCCAAGTGTTTGTTCGGCAAGACGGTCGAGACTTAACCTATACCCTAAGTAATTGTGGACTTCTTCAAGCAAATCAAGGGTTGGCAGTTGAGCAAGATCAAAATCCGTGTAGGCTGACAAGACCCGGTTATCAAAACGTTTATTGTTAAAGCCCACCACCAGATCAAAGCTTGCCAGATGGTCGACCAGTTTATCCACCTCATGCTCGAGGTAACTGACGAAATCGTTTAATTCTGAATCGTACACCACCCCCACAGATACACCCATCTTGTGGGTATTGCCCCAGCCCCCGACCTCCTCCGCAGAACGAATAGTTTCCAGATCAAATACGCCAAACTTAGCCGGCAAAGCATCAAGCCCCTTTCTCTTTGTTGCTGTACCAACCAGGAATTGCTCAAGATTCATCGGCTCCGGCTTAGCACCTCGCACAGAATCGTTTGGGGCTTTTTCGCTGGATTTTTTCTTGAGAATCTCCGCCAGGAGAAAAAGGCAGGCTTTTTTATCAATCGGCCGATTTCCTGATCCACATTTGGGTGACTGAACGCATGATGGACATCCGGTACTGCATCCACAGGATGAAACCGTCTGCTCTGTCTGCGTCAGTAAACTCTCCGTTTTCCTATATGCCTCTTTGGCCAGACCGACCCCGCCGGGATAGCCGTCATAAACAAACACTGAGGCCATTTCCGTCTGGTCATGTAACGGGCAGGAAATCCCGCCTATATCGTTGCGGTCACAGAGAACAAGCAAAGGAAAAAGAGCGATCATCGCGTGTTCCATCGCATGAATTGCCCCCATAAAATGGTATTTCTCCTGTTCAAGAAAACTCACTATATCCTGGGGGATGTCTAACCAGATGCTTTCCGTTTCAATAATCTGTTCTGGCAAGTCCAGAGCTGTTGTTGAAATGACCTTTTGGGTGATACTATGTTTTTTTTGGTAACCCGTTACTTTTTCTGTTACCCTCACTCTGCCAAAGGATACCTGGACTCCAAAACAATTTTTTCGCTCAAGGACTTCAAGTATCTCCGTGCGTTTTTCTGACATTGGCCGAGTGAAAAATTTTGGTTTCTCTTTATGGACGATAACTTCGCCTGCCAGAATATTGAATGTGTCAACAAGCCAGGTTGTTGCACGATGGAGATAAACGGCCCCCGGGTGGCACTCTTTCATCCCTCGCAGGATGTCAATTTCGCCAATAACCTCACCCTTTTCCATGTCGATTATCGACATGCTTTTTCCACCACCCCGAAGACTGATATGCCTTTGAGGATATTTCCTCGTAGAAATCCATTTTCCTCCAGTCGCTGTTTCCAGTAATGTCCCCATGGAGGATAATTCATTTACTCTGGCAGCTATCAGGGGATTCTTAAGCAATTGCTCGTTGGATACGAGCGGGGTCTCAGCAGCGCAACAGACAAGGTGCTGATCCATAATTGTCTGGTTTTCTGGATTAAGAACTGCTGATTCTGGGGCCCTGGCAAAAAAATCTTCTGGTTGCCGCATAAAGTATTGATCGAGAGCGTCTTCCTGACCAATCAGGATAGTTGCAGATTTTCGCATATTTCGGCCAACCCGTCCACCTCGCTGCCAAGTCGCCATGATTGAACCCGGATATCCCACCAAAATACAGAGATCAAGATCTCCGATATCAATCCCCAGTTCCAGAGCTGAGGTTGAAATCACACCCAGTAATTCACCGGAAAAGAGTTGCTGCTCGATCTCCCGCCGTTCCTCCGGTAAAAAACCTGCCCGATATGCACTGAGCTTTGCCGAGAGGGGGCCAAGCCGGGGGGCAGTCCAGAGATTGATCAGTTCAGTCATTTTTCTCGACTGAGTGTAGACAATTGTTCGAAGGCCCCTTTTGACCGCGGCCTCTAAAAGCTGACATGCTGTATAGGCGGCACTGTCCCAGGGATTCATAAACAACATATTCTTCTCAGCCTGGGGCGCTCCGGACTCGCTGATCACCTGCACATGTTTACCAAGCAGAAGTTCGCCCAACTCCCCCGGATTGCCAATTGTAGCCGACAGTAAAATAAAGGTTGGGCTGGCACCATAATAGGCAGCTGTCCTTTGGAGACGACGAAGGACCCAGGCCATATGGCTGCCAAGCACGCCGCGGTAGCTGTGTACCTCATCAATCACGACATATTTCAATGTACTGAAAAACTCAGTCCAATTGTGATGATGAGGCAAAATAGAGAGATGGACCATTTCAGGGTTGGTGAGAAGCACGGGCGGTGGATTTTCGCGGATTTTCCTTCGCTGGTAGCTCGAGGTATCACCGTCAAAAAGAGCAGAGACGTGTTGTTTTTTGTTTATTATTGCAGCTGGCAGTTTTTGAAACAATTTCTCCAGCACATTTCGCTGATCCTGGGCCAGCGCCTTGAGTGGAAAAAGGTAAAGAGAATGGCCTGGATCTTCCCGAAACAAATCATTTAAGACCGGCAAATTATACACCATACTCTTGCCGGAAGCTGTGGGCGTTGCCACAAGGACATCTTTTCCTTTGAGGATAGAACAGATAGCTTCGTGCTGATGGCTATATAAATTAGAAATGCCGGATTGAGTCAGACTGGCCTGAAGAGCTGAGGCCAGAGGCGGAAAATCTTGCGCATATTTCCCTGCTAATGCCGCAAAGACTCGGTGACATACAACCTGGGGGCCAAATTTTGCCGAGTTTTTGAGAGAGGACAGATATTCAGTGACGTCGGTAATCATAAATACACAGGGGAAATGTACCAAAGGGCTGGTACAGTTATAAACTGTTGCTTAAATAGCCGAGAATGTATATTTTGCTGAACGCATCATTGTTATGAGTAATATCAGGTGGTCTCTATTTTTAGTAAATATCATATCTCCACCCGAATAACCGTGAACATTTTAATAATCATCAAAGACAAATAGTCATGCCGTCCATTGCCACTTTGGGGCCTGTTGGTTCAGATAGTTACCAGGCTTCCTGCCAGTATTCTCCCAATGCAGAGTTGATCCTTTACAACCGGATTGCCGATATTTTCGCCGCTTTTATTGAAGGCAGGGTTCAATATGCACTCGTTCCTGTGTATAACACACGTGAGGGTGAGATTAAAGAGTACTTCAGGTTGATGGCAAAGATGGAGCAGGGTTATTGGGTCGATAACGTCGTGCTGCCGATACATCTCTCGTTGGCGGCCCTGCCCTCTCTTGGGGAAACCGACACGACGATTACCACCATCATCGGCAGAAGTTCGGTGTTTAGGCAGTGTGATGAATTCATCGAAGAAAATTATCCGGATGCGACCCTGATGGCTGTGCACGACATTGATGCGGCAATGGTCGCCATCTGTCGAGACAAGAGGCACGATTATGCGGTGATAGAATCGGAAGCCTTAGTAAAAAAACATGGCTTAAAGCTTCTGGCACGTGAAGTTGTCGCGCACAATCGGACAAGGTTTTCGGTAATCGGCAGAGAACCCACCTCTGTGTCCGGTTATGATGCAACGGCCATAATTACCCGTCCGTTGCGGGACCGGGTGGGCATGCTTGCGGATATCCTGGGGGAATTCACCCGGCGTGGGATTAATATTCTCGATCTGCAGTCGGAAAATGATATTCAGACCCAGAAACTTCGAATCTATCTTGAGGTAGAAGGACATATTGACACCCCGCTTTTAAAAGATGCGCTCAAAACCATTGAATCCACCGTTATCCAGGAGGAAGACGCCCTTAAGGTTCTGGGATCCTTTCCCCGTGTGGATATGCGGGTGAAAAAAATTAAATCTTTTGGTTTTATTGGTAGCGGTGACATGAGTAAATGGTTTGCTGACCGCCTGCAAAATGAGGGCTATCAAACCTTCATTACTGGTCGCAACACTTCGCTGACGTCTGAGGCGATGATTGCAAAAGTCGATGTTGTTTTAGTCTGTGTTCCTATTTCCGTCACTGCTTCAGTTATCGCTAACTATGGTTCGCTCCTCAAAGATGGTCAGGCTCTCATTATTTTAGCCGGGGAATCTGAGAATACCATTAAAACTGCTTTGAGTGCGACAAGCCAGGGGGTCGAGTTGATGTTCGTTCACAATCTCTGGGGACCTCAGGCACTTACCATGAAGGATAAGAATGCCACCGTCGTTCGCACTCACAGAAGTGGTAGTTTTTGCAGTGAGTTTGAGGCTTTTTTATATAAACATGGCGCAGCTATAAATCACGACAGTGCGCAGAAACATGATTTACTCATGGGCGTTAGTCAGAAATTACCAACAACCATCTCGGTGGCCCTGGCAATGACTCTTCGGGAACATCAGATTGACTGTGATGATATCAACAGCCATTCCACCCTGACCTCGCTGTATGGCATTTTAGCAATGGCCAGGATTCACAACCAAAATCCACGCACTTATGCGGAAATAATGGCAACTACAGGTGACGGCAGAAAAATAGTGCGGAGTTTTGCCGACAATATCCTTAAAATTATTGATCTTGCCGAAGAGGGGAAAATTACTGAACTTTCTGATATCATGGAACAAAATAAAGCAACCATGCCCCAGTCATTTCTCCAGTCCCGTATGAAACAAGCAAAAGCCGTTGATGAAGTCATGAGCCAGCCAAGCATGAAATTTGGCTGAGAATTATCGCAATATTACAAGCAGGAACGAGGTGTTAATATTCAATATCATCTGTTACAGGGCTTTTGATGATCTGTTAATGGAGGGTTTAACTTTTTTGAAGGAGTAGTTTTATGTTTCAAGATTTAAGTTATCTGGACGAGGAAAAAACCTGTCCACATTGCAAAGAAACGATGTCCCTATGCGAAGCACCGCCTATCCATGTCGGTGATGGACTGGGCTGGGGGTCGGATGTCCTCTTTATCTGCTTGAATGATAGTTGCAACCTTTTCTTGAGAGGATGGGATCAGATAGAAAAACAATATGGTCACCACGCCTCATATAGATATATGGAGCTTCCAGGAAGCCCCGAGGGTAACTGCATGATGGTTGGCAATGCCGATGCATTTAAGGCCTGCGTAGTGGATAGAGAAGAACTAAAAAACCAGAACGCGCGATTTCGTAAAGAAAAGGAAGCCACACTGCAATTAAAAACTTGTGTTGCGGACAATAATCTTGAAGCGGTGATGACCCTTTTGCTTGACGAGGGAGCGACCAAAAATACCCGTATGATTGCTGCCGAGCACCTGGTGGCACTCAATGATCTGACCTGCGTTGACTCACTGAGAAACCATACGTTCCGGGACCCTGCCATTGAGCATAAAGTGAAACAATCGATTACAGAACTGCTTAAAGTAAATTATAAAAAAGAATGCCCCCATTGCATGGAACTTATTAAGGCCCAGGCTAAAAAATGCATGCATTGTAAAGAAGACGTTTGATGATTTTAACCTTGCAAATGCAAAGATGAACGAGTATATATCATTGTTTTTTCCACACAACGAATTTTGTGGTGGGCGTGGCTCAGTTGGTTAGAGCACCTGGTTGTGACCCAGGAGGTCGGGGGTTCAAGTCCCCTCGCTCACCCCATAAATATTTAAACGGGTATCAGAACTATTCTGGTACCCGTTTTTTTATTGCACTCAATAATTTCTTCTTTGCCGCAAGTGACAGTATAAAGATTTCAGTGCGCCAAATTATATTCGGCCAACGAGTAGCTTTTTTCATCAAGATCCTTTAGAATAGCTGCTTTTTATGGCAATTGTCCTCTTCTCTTTTAGCTCAGAATAGATACCCATGATTCCTTATAGTAAAATTGACCAGCCGGAAATAATGAAGCTGCTTTTTCCACCTCAAAGCATATCCACATCCCCTTGTCCAGAGAATGCAGAGGATGTGGCTTTTGAAGTCGGTTCAGGGCTTGTTTTAAATTGCCGCTATTATTCTTTGGATCAAAATGGTCCCGTTCTTTTCTATTATCCTGGAACAGAATGCTCGACCGTCTCTTTTGATACCATCGCCAAAAATTACCTTGAAAAAGGAATGAATGTATTTCTCGCATCGTATCGTGGTTGCGGGGACAACAGTGGCGATGCCTCTGTTGGTTCGATGTATGAAGATTCTGAAAAATTATTTTCTCTTGCTTTGAACTGGCTGCGTAGCAAAGCTTGCAGTAGCCCGGTTTTTGTAATGGGTCAGTCGCTTGGTTCCATCTGCGCCATCGATACTGTTTTTAATAAGAGTGATCAGATTAAAGGACTCATTTTAGAGAGTGCGGTGTGCGGCACAGCCCACTACCTGGAAGCTATGGGCGTAGATCCTGATAAAGCTGATATTCCAGAAGAAGAAGGATTCAATACTCTTGGCAAAATCGAAAAAATAAAAGTTCCCACCCTGATTTTTCATGGGGCTCAAGACAGGCTGGTACCAGTTGGTGAAGCGGAAAGAATTCAGGCCTCAAGTGGCGCAAGAACCAAGCAGTTCCTTGTCATTCCCGGTGCGGAACACCACACGGTAAGTGAAACCGGTGGAGACTTGTACCGCCAAACGATTAAGCAGTTTACCGACACAGTATGTGGCGTCAATACCTGGCGGCAAAAAAGAAAAGCTCAGATGAGTACTCAAAAAGGCTAGCAAGTATGAAACGTGAAAAATATCTATCCTGGGATGAGTACTTCATGGCGGTTGCCCTACTTTCGGCCCAGAGAAGCAAAGATCCAAATACCCAGGTGGGGGCATGCGTTGCAAATGAACAAAATAAAATTGTTGGTGTCGGATACAACGGTTTCCCCTTGGGGTGCTCAGATGACGTGCTTCCCTGGGCGAGACAGGGACAATACCTCGACACCAAGTATCCCTATGTTTGTCATGCTGAACTCAATGCTGTTTTAAACTCAATCTCTACAGACCTTCGGAATTGCCGGATCTATGTCGGTCTTTTTCCGTGCAATGAGTGCACCAAGGTGATAATACAAGCAGGTATCAAAGAAATTATCTACCTCTCTGACAAATATAAAGACACTGATCAGGTCAAAGCATCAAAGATAATGCTGGATATTTCCCCGAATATCAGCTATCGGCAATTGGAGAGCAAACTGGACAGCCTCTCCATCAGTTTTGTCCCTCCCGAACTATGATGGCGGCGTGAAAACTCTTCACCTGCTTCGTTGTTGCAATTTTTCTATCATTACGACGGACTCTGGTTCGCCGTAATGATAGAAAAATTTTAGGCCTCGCAGCTGAAGTTTTTTTCTTTGCCATCTCTTCGGATCATTTCACTCGTTTAAGAGTTGAGGGTTTTTTCTTTGTTTTTGTGATTCCAGGCTGACTGGGTTTGTTCTGCTCCTTGAAGTCTACCGCCTTAACGAAGCGTTCTTCCCCACCCATCGTAAAAATCTCCTTACCTGTCATCTGCTCCGTTCGCAGGGTCCATGTTAGTTTTTGTAAAGGTATTGCCAACATGGTGAGATGAAGATGCCACCACTCATCCTTGCGGCTTGTGTCTCGCTCTATATCATTTACATGCGCATACGCCAGCAATTGCGGTTCTTTGGCAACGATGAGAATGATATCGCCTATATCGGTGGTCTCCTTAAAAGGGATCAAACTCTTGAGTTCCTCGACAATCTTCTGCATTAATGTATCCTTTTATCAATTGGGGTATGAGTTTTATTGGTCATTGATTCGATGACAACCATTTCGGGGGTGAAATAGCTGCGTGAACAGCTCTTGTCATACATTTTGGCTCCGTCAAGCAAGGGATTGATTATCTCGTCGACAAGCAGCCGGACTTTGGAGGCTGTTTCCCGGTCTTCAACGGCTATAAGCATTGCACCAAGATCCAATCCCCTTTGCAGGACATCAATGAGTTTAACATTATTAAAATACGTGACAGAGTTGTTCTTTTTCTTTAAACCAGGATCAATCATTGCGATGCTGCTGTTGTCCAGCAGTGAATAATCTTCATTTTTTTTATCAACAACCATTTTCAGTAAGCTGGTACTATTGCCCAAAAAGAGCAGATCACCCCAGAAACCATAGAGAGGTTGCAGGCCGTCCTGGGGGGAAGGAGTCCAGAACGAATAACGAACCGGACCATATGATTTTTCACTCATCTTTATATCATACGCAGCAATAATTTTTTCCAGGATGATTCTGAGGTCTGGAATATTTTCAACTTTCAAAAATATCATACCAAGGGGAACGGAGAAAAAGTTGTCCTTCGGACCGGACTCAAGCACAATGCTCATCTCTTTGCCAAATAATTCAAACAGCTCCTGAGAGTTCTTTCCACTGATATTTTCAACTGTTGACCAGAATTTTTCAAGTTTTGGCTCTTCTTCCCTGATTCTCTTGAAGTATGGTGAAATATTCTTTAATTTTATAGTGTTGGACCAATAAAAGGCCATGGGGTTTTCAGTGGTATAGGACAACATGGAGCACTGTACTGGCGCTGCTTTGATATGCTTTTTAACGACACTATTGACTTCCTTACTGTTGTACTGCACCAAGATCTTGTCAGTGATGCTTTTTTGCTTATTCCAGGAGCCATAGCCAACATTGGCAAATCCAACAGTAGTCTTTAATTCTTTGAGTAAAAGATCTTTTCCCGGGAAGGCGTGCTCAGCTGCTGCATCTTCGATAAATTTTCTGACAGCCTTCACTGGAAGATAAAAAAAACGATCGGGATTTTTAAATTTTTTCCTGATTTTTAGAAAATCTTCTTTTTTAGATAAGGCGGGACTTTCCGCATCAAAGGTATCTATACAACGGCGCAATTGTTTTTCATTGTGGCTCATCACAAAAAAACCCTCGATAACCACCATGGAAAAGATTTCATCATGCATTTGAATACGCCGAATGTGGTGATTGCCATATTGGGTACGGGAGAGGGAATACATTTGTAAATATTTTCCGTACCTTTCGTTCAAAAGAGCAAGTCCGCCGGCATTATGTTGGGGCTTGGCGACAATAACAGCGTTGTCCTCAATATAATCGGTGATTTCGGTATATTGTTTCGTATCTATTTGAGGCAGTATCGCCACGGCAAATCTTTTGCCAAAAACTTCATGGAAAAGTTTGCTGTCCTGGGCCGATGCACAGAATGCCAGCAGCTTTTCTATGGCAGTACATACAGGTACTCCCAGGCCGATGTTTTGACCTGTCTTGACAAAATTAATGGTTTTAATTTTTTTTCCAAGCGGTGATTTAAAAAAATCTTTCAGAACTTTAGCACCCTGGCGCTGCTCAAAGTAAATAAGTGCATTCTCTGGTATGATTCTCGACATATCTTTAAAACCACCGGTTTGTATTCTTCCAACCAACGGGTAGGTTACAACCAGTAACATGGTGAGAAATGCGGCAATTGCATTGCTTTTCATAAGGTTACATCTGCTTCTTTACCCGCTCAATACCAGGAGCCTGTCCGAGAGGGCACGTGTTAAATATTATGTGTTATTCTACAGAACTGAACGGCTTCTGCCACATGTGCCTGTAAAACAGGCTGAGAGCTTGCCATATCGGCAATTGTTCTTGCCATCTTGAGAATTCGATGATACGCCCTGGCTGAAAGACCCAAGCGACTCACACTTTTCTCAAGAAGGCTGGATGATTTTTGGTCAAGCGTACAAAATTTTTCCACAAGTTTACTGTTCATCTGACTGTTGCAATGTATCCCTGGCTCCTTGGCAAACCTCACGCCCTGAATCCTTCGCGCCCGGTCCACCCGCGCCTTAATTGTTTTTGAACTTTCGCCTCTGGCGGTATCGCTCATCTCCTTGTAGTCAAGTGCTGCAACTTCAAGATGAAGATCTATTCTATCCAGTAAGGGTCCGGAAATTTTCCCGGTATATCTCTGAATATCCCTGTCTGTGCAGTTACAGCGATTCCGGCTGTCACCTAAAAAACCACAAGGACATGGATTCATAGCCGTAATGAGGGTAAAACGTGCTGGAAAAGTCAGTGTCATATTGGCACGGGCAATCGTGACCTCGCCGTCTTCGATCGGTTGTCTCAGTACTTCGAGGACATGCTTTTTGAATTCGGGCAGTTCGTCCAAAAAAAGCACACCGTTGTGTGCGAGGGACACTTCACCCGGTTGCGGGACACTCCCCCCGCCAATCAGACCTGCATCGGAGATTGTGTGATGGGGTGCGCGAAAGGGCCTTGTCGTCAACAGGAGGTTTTTTACGGAGACTTTCCCGGCCACGCTGTATATTTTTGTTGTCTCGACAACTTCGTCGAGGGTCATTTCCGGCAAAATTGTCGAAAAGCGCCTGGCAAGCATTGTCTTTCCGGAACCAGGAGGGCCGGTTAATAAAATATTGTGTCCGCCAGAGGCCGCAATCTCAAGAGCGCGTTTTACATGCTGCTGTCCCTTGATATCTGAGAAATCGACACCACTTGGCTCATGGTGCAACATCTCTTCGAGTGCTGTAGCCTTCATTGGTGTTGCCACATCCATGCCGGCCAGGAACTCAATAGCCTGTTGGAGAGAGGAAACCGGTATGATATCAATTCCATCCGGGACTATCTGCGCCTCGTCACTATTTTCCTGTGGAACGATTATACCAGTCAGTCCTTGTGCCTTAGCTGCCAGGATCATAGACAGTATTCCGTTTACCCTATGTACTCCACCATCTAAAGAGAGTTCGCCAACAATGCAATATCGCCCTTCTCTTTGAGGTCTTAAAATTTCAGTTGCCTCAAGAATACCGATGGCAATAGGCAGATCAAAGCCAGCACCTTCTTTACGTATATCGGCCGGGGCCAGATTGACCGTGATCTTCTTGGCGGGAAACGGATAGCCACAATTTTTTATGGCGGCCTTCACCCGGTCTTTGCTTTCCCTTACGGTGCTGTCGGGCAGTCCAACCGTGGAAAACATTGGAAGACCGTTGGCAACATCGACTTCAACCTGGATCAACCAACCGTCAATACCCAGAACAGAACAACTTGTTATTTTTGCAAGCATGGCGAGGAAAGAGAGGGAGAGTTAATATTTGACGATAGTTCCTGGTTTTTCCTGTAGAAGTCTTGCATTTCCACGGAAAACGCGCCATTTTTTTCGGCATATATGTAAAATGGTGGCAGGATCTCAGTTCCGGGACCTCCATTCTTAAAACATTCAACGAGTACCAGGCGGGCTGCGGTAATTTTATCGGGATAGCTATAAACAAACTGAATTTTTTTGACCTCAAGCCTGAACTTTTGGGCCAGAGAAACAAAGTGGCAACTTTGTTCAGCCGGATAAATAAAGGACACTGTTCCGCCATTTTTAACAGCATACGCTGCGGCTTTTAGAAAATCTTGTAAAGTTGCCAGGATTTGATGTCTCGCCAGCCGGGCTTCAGTATCCTTATTTATCCGTCCCGAGGCAGGGGGGTAAAAGGGAGGGTTGCAGACGATCCTGTCGTACGATTCTGGTTTGATGAGCTCCGAAACATTTTTAACATCCCCGTGGATGACGGAGCCAAGTTGTTGAAAATTATTACTTAAATAATTTTTTCTGGCAAGATCTGCAAGTCCCTGCTGAATTTCAAGTCCGGAAACCTCTTCAACCATGTCGGACCATCTATACAGCAAAATCATACTGATAACGCTTGATCCGCTGCCAAGATCCAGGACCCGGTCATTGGATTTGATACCTATAAAATGGGCGAGAATGACAGAATCAACAGAGAAGCGATACCCTGTTTTATGCTGATAACAGATCAGTTCACCATCAAAGAGACTATCGCGGCTTTCACTTTCACACAGGTCAATCAACAGCTTAATCCAATTCCATTCGAGTTAAAAAACAAAACAACAGTTTCCGTTCATTGTATAGCGGGTATGCAAACTTACCAAAATAAATGTTGTGATCATATCTATTATGCAACAAAAGTCTGTAGTTTGAAATTTTAAAATTGTGTTAGTATGCTGCCTGAACATTGAATTAAGTTGCTTGACCTTGTTTCAGAGGATAGATTGCTTGCTGTTTGAAAACTTACCAGGCATAAAATCGATGTGTATTCAAGTTGTTCCCAAATACACAGGCTGTTCTCACGCACCACAAACAGAGTATGGACTCTGCTGACAGGGGCGTTGAAGAAAAAACATTAACAAGGAGACTTATCATGAAAAAATTATTTGCCTTTGCAACATTGGCGCTGATTGGGCTGGCTACAAATCTTCAGGCCGCAGAACCTCTCAAGATTCTTACCTGGAAGGGCTATGCACCCCAGGAGCTGGTCGACAAGTTCGAGAAAGAAACCGGTATCAAAGTTGAATTGACCTTGACGAACAACGAAGAGATGATCGCTAAATTGAGGGCTACCCGAGGTGCAGGTTTTGATCTGGCCCAACCCAGTCAGGATCGTATCTCCTCTGTGCAGGCAGAATTCAGTATCTACCAGCCTATGGACTACAGTAAAATCGAGTCCGGCCAGATTATTCCCTCCATGCTTGAAGCGGTGAAAAAGAACACCAAGGTGGGAGACGCATCCTACGGTGTACCTTTCTGCTACGGTACTTCGGGGCTGATTGTTAATACCAAACTCGCACCTAATGCTAATGATTACTCTGCCCTGCTTGATGAAGCCTATAAAGGTCGGATCAGCTATCGTCTGAAGCGCCCTACTCTGATTGGACTTGCCTTTGCCAGTGGCTATGACCCCTTTTCAAAATATGATGACGCCACCGCTTATAAGGCTATGATGGATACTGTTGCGGAGAAAATGATTGCTGCAAAGCCCTATGTTAAAAATTACTGGTCAAATGGTGATGCTTTGCTGGAAATGGTTCGCAGTGGTGAGGTAACCGTTGCCATGGGTTGGGATAATGGTGGTTGGAAACTCCATGCGGAGAACCCTGACATCGACTTTGTCGCACCGAAAAGTGGTGCTCTTGGTTGGATAGATACCTTTGCTATCCCGGCCAAAGCAAAAAACGTCGATGGTGCCTATAAATGGATCAACTTTATCCTGCGCCCGGAAAATGCGGCGGTTTTCTCAAACCAGGAAAAATATGCAACCGCTTCAAAGGATGCCGGCAAGTTTCTTGATGCCGAGGTTCGTGATAATATCAACCGTTCCTTTTCTCTCGATGACATCGATAATATTAAATGGTATCCACCGGTTTCCGCCGAAATTGAACAAATTGAAGGCAAAATTCTTGATAAAGTAAAAGCTGCCAATTAATTGTTTTATATCGCAATATTAATGCTATCAACGCCACTTCATATCTAGAGGTGGCGTTGTTGCATTTTAACTCGTCTTTTGGATAATCTAATGGCTCCAGTCCTCGATATACAGAATCTCAAAAAGTGTTTCGGTAAATTTACAGCAGTTGATACCCTCAATTTCCAGGTTGAAGAAGGCAGCTTTTTTTCAATTCTCGGCCCATCCGGATGTGGCAAGACGACCTTGCTGCGTATGATCGCCGGATTTCAAAAGCCTACCGAAGGTAAACTCCTGATCCGTGGTGAAGACATGAGCAATGTCCCGCCCAACCGCCGGCCGGTCAATCTGGTCTTCCAGAATCTTGCCCTATTCCCGATGATGAACATCCAGGAAAACATCGCCTTTGGGTTGAAGCGTCAGGGGATTGAAACAGCGGAGATTGCTAGACGAGTCGACGCCATGCTGGAACGGGTTCATTTGTCGGGGTATGGAAAAAAAGACGTCTCGCAGCTTTCGGGTGGTCAAAAACAACGGGTGGCCATTGCCAGATCCCTGGTTTTAGAACCATCCCTGCTCCTGCTTGACGAACCCCTCGGTGCCTTGGATCTTAAACTGCGCGAACAGATGAAAATTGAACTGAAAAAACTGCAGGCCGATATCGGTACCACCTTTATGTATATCACCCATGACCAGTCTGAAGCGCTTGTTATGTCAGATCAGGTGGCAGTGATGAATAAAGGACGATTCGAACAGATTGACACCCCCAGAAATCTCTACAGTAATCCTGCCAGTCGTATTGTTGCCAGCTTTGTCGGTGAGACCAATATCCTGCCGGTCAGGGTCATGTCCCATTCACCGTTGAAGGTAAAAACTGATTCCGGACTGGAATTATTGGGAACTTTGGTCATTGAATCACCTGCGACTCAGCTTGATCTTCAGCTCGATCTCTTTGTTCGGCCCGAATCAATCATTCTTGATCCTGCTGATACCCTAGAAGATACCAACCGCTTTTCATTGACTGTCCGCAACATCCTTTTTGATGGCTCCAACACCAAGATCCTGGCCACAGTCAACGACAGTAATCACGAATTAACAGTCGCCCTACCCCAGAATCAGCAGTTTGCCCATATAGGTGAAGGCGACACCATTCCCGCCGGCGTTCACATTGGCAGTTGCCGCTGCTATCCCAGAGTGTGATGGGGGGATTATGAAAAAACACTTCCGTCTTGGTCTCTTTATCTTTCTTACACCAGTGCTGTTGTGGCTGGTGCTGCTGATCATTGTTCCCCATATCGAGTTGCTGTTGATGTCTTTGCACGGCAAAGATGATATGGGCAATACGGTCTGGACTTTAGCCAATTATGGTCATTTTTTTACCGAAGAAATTTACTGGTATACCTTTGTTCGAACAGCCATGTATGCCATTATCGTCACAATATTGACGTTTCTGGTGACGTTTCCGGTGGCCTTTTATGTCACCAAAGTGGTATCGCCGCGGTTAACCGGCTTTTTGACTATCCTGTTACTGATGCCATTCTGGGTCAGTGAACTCGTTCGGGTTTATGGCTGGATGATTTTGCTGCGAGAGAGTGGGGTTATCAACCATCTACTAATGAGTGTCGGACTCATCAATGCACCCGTAGAGATGCTCTATAATGATATCACAATGTTGATGGGCCTGGTCTACACCTCCATGCTCTTTATGGTGGTGCCGCTTATTTCTTCCCTTGAGGGCTTGGATGATAGCCTGATAGAGGCCGCTCATGATCTGGGTGCTTCACCACTCACTATTTTTACCCGAATCGTTATCCCCTATGCTGCTCCCGGAATCACCTCGGGCTCCATTGTGGTCTTCATGCTGGCGCTGGGCAACTACCTGACCCCAAAACTTATGGGCGGCAAAAATTCACTCTGGTTCACCGAGCAGATATATAATGAATTTATAGCCAGTTTTAACTGGAATCAGGGTGCGGCCTTCGGCTTTCTCCTCTTGCTTCTCAGTTCGATAATTATCTACACTGGCTTAAAATTAAGCAGACAAAAACTTGGGAGGACTCTGTCATGATCCGCACACTCCCCCAGCAAAAAAGCTATTCGATCGCCTTCAGGATTTACATTATACTTTTTTACATCTTCCTCTTTGCTCCCCTGGTTATCACCTGTATTCTGGCCTTCAACGATTCAAACTTCCCTGCCCTGCCGTGGAAGGGTTTTAGCCTGGATTGGTTTCTGGCTGATGGCCCGGACCGCATTGGTCTGTTTCATGATAGTTCAAACCTCAGGTCTATATGGGTGAGTGCCCAAACTGCTGTCTGGGTATCCTTATTTTCTGTCGTTGTCGGTACCATGGGCGCTTTTCTCTTTGAACAGGAAAACTTCTGGGGAAAGCAGGGACTTTATTTTCTGGCTTTAACGCCCTTGGTTATTCCTGGTGTTATTCTTGGTATTTCTCTGCTGTTGACCGCAAACAGCCTTGGCATTTTTTTTGAAGATACCTTTGGTGTGGATATTGCCTTCCTCAGGCCCAGCTTTTGGCTGGTGGTACTCGGCCAATTTTCCTTTATCGCCACCTTTGTCTTGCTCGTGGTTTCTGCCAGACTGAAGAAATTTGATCATTCACTCGAAGAAGCGGCACTCAATCTCGGTGCAACAAGGTTCCAGGTCATTCGCTTTATCACCCTGCCCTTTCTCCGACCAGCTCTGTTCGGCAGCGGCGCTGTTGCTTTTCTGATGAGCTTTGAAAATTTCAATACAACCCTGTTTCTGGTAGGATCTGAGACCACCCTGCCGATAAATCTGTATCTGCAGGTGCGTGACGGTTCAACCCCAATTATTAACGCAGTATCTTGCCTTTTAATTGTCTCAACCTCAATGCTTGCTGTTATCAATCTGCTTCTCAGTAAACGTGGAGAGAAGCTTTGAGTGGTTGATGCGCAAAATCTTCAATATTCAGGCTGGCTTTTTTGAAAAATGACTTTTAATATAGCCTGAATCTTTCTCTTTTTAGCCAATGACTTACATAAATAGTAGGTGATTAAATGGCACGAAAGTATTACGTTTAACGACACGTTTGACCGCAACTCACACATCTTCATCAATCTCGGTGGTCATACTTACACCAACCCTGGTAAACGGGAATAAAACAAGGGTACGAACCTTGATTCAGGTTGTTCTCCTGCACGGAAAATCAAATCAATCTGAGTTAACGCATTGAAAGGAGATAAAAGTATGTTTGATATATTCATCGATACACATTTTGCCGGAGCGCATCACCTGAGAGACTACCCGGGAGACTGCGAAAAACCCCATGGACATAACTGGAAGGTGAAAGTGACGGTTCGGGCAACAGAACTCGACAAGTACGGTATGGGTATTGATTTCAAGGTACTCAAGAAAATAGTCAAGGAAGCCATTGATAAACTTGATCATAATGACTTAAATACCCTTCCCTATTTCCAAGACAGGAATCCTTCGTCAGAACATATTGCAAGATTTCTTTTTGAAGATGTCAAGTCACAGCTAACAAGTGATAGCTATTCCCTGTATAGCGTCACCGTACTTGAAACTGATACTCAGGGGCTCACCTATTATGGCAATCAGGGATAATGCGGAGATAATACTGTAATGAAAGAACTGACGAAGGTTAAACTTTGTATAGTTGGGTTGGGATATGTCGGCTTGCCTCTGGCCGTCGAGTTTGGAAAAAAGTATCGGACAGTGGGGTTCGACCTTAACACCAAGCGTGTCGCTGAACTTTCTCGTGGCACTGATTCGACCCTTGAGGTCTCCGACGATGAACTAAAAGAGACAACCCAACTCGAATTTACAACCGACATAGCTCAAATAGCGGACTGTAATGTCTTTATCGTTGCCGTACCGACGCCCATTGATGCCGCCAAAAGGCCGGACTTTAAACCCCTTGAGGGTGCCTCACGGACAGTGGCCAAGGCTTTGAAAAAAGGTGATGTGGTTGTCTTTGAATCGACGGTTTATCCAGGAGCAACAGAAGAAGTCTGTGTCCCCTTACTCGAAGCTGGATCCGGCTTGAAATATAATCAAGACTTTTATTGTGGATATAGCCCGGAAAGAATCAACCCAGGTGACAAGCTGCACCGGTTACCATCAATCGTCAAAATCACCTCTGGTTCGACTCCTGACGCAGCAAATTTTGTCGACAGTCTATATAAATCTATCATTACGGCGGGAACCTTTCAGGCAAGTTCCATTAAGGTGGCAGAAGCAGCCAAAGTTATAGAAAACACCCAAAGGGATGTCAATATAGCCCTGATCAACGAGTTGGCCCTGATCTTTGATAAGCTTGACATCAGCACCCGTGAAGTTCTTGCCGCAGCGGGGACTAAATGGAACTTTCTGCCCTTTTCACCTGGCCTCGTCGGTGGTCATTGCATTGGTGTCGATCCTTACTATTTGACCCACAAGGCCCAGGAGGTCGGATACCATCCCAATATGATCCTTGCCGGCAGACGGTTAAATGACGACATGGGCCACTATATTGCTTCAACCGTTATTAAGAAGATGGTTAAAAAAGGCATTGATACCGCCAATGGTCGTATTTTAGTCATGGGGCTTACTTTTAAGGAAAATTGTCCCGACCTGCGTAATACCAGGGTTACAGATATAATCGCCGAATTTTCCGAATACGGCATAGCCGTTGACGTGTACGACCCCTGGGTGAGTCCCGATGAAGCGTATCGAGAGTATCAGATTAAATTGGTAGATCAGTTGCAGAAAAATACCTATAGCGCAATAGTGATAGCTGTTGCCCACCATCAGTTTGCGGCAATGGATATCAGCCAATTGCGAGGGCTCTGTAAAGAAAAATCAGTTATTTACGATGTCAAAAGCCTGTTTCCGCGTGACCAGGTTGATGGCTGTCTCTAGCTTACCTTGTTTTTTTAGCTACTTGAATCTTGAGGGTGGACCGTCAATTTCACGACGGTCGCCCCCCAACTTCCTTCATGCAGATCGGCTTGTCTGTAGCTCACAACCGAAGAATTACGATCCAACAGTGCATACACAGAACGTCGGATATTGCCAATTCCCTTGCCGTGGATAATCCTTATTTCCACCAACCCTTTTTTACGACACTCTTCAATATAATCCGGAATAAGCGTCTTTAGGTCTTTTGGCGAAAACGGATGGAGATCCAAGATACCATCAATTTCTAAAACAACCGGCTCGTTTTTGTCTTGATAGTTTTCTGTCATCTTGCTCATTCCATGAGTTCCAAAGCCGCTGTCGCGGCCTTGTCTGAGGCCCCACGCTCGCCAAGTTTTTCTCTCACTTCCTTCAGTGCCAGTTGCATTTTCTCTTTTCTGGCAGGCATTGTGGTTATTGCCAATAACTCTTTGGCAATTGTTTCTGCAGTTACTTGATGTTGCAACAGTTCCGGTACAGCTGCATAACCGGCAATGAGGTTGACCAAGGAAAAGAAATCTATCTTAACAAGTAGTTTACCAAGTTGATAGGTAAGCGGTGCCAGTTTATAAACCACGATCATCGGCACTTCGAGTATGGCAAGCTCGAGAGTAATAGTGCCCGAGGCAGTAACCACGGCATCGCATGCAGCCATCATATTATAGCGGTCATGTTCGATAATTCTGATATCGAGAAAGTGCTGATACCTCTCTAACCCTGCTGCATTAAATTCCTCACCACTTATGGTTGAGGCCCTGGGGATGAAAAAGACGATTTTGTCAGAAGATTGCCTCTGCAAGGATTCTGCAGCCAAGAGAAATATTGGCAGAAGGGAAGAGACCTCACGTTTCCTGCTCCCTGGCAATAAGCCAATACATCGAGTGCCCGGGGGGATTTTGTGCAGCTGACAAAACTGTTCTCTTGTGGCACTGGTCCTTACCGTATCAAGTAAAGGATGACCAACATATTGCGCCTCAACCCCACGTTTTCTATAAAAATCTTCCTCAAAAGGCAGGATTACGCCTATCTTATCAACCCTGGCTTTCATGGTTTTGACCCGGCCCGAGCGCCAGGCCCATAGCTGAGGGCTGATATAATAGAATACCGGGATGCCAAGTTTTTTGGCTTTTTTGGCGAGCATCAGATTGAAATCCGGTAGATCGATTAAAATAAGGAGATCAGGTGGATCTTGTTCTAATCTGCGTCTTAAAACCAGCTGGGCAAGCCAGATATCTTTCAGATGTGAAAAGACTTCAAAAACACCGACCACCGAAACCTTCGCAGCATCATAGAGTATTTCTACCCCAAGAGCAGCCAGTTCCGTCCCACCCATGCCGCAAAACTGTAGTTTGGAATTTTTGGATCGTAATGATCTGACGAGATTTGCGCCATGAAGATCCCCGGAAGCCTCGCCGGTGACGATCATGATTTTGGCGTTCATGTGCTTTTGGGCGAAAGGAAATTTTTAAAGAGGTCGAGCTGCTGGTGTTCCTTTATCTGGTCCATAACCTGCAGAGCCACTGCCAAAGCGCGGCGCCCTTCAAAACCGGCAACGGCGGGTTTGGTTCTTTCCCTGACGTGGTGTACGAAGGATTGAATTTCACAGAGTAAAGCATCTCCGTCAGCAAAAGACTGCAGTTCCACTACCTGCTTCGGCATGCCACTCTCCAGCAGCTCTTTAGAGAGTTGTATCGTCATTACCTTTTTATTGCCAAAATCGACATTGATATAGGACCCTGGCTGAAAAATGCGCATTTTCCTCACGTTTGTTCTCGATATCCTGCTAACAGTAACATTTGCAGTGGCTCCGTTTTCAAAAATCAAACGTGCATTGGCGATGTCGGTACTGGCGGTGGCAACTGGTGCGCCGACGGTATGAATTGTTTTAATGGGGGATTGGATGATGTTCATAATAATATCGATATCATGAATCATCAGGTCCAGTACGACATCTACATCCACTCCTCTTTTCTTAAAGGTTGAGATTCTATTGCTCTCGATGAAAACAGGTGTAGTGAGAAATGGTTCCATTGCCAGAACCGCAGGATTAAAGCGTTCGAGATGACCTATTTGTAAAATAAGATGCTTACTCTCAGCCCTGGCAATAAGATCGTCCGCTTCCTCCAGAGTAATCGTCATCGGTTTTTCCAGCAAAACATCAATGCCGAGATCAAGGCATTCACCTGCCACCTTATGATGAAAGGAGGTGGGGACAACGACTGACACAGCGTCAACTAAAGGCAGAAGTTGATGGTAATCAGTAGAGTATTGGCAGTTGCATTCACTCGCTACCTGCTGGGCTTGCTGGATGTTGATGTCTGCTACCCCAATTAAATTGACACCTTCAAGAGCAGCGTATTTCTGGGCATGAAATCTGCCGAGATAACCAACACCAATGACTCCAACATTAATAGTATTCATATATTTCTAAGGTACTTGCACCCCATAAGGGGTAGTATAAAGAGTCTTGGCTGATTTCCCGTTTACCGGAATTAGATGCCGAGGTATGCTTTTTGAATATCTGTGTTCGCGAGTAATTCCTGGGCTGGTCCGGCAAGGGTAATTTTGCCTGTCTCCATTACATAGCCCCGGTCCGCAATATGCAGAGCCTGGTTGGCATTCTGTTCGACCAAAAAAATAGTGGTGTTGTTTTCTTTGTTAATTTGTTTAATTATTTCAAATATCTGCTTGATAACGAGCGGCGCAAGGCCCATTGAAGGTTCATCGAGCAACAAGAGTTTTGGTCGCGCCATCAAGGCTCTCGACATGGCCAGCATCTGCTGTTCGCCGCCACTGAGATTACCTCCATCCTGGTGTCTTCTTTCAGCTAGAATGGGAAAAAGAGAATAGACATAATCCATATCTTTTTTAACCCCCTCTTTATCGTTTCTGAGAAAAGCACCCATATCAAGGTTTTCTTTAACGCTCAGTTCCGGAAAAATATGCCGTCCTTCGGGCACTTGACAAATCCCTAATTTGACAATAGCATCGGGCCCCATTTTGTGAATTTCTTTGTCTCGAAACTTTATCGACCCGGACCTGCAACCGACAACACCGCAAATAGTCATAAGGGTTGTACTCTTTCCTGCACCATTGGCACCGATAAGAGTGATAATTTCACCTTCTTTAATTTCAAGGGAAACATCTTTTATAGCGAGTTTATTACCATAGCCGGATTGTACATTCTCTAATTTAAGCATCAACTTCCTCACCCAGATAAGCCTTTATAACCGCGGGATTTGATCGAATTTCGGTGGGAGTCCCCTGGGCTATTTTTTTCCCATAATCCATGACAAAAATCCGATCAGACAAGCTCATGATAAGCTGCATATCATGTTCAATGAGTAGTATTGCCTGGCCATCTTGAGAAATTTGTTTGATGAGTTTCTCAAGTTCCTGGGTTTCTTGCGGATTCATACCAGCTGCTGGTTCATCGAGCAGTAGAAGCAAAGGTTCGGTGGCCAGGGCCCGGGCAATTTCCAGCCGTCTTTGCCCGCCGTAAGGGAGATTATCGGCAAATTCATTAGAATATTCGGCAAGACCTACTTTTTCTAAAAGTGAATAGCTGGTCTCAAGAATGCTTTCTTCCTCTCTGCGCGTTGCAGCTGTTCTGAAAATGGCGCCAAAAATAAAAGCCTTCGTTCGGCAATGCCTGCCAATCATAACATTTTCAAGCACAGTCATTTTAGGAAATAGACGAATATTCTGAAAAGTGCGAGCCAAGCCTTTCTCGGTTACCTGATTGGGTTTCAGTCCTTTTAGAGATACCTTTTTGGAACTGTTCGGCGGATTAATATAAATATTGCCTGAAGTGGGCTTATATATCCCGGTTATACAGTTAAAAAAGGTCGTTTTGCCAGCACCGTTTGGTCCGATGAGCGCAACGATTTCTCCAGCATTTACATCGAGATCGAGGGAATTCAGCGCTCGAATTCCTCCGAAGTCCATGGTCAATCCAGTTACATCAAGAATCGGTTGTTTCATTATTTACGAAAATGTTCAGTGAGTGACTTTAAAATGAAATTCTTGTCAATTTAACGGTGAAATCATTTAGTTAAGGAGTTGACTGCACTTTCTTTTGCGAGCCATCTTTTTTCTCAAATGTATAGGTGCGTCGTATATTGGAAATCAGGCCCTGAGGTCTGAAAATCATCATACATACGAGAATCGCACCAAAAGCCAGCATCCGATATTCCGATAATGCCCGCAAATATTCAGGCATAAGGATAAGAATGAGTGCAGCAATAACGACCCCAATGATCGAGCCCATTCCACCCAGTACGACGATGGATAAAATTATCGCCGATTCGAGGAATGTGAAACTGGCAGGATTGACGAAAGTGGTCTTGGCCGCAAACATTACGCCGACAATACCAGCCCAGAATGCGCCAAGGGAAAACGCCACAAGTTTGGTCTTCCGTTTGTCAATGCCCATGGCCTGGCAGGCAATTTCATCTTCCCTCAGAGCAATCCACGCTCTGCCGAGTCTCGAATCTTGCAATCTATTGACTACGAAAATTGTTACAACAACAAAAAGGATCATCAGGTAGTAGGTATAAAGTATCGATTGTTCAAGGCTGAATTCCATGCCAAAAAATCCTGGCCGGGCTATATTTGAGATACCACTCGGCCCTTGGGTAAATTCCCCCCAATTTTCTAAGATAAGGCGGATAATCTCGCCAAACCCCAGGGTTACAATGGCCAGATAATCTCCACGCAACCTCAGTACTGGAAAACCGAGAAGAATGCCGAACGTGGCAGCCAACAAGCCGCCTATGGGTAAAACCGTCCAAAAGCCGAGACCAAAATTCATATTCAAAAGCGCGTAAGTATAGGCACCAACGGCATAAAAAGCTACAAAACCAAGATCAAGAAGCCCTGCCAGACCAACAACAATATTCAGACCAAGGCCCAAGACAACATACATAAGGGCGGTGGTCATCACGTTGGTCTGGTAAGTTGAAAACAGATGAGGAAAAATTACTGCGAATGCGAGGATAACCCCGGCAAGAGTATTACGCTGGGCAGGTTTTTGAAGAATCCTGTGAAGCAATGAGTGGGTACTTGCCTGGTTCTCTTTGTGGGCTGGCTGGTTTTCCTTTCTATGTTGAAAATATTTAATGAACAAATAGACACAAAAAGTTCCAACAGCCATATACCCGGCATTGTGCCATCGCCACACGACAGTGTTTTCTATAGAATCGGCTTTAATGACAACAATTGGAAAAGTCAAAAAAACGAACCACAATGAAGTGAGTAAACCTTGTTTTAAATCTTTTAATGATACCATAGCTAACGTTTTTATACTTTCTGATTGGTTGCCTTGCCAAGAAGGCCTGATGGTTTAAAAATGAGGATCAAGACGAGCAGTGTGAAGGCAAAGACATCCTCATAATCACTCGAAACATACCCGGTGGCAAAGCTTTCCGTGAGCCCCAGAACAAGGCTGCCGAGAACGGCCCCGGGAATGGAACCAATTCCACCAAGAACCGCAGCCGTAAAGGCTTTTATGCCGGCAATAAAACCAATATAAAAATTAATCTGACCAATATGAGAAGCAATAAGGAGTCCACCAATAGCGGCAAGACCTGAGCCGACAATAAATGTTGCGGAAATAACATTATTGACGTTTATGCCCACAAGGGTTGCCATCATTCTATCCTGAGCGGTTGCCCGCATAGCCTTACCAATCTTGGTGAATTTAATGACCAAAGTAAGTAGTACCATCACGATAACCGTGGTTATGAGGATAACCATGTCTGTCGTCCCGACGATATGGGCGATTGGCTCCATAAATTCAAAATCAGGAATGAGTGTGGGAAACGGCAGAAAATCAGATGTCTGAGCAAGTAAAACGTAATTTTGGAGAAAGATCGACATGCCGATGGCACTGATAAGCGGAGATAACCGGGGGGCGTGTCGCAGTGGTTTATAAGCTATTTTTTCAATGGTATAGCCATAGGAACTTGCCCAGACTACTGCCGCCACACCGGAAATAATAACAATGGAAATGAGTGGAAATCCATATATTGAAAGCACCGTGGCAACAATAAAAGCTGTAAAAGCCCCTATCATATAAATTTCGCCATGGGCAAAGTTGATGAGCCCAATGATTCCATAAACCATAGTATAGCCCAAAGCTATCAGTGCGTAAATGGAACCCCGGGTCAGGCCGCTAAAAAGAAGTTCAATAAAATAGTCCATAACTGCACAAAAAAAATATCTGAAGCAAACAAAGATGGTTTTATGTTCACTTCAGATATGAAAAGGTTAAAAAGTGAAATTATCTGACAACAATATATTGTCCGTCTTTAACAACATACATGGAAAAGCCGATGCCAATTGCGTCACCATGCTCGTCAAAATTGATTTCGCCAACCGGAGTTGCAACTTTTTCAGTTTGCAGAACTTTTTTCAGGTCTTCCAGTTTGGTTGAACCCGCTTTATCAATTGCGTTCAACATAACCACGGTGGCAGCATAGGCACCCTCGAAAAAGGCACCTGGATCACTGCCAAAAGCTGCTTTATGTTCCTCGTCTGCTTTCAACGCCATAGGGTTGGTTGAGTTGTCCTGTGGTCCTGCAGCGTAAACACCTTCAGCAGCATCGCCTGCAACCTTGATAAAGGTATCGTCTTTTACACCATCATCAGAAACAAATGCTGTTTTAAGACGTTTTTTCTTCATTCCGGTAACAATCTTGGAAGCTTCAGGATGATAGCCTCCAAAAACGACAACATCAGCACCCGACTGTTTAATTTTCTGGACGATGGCCGAATAATCCATGGCACCAGGGGTAATACCTTCAAATAAAACGACTTCACCCTTTCCTAGCTTTTCAACATATGCCTTGGCACCTTCAGCCAGGGGTTTGCCATAGTCACCTTTATCATGGATGATGGCAATCTTTTTCAATCCTAGTTTATTGATGGCAAAATCAATCATTGCCGGAGACTGAGCAGCATTTGGCGCAATTGTTCTAAAAAAGTTAGGGTAGTCACCGCTTAAGGTCAGCTCATCACTTGTTGCAGATGGTGACATAACGAGAATATTTGAGGCCTTATAAATCGGCATTGCCGCAATGGTTGCACCTGAGCAAATATGTCCCAAAACCACTTCAACTCCGTCAGAGACAAGCTTGGTGGCTGTGTTCGTTGAAATCTCAGGTTTGCAGACATCGTCTTCAACGAGCATTTCCACCATTTTGCCGTTAATTCCGCCGTTGGCATTCACTTTATCAATAACAAGTTTTGCCGCATTGACAGAAGGTAAGCCATATGAAGCAAGGTCTCCACTGTGCGGACCAGCCACGCCAAACTTGATTGTATCGCCGGCATTACTCAGTGCTGGGGCTGATAACGCCAATAAAACACAAGCTGCGGTTGAAAGCAATTTACCACTTAAAGTATACTTCATCCCATCCTCCCTGAAAATTGTAATTAGTCTACATCGCTCCTGTGCAGTCTCTTTCAGACCATCGCAAAAGAGCGAGCATATACCACGAAGTCATGATATTAGTCTTTTAAGTATTATATTGCAAAATCAAAAGCTCAAAACTGTCCCTTTTCTAATCAATATTATCTCATATAGCCATGTCAAAAGCGTTAGATCTATACTTTTTGTTCGGTCGGCCATTCAGTCCAATATACAGCGCACTGATGAAAACCCGTGAAAAATGTTATTTTTCTGGGATTTTTGGTCAGCAATCGTTGGCCGTACCCGTTATTTCAATTGGCAATCTCGTTCTGGGTGGCTCTGGAAAAACACCTACTGTTCAACATATTGCCGGGCTACTTTTGAAAGAGGGATATCGTCCAGCAATAATTAGCCGGGGGTATGGAGGAAAAGCCAAAGATACGGTAAATATAGTATCTGATGGAGTGAAAATTCTCCTTTCTCCCGCATTGGCGGGCGATGAGCCGTATCTGCTTGCTCAATCTTTGCCAGACGTTCCTGTACTGACTGGAAGGCGGCGTATTTTTCCCTGTCAACATGCGATTGATCGATTTAAAAGTGACGTACTCATTCTCGACGATGGCTTTCAGCATCTCACCGTGAAAAGAAATCTGGATATTGTTCTTTTCGATAGTAGCGCCCTTGCAGGCAATAGCAGAGTATTCCCGGGGGGCCCCTTGAGAGAACCTATCTCTGCGCTGAACCGCAGTCATGGTTTTCTTTTAACGGGGCAAGACCTCAAAAATCAAGAGAGAGCAAATAGATTCAGCAATCTGTTACAGCAACGATTTCCAGACAGACCCGTATTTAAATCGTCTATCGCATCCTATGAAATCCTTGGACCGGATGGTACAGTTTTGAAAGACTCTACTGCAAAATCATTTTTTGGATTTTGCGGTATTGCCAACCCTTCCAGATTCGCAAAGTCTCTCGCAAATGTCGGTATCGAACTTGCTTCTTTTCAGGTTTTAAAGGACCACACTCCCTACAATCAAAGCCTTGTCGCGAATCTTTGTAAAAAAGCTTCGGAGTGTGGGGCAAAGAATCTGATAACTACAGAGAAAGACGCCGTTAAGCTTCAGAAATATACACTGACTCTCCCGCTTCATGTTCTTCGAGTGCAACACCAAGTAGAGAAATCCTTCGATCTCTTTCTATTGGAAACTCTGGACAAATTGAAATAACGTCGTTAAAAATGAGGGATTTTCGCAGCATGAAGCTGTGTCGAAAATTCGCAATAGTCCTCATGCGTGTTTTTTTTAACACAATCTTGAGTTTTTTTCCTTTCAAGAAAAAAGAGGCTATTGTACTAATAACATGGCATATTATTTCGGTATTTTATCTTGTTTCTATACGGGAACACATTTTGCATGTGTATAGACAACGTTTAATTTATTCTACATAAGGATGTAAATGTCTTTACCTTTTGAACCATATCAATACACTTTGCAAAAACCAGTGTGCTTTTGCGGCGTGGGCTTGCACTCCGGAAAAACTGTCCATCTTTCCATTAAGCCTGCGCCTGTTAACAATGGAATTCGTTTTTCCCGTACTGATCTCCCCGCAGGAGGCTCGATTCAAGCATCTCTGGACCAAGTAGTTGCTACACAATTAGCGATGACTCTGGGCAATGAACATTTCAGGATTTCGACAATTGAACATCTGCTGGCGGCTCTTCAGGGGTACGGTATTGATAATGCGGATGTGGAATTAGATTCGGCAGAAGTACCCATTATGGATGGCAGTGCTGAACCTTTTTTCAAATTGTTTAAACAGACCGGTAAGACCAAACAAAAATGCCTCAGAAAGATACTTCGCATCACAAAAAAGATCAGTTATACCGAAGATGATAAGGTCCTGACTATTTCTCCTTACAATGGATTTAAAGTGACCGGAGAAATTTGCTTTGATGACACCATAATCAAGACACAAAAATATACATTTAATTTGCTTGACGGTCGGTTTGGCGACGAAATCGCCAGCGCTAGAACTTTTGGATATGTTGAGCAGGTTGAGGAATTGTGGGCAAATGGACTGGCACAGGGCAGTTCGCTGGACAACGTCATTGCTATTCACTGGAACCGTAAATCAATCCTTAATGAAGATGGACTACGATATGATGATGAGTTCATAAGACATAAAGTTCTTGATCTTATAGGGGATTTATCTCTTCTGGGACACCCAGTCCTTGGACATGTTTCAGCATATAAATCTGGCCATGCGCAACATTTAGGACTGATGCAGGCAATCGCGGCATCTCCCGAATGTTGGGAGATAATTGAAATGAAGAAAAATGGAGCGCCTGCTGTCTTCCACCATGCAGCATCAAAGCCCAAGTTTACCAGCAATACCTTGATACCGCTTTTCAACTGCACACAACAGCCTTCTGTCAACGTTGCTTAATCGACTCATTTGATTTGTCATGATAATTTCGCAGTTGGTTTATTGCTCAAAATCAATAAATAATCCTTTCATTTAATCTCTTTTTTACCAATTCTCTCTTATACTCAATCAATGATATTGAAATTTTCTCATCTATAGTTAATGTTACTCAATGGAGTGATATTAGGATAGATATTTCATGTAATTACCCAGGTAAAGAAAAACGTTTTTCTCTTTGAAGATATCCTGCTGTAATATTTTTTTGGATACGATTTATTTTATAAGTTGATGATATTGTGACAATATGCCAATGCCATTTGAGATTGCTGTGCTGGTCGTTGATTCAGGATTATACAGTTGACGCCAGATTAAAATATTGTATATTAGAGGATACGAAGTACTTACGGTTTGTCGTGTTATTGTTAGGCTTTTTCGAAAAGCATGTTGTTTTTATTGAGATATACTGACATTCACACGAGGCTTATTTTGTTTTTTGAGCCTCACCGTAAAGTACAAACAGGATAACAAAGGAGTAAAAAATAATGACACTACTTGAAGGGTTGCTATGGTTAACTCTCAATGTATATCATGAGGCGCGTTCTGAACCTGAGATTGGTCAGGTGGCAGTGGCTCTTGTGACCTTAAACAGAGCCCAGGAACGGCACTTACCAATTAAAGAGATAGTCCAAGAACCATATCAGTTCAGTTGGACCTTGCAGAAAGACTCTTATCTTCCCGATGACCCCAAAGCATTTCTGAGATGTATGAAATCTGTATATCTCGCTCTCCAAGACAACGACTTCACGCAGGGCGCCACCCACTATCATCTGGACAGCATAAATCCTTACTGGACCAGCCAGTACACCTACCTTGAGCAATACGGCTCACACAAGTTTTACAAATAACGTTTCTACATGTGAAAAGGTCTCTCGTCATCGAGGCATCGAGGCCTTTTCACATGTCCTTGTTTATATTTCCTGGGCTCTTTTTATTGCACTGCACATAGCAGTGAGTTTTTCTTCAGACATTTTTATTGAGATGGGGTAGACAAGAGTCCGCTCAAGCAGAGCTGAAGACTGTGGTAAAGCAATCGGGTCGTAGACGATTCTTCTCTTTCCACCAGGATCAGCAAATGGGTATCCGGATGTGGTGAGTGTTTTTCCTTCCAACAAATGCTCCCATTTGGGATAAAAGTGCCAGGTATTTTCGGCAAAATTAATTGCTCCCTGCCCATTTTCTCTTAACGATTCATTGACTCGTTGACAGTGTCGACGATCCTGAAGGGTAAAGGCTAAAAATGTCGCGGAATCTCCTTGTTCATCGACAAGCTCTCGAAAAACCACACCAGGAATTCTCGAAACTGACTCTTTGAGAACTGATTTGTTTTTTTGTTGTGCGGTAACGATACTGTTGAGTTTAGCGAGTTGTGCCAAACCAATTGCGCCCTGCAGTTCCATCATTCGATAGTTAAAGCCGATAAACCGTCTGCCTTCGCCGCCCCTTGTACCGGGATTGACTTTGTGATCGTGGCCATGGTCATGATATTCTGACATGGCCCGCCATAACTCGGCGTCATCGGTAATAATCATGCCACCTTCACCAGTCGTAATGGTCTTGACTGAATCAAAGGAGAAGGTTCCGCAAGTACCAAAAGTGCCAAGGTGTTTGCCCTTAATCCTACCTCCTGCTGCTTGGGCGGTATCCTCAAGAACAGGAATTCCAAGTTCTGTAGCGATGCTTACTATTTCTTGAATCTTCGCTTGGGCGCCGAGCATATGAACCGGAATTATACACTTTGTCTTGGAGGTAATTTTCTTTCTCAAATCCTCCGGGTCCATATTCAAGGTAGCATCGATCTCAGTGAACACAGGTTGAGCGCCAACTTCAAGAATTGCTTCCCAGGTTGCAACAAAAGTAAATCCCTGGGTGACCACCTCGTCTCCAGGCCCAACCCCTAATGCCTTAAGGGCAACTTTTAAGGCAGCGGTTCCCGAGGTTACCGCCTGAGCATGGGATGTTCCGCAATAATGGGCGAATTGTTCCTCAAACTGCCTGACTTTAAAAACACCCTTTCGCTGCTCATTGAATTCATAACGAAAAAGAACTCCAGTATCTAGAACATCCAAAATCTCGTTTTTTTCTTCTTTCCCGAATATTTCAAACCCTGGCATTTTTTACTCCTTACATCGTACAGTATCTGGAACAAATCATATTTTCTATTGACGTGCTTTTATACGGGCAATTTTGGCATTAATTTCTGTTCGCATCTGAGCCATGGTGGGATCGTCACCAATGGACAGCAAGAAATTGTTGTATGTGGCGATAGCCTTGTCAAAGCGGCCCTGCTCTTCCTCGATTCTTCCCATACCTGTATAACCAATATGCTCATATCCTTTAATATTTTTTAAAAGATCATACTGGTTAAAAGCCTCCTGATAGAGTTTTTCACCTTCCAACGATTGGGCAAGACTGTAAAGGACCAAGGCATATAAGGGATTTGATTCTTTAACGTCAGAGATAATCGCTTGATATTTTTTAGATGCATCAGCGAAAGATCCATTCTTCACATCAAGGTGGGCAAGCTCCACCCTCGCCCAAAGAGCCGATGAGGTGCTGGCGTATTTATCAGCTACTGCGCGAAGCTCCGCTGGCTGTGCTTGCGGATCACTCAGCAAAGCCATCGACAAGGCAGTGGCAGCTTCCTCCCGTTTTTGCTCACGGTACGATCCATAAAGCGACCAGAAAACGACAATAATTACAACGACTGCGATACCAATTTGAATCAGGCGTTGATTGACCCTGATAAAATCAATGACATTAGGTGGAAGGTTAAAATGTTCCAACAGACCTTCGACTTTGTCCATACTGGTTTCAGCAGTCAATTTTTTATTAAACGCACTCTCACTTGCCATGCGGTTTACCTCCTCGTAATGTTTATGTTATGGTGTCATTTTATAAAATGCGATAAAGCAGGCAATATAATATATAGCGGTATGTCTGTCCATGCGTAAACACCAAGTCATCTTTTCAAATGAATTTAAATAGAACAGAATGAACCTATTAAATAACCAAACAATCCTCACCGTTTCACAGTTGACACATTCCATAAAGAATCTTCTGGAAAGTGATTTTCGTTTTGTACGAATCAGTGGTGAAATCTCCAATTATAAAATGCCATATTCCGGTCACTCTTACTTTACTTTAAAAGACAGCTCTGCGCAGATTCGAGCGGTACTTTTCAAGCAACAGAAGCGATTTGTCAATCTTGCCCTTAAAGATGGCCAGGAAGTCGTCTGTTTTGGCAGAGTTACTGTGTATGAACCACGGGGGGACTATCAGCTGATTGTCGATTCGGTGGAATTGTTTGGGACGGGCAGGTTACAAAAGGAATTTGAGCAATTAAAAATTAAGCTTTCCCAAAAAGGCTATTTTGAGCCGGAATTAAAAAAAACAATACCAGCCTACCCTGTTAAAATAGCAGTGATTTCATCAGCCACCGGAGCGGCAATTTATGATTTCTTGAAAATTGTCAAACTGCGCAAATCGCCAATTCAAATACAAATTTTGCCGGTAAGGGTCCAGGGCAAAGAGGCTGCAGGTGAGATTGCTAAGGCCATCCAAACGGCGAATACTTTAGACGATATTGATATTATAGTTTTATGTAGAGGTGGCGGCTCTCTTGAGGATCTTTGGGCCTTTAATGAGGAGATGGTTGCCGATGCGATCCATCGATCGGTTGTTCCTGTCGTCACAGGCATTGGACACGAAGTCGATTTTACTATTGCCGATTTCTGTGCAGATTTTCGCTGCCCGACACCAACAGGAGCCGCAGAAAAAATAATTCCAGACGCCGATGTTCTGCACCGGCATATCGCAACTCTGAAAAACGGTCTATCAAACAGGATCCAGCGGAAATTATTATTTTGGGAACAGCGCCAGCGGCATAGCATTCGAATGCTGGGTAATATGAAAAGTCTTTTTAAAGACTCTGTTTTGCGTTTGCAACTCAGCGAATCGTACCTCTTGCAGGCAACAATAAAAAATCTGACTCTCAGAGAAAACCGATTAAATGCCTGCATCCGCAAACTCCAATCACAGGCACCGTCCAACCGTATTGAGTTACAAAAAAGACAGCTTCACTTCCTGACTTCTCAGTTACAAAACCACATTCAGCATATACTGGAGCGAAAGCAAATGGCTCTTGCTGAACAAGCCACCCTGCTAAATAGCATAAGCCCCCTGGCAACGCTCGCCAGAGGATATTCAATTGTGAGAAAGTTTGATGCTGAGGAGGATTCCTACAGGATTATCACCAGTGCAGATGAGACAAATGCAGGCGATGAGGTGAATATTCTCCTGCATAAAGGGCAGTTGAATTGTATCGTTAAATAACACTTTGGTTAATCGAGGTGGGCTTATAGCGCGTTTCAGGCAAATTGTAATTCAAATGCCCGAAACGCGACCAACAAAACTTAAAGAAGTTCCAGGCCAGAAAAGAAATAGCTTATTTCAAAAGCGGCGGTTTCAGGAGCATCAGAGCCATGGGTGGCGTTTTCCCCGAGGGAAGAGCCAAATTCACGTCTGAGAGTTCCTTCAGCCGCATCGGCCGGATTAGTCGCACCCATAAGATCGCGCCATTTTTGGATGGCATTTTCAGCTTCCAGGACCATCACTATACAAGGGCCACTGGACATAAAGTCAGTCAGTTCACCAAAAAAAGGTCTTTCTTTGTGGACATAATAAAAACCCTCTGCTTCCACTTTGCTTAAATAAAGTTTTTTCAGTCCAACCACCTTAAATCCTTCATCATAAATACGGCTGAGTATTTTTCCACTATTGCCATCGGCAAAGGCATTGGGTTTAATAATAGCAAATGTTCTCGTCATGCTCTTCTTGTCTCCGGGTAAAATTTTATAATCAATGCTTTATGTGTTCCAAGCTGTTCAGGCTCAATAACCATTGTCACATAAACAACACACGCAGCCCAACAAAAAAACCGAAAAAAATCAATGAACCAACTATGACCAAACGGTTAGTTTTCTTAATATCTTCAGGTTTTGGTTGAAAATCATCATCACCCATATAGGGTTTTTCAACAATTTTATTAAAATAGACTGACGGCCCTCCGAGTCGAAGCCCAAGCGCTCCAGCCGTTGCCGCCTCGGTATGACCGGCGTTTGGGCTGGAATGTTTCAACCTGTCTCTAAAGAAGACTTTTGCGGCTTTTTTGTAATCCAATTTTAATAAAAATGCTGCTATTATTAGACAAAATCCACTCACTCTGGCTGGAAAAAAATTCACTGCGTCATCAAGTTTTGCTGCAACTCTGCCAAAAATGAGATACTTCTCATTTTTATAGGCTATCATTGAGTCCATGGTGTTGATGGACTTATAGGCAAAAGCCCCGACAACAGAACAACTTATCGGTGAGATATTGAGTATTGGCGATAAACAACTTGCCAGGATTGCATAAAAAAGTGGTGCGGTAATGCCATCCACCATATTTTCGGCAACCGTTTCGATTGCGGCCCGACATATTCCATCGGCGTCCAACTTGTTGGTATCTCGTCCGACTATTTTCCCCACCGCAATACGGGCATTATTAAGAGTTGAGCTATCCCTGAGTTCAACATAGACTTCATTACTATGGCGGAGAAGGTCTCTGGCGGCAATAGTCGTATAAAGCAGAATCACCGCGACAAGGCCTTCGATGGCTGGAGACAAAGATGCAGCAAAAAATAACACAATGGAAACAATAGCCACAGTGCCGCCAATCACTGCCACAACCGTCACTAACCCGGCAAAGTATAAATTGCTGATCATTGAACGGGTAATGTTTTCGCTCCAGATGCACAACCGGCCAATACCTTTCACCGGATGGGGATACCATCTCGGATCACCAAAGAGAATGTCCAATAGAATTGATGAAGTGAGTTGTAGAAAATAAATCATCTTAGGTAGCAGATTGCGATGCAGTCTATTATATTTTTAGAAGACGATAGAGAGCATCCATGTCGACACTTTCTCGAACACATGCAGCCAGTCTATCAAATGCAATTTCAAGATTATATGGTGCAAGTATAGTTCCTACCGGCTGCAACCCGCTCCTTTGGCGCAAATTATCAATGAACCATCTTCTGAACTCATCACTGTCAAAGACTCCATGCAGGTAGCATCCCCAAATCCTTTCAGATCGATCTCTCTGACCACAGATTGTGCCATCATTAAAACGAAGTACCGGGGATTTTGTGACGGAAGAGATACCATGGTGGATCTCATAGCCGAAAACATTATGACCTGAAAGTTGATGGATACCGGATTTTCTGGTGAGGTTTTTGTCTCGCTCAATCACGGTTTCCATATCAAGATAACCAAGACCGGTCAGCTGACCATCGGTGGACTCTATTTCATAAGGGTCATTAATTATCTTGCCAAGCATTTGATATCCGCCGCAAATGCCAATAATTTCGCAGCCGTTTTTCAGTGCCTGATCTATCTTTTCGGCAAAACCACCATTCTTTAAAAATTGCAGATCATGGATGACGTTTTTTGAACCAGGTAAAATAATAGCCTGGGGAGAACCTAGGTCTGAACCATTTTCTACAATTCGAAGTGTTACATCAGGTTCTTCTAAAAATGGCTCAACGTCGGTGAAGTTGGAAATATGAGGCAGGTTGATAACAGCAATCTCAATTCCCTCGCCTGAATGGCTGGTGTTAAAGCTTCCTTGTTTGAAAGAGACGGAATCTTCTTCAGGCAAACCGAGTTTTTTCAAGTAAGGGACAACGCCAAGGACATCACGGCCAGTGTGCATTTTCACATAGCTATGCGCTGAATCAAGCAGTGACGCTTGACCGCGGAATTTATTCACCAAAAAACCTGCAACCAGCTGCCTTTCCCACTCGGTGAGGACCTCCATTATGCCGACAAATGAGGAGTACACCCCGCCCCTGTCGATGTCTCCAACAATAACAACCGGAGCCTCAGCATATTGGGCCATCCGCATATTGACGATATCATCTGCTTTAAGATTGACTTCCCCAGGGGAACCGGCTCCCTCCAGGACAACAATATCAAACTCATCCGCGAGGGAATCGTAACTTTTACAGACCGAGTTCCAGACCTTGGGTTTATAATCGTTGTAGTCCAGGACCGACATATTGCCGATGGGCTTGCCACAAACAATTATCTGGCTCCCCGTATCGGAGTTTGGCTTCAGCAAAATAGGATTCATCCTACAATCGGGATCAAGTCGCGCAGCTTGTGCCTGAACCACCTGTGCCCTGCCCATTTCATCCCCTTGAAGGGTGACAAAGGAATTGAGTGACATATTCTGGGCCTTGAAAGGGGCAACACGCACCCCGTCCTGATACAAAATTCGACACAATGCTGAGGTAATTATCGATTTTCCGGCATCAGAACACGTCCCCTGGAACATGATGGAGCGAGCTTTTTTGCGGTCACGTTTATGGCTTTTGCCTTTAGAAAAGTAACTGCGTAACAGCTCGATAAGTCGGTTGTTTTCGCGCCTCGTCCTGACGGCCACCCGAAAAAAAGAAGATGGTGTTGTCAATCCCTTATAATTTTCACAACGCCTGATCATCACTCCATAGCTCAGACAATGCTCCGCCAGAGTTGCCGCATCTCCACCACTGATGACCTTCATAAAAAGATAATTCGCAGTAGAGCTATACACTTTTAGCTGACTTATCTGTTGCAGCTCGGCTTCCATCGCCAAGCGTAATTCACTACAGTTTTGCCTGGTCTGTTCTTGATACGCCGTATCTTTTAATGCCTTGGCCCCTACTGCCTGAGCCAGGCTGTTCACCGTCCACGGGGGAAGACTTTCCTTTAATTGCTGAACGAAAGAAGTGGGGGCGATACCATAGCCAATTCGTAAGCCGGGAACTCCGTAAAATTTGGTCATGGAGTTGAGAGTGAGAGCATTAGGAGTCTCGCCCCCAATTGTTTTGCTCCCTTCTATGAAGTCAAGAAATGCCTCATCAACCAGGAAATAACTCTGAGGAAAATCTTTAATCAGCGAAAGAAGATCGTCTCTATTGACTGTTTTTCCGGTGGGGTTATTGGGAGTGGCGATGACAACAAGATCTTTTGGTTGAATACAGGCAGAAAGCTTTGCCAGATCGAGGACGAAATCATCTTTTTCTAAAAGAATAAAATTTTCCACCGGCAAGCCGGCTATCTTCGCCGCCCTGGCATAATCCACATAGCAAGGAACAGGAATCAGAGCTCTTTTGCAGGGAAGTATGCGCATAAAAGCATAGAGCAGTTCCGTTGTCCCATTGCCGACAACTATATGTTCCTTGGATATCCCGGTATAGTCGGCAATGGCCTCAATAAAATCTGTGTTTTCCGGATCAGGATAATGTATGAGTTTTTCCAGCTGACTGCTGACCAATGGACGAAACCACTCCGGGGGACCAAGCGGATTAATGTTAGCACTGAAGTCTAAGATTTCCTGATTTTTTGATGGTGAGTCCCGAAGTATTTTATGGATATTGCCACCATGTTCGAATGTATTCATAGCGTTCCGATTATAGCTGTCAAAAAAAAGAAAGAGAGGCGGTAAAGGCAATAGCCATAACCGCCTCGGTAAGTTCGCATACGGCCCCCAGTGTATCACCTGTTGCTCCGCCTAATCGCTGACAACACCATCGGCCAAAGAACAGATTCATCGCCATAATAGCCAGGAGGGCAATGATGAGTTTTGATGGTGCCAGAACAGCGAGAAGAGCTAACAGTGATAAAAAGGAAACCACCGCAGCAGTTTTGGTACTGTCGGAATAAAAAAGGAGGCCGAGCCCCCCTTCTGGTTTTGCATATGGCAATCTGGCCATGAAGAAAAGTATCGCGCATCTTCCGGCAATTGGCATAAAGAAAATCGTCAGACAGATCTTGTCCGCCGCAATTGAACTCAGAGCGCTATATTTGGCCAGCATGACGAGGACCACAACGACCACGCCCATGGCCCCAGCCCTGCTGTCTTTCATAATACGCAGACTGTCTTCCCGCGGACGGGCACTTAAGAGTCCGTCGGCACTATCAGAGAGGCCGTCAAGGTGGAGAAAGCCAGAGATAAATGCCAGGTAAATCAGCGCAATAACAGCAACAACCTGTTGCGGTAAAACGAAAAGTGCCAGAGAAGCCGCTAAATAACCGAAAGCACCAATAAGCACGCCGATTATCGGAAAAAACGGCAAACATCTATTGAACTGGTGCGGATCTTCTTCAGCACGCCAGGCCACAGGAACAATGGTGAGAAACCGGAGTGCCGTGCAGAATCGTCCCAACATGCTGAGGAGCTGTTTTTTCGTGCTGGCCATAATAACTGCCTTGTCTACTGTTCTACTATTTATCCGCCTGAGCCACAGCAGCCTCTTCAAAAGTTGCGACCTTGGTCAGGATGGCCACAGCCCCCTCAACTAGATTCATAGCAATGGCAGCTCCGGTCCCCTCCCCTAAACGGAAATTCAGGTCCAGCAGCGGTTTTTTACAGCCAAGTGCCTCTTGCATCGCCTGGTGACCGGGCTCGACAGATCTGTGGGAAAAAATCAGATAATCTCTGATAAAAGGTTCAATTTTATAAGCAATAAGGGCTGCGGCTGTGGATATAAATCCATCGATGACCACCGGTTTGTTATTGGCCGCTGCGCCGAGAATTAAGCCGGCAAGACCACCAATCTCAAAACCACCAACCTTGGCAAGGATGTCGATTCCGTCGCGGACGTCGGGATTATTCACTTCGATTGCCCTTTTTATGACCGAAATCTTATGTTTCACTTGTTCGTCATCCAGTCCTGTACCCCGTCCTGTCAAATCGGCCACAGCTTTGCCGGTGCAAACCGCGGCGATGGCAGTTGATGGCGTCGTGTTACCGATGCCCATATCGCCGGTGCCAAAAACATCAAAACGAGCTGACAGATCGTTTGCAATATCGATTCCCGACTCAATTGCCCGTTTAGCCATAGCCTTGCTCATGGCAGGGCCAACGGCAATATTGTCGGTACCAAGACCTACCTTTTTATTGATGATCTTGCCACTTTCGACCAGATCCTTAAGGTCGGCCGCAACCCCCATATCGACGACAAAGATCTCGGCGCCGGCCTGTCCAGCCAAAGCGTTAATTCCTGCCCCGCCCGCCACAAAATTATGAACCATCTGGGGAGTTACTTCGCTTGGATACTTGGAGATATTTTCGGCCACAACGCCGTGATCACCCGCCATGGTGACAATGGCCTTTCGTTCCACCTTAGGATGAATGGTCTTCATCATTCCGGCAAGATCTATCGCCAGATCCATCAGATCCCCTAAGGCCCAATGGGGAATAGCAAGGTTATCAAGACGATTTTTGGCAGCATCTCTGCTGGCAGAATCCTGCGGGAATATTTTTTCTATTGTCCTTTCCAAAAGGCTCATGATCACTTTTCCTTTTTAAATTACTCGTTTTCGCTTTTTTTAAGACAAAGAGGTATGCCACAACTAACAAGGACAACCTCATTCGCAATTTTACCAATAAACTGATTACATGTTCCGACAAGATCACGGTATTTTCGCGCCAAGGCGTTGTCTGGCACGATACCAAGTCCGACCTCGTTGGTGACACAGATAACCGTTCCTTGAAAATGCTCTGCTGCTTCGAGCCACTTACGGCAAAGAGCGGCGATGCCTTGGTCATTGAGCACGAACGCTTGCTGTTCATCGGCAAAGAGTAAATTATTCACCCAAAGAGTGAGACAGTCAATCAGCACGACACCAAACCCCTCGGTTTCATTCGAAAAGATACTGGCCAAGTCCGTCTCTCGTTCAAGGGTAACCCATCCCCTTCCCTGTCGTTCTTCCTGATGCCGCCGCACTCGCTCCGACATTTCTGTATCGATTTTGGGGCAGGTTGCCACAAAAAGTCGTTTGGTCGATATGGATTCGGCAAGCTCCAGAGCGTATGAACTCTTACCGCTTCTTGCTCCGCCGGTAATCAGAATAAGTTTTGCCATGGACTATCCTCTAATATTAAATCCGGTAAGCAGCCCACCTTCGGCAAAAAGGCGTACTGAACAGAAACAGCCGGGCATGACATCAAAGATCAGGTACTTGTTCGAATCAAGTCCCAGCAAAAGACAGAGAAGATGACGGATAATCCCACCGTGGGCAATGACCAATATTTTATCTTCGCCCATCTTTTCCAACTCGGTTTTAAAAGTTGCAATCCTCTTTTGAAAAGCAGCGAGAGACTCTCCACCGGGAAAAGAAAAATTTTCGGGTTCTTTTACCCAGGAATCAACTAGGTTTTGATCACTTTGAACAATTTCAGCAAAGCTTTTCCCTTCCCAGCGACCAAAGTCAACTTCTCGTAAAAGTTCGCTCAACTGGGAAGTGCATGGGAGATTAACTATTTCCAGGGTTTGTTGACAACGGAGCAGAGGGCTGCATACGATTTTTGCAATACCCTGTTCCTGCAATACAGTGCCGGTCTTTCGGACCTGTTCTTTTCCGCCCTTGGTTAATGGTACATCCGTCGTACCTATGTAGCGACCCTGAAAACCAGTATCGCCGTGACGCAAGAAAAACAGTTCTTTTACTCCCACTTTGGTTTACCCCGTAGAGACTCCAGAGGAGTCTATTTGTGTTTTGTCAGCCTTTTTGAATAGTAGATTCAATACCCTAAAAGTGATTCACTTTCAAAGAATATTATTTGAACTGTGTCAAAAGTAAGTCATGAAATGGACGTAAAAAACTTTCACCAACGAATCGGTAGAAATGACACCAACCCTTGTCAGCGCTTATTATTGATAAAATCATAAAGAGTCTTGATTTGAGATGGCTAAGTAAAATAATTCAGATGCGAGGCGTAAGATTTGTCTATCATTTCGGCGTACTAGAGTACGTCGTAATGATAGAAAAATCGCAGCAACGAAGTAGGTGAAGAATTTTTACGATGCCATTATTATTGATTTACTAATTCTGCGAGCAATTCCCGGGCAAAATCAAGGCTCGGATCGAGGGTGAGTGCGAGGGTAAGAAACTCAACGGCGGATTCTTTGTTACCAAGTTTATTATAATTTACCCCTAAATTGGCATAATCGATGCCAGAAGCCGGGTTCAAATCGACAGCCCTTTGAAAATGAAGAATTGCTTTTTCATATTCTTGCATTTTAAAAAAACAAACTCCCAGGGTGTTGTGTAAATCCGGTCTTTCTTCATCTTCATTGAGGCCATTGTAAAGAACATCGATGGCCTCAGCATATCGGCCAAGATCTTTCAAACAACTGCCCATGTAAGAGTAAATATAAGGGAGGTCTTCAGCCTCCGGTCGCATGGTCAGCGCACGATTGAAATGTTTAAGGGCCGACTCGGGAAATCCCATCTCAGAAAAATTACGCCCACGGTAAAACTCGAGATAGTATGAACCCGGCAAGAGTTCTTCCATCTGCAATAACTTTTTCTCTAGAAGTTCCGTGTCGTTTACCTGTTCAACCAGCAGTTTAGCAGAAAAAAGACCGACATCATTAATCATAGATCGCTCCCGAAAATGAGCCCCTGGGATTATGGTATATAATGCTGGTATATCAAGGTTTTCGTGGGTAACATCAATCATCAGAACGTCCATGCCGATCTTTTTAAGTGAGGCAATACAGTTATCCACTTCGCTCTTGATATTGTTATCAGACAGATTGGCCATATCCTTAATTGCAACTGTTTCTGGAGTGTCAGTCACGTATTCAACGTCTTCCATGAAGAGAGGTTTCGGTAGTCCAGATGCAATATAATTTGAATCGGTGTTGAAATCGCCGGCGAGTTGTGCCACTTCAGTCACTGCTCTAATAAGAGCTTTTTCAGGATCAGGAGTGGTGCCAGCGGTATAGACAATCTCACTTTTTCCTGGAAAAGTTGAACGATCAATGGCCAAAGCGGCAACCGTGCAGATACCTGTGTCCAGGCTAAAATCATTAAGATACAGTTCGATATTATTGTGACGGAACTTGGCTATGAGGTCTACGGCCACCGGATCTTGAACGGAGTCCGGATCAATTTTTGGCGTGGAGATTTTCTTATTGCTGATAACTGAACACACATGTCGTTCGACAATCTCACAGATGCCTTGCAGGGCAGCTTCCTCATAGGTATTTCCTGCCGATGGACCATTAAATTCATTTATGGCAAAAAACCAGGAAAACGGAATGAGGACATCTTTTCCGGTGGTAACGTTGGTGCCCCAGGCCCACTCCATTGGAATATCTTCCAGTAATTGTTCAAGCAGTTGAGTGGAAGAATGGCTGTCGTGGACCGATACGAGCAGATATTGCAGATCAAGTACAGGATATCCTGCCTGGATCATTGTTTTGTAATCTCCGGATAGAAAATTACCGCTATTATTCTTAAAAGAAAAAAACGAAAATCGTTCCGCAAGCTCCATGCAGGCGGAGGCTTCAGCCTGTACGGGTGAAGCTCCTTTGCCCATTTGCTTTTTCGTGCCGGTCAAGGCATAGGCGTCATCACCACAGACACTGAAAAAAACAGGGATATCCAAACGTCCGTTATCGATCCTCCTCACTTCATTGAGAATGTTCAGATCAAGAGACTCTATTTTTTTGTAGAAATTTTTCAAAGTCTCTTCGGGAGTTATTGCTTTATCCTGATCAACAGTGAAGGTCTTCAAGCAATCATTAAACCGTATAGATTTCTTTTTCATTATTCTTTGTGATAATTGAGGTTAAAAGCATAAAAAACAAGCGGTTGGACGGTGACCATTCAGAATCAGACAATTTTGATGTTAAAATATTTGGTCCTGAAATTCCCGACGGATCTGTTCCAGCAGCTCTGAATGTTTTTTAGTACCTGTGAGGGTAACTGTTCGGGACAGGTCTCTATTGAGTTCAATTCTCAAAGTCAATCGCTCGTCGGGAAGAATTTCTTCGGCCCTGTCAGACCATTCAATGACTGTCAATCCAGCAAAATAGAAGTATTCCTCAAAGCCGAGATCTTCCACCTCTCCTGCATCCTGCAGACGGTAGAAATCCATATGGTACATCGGTAATCGCCCCTCGTACTCGTGCAAAATAGCAAACGAAGGACTGGTGACATAACAAGTATCCGGTACCTGAAGGCCGCGGGCAATCGCTTGAGAAAGGGAAGTTTTACCTGCGCCAAGATCTCCATCAAGACAAATCACATCGCCGGGTGCGGCAAGGTTACCGAGGAGTTGGCCGAGTTTTTCGGTATCGCCAAGGGTATTTAACTGAAATCGGATCGTATCCACTTAGAGCTCCAGTCAGCATGAATAAAGTCGCAATGTATGACATGTCTTTCCGGGAAAAGCATCAAAAATTTAAATTTTCCCCCAAACAACAAACCCCGTTCAAAAAGAGATTTCTCATCTTGAACGGGGCTGACTGCAGTTATTTATCTGTGTGACTATTTCATTCTATCGACTTTATCCGCCTGTAAACCTTTATCGGTGGTCGCTATGGAAAATTCCACGGTTTCCCCCTCTTCAAGGCTGCGAAAACCCTCTCCTTGAATAGCGCTGTAGTGAACAAATACATCCGAATCACCATCCGGCCTTTCTAGAAAACCATACCCTTTACTTGCATTAAACCACTTAACCTTACCCTGTACACGTTCAGACATACTATACCCCCCGGAAATAGCGGACAGTACCACATATCTACAAACCTATGGCCTTATCCATTATAAGAACAATGTTCCTAACATTTCGGAACACGCTAATATAATATCAGGAACAAAGACCAAAAGTCAAGATACAACAGTGTATGCACCATAAAACAACGACTTACAAGTTATAAATTTTGTTTATTTCGTTTCTCCAAGCTTTGACCACCATGTCATAAGCAGTTGAAATGGATCATAATAGAGAGGCAAGGTTTCAGGAGTGTTGAAAATATTTTTATAACTCAGTCGGTAGACCGGTAAATACCAGTTTGGAATCACGTAATATCCATACCATAGAACCCGATCAAGAGCCCGGCAACCGGCGATCAATTCTTTTCTGGTTTTGGCATAAATAATACGATCCACCAGACCATCAACCGCCGGCGACCGGATTCCTGCATAATTTTGAGAACCATTTTTGTCAGCCGAAGCTGATTGCCAATAATTACGCTGTTCATTGCCTGGAGACTGAGACTGACCATAACTTACTACAATCATATCAAAATCAAAGGTTTTTAAACGTTCTATGTAGAGGGTAGGATCAACTGTCCGGTAGGTGGCTTTAATACCTAGCTTTGCCAGATTCTTTACATAACTCGCCATTACCCGTTCAAATGCTGGCGAGACAAGGAGAATATCAAAAGCAAAAGGTTTACCCTCTTGGTTTACGAGAACTCCATCTTTTATTTTCCAGCCAGCTTCTTCCAGCAAGCTTTTCGCCTCAAGTAAATTCTTTCTTACATCCTGCTGGCCGTGAGTGACGGGGGCGGCAAGCGGCGTGGTAAAAACCTCCTTAGGAAGTATCTGCCGATACGGTTCCAGGTATTGTAGTTCCAACCCTTGGGGGAGATCCTTGGCAGCCAGATTTGAATTACTGAAAAATGAATTATTTCTGGTATATTGACTGTGAAAAAGAGACCTGTTGATCCATTCAAAATCAAGGGCAAGGCCCATGGCTTTTCTTACCTTTGGATCCCCAAACAATTCACGTCTGGTATTCATCAAAAAACCCTGCATGCCAGCATTATTTGCGTGAGGAAATGTCTTTTTGATAAGAGTTCCATCGGAAAACTTTTCGCCTTCCATGTCCTTGGCCCACTGTTTAGCGATGTTAATTGATATGAAGTCGAACTCTCCTGCTTTAAAGGCCTCAAGCGCCACAATCTGATCTTTGTAATATTTGACGACAATCTCATCAAAATTGAACATTCCTTTTCGCGTTGGATGATCCTTCGCCCAGTAGTTCGGATTTCTCTTGTAGGTGATTGATTTACCAATTTGTATATCAGCTACAGTGTAGGGCCCTGAACCGATAGGAATTGGAAGTTCCCTTTGTTCATATCCGTCTTGAAAGCCATTTTGTTCGTGGTATTTTTTGGGGAATATATTTATCTGCGTCGCAATCATATGCAGTTCTCGATTCGGCCGTTTAAAATTAAAACGGATTTTCCGATCTCCCAAAATCTCGTATCCGTCAATATCTTCATAATAGTAGTTGAATTGAGGGTGCACCTGATTACTCTTCATAACATCGAGTGAATAGGCGACATCTTCAACAGTTACCGGGCTGCCGTCAGAAAATTTGGCCTGGGCGTTGAGGGTAAAGGTGACAGATTTCTCATCAGCCGCAACCTCGATATCTTCAGCCAGCAATCCATATTGAGAAAAAGGCTCGTTGAGACTGGGCACCGCCAATGGTTCATAAACAAGCGTCTCCAGGCCATAGGGCGATGTGCCTTTCAGGGTAAAGGGGTTCATTTTGTCAAAGCTGCCAATGGCATGCAAGACCAAACGCCCCCCTTTTTCTGCTTTGGCTGAGGTGTAATCAAATTGAGTGAAATTCTTATCATATTTCAAAGTACCGTCCAAAGATACTCCGTGGCCAGCGAAGGCCTGTGAGCCCAATAAAAAAAAGATAAGGATAAGCTGAAACAAAATGTGAAATAATGTTTTGTTAAAATCCATTGACGAAAAACTCCTTAATGGTGAACTGCAGGATTGTTCCTGATAGCGCAATACAGAGTAGCTGTGTTTATAATAGTCTGGCAATAGTACCATTATTTGTGTACTGTGTCTAACCCTGCCGCTGGCAGCGGTAAAACTCGTTTATCCCCGCAATTGCGGGATCTGCGGACTTAATTTTAATTATCTCCTCTTATCAACATCGGAGCAAAACAATGGGACAAACCATAGCCGAAAAAATATTTGCGGCACACCTACGTGACAAGCCATCTCCGGACAATATGGTGCTGGACCTTGACGTTGTCATGTGCCATGAAATCACCACCCCCATCGCCATCATGGATCTTATCGAAAAAGGCATGGACAGTGTCTTTGACACCAGCAAAATTAAGGCAGTTATCGATCATGTAACCCCAGCCAAAGACTCTAAAACAGCAGCGCAGGGCAAAATCATGCGAGAGTGGGCCAAACGGCATCAAATTAAGGATTTCTTTGATATCGGTGCCAATGGTGTCTGCCATGCCCTGTTTCCGGAAAAAGGATTTGTCCGGCCTGGGTACACTGTCATCATGGGCGACTCCCATACCTGTACCCATGGCGCTTTTGGTGCCTTTGCGGCAGGTGTTGGAACCACTGACCTGGAAGTGGGAATCTACAAGGGCGTCTGTTCTTTCCGAGCCCCGAGCAGCATGAAGATCAATATCACCGGCGCACTGCAACCCCGGGTGACGGCTAAAGACGTTATCCTGTCGATAATCAAAAAAATCACCGTTAATGGTGCAACCGATCGGGTGATTGAATTCACCGGTCCGGTGGTAGACTCTTTTTCCATGGCGGCAAGAATGACCTTGTGCAATATGGCGATCGAAGCAGGCGCTACCTGTGGCATATGTCTGCCGAACAGAGTTACCGCAGAATACCTGTGGCCGTTTATCCAAAATGATTATTCAAACATTGATGCGGCGGTGGAAGATTACAAAAAATGGCACTCCGATGACGACGCTGTCTATACCGAATGTATCGAACTCGATATCAGTTCGCTTCTTCCCCAAGCCACTTTCAATTTTAAGCCTGATCAGGTCAAGGATATTGCCGAGATGTCAGGTACACCTGTCGACCAGGTCTATATCGGCTCCTGCACAAACGGTAGAATTGAAGACCTGCGCGATGCTGCCACAATTTTGAAAGGTAGAAAACTGGCCGAGGGGGTCAGGGGAATTGTTACCCCCGCCACTCCCCATATCTATAATATGGCCCTCGAAGAGGGTATCATAAAAATCTTTATGGACGCAGGGTTCTGTGTGCTCAATCCGACATGCGGCGCGTGCCTCGGCATGAGTTGCGGGGTTCTGGCCGAGGGTGAAGTCTGCGCATCCACCACCAACCGTAATTTCAACGGACGTATGGGGAAAGGCGGCATGGTTCATCTGATGAGCCCTTTTTCAGCGGCAGCAACTGCAGTAACAGGTGTACTTACTGATCCAAGAGATATTAAGGAAATATAAGCAAAGGTGGTTGAAATGAAAGCATTTGGCGGTCCAGCAATTTATCTGGACAGAAATGACATCAATACAGACGAAATTATCCCGGCAAAATATTTGACGGAAATTACCAAAATTGCCTTAAAACCACATCTTCTGGAAGATCTGCTCCTCGACGGCAAACCTTTCGACCATCAGTCCGATGCAATGAAAAATGCAAAGGTGGTTGTTACCCGAGCCAATTTCGGTTGTGGTTCATCAAGAGAACATGCAGTGTGGGTCTTTGAAGTAAACGATATAAATGTCGTTATTGCCGAGAGTTTTGCCAGAATCTTCCGGCAAAACATGTTCAACTGCGGCATCCTTGCCATAGAGCTTGATAAAAAGCAGCTCGACACTCTTTTTGGGATGCAGGGAAATGTTACGATAGCTGTCGATCTTGAAAAAGGTCAATTAACGGCCTCTTCTGACGCTGCCTCCCAGAAAGAGATAAAATGTTCCTTTAGTCTTAATTCTTTCGACAAGGACCTGGTCGCTGCTGGTGGTTGGCTGACCTATGCAGACAGCAATTATTAGTACCTTAGAAATTCATTTCTTGTTTGTTATGAATGAATTTCGTCTAGGTACTTATCCCGGCTTATTTCCCGTTTACCGGGGTTAGTACCTTACAGATTGTTTTCTTGTTTTGAGAGGTAATATAAAAACAGCCCGTTACTCAATCTAAGTAACGAGCTGTTTTTGCTTTTGTATGCTGCTCACGAATAGTTACAAACCTGATGCCTGTAATTGCTCTACGACTATTTTCTGATCGTCGGTAAGCTCTTTAGGAACTTTAACACCGATCTTGACATACAAATCGCCACGTTCACCCAAAGGTCCGACGGGTAATCCATAGCCCCTGATCCTCAATCGGGAATCATGCACCGTTCCTGGCGCAACCTTGACCATGAACTTTTTACCTTCCAACGTTTCAACTTCCATTCTGGTGCCAAAACAGGCCTCACTAAAAGAGATAAGCTTTTGCACAACAAGATCATCACCGCTCCTGGAAAAGGTGTCATTGGGGGCGATTTCAACCTTGAGATACAAGTCACCAGGGGGACCACCATTTTTTGAACTACCGCCCTTGCCCTGTAGTCGGAGTTTTTTCCCCTCTTCTATCCCTTTAGGTATCTTGACTGATACATCATGCGAACTACCATTCTTCCGCAAAGTGATGGTCCGATCAGCACCATTCAACACTTCCTCAAGGGTGACATTGATCTGGTAGGTCATATCCTGGCCTTTTTCGGGGGCAGAATGACATCCCCCGCCACCGCAACCGCCACCATTATGCCCTTGGTTGAAAAAAGAATTGAAGCGCCCGTTGCCACCCATATTTGACCGGAAGTTCGCTGAGGACCCAGCACCTCCAACCCCGAACTGACGTAGAATGTCGTTCAGATCAAAGCCTCTAAAGATATCTTCCTGAGAATATCGCTGATGGAAATCAGTGGAACCATAGTTATCGTATTGTCTCTTTTTTTCAGGATCCGACAATACCGCGTAAGCTTCGCTGATTTCCTTAAATTTAGCCTCAGCCGTGGCATCACCTTTGTTTCTGTCCGGGTGATATTTAAGCGCCAGTTTTCTATAGGATTTTTTTATTTCTGTAGGGGATGCGTCTTTTTTAGTCCCAAGTGTCTCGTAGTAATCCATATCAACAATCTAATCTAGATGAGCATAATTAAAGAAAATGAACTTGATTTCGTGCTCTAACAATAGGAATTGTTATGTGCACAGTCAACCACCTGCCAAGGTTTAAAAGTGTTGAATACGACACAAAAAAAGGAGTACGTTCGCTGATTGAACGTTACTCCTTTTTTTTGCATTATATATAGAGAGCAATTTCAAACCAGTTTCTCTAAAAAGGTACATCTTCACCAGTACCGCTTCCACCCATTCCGCCACCGAAAGGTTCCGGTGGTAGAGGTGGCTCATCGTACCCCCCACCGCCGCCACCTTCACCGCCTTTCGGGGTCAAATTCTGCACATTACTTGCAATGATTTCCGTCGTATATTTGTCGTTACCGCTTTGGTCTTGCCATTTTCTGGTTTGCAAACGGCCTTCAACGAATATTTTTGATCCTTTTGACAGGTAGTTAGCACAGAATTCGGCACTTTGGGCCCAGACAATAACACGATGCCATTCTGTTTCATCCTGCTGATTGCCTTCTTTATCCTTCCATCTCCTGTTGGTTGCCAATCTCAGGGTGGCAACCGCAGTTCCGCTTGCCGTATAACGCATTTCTGGATCTGCGCCTAAATTTCCAATAAGTATTACCTTGTTTACCATGATACAGTCCTCTGCGTGAAAGAGTGTTGAGAAGATATGTTTTATTCTTCAGATGGTGCCAATATACGATAGAATAGAGAAAGAACAAGATCAAAATACCATAATTTTCTTGCAAGATATGCTGAGCTCACCCTGAATGTACTGCTTGATCAAGCATCTTTGGTAATCCACCACGATCTTCCGGGATAAAACCCATAACCTCCTGCCAGATTTCATTACTTTCCATACAGAAATAAATGCAGGTGGTCGATGCAGCCCTGGCTTTCAATTTTGTGTAGAGAAGCTGATAAAGCTCTACCCGGCTCGGACGGAAGTACCGTGCCTTGCCATCCAGGCCCTGAATGAATTCGTTAAAATAAATTTTCGAGGTTGGAAATCGTTTGATACCGATTTCCTTCAAGCTTGGCAGATAACGAAGTGCGCCGAGCGAGATCCAGGCAATCGATTCAGCTGGCACAATATCAAAGAGTTTTTCAATGGTTGCAGCGTACCCTTCCTGCCACCTGGGATGATCGATAATGGGATCGAAGTGAAATGCCAACTTATAACCCCATTCAGCGCATTGCCTTGCTGCCATCAGACGTTCATCGAGAGTTGCCGAACGAATCTCCTGACTTTTCATGACAGATGGACTGTTCAACGACCAGGCTATGACAGTTTTCCCTTTATGGTCAAGATTTTCAAGATTGTCTATCACCGCACTCTTCGTCTTGAGTTCGAGCACCGCATTGTCCCATTGACCAATATATGGAACAAGCCTCTCACTCAGCCCCGTCAATCTGTCAATGGCCAGAGAATCGGTGAATTCTCCAGTACCAATGCGATAAAATTGTTGTGGGTTTGTTGAAATCGTCTCGCTGAGTTCCTCGAAAAGTTGATCGATATTTACATAAAATGTGAGCCAGGGGGTGTTAAGGTATGCCTGTAGAATGCAGTATACACAGTCGATTGGACAGTTCGAACCGGTATTGAGGACCTGATAATCACAGCATTGATACTCTCGTGTTCCAGGACATGGTTTGAAAAAGACACCTCGATTGTTACAAAGATATAACTGGCGCTTGCCGGCAGAAAGGTTTGCCACAAAATCTTCAGCCAGATCGTTTGGCTTTTGTCTGTCCGGCACAACTGACCATGGCAGTTTTGCCCGTTTGATGATTTCCTGTGTATAATCAAGGTCCAGACAAGATTCTTCAATATAAATCTTGTTAATATAATAGGATGGGTCTTTCCAGGTATGTTTATCTCTCAAGGTAATCTCTCATTGAAGGAAATTTTTTAAAAGCCATCTCCTCGTAAACAGGAATCAGGCCAAGGTAAAAACGGCCGGTATCCGTTTTATCGTGTTTAAGGCAGCCCTTGCCAAAGATCATTGCCTTTTTTTTAAACTCCCGAAGTGCCTTAAGATGCTGACTGCAGTCAAGTATCCCCCCATCCAGCAGTTTTCTTAGGCTGTGTATCCGCAATTCGTCCATGCCAAGGCGATATTGATAAGACACCTGATCTTCCCGGCCACCTTCCTTTACAGTAAGATATTCATCAATCAGAAAAAAGGGGTACCGGCAGCTTGTTCGAAGCCAAAAGTCGTAGTCCTCACAACACCTAAGAGATTCATCAAACAATCCAACATGGTCAAAAATTGATTTCGTCACCATAACGGTAGACATGCCCACTCCACAAAGCTGAAGACAGTGGTCAAAAATCTCGCCATGCCTCGGAATATGTTTCTTTTTCTGATTCAAGTGAACCCCATCCCGTAACCATTTTTCACGCGTGTGGCTTATCTTATACTGGGGATTGTTGGCAAGGGATTGATATTGTTTTTCAAGTTTTTTTTTATGCCAGTGATCGTCAGAATCGAGAAAAGCAAGGTAGGGAAATGAAGACGCACGCACAGCAACGTTGCGGGCAGCAGCCGGTCCCCTGTTTTGCTGACAAAATATCCTGACTGGTATTTGAGCGGAATGAGATAACTTTTTCAGGAACTCATAAGTATCATCCGTTGATCCATCATCAACAATGATGAGTTCGGAACACGGCCAAGTCTGACGAAGTACTGAATCAACAGCCCGGCCTAGCAGATGGGACCGGTTGAATGTTGGAATCACTACTGATACCGGACACCTAGTTGTCATTTTGCGGATTTTTCATAGACATATAAAAAAATTATTACATATGGCATTATACTTTATCTATACTGTATACTACAAAATTTGAAAAAATATACTCCTTCCATTACGGAAGTTTAATTTTATATATAGATGGTTCCAGAATGACCACAGAAATACTGATTAACGCTACAAGCTACGAGATACGACTCGCTCTTGTAGAAGATGGAAATCTAAGCGAATTCCATATGCAAAGACCTACAGACAAAGGCCTTATGGGCAATGTCTACAAAGGAAGGGTCGTTCGTGTCCTCCCTGGAATGCAGGCCGCCTTCGTCGATATTGGTCTCGAACGTACCGGCTTTCTTTATGTGGACGATGTCTGTTTAGCCACAACAAAATATTCTAACTACAATCCCTGTATCACAAACTGTGAAGTCAACAATATCCGTAACCAGGGGCTTCATATTGAAGATATTCTCAGGGAAGGTCAGGATATTCTGGTGCAGGTCTGCAAAGATCCCATCGGCACAAAGGGCGCGAGACTGACCTGTCATATAACGATTCCCTGTCGCAATCTCGTTTTTATTCCCCAAACTGACCACATTGGCATTTCAAGGAAAATTGAAGACGAAGAGGTCAGGGACAAACTCAAAGCTCTCATCGAAGAGATGCGACCTCCGGGAACTGGCTTTATTGTCAGAACTGTGGCTGAACACGCGACACGGGAAGAGCTTGAGGCCGACATGGAGTTTCTCATGCTGCTTTGGGACGATATTATCGACAAAGGAAAAAGGATGGAATCCCGGTCTCTTATCCACAAAGATCTCGATATCACCTTACGTTCCATCAGAGATTTTTTTACCATGGATGTGGATAAACTCATCATCGATGATCCGGTTGTCTACGAAAAAATACTCGGTCATGTAAAGACCTTTGCACCGCAATTGCTTGACAAAATCTCGCTCTATAATGACAGTACACCTCTCTTTGAGTTCTATAATATCGAGGTGGAAATTTCCCGGGCCATCGAGAAGAAAGTTTGGCTACGATCCGGGGGATACCTCATTATTGAAAGCACGGAAGCGCTGTCCGTGATCGATGTGAATACCGGGAGATATGTTGGCAAAAATGATCTAAACGACACCATTTTCAAGACCAATATGGAAGCGGCCATAGAAATTGCTTACCAACTGCGCTTAAGAAATATTGGCGGTATCATCATTATTGATTTTATAGATATGGAAGATGACGCTCACCGGGAACAATTATATACGACCTTTAAAGAAGCTGTCAAAAAAGACAAGAGCAGGAACAATATCCTGAAGTTATCTGAATTTGGCCTTGTGCAGATGACCAGAAAACGCAACAGCGAGAACCTGCATCAGTTAATGTGTGAACCATGTCACTACTGCGCTGGCGAAGGGATGATCAAATCCCGTCGAACAATTTGTTACGACATCTTTCGCAAGATCAACAGAAATTCTGATAAACACAAGGGGGGCAACATTACCCTTCAGGTGCATCCGAGAATTGCTGATTTGTTGAATAATGAAGAAAAAATCACTAAAACAAATGTTGAAAAAGCAATTGGAAAAAGGATTATTGTTGCCCCTTCGAAGGAACTCCATATCGAAAAATATGAAATAATATGGCAGAGATAAATTGTTGTAATTCTCTCTTGCCAAAAAAAATCAGATAAGGATTAGGTTGTACAATGGCATTTCGTAACAGACGTAAACCACGAGGATCCCGCTTTTTATTGATGAGTTTTATATTCATCCTACTGATCGCTGGAGGAGCCGCTTTTATTCTTTTTTTCGAAGGACAACCGCCGGTTGTTAATTTGCAGGAAACCAGTGCCTTTATCGGAAAAAGTGGCAACATCAATTATTCTGTAACCGATGGCCAAAGTGGTATTCGTACCATTTTCGTCTGGGGAAGTCAGGGAGACACCAAAAAACTGCTGCATTCAGTAGCCTATCCCAGAACCAAGTACACCGGGACCATTGGTCCTGTGGAAGATACCAGGACTATTGCCTTTGATGTAGAAAAAGAAGGTTTTAAAGATGGTCCTATGACAATCATAGTTGAGGCTACAGATTTTTCAATGCGTGGCTGGTTGGCAGGCAACAAAGCGATTGCCAGCAAAGAGGTTACCGTGGATACGGTTCCACCTCAAATCCAGATACTCCACAATGAACAATATATTTCCCCCGGTGGTACTGGTATTGTGATCTATAAACTTTCTGACAAGATCACCAAGAATGGCGTTACTGTAAATGGTCTGTTTAATCCAGGTTTTCTGCTTGGCAATGGCAGAGAAGATACCTATATCTCCTATTTTGCCCTTCCCTTTGATACCGAAGAAATCGAGACTATGGATGTTTCCGCAACAGACATGGCCGGAAACACAACTCTTGTACCTTTCACATCTATTCTAAAAAAGGCCAATCAAAAGATTGATACGATTAATATCAGTGACGGCTTCTTAGAAAAAAAGATCCCCGAATTTCAACAATATTATCCTGAAATGCAAGGTGATTTTATTGACAAATATCTTTATGCCAACTCCACTGTGAGAATTCAGAACAATAAGAAAATCAGTGAACTCTGTAAGAATCCTTCGCCAGAAAGACTCTGGAAAGGTCATTTCGACCGTATGCCCGGTAGCCCCCGTGCCGGTTATGCAGATCATAGAACGTATACTTACAAAAGCAAAGCCGTCGATCATCAGGTGCATCTCGGTATGGACATCGCCTCAACGAGTCGAGCTGACGTGCGGGCAGCCAATAGTGGCAAGATCGTCTTTGCTGATTACCTCGGAATCTATGGTAATATGATTCTCATCGACCATGGACAGGGTGTTTTTAGCCTTTATTCCCATCTCAGTCAGATCAATGTTGCCCCTGGCGACATGGTGACCAAGGAGACTGTAATAGGTTTAACCGGAACAACGGGTATGGCAGGAGGAGACCATTTACATTTCTCCATGTTGATTAATGGCGTGTTCGTCACCCCCAAAGAATGGTGGGATCAACATTGGGTTGAAGTCACCATTGAAAGGCCTCTCACTGACTCAAAACTTTAATATTCTTTGACCAAATACCGAGGAACAGTTGGGACGCGAGAGGAAATGACTTCGAGGTGAATTCGTCGTATCAATCCTCGATTTCATAATCTGGGTGGCCACAAAGTGAGCAACGAAGAGTCAAATCGTCTTTGTCGAAACACCATACCCATTTTTTTTCGGTAATCTGAGCCTCTTCGGTAACACCACAGGTGACACAAACCCATTTATCCCCATTCTCTGTTTCAAATAAATGCATGATTCTCCTTATTACGCTGACAGCGTAGTTTTTTGGGCTGAAATTAATAAAGACGGCAGATTTGAGCGGTTATCCCTGCCGAACAGAACTCCGTCTTTATACAGCATATCTTTTGAAAACACAAAAACAGGTTACATTTTTAATTTTCCAGTAACGAACTGGCCGATGGCAACATGAAATTCCAGCTATCAATACCCCGACTTCTCTACAGCTATCTGGCAACGGAAATGCTTGCACCTTTTTTCGCAAGTTTTCTCATAATGAATTGCGTCTTTTTTCTGGTAAAGCTCATCCCCTTTCTGAATTTTGTTCTCGAACTGAATATCGGTTTCGGTGATTTTGTGCGACTCTTCTCTTACCTTTTCCCCAATATTTTTCTCTATTCTCTCCCAATGGCAGCGATGATGGGCGTGACCATCGGTTTTGCCAGGCTGTCAAGTGACTCGGAAATTCTGGCTTTAAAAGCAAGTGGGATAAGCATGTATCAGATTCTGCCGCCGGTAATAATTGTTGCGGCTCTCATCGCCCTGCTCACAAGTTTCGTCTCGATAAAACTGATTCCCCTCAGTGCTGTGTCTATGAAACAGCTTTCCTACCAACTGCTTAAGGAAAAAATCAGCAGCGGCATAAAAGAACATGAATTTACTGAAGCTCTAGGCGATGTTGTTGTCTATGTCGATAGAATTGATAAAGTTACCGGCGAGTGGCAAAATGTATGGGTTTCAGATATGCGGGGTACTGAAAACCCTGTTATTACCATGGCATCGACAGGCCAGATGAACAGCAGTCTGCCAAACATGATGGTCTCCATCCTGCTAAATAACGGCAGTTTGCATAAACCAGGCAATGAAAGCGCTCAGATCATCCAGTTCGATCATTATCAAATTAATATTCCTCTTCAGCCTCCAGATAGTAAAGCTACTCGGCTAAAGAAAACTTCTTTAACCATGGAAAACTTAATTGAAGAGGCACAGCAACTGCCCAACGACGATGATAACAAGCGAAAATATCTCATTGAATTTCACAAACGACTTGTCTTGCCGGTCGGTTGTCTCATGATAAGTATTCTTGGGCTGCCGCTGGGATTACAGGCACGGCCTGGCAAAAAAGCTCTGGGATTACAGGCGGGACTCGCAATTTTTGTCCTGTATTACGTTTTGTTCACCCTTGCCAAGGGCTTGGCCGAGAATGGCACCGTGCCTGTCTGGCTTGCCATGTGGAGTCCTAATTTCCTTTTCTTTGGGCTGGCTCTTTTCTGGATATACAGGATCTCCAACGAGCAAACACTCCTTCCCCTGCCAATGATAATATTCTTTGGAAAAGCCGCATCTGTGATTTGGACGCCGCTCAAAGTGATCTACCAGAAATTATTGCTCAGGTTCAGAGGAATTTCTGCAAAATCTTCGTCTTATGCGGCAATCGATGCATCCATAAATCTTCGAGGGTTAATCAGAGGCAATGCCAAAACCAGACAATTCCATGTAGCGACTTGTGAGTTTTTCGATTGTAAAAACTGCACCCTTGAATTTAAGAATATTCACGTTGCTCGTGACGCTGGTTTTAAACCATGTGAAAGCTGCAAGGAACTTATTGATGAGTGATAATTGTCTTTTAGCCCTGTAAACAGTTAGAATAATGAAATTCTGTTCATTGTATCATTGCAGAGTGCCACTTCATGACCAATTTTAGAGAGAACGCACTTTGGTTATTCGCTTAAAATATCTTTTGATCTGGACCAAACGGAGAATTCTATGAAACTACCCACAGCACTTGAAATGAAAAACCTGGATCATTCGGCCACCGAACAATTCGGAATTCCAAGTATTGTTTTAATGGAAAATGCCGGGCTCGGTACAGTCAGGATGATGGAACAGAAGCTCGGTCCCTGTACAAACACTTTTGCCCTGATATTTGTAGGGCCGGGTAACAATGGTGGCGATGGGCTGGTTATTGGCCGACATCTGCATCAGCGGGGATGTCAGCCGGTATTCTTTTTCCTCGTCAACCCTGATACCCTTAAAGGTGACGCAGCGGTAAATCTGCATATTATCAAAAAACTCCGGCTGCCGTTTCATGTGGTGGACAATGCTGCAAGAGTCGGCACCGTTCCAGTTCTTTTTAAGCACTTTGAGTCCAGAGGATTACCCTGCTACGCTATAATTGATGCTATTTTTGGTATCGGTCTATGCCGTGAAGTAACTGGCCATTTCGCCGACACCATTGATCTTATAAATCAGTTAGGTTTAGGACAAAAAAAGACCATCGTTTCAATAGATACTCCCTCAGGTATGGATTCGGATACCGGAAAGATACTGGGAACCTGCGTTCGAGCCAACTATACCGCAACCTACTGTTGCGCAAAACCTGGACATTTTATTCATGGCAGTTCTTCGTGGACAGGCAAACTGGACATTATTGATATCGGTATTCCGCTGGAAGCCATACACCTTGCCGGCATAACGACCGAGCTTGCCACCGCCGATACTTTCACTGCCATCGCTCAATCATTGCTGAGAAAACAGGCCTCCCACAAAGGCGACCATGGTCATTTGCTGATAATGGCAGGATCCACCGGCAAGACCGGGGCGGCTATTCTTGCCGCCCAGGGTGCCCTGCGAAGCGGAGCCGGTCTGGTCAGTCTCTTTGTGCCGCCAGACCTCAACACTATTTTTGAGACGTCACTGATAGAAGCTATGACAGTGCCCCTTCCTAAGAGTTCTGGCTGTTTATCAATTGCCGATTGGCCATTCGTTTTCGATAATATACAGACCAAGCAGGCAATAGTCATCGGGCCTGGTCTCGGTGTGGATCCCCAAACTGCTGAACTTGTACTGGAAGTATATCGTTCTGCCCGGTGTCCGCTTATTGTTGATGCCGATGCGCTGAATATTCTCGCGGGCTATCGAAACAGGCTGCATGCTCCTGCGGGTCCAAGAATATTCACGCCACATCCGGGTGAGCTTGGAAGATTGCTCGATAAGTCCACTGATGAGATTCAGAACAATCGTCTTGATGCCGCCATCCTCGGTTGTGATCTTTTTAGAAATAAGGACCACGATATTATCCTTGTGCTTAAAGGTGCTGGCACCATAGTGGCCAGAGGCGATGGGTCAACCTTTATTAACACCACGGGGAATCCTGGTATGGCAGCAGGTGGAATGGGAGATGTTTTAAGTGGAGTTATTGGCGCTCTTGTCTGTCAAGGATTGTCGCCACTCGATGCTGCGGTGGCAGGGGCATACCTGCATGGGGCTGCCGCAGATCGTTTATATGACAAGTATGGCCCTGGGTTTCTCGCTTCTGAGGTGGCCAGCACGATACCATCTGTTTTAAAAGATCATCTCAGGCCTGCTCTTAATTCAAACTATCTCCCCTGCAAAAGTTGAATCTTACCATCAAAACGTGCACAGTAAAAAGGACTTAGAAAACATGGGTAACGTACTCATTATTGACGATAACCCTCTCACCTGTGAGCTTCTGAAGCATACGATCATCACATTCGGCTATTCAGTTGAATACCGCTGCACGATCAAAGACGGAGTTGCAGCAGTTAGAAACGGCGCATTTGATGTTGTATTTCTTGATGTAATGCTGCCTGATGGCAGCGGGCTTGACCATATCGATGAAATAAAAAACCATAAAAGCGCACCGGAAGTGATAATAATCACCGGTACGGGAAGCACAGATGGCGCAGAGATAGCCATTAAGAGCGGTGTATGGGATTATCTGCAAAAGCCGCTTTCACGCAATAGTATTCTCCTGCCGATTAAACGTGTCCTTGAGTATAAAGAAAACCGTAAAAACTCACATGCACGACCACAGTTGCTCAAACGGGAAAAAATTATCGGTACCAGTAAGGGGTTATTGAATACGCTGGAACTGCTTGCACTTGCTGCAGATAATAACAGTAATGTCCTGATAACCGGAGAAACCGGCACCGGAAAGGAGGTTTTTGCCCAAACTCTGCATGAAAACAGCAATCGTTCAGCTCGACAATTAATTATTGTTGATTGCGCCTCATTACCTGAAAATCTGATGGAGAGTGCCTTGTTTGGCCATGAGAGGGGTGCTTTTACCGGTGCTAACAGCTCAACCGTCGGACTGGTAAAAATGGCGGATGGTAGCAGTTTATTCCTGGACGAGATTGGAGAGCTGAATCTCACCATGCAAAAGACTCTTTTGCGGGTTCTCCAGGAAAAAACATTCAGGCCTTTAGGATCGATCCAGGAGCAACAAAGTGATTTTCGTATTATCGCTGCGACCAACAAAAATCTCGCAGCAATGGTCAAAGAAGGAACTTTTCGCGAGGACCTTTACTTCAGACTGCACTCTCAGGTAATCAACATACCGCCGCTTCGGGAACGACCTGAAGATATTGTTCAGCTTGTCATTCATTTTTCAACGATGATAACGACATCATACAACCTGAAACCAAAAGGATATTCTCCCGAGTTTTTTGAGGCGCTTTGTGCTTATCACTGGCCGGGAAATATCAGAGAGCTTGCCCATGTGATTGAACAGGCCATATTTAAATCTCAAGATGACCCTATAATGTTTTGCAAACATTTATCAGATGATTTTCGTATCAGGATCATCGATAATCAAATGAACTCTGATACTGAGGTAAACCCACAAATTTCCATGGCCCCCTCTTCTGTTCAGCAAGTATCGCCTGAAACAGCTACCTTAATTCCCTATGGTGAATCCCGTAAATCGGCTCTGGAGTTATTTGAGAAAAACTATTTGGAGCAGCTCATGCTCGCTTCAGATGGAACCATCAAGAAAGCTCTTGAAATTTCCCAATTAGGGAGAACTCGTCTCTATACCTTGCTGAAAACACATAATATTTCCTATTAACGGCTGCCTGACTAGCTTCCCCTGTCTTTTTTTCATCATGTTCGCCACACCTGAATCGTGTCCGCGGGCGACGAGATTAACGTTCATGGCATTTTACCATTTCCGCCATTCCTACCATTCGATTGGTGGCAGACCTCGATTTTGCAGATATTCGTTACATTTCACAAATACACCTGAGCCCATAAAACCTCTATGAGCAGACAGCGGCGATGGATGGCTGGTTGCCAGGATGAGATGTTTTCGTTGATCGATAAGTGGTGTTTTCTTCTGTGCAAATGCTCCCCAGAGCATGAAAACCACATTCTCTTTTTTGCTTGAAATGGTTTCGATGATATTGTCAGTAAGCTGGTGCCAGCCGAGCTTAACGTGGGAATTTGGCCGCTTGGCCAGCACCGTCAGACTGGCGTTGAGCAGTAAGACTCCCTGCTTGGCCCATCTGGTCAAGTCTCCATTCTGGTAAACTTTTTTTCCTTCATAGACACTGTTATTGACTTCGAGCAGGATGTTACGAAGAGATGGCGGAATGGGAATCCCCTCTTTCACAGAAAAACATAAACCGTGAGCTTCAGGTCCCTTGCCCGGATGTTCGTTAAAATAGGGGTCCTGACCGATGATGACGACCCGTGTTGCGTCAAGGCTGGTGAGTCGCATGGCCGCAAAGACATTGTCACGCAGTGGAAAGACACGGCTGCCTTTACCCGAACATTCATAGGCTTGTCTGACTAATTCTTTATGCAGACCCTTTTGCATAAAGGGAACATTTTCCTCCCATAGGAGGGGTTGTTTTTCTTCTGTCCCTTGCCTCAGATTCGTATCCATTTCTTCTACCCAAGTGACGGTATTGCCAAGTATATTGCCAAATAGCAGGTAAGGGAGCTTGCCGTGAGCAACTCACCTTAAGAAAAGATTTCTTAATTGATAAATGCCTCATTTTTACCGGGATAATGCAGCCTTCCTATAACCTCTACCACCTGATCAAGGGTAGAGGTTTGAGATATATTGCATTTTTGAACAATCTGCCGGCCCGTGTTTTTATAATAGCACTCCTCTTCATTGAGGATGATGGGGTTTCCTCCATTTTTCATGAGCATGGAGATTCCCCTGTCGCCGTCATTTTCTTCACCGGAAAGTATTATGCCAACGGCCCTTGTCTTAAAAACGGTGCTGACCGACGCCAAGAGAATATCGAGAGCCCCTCCCTTGAGTGATCCCTTTGCCACCTGTTGCAATGTAAGCTGAGCACTGTAGGGTTTGATACTCATGAAGTCAGAACCTGAAGCAACATAGCAATTTCCGTCTTCTATGTTAACCCCTTCCCTGGCCCGTATCACCTTTATCGCGGAAATCGCATCAAGGTACTCTGCAAAGGCGTTGACATGGTCGACATTCTGATTGATTACAATAATGATTGCACCGGTCATATCCGGGCCTAACCGTGGCACTATCTGGAGCAGATTAAAAAGAGAACCTTCTCCCCCTCCGATGACGCTGATAAAGGTATTACTCCGGTACTGGGACTGAGCGACTAAATTAAGTTCGATACTATCGCCACATTTAGAGCAACGGACATCGCGAATAGGTTGAAGCCTGACTACCGACACGACTTCCCGATGGCCACACTCCTCACAAAATACCACTCTCTGTTCAGCAACAGGTACCGCACTCACTTTTACTGGTGACTTAAAGACCGGCTCTTTGGCCTTGACCTTTATAAGAGCCGCTTTTTTTACCTTCTCGATAAGCAGTTTCTTGTAGGTAATCAGTTTATTTTTTTGAAAAATGAAATCTTTACAAACAAAATCTACCGCCCCATTTTTCATGGTGTCAAAGCACCGAGCCGTCCCTCTTTCGGTAAGACTTGAAAACATAATGGTTGGGGTCGGCCGATGAATCATCAAGTGTTGCAGGGCGGTCATGCCATCCATCAAGGGCATTTCCATATCCAACAAAATTACATCGGGCATGGTCTTGAGCACCATATCGAGCGCTTCAATCCCATTTTCGGCTTCACCAACGACAACAATTTCATCACAATCGCCCAGTATATCACCTAAAAATTTTCGAAATACAAGGGAATCATCGACGATGAGAAGCGATATCTGGGAGGCAGTTTTCTCTTTTGTGTCTGGTGTCATAAAAGAACATCCATTCAGTATTTATCCCCGACAATCCTCTTGATTGCAGGTCAATTCCTCTACATTTTCAGATTGGTAGAGTTTGTTTTTTTGAATGTATTCAAGAACAGCTTGAGGTATCAATCGATGAACGGATTCCCCGTTTTTAATCATATTTCTAACAACGGAAGAGCTATACTCCTCAGGTGTTTTATTTAATAAAAAAATCTCTTTTTTGGTGTTATCCCCAACCCAGGAGTTGCGGTGTTCCTTATAGTGCAATTTTCTTAGCAAATTGGCCACATTCGTCCAGTTATATCCTTTTCTTCCAGAAAGAAGGATGTGTACCGTTTGTAACACTTCAAGATACGATTTCCAGGTTAAGATATCAAGAAAAGCATCCGCACCAATTATAAAATATAATTGGCAATCGGTCTTAAAGTGTCGGCGAAGCGCCCGGAGGGTATCAATGGTATAGGAAGGTTTTGCTAAAGTACCTTCTATTGCATCGCACTCAAAGCTCTCCAGACCTTGTTTTGCCAGGGAGAGCATTGCCAACCGATGACTAAATAAGGTAAGTGATGTTTCTTTTTTATGAGGCGGCTGAGCCGAGGGAATAAATATTACCTTATCAAGTCTGAATTCTTCGAGTGCAGACTCGGCCAGTTGCAAATGCCCATAATGAACAGGGTCAAAGGTTCCACCAAGCAAGCCAATTTTTCTAGAGGTCACTCTCTAACTTGTCCTTGACCGAAAACGACAAATTTACGGGTTGTTAACTCCTCAAGACCCATCGGGCCATATGCATGTAGTTTTGTCGTGCTTATACCAATTTCCGCTCCAAGGCCGAGTTGGCCGCCATCGTTGAAACGCGTTGAGGCGTTCACCATAACGGCGGATGCATCGATCTCGGCAATAAACCTTTGGGCAGTACTGTAATTTTCAGTAATAATTGATTCAGTATGTTTAGAGCCATATTTCTGAATATACTGTTTCGCCTCTGCGAAATTCTCCACAACCTTCACACAAAGGATCAAGTCAAGAAATTCAGTTCCCCAGTCATCTTCGTCGGCAGGTTTAATCTGACTGGCAAGTTGGACACATTGCGGGCAGCCCCGCAGTTCGACGCCACTGGTAATCAGAGCTTTAGCAATTACCGGCAGATATTTTTCAGCAATATCTTTATGGACAAGCAGTCCTTCAAGGGCGTTACACACTCCCGGCCGGTGGGTTTTAGAATTGATAACCAGCGGAGTGGCCTTCTCTAAATCGGCATCTTTATCAACGTAAAGATGGCAAACTCCTTTGTAATGCTTCAGTACAGGTATTCTTGAGTGAGTTGAAACAAAACGAATCAACCCTTCGCCGCCACGAGGAATTACAAGATCAATATCTTCCTCAAGAGTGAGCAAATGATCAATCGCCAACCGATCAGTTACAGGAATGATCTGTACTGCATTGGGGTCTATATCATATAAAGTAAGTGCCTCTTGCAGGATAGCCGCAAGAGCAATATTGGAATGAATAGCTTCAGATCCGCCCCGCAAAATGATTGCATTGCCTGTTTTAAGACAGAGGGCTGCAGCATCTACTGTAACATTAGGCCGGGATTCGTAAATCATGGCGATTACACCAAGAGGTACCCGCATCCGGCCAACCTGTAGCCCATTTGGCCTTTTGGCTAACTTTTCTATGGATCCAATGGGATCCGGCAACGCGCACAACTCACGTAGTCCGGTTATCATCGATTCGATGACCGCATCCGACAAACGTAGTCGATCAAGCATGGCAGAAGAAAGCCTTTTTTCATGACCAGCCGCCAGATCCTTATCATTTTCAGTTTGCAAGAGCTGCTTTTTCTGAAAAATCAGCTCCGCCATAGTGGTCAGAACATTATTTTTCGTCTCGGTGGAAAGTGCCATTAAGGTTGTTGATGCAATTTTAGCTCTTTGGGCTATTTCATCAATCATCTGTTCGAGTGCCATCTTCGGTCCTTTTTCTGCGAATTACATTCAAGTCTAGAGGATAACCAGATTATCCCGATGCATTACCTCATCACTGTCTTTAGTACCTAAAATCTTAGCGATCTGATCTGAGTGCATGCCTTGTATTTTGCGCAGATCATCTGAACTAAAATTAGTCAAACCCACAGCTACTTGATTGTGCTGCATATCAAAACACCTGACAGGATCGCCAACTCCAAACAATCCCTCAACTCTGACAAGCCCTGAAGGAAGAAGACTCTTACCGTGTTTAGAGATAGCCGTGCAGGCACCCTGGTCAAGGATGAGTTCCCCTTTTGGCTTGAGAACATAGGCAATCCAGCGTTTCCGGCTCTGCATTTTTTCTTTGCGCGGCAGAAAAAACGTGCCAATAATTTCTCCTGAGAAAAGATGCTTAAGGATATCAGTTTGACGTCCAGGACCGATAAAAGAGCTGCCACCCCCAGCAGAAACCATCTGGGCAGCCTTTATTTTGCTGGTCATTCCTCCGGTGCCAAGGACGCTCTTACTGTTTCCGCCCATCGCCAGGATCTCATCGTTAACCTCGGAAACTGTATAGATGGCCTTTGCCTGAGGATTTGTGAGGGGATTGCTATCGTACAGAGCATCAACATCAGTGAGACAGATAAACATATCTGCCTCTATCAGATTGGCGACCAGCGCACCAAGGTTATCATTGTCACTAAATTTTAATTCCTCGGTCGACACCGTGTCGTTTTCGTTGATGACCGGAATGACGCCATATTTAAACAGAGTAAGAATAGTGTTTCGAACATTGAGATATCTCTTACGGTTGGCGAGGTCTGAATGGGTAAGCAGTATTTGGGCAATATTTTTTCCGTATTTGGCAAATGCTTCATCATAATCATGCATAAGGCTCGATTGGCCTATTGCAGCAAGAGCCTGTTTCTGTTTGATTGTCAGTTCAATATCATCGCTAATGTGAATTTTCCGTCTTCCGGCTGCCACCGCACCTGAGGTGACGAGAATCACCTCTCTGCCACTATTGTGCAAGAATGATATTTCCCGCGCCAGATTATCCAGAACTTGCTTGTTTATCCCATTTTCACCAGTTAAGATCGCGCTTCCGACCTTAACGACAACCCTTTTTGCTTTATCAAAGAGGGTTTGTCGGGAAAACAGTCCTTCTTCAATTGAAATTTTAGAATTCATTCAGTGTCGAACCTGCATTAGAAATCTCCCACCATTTCAGAAAGAGTCATTTTTAGCAAAAAAAGAAAATCACTGGAAGTCACTCCTACAATTTAATGCATATCTAACTCAATCCATAGTACTTTCACGCCGCTCCAGGGTCTCCATTACCAGCTCTTTGAGAGAGTCCACCCCTTCACCCGTAATTCCAGACATAGTAATAACATTTTGCCCCAATTGTTGGAAATGGTTTTCCAGTTTTTTGAGATCTGATTCGTCAATCAAGTCCTTTTTGTTTAATATCAAAATCTGGATTCTATCAGCGAGTTCCTCTTTGTAGAGGAGTAATTCTTTAGAAATTATATCAAAATTATTCTTAACATTTTCGTCAGCCGCATCGATCACATGAAGTAACATGCTCGTTCGCTCGACATGGCGAAGAAATTTATGGCCCAGCCCCACCCCATTGTGCGCTCCTTCAACAAGACCTGGAATATCAGCAATGATGCACGGTTTGTAGTGTTTGTGCTGCAGTACGCCAAGTTGTGGTTCCAGGGTAGTAAATGGGTAAGAGGCTATCTTCGGATTTGCGGCTGAAAGCATCGACAAAAGAGTTGATTTTCCAGCATTTGGCAACCCCACCAGACCCACATCAGCGATAAGTTTGAGTTCAATTTTAAGCCAGAATTCTTCTCCTGCATCACCTGGGGTTGCAACTCTCGGTGTACGATTAGTCCCACTGGCAAAATGTGGATTCCCCAGCCCGCCATTACCACCTTTGGCAATAACCACCGAATCACCAGCCACAGCAATATCAGCGAGTATCTCACCGGTTTCCGAATTTTTTATCACTGAACCAACAGGGACCTCAATAAAACAGTCTTTGCCGGACCGTCCATGCATATCTTTTCCCTTACCGTGTACACCCCGCTCGGCCTTGAAATGAGATCGAAAACGAAAATCAATCAGCGAGTTTAGGGATTCAGTACCTCGTATTATGACACTGCCACCTCTCCCGCCATCTCCGCCGTTTGGCCCGCCGCGTGGAACAAATTTTTCTCTGTGGAAACTCACACATCCGTTACCACCATCACCGGCTTTCACAAAAAATCTTGCTTCATCAATAAATGCCATCACTCTACCCACAGAATTTCGAGGAGCAAAATTCTGAATAAAAAAAAACTCGACCTTCAATTCATGATTGAGGTCGAGTTCAAATTTCCATAATTACTTGTCTTATACAAGACATTATGAAACAATATTCGATAAAACTAACCCCGCCAAAGAGGAATCTATGTGTTCCCATTTAACGAGTATAATCATCTTCGCGAAATTCTTTCTGAAAAAGAATTTCAAGGCACTAATCAAGCTACTGGATAAATGCTGACGCGTTTTTTGTTTTTACCAAATTCTTCGTATGTCACGACACCTTCAATCTTGGCAAAGAGCGTATAATCCCGTCCACAACCAACATTGGTTCCAGGGTGAATTACTGTACCCAACTGGCGAACTAAAATATTTCCAGCTTTTACCACCTGTCCACCAAACCGTTTCACACCCCGGCGCTGGCCAGCACTGTCTCTACCATTCCTGGAACTACCACCTGCTTTCTTATGAGCCATCTTCTACTCCTTTCTACGACGGAAATATTTACCGTTGATATAGTATATTGTACCCGTAATTATCAAATCACCTTTAATTACGCGGAAATTTCTTCGATTTTCAATGCAGTGTAGGACTGTCTGTGACCATTTCTCAATCTATACCCCTTACGGCGCTTTTTCTTGAAAATAATGACCTTTTTGGCTCTACCCTGCTCCGCAATTTTTGCAGTTACCTTTGCGTTTTCAAGAACAGGTTGACCAACTTTAACATCGTCCCCAGCAACAACCATGAGTACATCGTTTAAATCAATGCTGTCTCCAACATTACCTTCAAGTTTTTCAACTCGAACCTGATCACCACATGCCACCTGATATTGTTTTCCACCTGTACGTACTATAGCATACATATATAAACCTCTTTGAGTAAATCTTCTCTAGTGTCGAAATAACCATGCAACTTTACAAGAACAGAGCATTCAAACTGATTGTGTCATTAATGTCAACACAATTCAATCTTTGTCCACTTTTTTTGGTGCCAGCGCTGCGGTCCCACAGTACAACCGCGAAAGGAAAACAAAGGGACAGTATCAGCACTATCTGGTGCCACGCAATTTTTGCAACAATAACGACTGATTTTGACAGTATTGCAATTTAAGGTTATGCAACAACTTCCAACCCTAGAAAACAAAAAGTAGGCGATATTCACTTCAAGGAATCCCTTTGCGAGGTACTCAGTTCAGTGCCCACTAGAAAACTGCAAGCACCTTGCCCAGTTATTTTCCTGCAGAGAAATTAGAAAATCATCTGTCAAACACTCATCAACCAGCGTACTCCAGGCGAGCTTTTTCTTTCTCGGTACGAATAGAACAGGCTCTGTTAAAAGCTGCTTTTTTTCCGTGCTTTGAAATAGAGACAGAAGTTTTACCCTGTTTACCTTGATGGGTAACCCAACTCACCTCATACCTGTTCAGTTTATCGTTCAGTCGGACACCAACCACACCCGTTCCGGAGTTGCTGACAGTAACCATATGTTTGTTTGTCCGGACCTTGCCAAGCTTTTTCTCTGTTTTATCACGCCAGGAAATAGCTGACAGCAAACTAGAATATCTGCCGCCACACTTTCTGTCTGAAAAAAACTTTGAGTGGGTTCGGCCTAAAAATCTTACCCTGACGTACCAACCATGGGTTCTTTTTGACTCCTGATCTATTCTCGCGATATCCTTGTGTTTCTCTAGGAGTATCTTTTGTTTTCTGTCGTCTTCCATCACTACACCTCAATCAAATATTATTACTGTTTGTTCAGTGAAGGGCAAACAGCCCCTCGTTACAAATGTACATACGATCTCCCGATGTACATTTTGGATATAAAATGGTATCTTTACCAGTCAAAAACACAAATCCTGACAACACCTTCCAGCAGAGCTAAATAGTTCGTCAGAAACATAAAGTCAACTTTTTTTTACTGCATTATTGAAAATTGTTGTTGCATTTTCGCTTTCTTTAACAGATTTACAGAATATAATCGCTTTTTTAACCTAACAGGAACGAATCAAGTGATAGCTACTAAATTAGATATGGCTAATCTCATCGCCACGATCAAAACGCTCAGAGGCACAAATGGCTGCCCATGGGATAAGCGACAATCCTCCACCTCACTGATCAAATATCTCAAAGAGGAATGCGATGAACTGGTCTGTGCTATTCAAAGAAAAGACCTTCCGAATATCTGTGAAGAACTTGGTGACCTTCTGTATCTTATAGTCATGATTTCCGAGATACACACCGACCTTGGAGATTTCCAACTTGACGATGTGATCAGCACAGTCAACGAAAAACTCATTCGCCGCCACCCTCATGTTTTTGCCGGGCAACAATATGAGAATGAAGAGCAGCTTGCCGCCCAGTGGCAGGCAATCAAAGCAGAGGAAAAGAAAAAAAATACCGTTTGACACATCCACTCATACTCTGTATTATACTCAGTTTTTTACTGATAGGCAAATCGATTGTTATATTTTGATTTAGCCCCCAGTATACGCATAAAGACATGTCGTTTTTATGCCCTTCTTGCTCTCTGTCTATATAGAATATAGTGCGAGGGCCGAAAGTTGCGGTACTAAATTTTCCGCAAAAATCATACGTCCACGAGGAGGAACGCATGCGCAGGTACGAAACCATCTTTATACTCCGCCCTAATGCCGGAGAAGATGAGATCAACAGAATTGTTGAGAACACCACGAAAATCATTGTCGATGAAAAAGGTACGATTATCGAAATGGATAAGTGGGGCATGAAAAAACTGGCTTATCTGATCAAAAAAGAGAGCCTGGGTTATTATGTATATTGTGACTATGCCGGGACTCCCGCAGCGGTTGCAGAAATCGAACGAAAATTCAGAATTGATGACATTGTCTTAAAGTATATGACTATCAAAACTGCTGCTTCGATCACCGAAGAAGGCATTCAAGAAGCAATTGAGGCAATAACTGCTAAGGCAGCTGCTTTGCTTGAGAATGCAGAAACGGATGATACCGAATCTGATGATGCTGACGAAGAAACAATCACTGAGGATAATGAGTAACCTTAACTCTTTAGATTCCCAAGATCTTTAACCCGGGAGGGTACTATAATGGCACAAAGACCACAAAAAAAACTCTTTACACGTAGAAAATCCTGCCGTTTCTGCGGCGAAAAGGAATTAACTGTTAACTATAAAGATGTGAAAACTCTTCGGAATTTTGTCTCAGAGAGGGGAAAAATAATCCCTCGTCGAATTGTCGGGACCTGTGCAACACATCAACGTCAGTTGTGTGAAGCAATTAAGCAGGCGAGACAAATCGCATTTTTGCCCTATTCCGGATCAGTTCAGGGATAATCGAATAGATTATCTGCAGGGAATTCAAGGTGGCTAACCAGGGAAATGAACAGCCGAAGATTGGCAAAATTATACGCACTCTTTTGCTTGCCTCACTGGTAATTATTCTCCCTGGATTGCACTGGTCTTTGTTTGGCTGGGTGCATATCTTTTTGCCCCTGGTAGCTTTTTACACGCTTGGAATATATGGAGGATACACCGGTAAACGGTTGCTGCTTACAGCAACTGTCATATCCCTCATAGTATATGTACTACTAAGCAACTTTGACTTATTTATCTTTTCTTTCGCCCTATTGCTCGCTGGGTATGCACTTTTTTTTTCGGCAGAGCGAGGCGATCCTCCTGCTTTAAGCGGTCTGAAATGTTCGCTTGTTCTTTTAGGCGGTTGGGGAATTGTCCTGGTAATTCTCTCCATGGGGTCAGATGTATCGCTCTACGGACAGCTCGTCAGTTCCTTGGATGAGGGAATTGGCGAAGCAGTAAGTTACTACCGACAAAGTAAAGATATTTCAGCGGACACCTTGGTGATTCTGGAAGCCACACTCAACCAGATGAAAGTCATTGTACCATTGATAATGCCATCAATTTTTGGTAGTTTCATTTTGATTATCACTTGGATTACAATGATATTGGGTAATATGCTCTTACTCAAAACAAGCGGCAACGCACCCTGGCCGGAATATCAATATTGGCAATTACCAGAAAAAATGATCTGGTTTGCCATCGGCTCTGGTTTAATGGCCCTGCTGCCGATCGGGATTTTTAGGATCATAGGGATAAATAGTCTCGTCTTGTTGAGTATTGTGTATTGTTTTCAGGGGCTCTCAATTGCCGTATTTCTCATGAAAAAATGGAATGTGCCCCTGATGCTACGATCTTTTTTTTATGTAATGATCATATTTCAGTCATTTGGCACAGTAGTCCTGCTTGTTGTTGGAATTGCAGATATCTGGTTTGATTTTCGAAAATTGAAGCCAAATGAAGTAAATTGACATAAATACTAATATAACCCTTCAGAATGATACGATTATCATCTTTAGGATTTATAATACCTATATTAATAGGAGTTTAAGAATATGGAAGTTATTTTAAAGCAAGCAATCAGCTCTCTCGGCCTCGAAGGCGATGTGGTAGTTGTAAAACCAGGATATGGTCGGAATTATCTTCTGCCTCAGGGCAAGGCTGTTCAAGCTACAGCGACAAATCTTGCTCTTTTAGAAAAAGACAAAGCCGCCATTGAAGCCAGACGTGCCAAAAACCAAAAAAATGCTGAAGAGACCGCCAAGAAAATCGATGGCTTAACTGTCGAGATCGAACAGCTCGCTGGTGTAGATGAACGCCTTTTTGGTTCTGTCACCACTGCAGATATCTGTGCCCAGCTGGCCACGCTCAATATTGAATTGGACAAACGGCAGATTCTCTTGAACGAGCCTATTAAAACTCTCGGTGAAACGAAGGTTCAGGTAAAGGTTGGTTTTAACGTGACAGCCGAATTTACCTTGAGCGTAGTACCCATCAAGGCAAGCTAAAGTTGCTTTGATGATCGTTTAGCAATCTCATCGGTTTGCGCGATAGCCGCCCTGAGGGCAGCATTGTATTGCCGGTTATTGAAGATGGAAACACACCAAGAGGCTCGACCTTCATGGTGTGTTTTTGTTTGCTGTACCCCAAAAGGCAAATAGAAAATTTAACAATGCTCCCTTGCAGGTTATCAGATTACCTTTTTAGCCCCACCAAACAGTACCTTTTATACTGCAAATGATGAATGACTTCGTGCAAAAACCGGATCCCGCCAGATCAATCGTTCCCTCAGGTATTCCGCCACAAAATATTGAAGCTGAACAGGCTGTCCTCGGCTCTATTTTACTTAAAGCTGATTTGATTGGTGCTGTTCTTGAAATTCTTACCCCCCGAGACTTCTACAAGAATAGTCATTGTCTTATTTATGAAGCGATGATTGATCTTTTTGAAAAAAATGAGCCGCAGGATCTGCTGACAGTCTCAAACTTACTCAAAAATTCAAATAGACTCGATCAAGTTGGGGGACCGACCTATCTCGCTTCTTTGACCTCGATTGTACCGGTCACTGCGAATGTCACAAGTTATGCGAAAATCATACGGGAAAAATCTATTCTCCGAAAATTAATCGCCGTTAATACCAATATAGCTGCTCGCTGTTTTGAGGAGCAAAATGACATCGATATCCTGGTGGACGAGGCAGAACAGGCAATATTTGAAATTGCCGGTTCCAAAGGCGACCAGTATTTTACCCATATCAAATCCATCGTCCCTAAGGCCTTTGCCGCGGTTGAACAACTCTATAAAAGAAAAGAATTTATAACCGGTGTTCCCACGGGTTATAACCAAATTGACAAGATGACTGCCGGACTGCAGCCTTCCGATCTTATTATAGTTGCTGCTCGCCCGTCCATGGGCAAGACATCTTTTGCCATGAATATCGCGCAACATGCTGCTCTGGTTGAAAAAACTGGTGTTGCCGTTTTTAGCCTTGAGATGTCTAAAGAACAGCTGGTTATGCGCTTGTTAAGTTCCGTTGGCCGAATAGATTCACAGCGCATCAGAACCGGCAATATGCACAGCGAAGACTGGCCAAAACTGACCAGGGCTGTGGGTATGTTATCCGAAGCACCTATTTTTATCGACGATACCCCCGCCATCTCCGTCCTTGAAATGCGGGCTAAAATCAGAAGACTCGCTTCACAACATGATATTGGTCTCATTGTCGTCGATTACCTTCAACTTATGCGAGGCCGCAGCACAGAAAACAGGACCCAGGAGATCAGTGATATTTCCCGATCCCTGAAAGCGCTGGCCAAGGAGCACTCTATACCGGTTATAGCTCTCTCGCAGCTGAACCGCGGACTTGAAAGCCGTACCGACAAACGCCCCATGATGTCTGATCTTCGTGAATCGGGAGCTATTGAACAGGATGCTGACGTTATCTGCTTTATCTACCGTGATGAAGTATACAATAAAGCAGAGGATAACCCAGAAAGAGGTTCTGCTGAAATCATCATCGGCAAACAAAGAAATGGACCAACCGGTGTTGCACGATTGACTTTTGTTAAAGAATTTACCATGTTTGAAAATATGAGTAATTATGAGGAACAGGAAGGATTTATCTAAATCAGATGAACGGAAAGGATGTCGAAAGGCATTGCGTAAACCCCTTTTCGGATAAAGTCCATTCATTTTTTCTTCAGTTCAACTTAAAACATAAATATCAACGTATTTTGAGGCAAACCAATGACCGATGAGATCGCCATTCCCAACAAGTATGATTTTAAAACCATAGAAAAGAAATGGCAGACACAGTGGGAAGAAGGTGAGGTTTACAAAGTAACCGAAGATGATTCAAAGGAAAAATATTACGTACTGGAGATGTTTCCTTATCCATCTGGCAGGATACATATGGGCCACGTACGTAACTATTCAATTGGCGATGTCGTAGCCAGGTACAAACGAATGCGTGGTTTTAATGTTCTGCACCCCATGGGCTGGGATGCCTTTGGCCTGCCGGCTGAAAACGCTGCTCAAAAAAACAACAGCCACCCCGCCACCTGGACCTACGCCAATATCGATTATATGCGCAATCAGCTGCGCCAGCTTGGTCTCTCCTACGACTGGGCGAGAGAAATTGCCACCTGCAATCCAAAATATTATCGGTGGGAACAGCTGTTGTTTATTGAAATGTACAAAAAGGGAATTGTTTATCAAAAGATCACTACTGTTAATTGGTGTGAGTCTTGCAAAACGGTTCTCGCCAACGAGCAGGTTATTGACGGAGCCTGCTGGCGTTGTGACGATCCTGTTTATCCTCGAAAAATGAACGGATGGTTCTTTAAAATCACCGATTATGCTGAAGAGCTCCTTAGCGATCTCGATAAACTCACCGGCTGGCCTGAAAAAGTATTAACAATGCAACGGAACTGGATTGGTAAATCCACCGGTCTCACCTGTGACTTTGCCGTGGATGGTCTGGATTGTACAATTTCTATTTTCACCACCAGACCTGATACCATTTTCGGCGTGACGTTCATGTCTGTCGCGGCAGAACACCCCTTGCTTGACACTCTCATTGCCGGCACAGACCGAGAAGACGAGGTTCGACAATTCGCTCAGGAGATTGTCAACCAAAAGCAGCGTCAATCGGTAGAAACAGAACCGGAAAAAGTTGGCATCTTTACCGGTCGTTATTGTATCAATCCCTTCAACGGTGACAAGATACCCATCTACGTCGCAAACTTTGTTTTGGTTGAATATGGTACCGGCGCAGTTATGGCTGTTCCGGCCCATGACGAAAGGGATTTTGAATTTGCTCAAAAATATGGTTTAAAAATCACTCCGGTGGTTATGCCGCCAGATGGTGAACTTGATGCCAATACCATGGAACAGGCATCAACGATTCCAGGTGTTCTGCAGAATTCAGGTCAGTTCAGTGGCATGGATTCTCTTGCTGCCCAAGAGGCCATAATCAACTATGCCAAAGATACGAAGATCGGCTCAGCCCATGTGACATACCGCCTGCGGGACTGGGGTATTTCCAGGCAACGGTATTGGGGTGCCCCCATTCCGATGATCCATTGCGATGTCTGCGGAGTTCAACCCGTACCTGAAGATGATTTGCCGGTGGTGCTTCCCGAAGACCCCGAGATGGGCAGTGCCTGCCTGCCTCTGCACCAGCGACCTTCATTTATTGCCACCACTTGCCCCAATTGTGGCAAAGCGGCTAAGAGGGAAACGGATACCATGGATACTTTCATGGAATCGTCCTGGTATTTTGCCCGATACGTCTGTCCAAGATTTACAGAAGCACCCCTGGAAAAAACGAAGGCCGCATACTGGTTGCCGGTCGATCAATATATTGGTGGGGTTGAACATGCAATTTTGCACTTGCTCTACTCACGGTTTTTCACCAAGGTTCTCCGGGATCTTGGCCACCTTGCCATCGATGAGCCATTCACCAATCTTCTTACCCAGGGCATGGTCATAAAAGATGGCACCAAGATGTCAAAGTCTAAAGGTAACGTTGTCGATCCTAATGACCTTATTCAGGAGTATGGTGCTGATACGGTTCGACTCTTCAGTTTGTTTGCGGCACCGCCTGAAAGAGATTTGGAATGGAGTTCCCAGGGTGTTGAGGGATCTTCTCGATTTTTAAACAGAGTGTACAGGCTGATACTTGCCTGTTCTGAAAATCTCAACTGTTCAACAGAGATTCCAGTACAATTGAGTGCCCAGGGCAAAATCCTGCACCGTAAAACCCATCAGACGATAAAGAGGGTTACCGAGAACATTGAGCAAAACTTCCATTTTAACACGGCTATTAGTGCCATGATGGAGCTTTTCAATGTGCTTTCTACCTCGGTCAATGATGACGACCAGCAGAATGTGGAATCAGAAGTAATTCGACAGGCCATTTCCGTACTCCTGCTCATGCTTTCACCTATGGTCCCGCATTTTGCTGCTGAAATGTGGGAAAAGATAGGTAACAGCAGTTCCATAGAAAGCGAAGTTTGGCCAGAATTTGACGCAGAAGCAGCAAAAGAAGATCTGATCACTATTGTTGTACAGGTCAACGGCAAGGTACGCTCACGCTTAGAGGTTGCCGCAGATGTTACCGACGACTTCCTCAAGGAAAAAGCGCTGGCTGACGATAACACCTTGAAATTTATCGACGGCAAAACGATTAAAAAAATCATTGTCGTGAAACAAAAACTCGTCAACATCGTCGTTTGATACTGTCGTGTTATGTTTGAAGTACCTTTTAAATTTTGCAATTTTATGACGACACAGGAGCTGATAAATGAAGATATTTTGGCAAATTGTTCCCTTAATAGTTGTGGTCTTTATCGTCACCGCCTGTGGTTACTATAATCCTAATGTCTATAACGGCCCGTCCAAGACCATCTATCTCGCTGAGTGGAAAAACAGGACCAGCCAGTTAGGACTCGATTCACAAATATACCGATCGTTGACGGCATGGTTTCAAAAAACAGATTCTATCACCACCGTTCGAAAAAAAGCGGGGGCAGACCTGATCCTTGCCGGCGAAATAATATCGATAGATCTTCCAAGTTTGTCGTATAAATCCAACAGTTTAACCACGCAAGTTAAAGTTAACCTCAGAGTACGTTACATTCTAAAGGAAATTTCAACGAAAAAGATCGTCTTCGAAACACCGGGAGAGCTATGGACCGAGCCATATTTAGTATCTTCAGATGTCACCGTGAATCGTAATAATGAAAGAGTAGCACTGGATACTATCATTGAAGACCTCTCTAAACGCATTTACCGGCATACCATAATGGGAATACCCAAATTATGATGGTGGTGTAAAAAATTTTTCGCCCGAAATCTTCACCTGAGCTGCCCTGTTGTTGAGAATATCACTTTCATTGTAACTTCTTCGAACATGCCGAACTGAAAGTGATATTCTCACACCCCGAATATAAACCTTCGTGTTGAACTCTATCCAATTTGAGTTTTTCTTTTCAGCTTTATTACTTTGTGTCATGCTCAAGATTAGTCATTTATCGTTCGATTCTCCTTTTGTTCTCGCCCCACTGGCCGGATATACCGATCTGCCGTTTCGTCTTCTTTGTCGTCAATTCGGCGCGGGTTATTGCGTATCAGAAATGATCAGTTGCCATGGCCTTGTTTACCAACAGGCCAATACTCTAAAGATGATGGCTTCTATTTCACAGGAGAAGCCGGTAGCTTTTCAACTATTCGGTGCAGACCCCGACGTTATGGCCGATGCTGCGGAGATAATGGCCACCTACAGCCCGGATATGCTTGATATCAATATGGGCTGTCCGGTTAGAAAAGTTACAAAAAGAGGGGCAGGTGCCGCTTTAATGACTGAATCAGGTCTTGCCAAATCTATTTTGGCTAAGATTGTCTCACGGGTATCGATTCCGGTCACGGTGAAAATACGCTCAGGCAAAGACAGCCATTCAATCAATGCTCCAGCTTTTGCAAAAATGCTTGAAAACACCGGCGCTTCAGCCATTACCGTACATGCCAGAACCTGGTCTCAGGGTTTTTCCGGTCAGATTGATCAAGACATCATTACTCGTGTTAAAAAAGCGGTTTCTATTCCCGTTCTCGGCAATGGTGACGTTATGTCCTTGCTGGAGGGAAGAAAAATGATGGAAGAAACTGGTTGTGATGGGGTGATGATCGGCCGTGGCGCACTCGGTAACCCTTGGATTTTTCAGGAATCCGGACGACCAGATGATATTCGGCAGCTTGTTATCGGAGCAAAAGCCCATCTTGCTCTAATAGAAGAATTTCTTCCTGCGGAAAGAGTTCTTGGCTACATAAAAAATCACATGAGTCGGTATTTTAAAGGTCTACATGGCAGTTCTGCACTTCGCCAAAAAATATTCGCCGCACCGGATGTCGCCAGCTTAAAAAAACAGCTAGAACCATATTGCCTATAATATCAAGCAGATCACTTTATGGCGATTATTGTTATTTGGTCAGCTCTTTCAACTTTTTAAGGAGTTCTTTGCACTCTGCTGTCATTTTTTCCGACATGGTCTTTGTGTACAGAGCTTTTTTGAGATTTTGTTCAGCTTCTTTCAACTTTCCTTCATAGAGATAATACTTGCCGAGATAAAAGCTGGATTCTCCGGCTAATTTATTATCCGAGGCAATCTGTCCTAATTCGAAATAGACTTTAGAGTATTCAGGAAAGACATACGTCACATCCTTGAAATATTTTTCTGCCTCACTCGTCTGCCCCAAACGGTAAAGTACCTTGGCCAGGATGAAAGTAGCATACATATCTGAACGATCTACAGCCAATGCCTTTTTAAGAGTCTTCTCCGCTTCGCCAAGTTGTCCGGATGCATATTCGATATTCCCCTTATCGACCATAAGAATGTTTTCATTGGGGAAATGGGTTATTACCTTTTCAAGAAGCACCATGCCTTTACTGTAATCATTTTCTTGCAGAGCTACCTGAGAGAGGCCATACTCTGCCATCACTTTCTTTATTTCACTGGATCTGCTATCGGCGATGACGCTGGCGAGATATCTCTTGAGATCCTGAGAGTCTTTTACTTTAGCAAGAATACGGTATTTAAATCGAAGGAAATCGAAGTTATCACGGTTTGTATCTACCTCTTTGAGGTTTTCTTGATCATTCTCCACTAATGACTCAATATAATGAAGTCGTTCTTCAGGATTGGGATGAGATACCAGATATTGTGGTGGCTGCTCACTTCGATATCTGGCTATACGGCGCATGGATTCCAGCATTTGAACCTGTCCTTCAGGATTCCGATGCAGCTTTTTCATCCAATCATAGGCCATGAGGTCCGCTTCTTCCTCGTCCTGTCGACTAAAATGCAGGTTTAAACTTTGCCCTGTCGCCAGTGCACCAGTCAAGAGAGCAGGTGCAGCGGCTCCGCCAAAAGCCAACGCTGCCAAGGCTAAACCTAAGGATCCTATGGTGGTATATTTCCCTTTCTCCATTCTCGATGCCAGATGACGTTTGACGATATGGCCAACTTCATGGGCCAATACCGAGACAAGTTCATCTTCAGAGGTCATCGTCTCAATCAATCCTGAATAAAAAAAGATCAACCCCGATGGCGCGGCGAATGCATTAAATTCCTTATTGTCGACGATAAAAAAGTGGTAATCGAAATACTGAATTCCGGCTACTGCCAGAACACTTTGGCCAAGTCTGGTTATATACTGGGTAATATCAAGATCATCGACCAGTGGAAAGGAAGATCGAACCGAATACAACAGTTTTTCGCCCATTTCCCGTTCATCTCCGATAGTAAATGCCGATACCGGAGCCACGGTGCAAAACTGAAAGAATATACCAATCAGAAGCCAAACAAATGCGTTCTTGCTGATGTTCTTCATCGCGTCTTTAACCATTGGACAGTCCTTCGTAATCCTTCTGTTGTTGAAATCACAGGTTCATATCCCAAATCATTACGGGCATTTTCTATTGAAAAATAGTGAGACTTGGCCAGTTGTTCTGCCAGAAAGCGGGTCATTCTCGGCTCTTTTGCCAACCTTGCAAATGTATAAATCGACTCCAAAACACCACCGAGTCGATATGCTGCAGAAAAAGAAAGCGATGACTTAACTTTGTCAATATCCATTGCGACAAACAATTCATCAATCCAATCCCAAAGATTTACCGGTTCGCCCTGGCTTATAAAATATGCTTTACCAGCAGCTGTCCCCTTCTCCGACAAATTCTTTGCTGCCAGGATATGGGCATGGCCGACATTATCAATATAGGAAATATCAACAAGATTTGAACCGTCACCAACTCTTTTAAGCATTTTTTTTTGGCCACTCTGAACAAGTCGCGGCAGAAGATGCGGGTCGCCGGGCCCCCAGATGAGGTGAGGACGTAGGGCACAGGTTAAAAGAGATGACGAGTGAGCACTAAGTACAGCCCTCTCCGCCATAACCTTACTTCTGGCATAGTGGCAAAGAAATTCATCAGCATATGGCAATCTTTCATCGCCACCTTTAATGTCCGCCCGATTAAAAACAACGGAGGGGGTGGAGGTGTACACCAACATGGGCACTTTGTTTTTCTGGCAACTTTCAATAACAACTTCAGTCCCGAGTACGTTCGTCTTGTTATATTCTTGCCAGGATCCCCAAATACCGGCGAGCGCCGCAACATGAAAGACAACATCCATACATTGAGAAGCCCTGTCCATGTCTCCAGCATCAGCAATATTGCCAACAATGCACTTGCCGCCCAGCTGCTCTATATCAGGATAGTGGTGTCGTCCCAGAACAGTGGTTTCAACACCAAGCTCAAGAAGTTTTTTGACAACAGCCTTGCCGACAAATCCACCACCGCCAGTGACCAGTGCTTTTTTTATCGACAGGGATAAAGTTTCTTCTGTGCCCATATTGCCAGTTTCTCCCGAAAGATTTTGGCGTTGTGCCTGATGTCCACAGGAAAATCATTATGAATTAGAAAATGTTTAATTTCCTGTGTAAGCTCAGACTGACTAGCTATTATTCGTATTTCTTCAAGCAACTTTTTCTTCTTAATTCTGCCAGCTTTATTCGGCTCAACAATTATGACCGGTATTATGTTCTTCGCAATGCCACAGTCATGTATCCCAACCAGTGCAGACCGGTAAACATCGGGATGTTCGTTAATTATCGCCTCACAGGGCACTGAAAAATGGGTCTTACTTTTGGTCACCACCCGGTGGGCTCGCCTGCCGCAAAACCAGAGGCGATTTTCTTGGTCGAGGTAACCGACGTCGCCCATTCGATGCCAGAAAGTAGCACCATCTTTCATCTTGGCCAGAGCTGTTTCATCAGGATTATTCAGATAGGCCTTGGTCACCACATCACCACGGACTATTATTTCGCCAATCGTCCCCTTGTCAACAAGCATATCTTCAGTCAGTTCCGCGAGGGGGCCATCATTGATGTCGATAATTTCGATATCAATACCAGGTAAAGGTCTGCCAACGCAGGTCCCCTTGCCCAGCCGACTTTGTTGCCAGGTATCAGAGATCACCTCAGCAGCTTCAATGGAAACGATAGGCAAACTCTCTGTGGCACCGTAGGGAGTGAAAACCAATGCACCCTCTGGGAGAATATTTTTCACCCTTTTCATCAGCTCATAGGGAACGGGGGCTCCCGCCATCAACACTTTTTTTACGGAATTAAGAACTATCCCGTGTTCGAGGCAATAGTTGCTCACCACATTCCAGATAGCAGGCGATCCAAACGAGTAGGTCACCTCATTTTTCAAGATTGAAGCCACAAACTTTTCCGGATTTACATTGGCGGGCTTAGTGGGGTCCATGTCCGGGATAACGGAACAAGCACCGATTGCCGCCGAGAAAAGGGCAAATAAAGGAAAGGCCGGCTGATCCACATCACGTGGACCAATGCTATAATAGTCTTTTATCAAACGGAGCTGCGCACTGAAAATCGAGTGTTCATACCGTACACCCTTGGGAGGACCGGTGGAACCCGTTGTAAATATAATCGCCGCAAGGTCTGTGTCATTCGGTTGGTATACCGGGTACTCTACTTCCGTTTTATAAATATCTTTAGTTATGTCGGGGCCAAAGAGGCCAAGAGAATTTCCGCAACAAAATGATTGTTTAACGGTATGAAAGGGTTTCGAAAAAATCTTGGAAAACAGTATAGCCTTTGGAATACCTATGAGAAATTGCGGACAAACCCTTTCAATACAGCGTAACAGATTTTTGTACCCCATCCCAGGATCAATAAGGACAACAGGGGTGCCAACCTTAAAAAGAGCAAGTGTGAGGCAGAGGAAATCAACAGACGGAGTAACCATAAGGATTACAACGTTGCCAGGGACAAATCCTTTCGCCGCAAAATAATTGGCATAGGCGTTTGCTCTGCTGTCAAGCTCAGCAAAGGATATCTTCTTACCGCTCTGAGCCTCAATTATCGCAGTACGTCCACCATGTTCCTTGGCAACGCCAACAAAGGTGTCAGCTATATTTATTGTCACCTCTCATCTCCCATTCGTTTAAATCTGAAAAAATGATTTAATAATGGGCACGATATCGACGAATTTATCTTCAAGAAGATAATGTCCTCCATCTTTAAAATAATGATTTTCAGCCTCGGGAAAACGTTTTTGCCACTCTTCAAAAAAATCGTCATTAAAACAAAAATCGGCTCCGCCCCAAACAATGAGCATGGGGATAGCAGCATCCCGTAAAAGAGACAGCCGTTTCTCAATATCGACCAAGGTCGAATAGCTTGGGTGACGTGCAGTAAGCGGAATATCCTTTACAAAATTATATACCGCCACGCGGTTATTCCAGCTGTTATATGGGGCCAGATAGGCTTTTGCCACATCTGGAGCCATTTTCTTTTTAACCGCCATAAACTGAGCCGGCCAGGCAAAACCGTTAAATAGTCTGACAATTATCTCACCCACCACCGGCAGGCGGCATAGTTGTATTCGCAGTGGTATTCTCTTAGACCGAAAGGCAGCAGTATTCATTACCACTATGTTTTCGATACGGCTGATATAGTTTACCGCACATCCAATACCTATAGCACCGCCCCAGTCATGAACCACGAGGGAAAAACGATCAATTTTCAGGTGCGTCAGTAAACTATCGAGATTTTCAATATGTTGGGCAAGACAATAGGAGTAATGCTGCGGTTTATCAGAAAGACCGCAGCCTATATGATCAATAGCAATAACCCGATGTGTTTTACATAACAGGGAAACAAGATGTCGAAAATAATATGACCAGGTGGGATTGCCATGGACCATAACAATGACAGGCCCAACTCCTTCATCGATATAGTGCAGCCGTCCACCTTCAAGTTCCAGGTAGTTGGGTGAAAATGGATAGTCAGGATACACCGTCTTTGACACCGTTTGAGAAATTATTGATTTTTAACGCAGAGAGACTGATTTTTAAGCATAAAATCAGTCATTTTATACCCCAGCTTATGAGAGTGTCAACTCTTTATCGTGTTTGCTCAGCGCCATCTCTTATTCATTTTTTATCTTGATCGCAATAATCGAGTAAGCATACTCATTTTTGATAATAATTTCTATCCGCTTATTATCTATGATTATTTTTAAACATTTTGTTGCTTTTACAGGTCAAATGTGCTAATGGAATTGGTTATTGAAATATAAATATTTTGTATAAACCTTATCAAATCTCGGTCAACGGGAAGCAAGCCGGGAGAAGTACCTTCACGAAATTTATTCATTAAAAAAGAATTGAATTTCTAAAGTACTAATAAGGTCACAAATGCCCATAGCGGGCTCGTAGCCTTGTTAGTACAAAGCTACAAATCGAAGTCTAACCATAAAATGGTTAGAAACATAATAACGGTTCGAATCTGAACCGAGTGCAAAAGGAGCAGTACAATGGCAGAAGGTACAGTGAAATGGTTTAATGATGCGAAAGGTTTTGGTTTTATTGAGCAAGATGGTGGACAAGATGTCTTTGTACATTATTCCGCTATCAAGACTGAAGGCTTTAAATCTCTTGAAGAAGGTTCCAGAGTATCTTTTCAGATAGTCGATGGCCCGAAAGGTCCTGCTGCTGATAACGTTCAGAAAATTTAAATATTTTTATAGCAGATAGAAAAAGCCCCCTGCACATTTATGCGCAGGGGGCTTTTTTGGTTTTTACCTTCTCGGACAGGTCTAAGTCGTTTACATTGAAACAAGAGGCAGGTATTCTGGACTCCACCTCATCCGGTCAATTATTGTTCTCATTCTCGCTTCATCATTATTGTGTTGAAAATCTGAGTAGAGACATGGCCTGCTAACCCCTTTCTGCACAGCGCACATCGCGACGGCCAAAGCAACTTTCTTTGCCACCTGACGCATATCGTTGATAGGTGGTACCAGTCGTCCCATCTCAAGTTGTTCCGGGGACATCATATCGGAAATTACGGTAGCTGCTGCGGTAAAAAATTCCGGTAACACTTCCTTAGCACCTGACGCCAACACTCCCAGACCAATTCCAGGAAAAACAAAGGCATTATTGCATTGGCCAATATGGCAGGCCGTCTCAGCATCATCACCCGTTGCACATGGGTTACCGGTTGCAACCAAGAGACCTTCAGCGCTCCATTTATTGATATTCTGGCAAAAAAGTTGCGGTGTTGAAATATGTTGAAAAAGCGGAAGGATAATCGGCTGTTTGGTATTTTTTTTAATTTCCTTTATCGCCTCTTCGTTAAAAAAGAATTCCTGACCGGTTGTTCCAACCAGTGTGGTGATACCTGCTTCCCGGATAATTCCAGGGATATCAATTCGATCAATTTTGCTGAGCCAGGGATGACTGGCTTTATCTTTGGCAAACTTCTTTTTATACAACTCAACCTTGTTTGAGCTGACAACAAGTCCTTTGGAGTCAATCATAAAGATCCGGTTAAGGGCCTCTTTTTGCGAAAGGCCCTGCTCCATCATCTTCATCATGATCTGTTCACCAATACCAACGCCCCCGGCACCTCCTCCGTGGATAAGAATTCGCTGATCAACGAGTTGTTCGTTTTTAATCTTCATGGCAGATAAAATAGCCGCCAGGGCAATCGCCCCTGTACCTTGAATATCATCATTAAAAGAGATCAGTTCATCAACAAAGGCATCACGTATGCTGAAGGCATTCTGATGAGAGAAATCCTCCCACTGGCACAGTGCATTAGGGAACACATTTCTAAAAGCCCTGACAAACCTGCCTATAAAGGAGAGATATTCCTCTCCTTCCAATCGCCGGTGCCGCCAGCCGAGATATTTGCTATCGGCAAGAAGTTTCTCGTTGTTGGTGCCGACGTCAAGGGAAATTGGCAAACAGTGCCATGGAGCAATCCCTGCTCCCTGGGTATAAAGCATCAACTTGCCGAGACAAACGGCTATGCCGCCTGCACCCTGGTCCCCGATACCAAGCACTCCCTGGTTATCGGTCACCACCGCAACCCTGATATCCCGGTGAGCAAATCTTCTCAGTATGTCTTCGGCACCATCAATATTGCCTGGATAGAAATGAAGGCCATTGGCTTGCCTGAACATGGATGAATACTTTTGCACAGCCAGGCCGATTGTCGGGGTGTATATTATCTTAATATAGTTTTTTATATCACTTTTTATAAGGGCATGAGCAAGCGTTGCGTTGCGGTCAAACATCGAACGGATAAAAATGAACTTTTCGATGTCATCGACCTTCTCATTCATTTTCGCCCGGGAACTTTCAACCTGTTCATCGAGGTTTCTGAGCCCCGGTGGAAGAGTTCCCTCAAGGGCAAGAGCTTTTCTTTCTTCAAGGCTAAACGCGGTGCCTTTGTTTATAAAGCTGCAGGAGCGGGCTGAAGAGCCGCTGGCATAAACAACAATTTCCCGGGTATTTCCATACTCATCATATTTAAACCTATACAAATTTGTAGACATTCCCAGCCCCCTTCGTATTCTCAAAATAAAATGTGCAATTGACAAGTACTCTTCTTTGCCCCATAATATCCCGCCATGGAACCCTGGCAAATAATATTACAGAACAGCATAACCTCACTTGATGGTCTGCAAGAGCATTTGGATTGTGATAGTAACGCATTACGGGATGTAATAGCAAACTTTCCAATGCGGATTAATCCATATTTTTTAAAATTAATCCACCATGCAGGTGATCCGATCTGGAAACAGGCTGTCCCCGATCCCGCTGAGATACATGACGGGGTTTGCGAAACAGATCCACTGGATGAAGAAAATCTCAGCCCCGTGCCCAATCTGGTGCATAAATATCCGGATAGAGTGCTTTTTCTGGTCTCTCATCAATGTGCAATGTATTGCCGTTTCTGTACGAGAAAGCGAAAGGTCGGAACGGACAAAATGAAAATCAGCCCTGCCACGATGGAAGCCGGATATGACTACTTGCGACACCATCCTGAGATACGGGACGTCCTCATTTCCGGAGGAGATCCGCTCCTTTTAGCGGATGAAGAAATTTCTGCTATTTTAACACGGCTGCGGTCTATTCCATCCATAGAAATAATCCGCATAGGGACCAGAGTACCCTCTGTTCTGCCTATGAGAATAACTGAAAAGCTTATTGCAATCCTCAAAACCCATCACCCGCTCTATATAAACACCCACTTCAATCATCCCAACGAAATAACAACCGAATCGAGTCTCGCTTGTACCATGCTTGCCGACGCTGGCATACCGGTGGGTTGTCAAACAGTGCTGTTGAAGGGAATAAATGATGATGCACAAACCCTCAAAGAACTCTTCCTCGGTCTATTACGCATCCGGGTAAAACCCTATTATCTTTTTCAGGCTGATCTCACCAAGGGAACCAACCATTTCCGCACATCGACTGAAACCGGGATCGCGATAATGCGGCAACTGTATGGCCATATCTCCGGGATGGCCATTCCCACCTATGCCCTTGACGGACCAAAGGGCAAAGGCAAAATACCCCTTACTCCGCAATATATCCTGGAGCACGGCGATACCCTTACTTTTGAAAACTACAAAGGTGAAGTCTGTACCTATCCCGAGGCTGGCGAAAGCTGCTGATTGACATTTTCCTACCTTGGTTTGAACTTATCTGGTGCTCTTTTTGTTTTATACCCTCGGGCCTTTTTCTTTCTCCAGAGAAAACTTGATATATTTGCTATGAAAAAGCTATAATCCATAAGAGTTTCCAATAAATTATATGAAATAATTTTAGAACCGAGCAATAGATATGACTAAAGATGAACTCCTAAAAAAAATTCTTGCATCGGATGAGTTACCGACCTTACCCACCGTCGCCTCTCAATTAATTACTCTTACGGCCAGGGAAGATACCACCCTCGCTGATATCGGAGAATTGGTTTCCCAGGATATTTCTCTTTCTGCCAAAATCCTCAAGGTTTCAAACTCTGCCTTTTACAGTTTTCCACAGCAGATAGGCTCAATTAAACAAGCCGTCAGTATTCTTGGAATGAACGCTGTCCGCAGCCTGGTGCTCTCCTTTTCTTTTCTGACGATGAAAGCCGGCAAAATAGAGAGCCGTTTTAATTTTGAAAAATTTTGGGAAAAATCTCTGGCTTCAGCGGTAACCGCAAGACTCATCCTCGAACATGTCAAAGGCGCTGAGACTGAAGAGGTTTTTGTTTCCGGCTTATTGCAAAATCTGGGGGAACTTATTCTCGCCAGATCGTTTCCTGTAGAATATGATAAAGTCCTGCAAGCAATTGAAGAAAATAAAGAAGACAGCTTTAGTGCTGAGGAAGCTGTTTTTGGGCTGAATCATACTCTGGTCGGGGTGGAGGTAGCGAAAAGCTGGGGATTCCCCGATGTACTGCTGATTCCCCTTCAGTATCATCATCACCCCGAGGACTATACCGGCCCGAATATTGCCATTCGATCAACGGTTAGGGCCGTATATCTCTCTGATCTTTTAGTAAATATTCTCTATTCAGACAAACCGGAAATATTTCATAAACAGTTTCGAAAAGAGGCTGGAAAACTGCTGGGACTGACAACAGAACATATTGAGACGATCCTTAACCAGGTCCATATTAAAGTAAAGGAGGCCGGGGCCTACTTCAATCTCAAAATAAAAACCACCAAATCAGTGCAGGAAATTCTCCAGGAGGCAAATATCCGTTTGAGTTTGATGAATCTCGACTACGAACAGATGAACAAACAGCTCATCCAGGCCAAAATACACCTCGAGAATCTGACAAAAGAGCTGGAGGACAAAAACAGAACCCTGGATAATCTGGCAAACATCGATGGTTTGACCGGTGCCTATAACCACAGATATTTTCAAAACATTTTAGATCAGGAAATTAGCAGAACAGTTCGGCACAATGCTCCCATATCGATTCTGCTGATCGACATAGATCATTTCAAAAAGGTCAACGACACCTATGGTCATCAGGTGGGGGATTTCGTTTTAGCTGAATTTGCCAAAATCATAAAGCAGAATATCAGGCAATATGACATCCTCGCCAGATACGGCGGAGAAGAGTTTATTGTCATCCTGCCAGAGACCAACAGCGACGATGCTGCAAGTGTCGGAGAAAAATTGCGATCAATAATTGAGCAGACCGGTTTTCAGGATGATCGTGAGACATATCACATAACGGCGAGCTTTGGCCAGGCGAGCAGCACACCAGCCACAGAAGACAACTTCGAAAAAGACACCTTGATAAATCAGGCGGACCAGGCGCTGTATGAGGCGAAAGAAAAAGGACGAAACCGACTGGTCATCTACAATCAGAAAAAGAAGTGGTTTAAGTTCTGACGTGTAAAGCAAAAGGATTTTTGCCTTACATCATATTTTCCGGATCGACATCGATTGCCAACACGCACTGGCTCTTAACCAATTCCTGTCGCGCATTTTTTATGGCGGTGCATAAAGCATGCAGCTCGTCTGTATCGCGCCCCTTTAAAAGTATCTGCCAGCGATAATTGTCTTTTATCTTATCAAGAGGTGCAGGGGCCGGGCCAAGAGTTTCAATCTTATATTTTGCACTAGTGACTGTTTGCCTGCAGAATCTGGCCAGGCGTACTGCTGATTGCTGCACATCGTTTTCGACCCTGCCCTGCAAGCGTAGTGCGGTCAAGCGCAGATATGGCGGAAAGGCCGGGTGCTGTCGCAGCTTCATCTCATGAGCAAACATTTTTTCATACTGATGGTCTCTTGAAAAGACAATGGCATAATGTTCCGGCCGCATGGTCTGGACAATGACTTCGCCGGGCATATCTCCTCGACCCGCTCGGCCAATAACCTGAGTGATGAGCTGAAACGTCCTCTCCGCTGCCCTGAAGTCCGGCATGCTCATGCCACCATCGGCCCAGACAACCCCGACAAGAGTGACATTAGGAAAGTGATGGCCCTTGGCAATCATCTGGGTGCCAATGAGGATGTCAATTTCGCCTTCATGCATTTTAGCAAGAATAGAGAGAAACTTTTTCCGATCAGATGCCGTGTCAGAATCGAGTCTGGTAATTCTTGCTTCCGGGAAAAGTTCCAAGACTTCCTCTTCAACCCTTTCGGTACCAAACCCGGCCGGAACAAGATCCGTGGATCGGCACTGGAGGCAGACAGTTTTGTTGGCCATGGAAAAGCCACAATAGTGACAGACAAGTTTGTTTTTTCCCTTGTGTAACGTCAGTGACACATGGCAATGACTGCACTGCGCAGGAGTTCCGCAATCCCGACACAAAACCACTGCCGAAAATCCTCTCCGGTTCAACAACAATATGCTCTGTTTGCCATCGGCGAGGTTGCAGGTCAGTTTATCCTGAAGCTCTTTTTTAATGATCCCTTTGGTATCTTTGGCCTGCTTTTTATTGAGATCAACAATGGTTACAACCGGCAAAGGTCTATTCCCCACCCTGTCCTTCATGGTGAGTAGTGTATATTTGCCTGATTGGGCATGGGCATAACTGGTAATGGAGGGTGTGGCCGACCCTAATATTACCACAGCATCATGATATTTTGCCCGCAACACGGCAAGATCCCGCCCGTGATAACGAAAGCTGTCATCTTGTTTGAAGCTGGTGTCATGTTCTTCATCAACAATAATCAAGCCGGGATCTCTGAACGGCACAAAGAGAGCAGACCTTGCACCTATGGCAACCTTTGCCTTGCCGGTCAGGGCCAGAGAAAACTGATCATACCTCTCAGACGCCGACATGGCTGAATGAAGCAGCACCACCATATCACCAAATCTTGACAGCAGATGTGCCTCAAACTGAGTAGCCAGGGCAATTTCAGGAACCAGAATTATCACGTCCCTGCCAAGGACCAGGGTCTCTTCCGCCGCTCTGAGGTACACCTCGGTCTTGCCACAACCAGTCACCCCATGCAACAGAAAAGGGCGAAATTTTTTAGCATTTATCGCCGGTTGGATAGTATCGAAAGCAGTTTGTTGTTCGTCGGTCAACCTGTCCGGCCTCGGATAGTGTTTGAGTTGTTGGCCAAACGGGCTCCTGAATATCCTCTCCTTGGACCGAACGACAAGTTGTTTTTCCTCAAGCGAAATCAATGCTTTCGAAGCACCGGAGTAGTCCTGCCGTAAATCTTTTAAGGCAATGGTCTCACGGTTCTTTAACTGTGTGAGATTATGAAGAGTGTAGAGAGCTTTTACTTCTGATATCTTTAGCTCAATTCCCGTTTCCTGGCTGAACTTCTGCTGATATTCTTTCAGCCCTTCCCGACTCTCATCAATTTCCTTTGGCTTAAAAAACTGCGGAGTATTGAGGCCATAACAGACTTCGTTTTTCTCCTGTACACCATCCTTGGCAATACCGCTGGCGATACGGACGATTTTTTTTTCAACGAGATGAGTGACCAGGCTCTTTTCTGTCCGATCAGAAAGGATTGCAGCCGTCTCAGTCGCTCCAAGCTGTCCCTGCGCAGCTAACTTTTGGCCCCATGCTGGAACTTCATCTTCAAACAGTGCCAAAAACTGTTCTGTGCTTTTATCGAGAATAAGCTGTTTTACGCTCTTGGGGGCAAGGCCGCCGGGCAGGGCCGTTTTGATAACCATCCCCAGCGGATAGTGATAGTAGTTGGCTACCCACCGGTAAAACGGAACACTATTCTCATGAAAAAGAGGATAATCGTCAAGAAACTTGCTGATTTCTCTGATTTTAAAGGGAGTTTTTTCAGAAATTGTTACAGCAGCGAGGACATACCCTGTTACTTTTCGTTTGCCCAGCCACACCAAGACCCGACGACCAACATAACTTTGCTGGAGGTTGCCAAGAGCCCCGATGTCTGTTGTATCTGCTAAACTGTAGGTCAAGGTCTGTTCGAGGGGGGCAGCTACGGCGACCTCCAGATGAATCATAAGGTCGCGGCAACCTCTTTCAGGTGTTTCGTCAACTGCTTGCCAAGGGAGGGATGCCGGAGTCCGTAAGCGATAATCGCCTTTAGGTAGCCCATTTTATCGCCTGCATCAAATCTCGTCCCTTCAAATTCCATGGCATACATCCCTCTTTTTTTGGTCAGAGCCAGGAGGGCATCGGTTAATTGAATTTCACCACCATGCCCTGGAGTGATTGTATCTAGAATATTGAAGATATCAGGCATTAAGATATATCTGCCGATAATTGCCATATCCGATTCAGTTGTGCCGGGAGCTGGCTTTTCAACCATACGATTGACTTTATAGGTCTTTTCCCGGCCCATCTCTTCACCTTCGACGATACCGTACTGAGGGGTTTCCGTCAGAGGCACTCTTTGGATGGCGACGATGGATTCGCCCACTTCATCAAAAAGATCAAGCAGTTGCTTTGCGCATGGGGTTTTGCTTAGGACCATATCATCACCAAGCAAAACCATAAAAGGTTCATCGCCTATGACATTCCGAGCTGTCCAGATTGCATGTCCCAGCCCCAATGGTTTTTTCTGTCGTACCGAAACGATGTCTATCAGATTAGAGATATTGTTCAACTCTTCGCCAAGAACAACTTTATTTTTTTCTTTCAAGACCGAGTCGAGATGGAAATTGTAATCAAAATGGTTCTCAATCGCTGATTTACCTTCACTGGTCACAAAAATAATCTGATCTATTCCAGATGCTACAACCTCTTCGACTATATATTGGATAGTTGGCCGATCAACAATGGTGAGCATCTCTTTTGGTATGGCCTTGGTGGCTGGCAGAAATCTGGTCCCAAGACCGGCAACAGGAATGACAGCTTTTCGTACTTGCATAGAAACCTCAATTTTTAGGTAACAGAAAACCAGACGGTATGGTATTTATCGGGACAAACTTCTCCCAAAAAACTTAACACAATTTACCAACGACATCTATTTTTTTCATGAAAATCATTTATCCCGACAACCTGCCGATAACCGATCATAAAGATATCATCATCGACGCCATAATTCAACATCAGGTGGTCGTAATCGCTGGAGATACCGGCTCTGGTAAGACAACACAGCTGCCTAAAATGTGCCTTGAGGCCCTGCCTGAAAATGAACTGCTCATAGGCTGCACACAGCCAAGACGTATTGCTGCATCGACAGTTGCCACCAGAGTTGCAGACGAGTTGGGCGCGGCAGGAGATATGGTCGGCTACAAAATTCGATTTCATGATTACACAACCCCGGCCACCAAGATTAAATTCATGACTGACGGGGTGCTCCTGGCCGAAACACGAAATGACCGCCTTCTTTCCAGGTATGGTGTGATCATCGTCGATGAGGCCCATGAGAGAAGCCTCAATATTGATTTCCTTCTCGGGTACCTGAAACAGCTGCTGCACCGCCGCAAAGACCTCAAAATTATCATTACTTCTGCAACCATTGATACCGAGGCCTTCTCTAAACATTTTGACAACGCGCCGATCATCACGGTTTCAGGTCGGACCTTTCCTGTCACCATTCGCTACAATCCACCCGAGGAGGATCTCCTCGGTGAAAAAGATGGTGAACTGGAGCACTGTGTACAAACAGTTTGTGATCTGTACGAGAGTGAACCAAAAGGCGATATTCTCGTTTTTTTACCCACGGAACGGGATATCCGTGACTGTTGCCAAATACTGGAAAAAAGAATCACCCAGGCGGTGGTTTTACCCATCTTTGGCAGGCTGCCATCGGGGGACCAAAGGCGAATATTTCAGAATTTCAACCAGGTGAAGATTGTCGTTGCCACCAATGTTGCCGAGACATCGGTGACTGTTCCAGGCATCCGCTATGTTGTTGACAGCGGCCTGGCCCGGATTTCCTTTTATAATGTTCGTGCCAAAACCACAAGCCTGCCGGTCACCAGAATTTCCAAAGCCAGTTGTGACCAGCGTAAAGGCCGTTGCGGCCGGGTGGCTCCCGGTCTCTGCATCCGACTCTATTCGGAAGAAGATTATAACGATCGCCCCGAATACACTCTGCCGGAGCTGAAGCGTTCTAACCTTGCCGAAGTAATCCTGCAGATGATCTCGCTGGGGCTGGGCGATCCAGAAAATTTTCCTTTCTTGGAACCTCCTTTCAAGAACGCCATCAGAGAGGGATATCGAATGCTCCGGGAACTGGGCGCAATCGACAACAAGCAGCATCTCACCAAAAAGGGTTTGATAATGGCCGACCTGCCCATCGACCCCTGTATCGCCAGAATCATCATTGAAGCGAAAGAAAACAACTGTCTCCGGGAAGTGAAAATTATTTCCGCTGCCCTTGCCATCCAGGATCCACGCGTACGCCCGGCCGACCATGAAAAAGAAGCCGACACCGCCCACAAGGAATTCAGTCACCCCCACTCTGATTTTATGGTGCTCCTCAACATCTGGGATCAATTCCACAACTCAGAAAGCGGCTCCAAATCCTGGTCGCAGTTAAAAAAATATTGCAAGACCAATTTTCTGTCCTTTCAGCGGATGCGGGAGTGGTTTGATCTGCACACCCAATTAAGTAGAATAATCGATAGACGAGAGGGTTTTGCCGACAACGCCTCCGACGCGTCCTACGAGCAGATTCATAAATCATTTCTCGCCGGATTCCTGCGCAATCTCGCCATAAAAAAGCAAGGCCATCTCTATCAGGGCACCCATAACAAGGAGCTGATGATTTTTCCTGGTTCCCATCAGTTTACCAAGGGTGGACAATGGCTGGTGGCGGCCTCGTTTATAGAAACCAGCAGACTTTATGCCCTCACTGTCGCCACCATTGAACCCGACTGGATTGAAACAATCGCCGGCCAACTCTGTAAGTATTCCTGGTCCAGCCCGCATTGGCAGAAGAAAACCGGCCAGGTTATCGCCGATGAGAAGGTCTCTCTTTTTGGCTTAATCATCGCCACCGGCCGAAAGGTAAATTTTGGTAAAAGAAGCAAAAAAAATATTGGTCCGGCTCGGGATATTTTTATTCAATCAGCACTTGTTTCCGGGGAACTCAACGGCTCCTATCGCTTTTTAGATCATAATCTTGCTCTTATTAAAAAATGGCAGGACGCCGAAGAAAAACTGAGGGTGAGAAATATTGTAGCCGATGAATTGACCCTGTATGCATTTTATGCAGAGAAAATCCCGGCTGATGTCTACGACAAAACCACACTGAACCGTTTTTTAAAGAGAAAAAAGAACACATCCTTCCTGCTGATGCAAGACGATGATGTACTAAGACGCAAACCAGAAGAAAAAGAGTTGATCGATTTTCCTCCTTATCTTTCAGTAGGGAGCATGCAACTCCGGTTGGAATATCACTTTGAGCCCGGTTCAGAACGAGATGGTGTTACTTTTCGCTTGCCCTTCGATTTTGCTGGTACCCTTTCGCCGGCAATTTTTGAATGGCTGGTCCCTGGCCTGCTTCAGGAAAAGCTGACGTTCCTGCTGAAGGCACTGCCAAAAAGCATCAGAAAAAACCTGGTGCCTATCAGCGATACGGTGAACAGGCTGCTCGATGACATGAATCCCGGAACGGGTTCCTTATACTCTGCTCTCGAATCGTCAATATTAAAACATTTCAAACTGATGGTTCGAAGGTCTGACTGGTCGGACAATCTGCCATTACATCTTCAGCCACGCTTTCTCCTCTTTGATGATGCGGGCAAGGAGCTGTGTACCGGGCGAAATCTAGCCGAACTTCTTGCCGCAAACAGCAGTAGCCGGGTACCGATACACCAAAGAATAATGCAAGGTGCCGAGCACGATCTGATTCAGCGCTGGGACAAAACCACCCACACCAACTGGGACTTTTCGGGATTGCCTGATACAATCCCAACCTATACTCCCCAGGGCGAGATTGCCGGTTTTCTCTATCCGGTACTCATTGCCCAACCTGAAAACGGCTGTGTTCAGATTGGCTTTGAACAGGATAGGATGGTTGCCGAGAAACTGACCAGGAAAGGGACACTCTTTCTTTACGCGCTGCAATTCTATCAGCAATACAAAGCCTTGAAAAAAATGTGCACCACCACCCTTTCCGGCCCATCTTCTGTCTGGCTGATGAAGATTGGCAAAACACGTCAGGAGGTGGTCGATAAGCTGCTCGATTTCATACTCTCGTCACTTTTTGGTCCAATTCCCGGCAAGATAGTCTCTAAAGAGTCATTTTTCACAGCCGTTAAAGAAATTGAGAAACAGGGCCTCTTTGCCGCCGGGCAGGAAATCTGCAATAATCTTATGGCTCTTATTCGAAAAAGACACACCGCCCAGGAGACTATACGAAAAATATTTACCCAGAAGTCGACAAAATTTCTGTTTCAAGCGGATAAGGAGGATGATTTCCACGCCCATCTGAGTGATATTTTTCCGGTGGATATTTTTGCCAATACAACAACAGTAGATCTTCAGAACATCGACAGACAGTTGCAATGTCTCATGATACGTCTCGAGAGATTCAATGCAAATCCCGGTAAAGATACCCAAAAAGCTGATCAGCTTGAGCCTTACCTCAATAAGCTGCATCAGCTCCTGGCCAAAAAAGAAGAATTATCAGAGGAAGCATTCGAGCTCGTGGCTCGCTTTGAGGATCTGGTGAATGAATACAGGATCGCCCTCTTCTCGCCGGAAATAAAAACGAGAGAGGCGATCTCACCCAAAAAACTCGATCAACAATGGAGAATAACACTGGCGAAGTGTTAAAGATGTAATGAATAAAGTGACCATTGGCGTACTACTCTGCCTATTAGCTCTCATCTTGATGAACGGGACTCATCCGGCCATCGGTATCATCGTTTTCGTCGTCGGCATTGTGCTTATGAACTGGTCCAGACGGCCAAGAAAATAGTTATTTATAATCATTCTTTTTCAAACCATACTTGCGCATTTTGTCGTACAAGGTCTTTCTTGGCATCGCCAGAGTTGCCATGACGTCCTTAATGCTGCCGTTGAGGGAAACCAGAGCGTGCTCGATAAGGCCTCTCTCAAAACAATCAACCTGTTGAGCCAGAGACCTGCCCTGGGTTTTTTCTTCTCCTGACAACATTTTTTCAAGAGACCAATCAAATTGCCGGCCGAGCAGAACATATCTTTCTGCAAAATTTCTCAGCTCTCTCACATTGCCAGGCCATGCATAGGACAACAGGGAATTCATCTGTGAATTAGCGGGAGTTGGTACTTCCTGTTGATATCTATGCCCTGCAACTAACAGAAAGTGGTGGAACAACAGGGGGATATCCTCGAGTCTTTCCCGCAGTGGCGGGATTTCCAGACAAACAACATTGAGCCTGTAGTATAAATCTTCACGAAAGGTCCCGCGATCAGAAGCCTCCCGCAAATCAATCTTTGAGGCGGCAACGACCCTGAGATCAACTGGAATCAGACGATTGGAACCAAGCCGTTCAATGCACCGCTCCTGCATAACCCGGAGCAGATTGATCTGCACCCGAAGGGGCATGGATTCAATCTCATCGAGCAAAAGAGTTCCACCATTGGCATGTTCAAATTTGCCAATGCGGGTGGCTTTTGCATCGGTAAAGGCACCTGCCTCATGGCCAAAAAGTTCACTTTCCATGATGGATTCGGAAACAGCACCGCAGTTGATAGCAACAAAATTCTTAATTCTTCTGCTGCTGTTTTCATGCAACGCTCTGGCCACCAGTTCCTTGCCGGTGCCCGTCTCTCCCAAAACCAAAACATCTGCCCCAGTGTCTGCCACCTGGGCAATGGTGCTCCGTAACTGTTCCATAGCCGGAGTGCGACCGATTATCCTCGGACCAGGCGCACTGTGCAATTCCAGTTCCCGTCGTAAATTCCTGTTTTCCAGGGTTAAAGCACGCTTTTCCAGTCCTCGCAAAACCGTTTTGACCAATCTCTCCGCCGAATACGGCTTTTCAATAAAATCGTAGGCCCCGTCCCGCATCGCATTCACTGCGGTGGAGATATCGCCGTGGCCGGTAATGAGAATTACGGGGAGGTCCGGATCAATTTTTTTGACTTCCAACAGGAACTGTAAGCCGTCCATATTGGGTAAGCGAATATCGCAAACCACAATACCAGGCCAGTCCCTGGTGAGAATATCCAAACCATTTTCGGCACAATCTTCAATAATTACATTGAGATCTGCCAGTTCGAGGGTTTGCTTATTTGCCTGACGAATATGTTTTTCATCGTCGATAAAGAGGACTTTTTCAGGGACTTTCATCATGTTACGCTATTTTTTCCAGAGAAAATTCGAATCGGGCTCCTTCCTCGGATGGAACCAAGGTGATTTGCCCTCCGAAATCCCGGACTATTCTATCACTTATTGTTAAGCCTAAGCCCAAACCTTGACCTGACTTCTTCGTTGTAAAAAATGGTTCAAAAATTTCATTGATATATTCTATGGACACTCCCGGTCCGTTGTCATGTATGGCTATCACGACCTTCTCACCACGGGCGTGGCATTCAATCAGAATTTTTTTAGTTTCCTGTCCTTCAATTGCCTGCATAGCGTTGGAAATGAGATTTACCAGGACCTGCTGCAAGAGTACATGATTCGCCCGTACTTCGAGGTTGTCGGGCTGAATGTCGATAGTGAGTTCGACACCTTCGCCTTTCAGGCTCGGTTTGAGAATCTCCAAAGCACCGTCAATAACGCCATGCAATGGGACAACAACTATCATGCCACTCGATTTTCTGGAGAACAATTTAAGCTGAATACCAATCTGGGCCATGCGTTCTGTCAGTTCGCCGATCTGCTCCAGATTCCACATGGCATCTTCCAGCCGCCCTTTCTGCAGAAACTGCATACCATTGTCTGTGTAACTTCGAATAGCGGCCAGCGGTTGGTTTAACTCGTGATTAATACCGGCGGACATTTGCCCAAGAACCGCCAGCTTGGCAGCATGAATGAGTTCTTTACGTGTTCTCTTCAGCTTAACTTCAGTCTGTTTCCTGTCGAGTATCTCTTTTCTCAGCATCGTATTGGCCTCGGTGAGCTTTTGAGTCCGATCAGACACTCGTGATTCTAATTGCTCATTGGCTTCCTGGAGCGCCCTCTTTGAGTCCTCCTCAATTTGATGCAATTGAGCCAGCCGTCGATTTCGCTGAATGAGCAGGATTCCCAAAATATAGGCAAGGACGAGTCCTGTCCCAACCATGATGTTCACCAACAGGACTTTTTTCTTAAGAATTCTGGTATCGGTGAGAATATGAACATTCCACCCAGCCTGGGGCATAAACTGGGATTGTTTCAGCACCTGCCTTTTGCCGTGGCCAGCGCCGTTATCAATTTCTAAAAGCTGCACCTTGTCCCACAGAGGCTCGACCTTGTTGCTGAGGAGCGTCAGTGCAGCATCATGATACCTTCTGCTTTCAGTAATTCGCTGTCGAACTTCCGATGCCAGGGGCTTAAGGGTTTTAAATCTCCATTCAGGATTCGTGGTAACAAAGATAACTCCATCGGGATCAGAAACCAGAAAATTTTCATCCCGGGCAGCCCAACTCTGCTCGACCAAATCTATGTTAATTTTAATGGCTACTGCACCAAGTATCTCATCGTCTTTGCGGACCGGGTAGGCAAAATAGTAGCCCCTTTTGGACGAAGTGGTGCCGAGGGCAAAATAACGACCGAGTTTTCCCTTCATGGCCTGTTTGAAATAGGGCCGATAACTAAAATTTCTGCCGATAAATGGACGGCTTTCATTCCAGTTTGAGGCCGCAATGGTCAAACCGTCCTTGTTCATAAGATAGGTGTCGAGGGTGTCACTTACCTTGTTAATCGTTTCGAGATAACGGTTAAGAATTTCAATTCGTTGTTTTTCGTTGGGGTTCAGTAATGCCCGGACCAGACTGTTGTCTATTGCCAACAGCTCTGGCAAACTTTCATATTTGCCCAAAATTCCTTGCAAATAGTTGATATACAGCTCAAGACGAACATTCCCCTTCTCAAGCAACTCAATGAGTCCACTCCGGTAGGTCCAGATAGACACAGAGTTGAGCACAAGAACCATAAAAATAATGAAAAACAGGAAACTGAGGACACCTTTCTTTTTCCTGGATATCTCTATTGCCATAGGAATCTTCTATTGCTACCGGTCAACAAACAATTTGAAAGGCAAGGGATGTGAGTGAGTATAAATAAACTATCTCATCTCAACCCCTGCAGCCTTGACGGCATTTTTCACTTCAGCTATGGATACCTCTTCACGGTGAAAAATACCTGCAGCAAGGGCGGCATCAGTGGATGTTTGTTTAAAAACATCGACAAAATGCGAAGCATTGCCTGCCCCGCTGGAAGCAATCACTGGAATAGAGACACTGCTCTTCACCAGGTTGATCAACTCCAGATCAAAGCCGCTGTTCGTACCGTCTTTATCTATGCAGTTGAGGAGAATTTCTCCTGCTCCCAAATCCTGACATGTTTGTACCAGTTGCACGACATCAATGTCACGGCCTTCCCTGCCACCTTTTACCGTGCACTGATACCAGCAGTAAAGCTCACCGTCAGGGCCGGCTGTGGCTGTTTTAATGGTGGTGTGGGTGGTCTCACCGGGATTTTTGACGTATACACGCCGTGGATCGACCGAGATAACCACCGCCTGGGCACCATAGACTATGGAAATTTGTTCAATAGAGCTTTTGCCGGACTTTTTCCCGGTTTTTAAATAGTCTTCAACCGCATAAACGGCATCACTGCCAATGGATACCTTATCCGCTCCGGAGCGAAAATAGGCGGAAGCAACATCAAGAGATGTATAGGAAACGCCTTCCGAATCGGTAAACTCCCGGATACCACCACCGATGGTCAACGGAACAAAGACATTTTCTGATGTTTTTTGCAGAACCTCAATCATCGGTTGATCCTGCATGGGGAAATCTCTAAAGCCAGTGATATTCAGAAAAGTAATTTCATCCGCGCCCTCTTCGTAATATCTTTTTGCTAGCTCTACCGGTTTACCAAGATTTCGAACCTGTCCTTCGCTACGAACATCATACTGGTCACCTTTGGTGACGACAAGATCTCCAGCATCATTGCTCCGCACATCGAGACAGGCAATGATTCTCTTGGCGATGTTTGTTTGCTGGTCATTGCTGGTATCCCGACGGACGATACTGTTTGTTGCGTCGACGTCAGATGTCAGAAAATTATTTAATATCCGTAATCCAGCCGGACCGCTCTTCTCGGGATGGAATTGAAAGGCGCGAACATTTCCTTTTTCAACTCCGGAAACAAATTCATATCCGTAATCAGTGAGAGTGAGAGTCCAGTCTTTTATCGCTTCAGTGACAGGTGCATGATAAGAGTGGACAAAGTACAACTTTTCGTCTTTATATCCCTGAAACAACTTGGATTCTTTTTGCAGCCTGATACCATTCCAACCTATTTGCGGAACAGACAAGGTGGTTTCCGGAAACCTTATCACCTGCCCAGGAATGATTCCCAAACCAGGAACGCCTGGGGATTCCTCGCTTCCTTCAAAAAATGTTTGCAGGGCTATGCATATTCCCAATAAGGGTTTATCTTCGCCTATCCGTCTTTGCAGGGCCTCGACATAGCCACTCTCCTGCAGACGATGCATTACCAGACCAAAACTGCCGACTCCAGGAAAGATCAATTTCTCAGCATTTATTATATCTTCAGCCGTCTTGACATATTCTACATCATAGCCAAGTTGCCGAAGAGCATTTCTTACGCTACGGACATTGCCGGCGCCATAATCTAAAAGAGTTACAACCATTTCAATTCACCTCTCCTTTACGATAAATCAACTTCTTGTTTCAGTGATAATTATGTTAAGAATGTATGCTTCTCACCCCGGTAAACGGGAAATAAGCCGGGATAAGTACCTTGACGAAATTCATTCATAAAAAACAAGAAGTGAATTTCTAAGGTACTAATAATCTATAGTACGGCCCATGGGCACAACTTCTGCAAAGGACCTTTCCGTCAACGAGCACATCTCTACTGTCCTGCACCCAATCCGAACACTGCTCGCATCTGACTCTCTTCAGAGGTCGACCTGGCAAATTTTCCTCGGGAATAACCACCGAGACAGTTTGAACCCGAAAGAGCTCTTCGTCAGGCATTATCTTATATGCCTCCAGTTGTCGGGCATATTTATCAACAATGTCACTACAATATTTTTTTGACAACTCACGAGATTCCTCCAGGGCAGTAATCCTGACAGCTCTATTGGACTCCAGATTAACAAATGTCGCCGCCATAACACCATGGTCGACCCACTTCATGGATCGTTTGCCAAGGCTACAGCCAGTCACCGTTTGAATTGCATCTGTTGCACATCTGTCAATCTCAACAAAAACATATAACTTTTTACGGTCAGCCCCTTTGGGATCTTGAATATTTAGATAGGAAAGAGCCAACATGCACATACGCACCCCAATGACCTGGCCGGCACAAACATGGCCATGAATACGGGTCGCCTCTTCTAACAGATCTTCAAAAGATTTCATTTCTGTCTCTCTTGTGGTTTTCACGCTTTGAAAGCTCAGAGGTCTCAACTAACCTCAGAACACAGTCAAGATACTGTCCATTAAACTTGACTGTCAATGCTTATCAGCCAACAACACAAAAAGGCCGTTCCTTGTGAGGAACGGCCTTTTTGTGTGACTTTTACTGTCAGTATGCTTAGCAACACTGTCACTTTGCCTGAAAGTGAACTATGGTATTAAGCGATGCAACGTCCTTGCAATGTACTCATTCAGACACTGTAACCTTTTGGTATGTTTTTGTTGTTAAGAGCATATTAACAGTTACCGTATCGATGCGTCATGAATAAGCAAGATTAATTGACAGTCTCAGACAATTTGCTACCAGCTTTGAACTTAACAACTTTCTTTTCTGGAATCTCAATGGTTTTCCCTGTCTGCGGATTCCGTCCCTGACGGGCATCACGCTTTGAAACAGAGAATGTGCCAAAGCCAACAAGAGTTACCTTGTCACCTTTTTTCAGACTTTCAGCAACAGCTGCGAGGGTGCCGTTCAGTGCTTTTTCAGCGGCCGCTTTACTAATGTCTGCTGCACCTGCGATGCTCTCAATCAGTTCCTTCTTGTTCATGAATTCCTCCCTGCTTAATCATTCTTTGCAAACCTAACGAAGACAACGCTAGTTGCCCTCTTTCCCTAAAAAAATTTACTCTATCTCAACTCTCTTGCATTGTCGCAAAAGACACTGTCTTTTTTTTCTGACAAAAAAACAAGAATTGACGTAAGCCTTTATAATCGGGGCAATACGCCTTTAACAAGCCACCATAATTGAATCGTAAATCAGAATCAAGCAATAAATTGCACTCACTCGAATAAGTTTTCACATTCGACAAATAGCCTGCAAGCCTTCTCAAATGGGCACTACAGAGCCATGCAAAAAAACCGGGCTCTCTTCTTTTACCTGAATCCTGCTGATATATTCAAGAGCAATTGTTGCAAATTTCGTTTTCACTGATATAGATAATACAAAAAGAAGAAAACAAGCAACTCATTAATCCTGACCATCGGGCAGAAGCTCAGCTGGTTTATTGAGAAAAAATCGTCCCTCAGAGATATTTTTCTTACAGATTTCTGCAATTTCCCGGGCCTTGACGATACTCGACAAGGGAGCGGCCTGAACTTTTTTACCATTGACCTCGATTTCACCGGATTTCAACTGGGCATAACTCACCTCACCATAGCTCCTGGCAATGCCATTGGTATAGTCATGTCCGTAATCCACCACCTGGGTGAAAATTTCTTTATCAGAAACACCAGTAAATTTTGCCATGTCACTGTTAAGAATAGGTATGGGGATGCCAAGGCCGACAGCGAGCGAGTTACCATAACCAATGATAGAAACTCCGCGTAGCCATTCAGGGCTCATTTGTTTCAAGTCCCCCTGCACCATAATGGTTCCGGCCGGTTTCACCGGTACCCCGTTGGATGATCTTGGCGCTTGAGGGTTGTGCTGAGTTCCTCGCCAGGTGACATAGCCATAGCCACCACCAAGAAAAATACGTGTGCCGACCCCGATGGTTTTATAGAGTGGATCATTTAAAAGAGGACTCAATTCACCGGCACTACAAAAATTCGCATTCCGACAATTTGGTTTCAGCATACCCATATATGTATAGACAGCCTTGTCTGACAAATTAATAGCGCAGTTGTAATTCTGATATCCATTCCGGGGGTTACAGAGCAGCGCATAGGGAAGATCATCCAGGCCAATTTCTTTTTTCATTTTTTTGGCAGCATAACAATCAGTTCCATACGCCTTAGCTTCCAAAAGCAATTTCTTGCCGCGGAGAAGATCTTCGATGACATGGCCTCCACCGTAGCGAAACTCCCCAGGGTAGATTTTATTCAAAGGATCATCTTCAGCAGGTTCCGTGGCACCAAGGTACGCATCAACCGCAGCCAGTCCGGCATAGGCAGAGACCTTGTTAATCCAGACTTTTGACGCTTTTATGGTTGGCGTCATCTGGCCAAAATTTAAAAACAATCCGGAAGAGCACATGGGGGCAAAGGTGCCCGTGGTGACAACATCCACCTTCCTCGCCGCACCTTCAGGACCGTTTTTAGCTACAATTCCGACCATTTCTTCAGCCGTCACCACAACGGCTTCTCCGGCTTTTATCCTGGCATTAATTTCGTCGTAAGTTTTTTGAATCTTCTTTTCGCTCATCTCATTCCTGTTATATTTAATTGAAATATAAATGGTATTTTAAGATATTGAATAATCTTGTCCGTCTACCAAGTCGAATTGAAAATTAGACTATAGCGCTCTTTTGCGCCTTGACATAGTAATTTCTTTGGCCTAATTTATTTGCTCTGAATCCTTTCGTTCAGTATGAATTCTTTAACTTTATAAACAGCAAGGAGCAGGATGGGAATTGAGCATAAAAAGGCAATAGTCTCCGTACGGGACTCTATTGATGCTATAGATAACAAAATACTCGCACTGCTCAAAGAACGACTCGCTTGTGCTAAAGAGATTGGTCTCTTAAAAGACGGTGGAAAACGTGCAAAATGGGACCCGCTCCGGGAAAGGCAGATTTACGACCGGCTCCTAAGTGACAACAAGGATGTCTTTCCTGCAGATGCACTCAAATCAATTTTTCATGAAATAATAACCACCTGTCGGCTGTCTCAAAAAAAAGCGGAAGTCGCCTTTCTTGGACCTGAAGCAACGTTTAGCCACCTGGCCGGAGTGAAATATTTTGGCCATTCTGCTGACTATAAGGCCTTGGAAACCATTGATGATGTCTTTGCTGAGGTAGAAAAAGGCCGAACCCAATACGGTATTGTGCCGGTCGAAAACTCCATAGAGGGTGCCGTCTTTTCGACACTTGATTGTTTTATGAAGTACAAGGTTCAGATCTGTGGCGAATTACAACTTGAAATCAGCCACAATCTCGTTTGCAGATCAGGAAATATTGAAGACATTCAGACGGTTGCCTCCCATTCTCAGCCGCTTGCTCAATGTCGGGAATGGCTCAGAAAACATCTGCCGACAACGCCTACCCTGCCGATCTTTTCCACAGGAGCTGCAGCGCAAATGGCGGCAAACAACCCCAACATTGGGGCGATTGCATCTTCTCTTGCGATCAAAACATATGAGCTTCAGGTCGTGGTGCAGGGAATAGAAGACTACCGAGGCAATACCACTCGGTTTTTAGTGATCGGCAAACAATCACCGTCAAGGAGCGGACGGGACAGAACCTCTCTGTTAATAGGTTTAATGGATCGTCCGGGGGCTTTAAATGATGTCCTTGCCGCGCTCTCGAAGGAGGACATCAATCTGGCCAAGATTGAGTCCCGACCAATAAAAGGTAAGCAGTGGAAGTATCTTTTTTTCTTAGATATGCTTGGTCACATTGAAGACGAAAAAATACAGAGAGGTTGTGATATTCTCAAATCGATGTGCTCGTACTATGAATGGCTGGGCTCCTATCCCCAAGGAGAAAATTCCTCAGCCACCGATTCGTGACATTCTACCACCACAAGACGGTCGTTCTTTAACCGTAAGGTCATCCTGCAAAGTGTGACCTTGCGGTTTATCCTGAATAGTTTTCCTTATGCTGCCAATAATTTCCTGATCGGACGCCCCACCCCGCAAAAGTGATTTCAGATCGGTTTCTTTATCGTTTAATAAACAGGAGCGCAATTTTCCTTCAGAAGTAAGTCTCAGTCTGTTGCATTGATCACAAAAATGATGACTTATTGGACTAATAAAGCCTACCGCACCCTTCCTTTGATCGGAGGACTCCAGGTCAAACATTCGGGCTGGTCCCTCGCCATGCTCTTTTTGGAAAGGAGTTAAAACCCCCAGTTGAGCAATAACTGCTTTTATCTCTTCCGCGCTGACAAACTGTTCTTTCAACCAGCTGCTTTTTTCACCAACAGGCATAAACTCGATAAATCTCACCTGAAAGGGCTGTTCAAGAGCCAACCGGCCAAAATCTTGAAATTCATCATCATTAATGCCTTTCATGGCGACGACATTCAATTTAATCTTAAAGCCAATCTGCTTTGCCACCTCAAGACCATGCCAAACTTTATCAAAATAATCGAAGCCAGTAATTTTCTTAAATTTTTCAGGGTGCATGGTGTCGAGAGAAACATTTATATGACGAATGCCTCCGGCGTAGAGCTTTTCCGCATTTTCTGCCAGCAATACGCCATTGGTTGTGAGGCGCACCTGTTCAAGACCTTTCAGCTTGGACAACTGGTTGATAAAATCCAGTATTCCTCTTCGAACCAGAGGCTCACCACCGGTCAGTCGCAACTTGTTCATGCCCATACTTACGGCAAGCCGAACCACTCGCAGTAATTCTTCATAGCTCAGCAAGTCAGAGTGGGCGAGGAATTTCCCCGTCCTTACAGTGCTGTCTCCACCTTGATCTACTAAAGGCATACAATAGGAGCAGCGAAGGTTACAACGATCGGTCAACGACAATCTCAGGTAGGAAATAGTCCGGGAAAACTGATCGACAAGTGGAGAAATTGTTTGTATTTTTTCTTTCACGGTATACTGTCTTTGGCATTATTATCAAGTTGGAGAAGCAATTGTCCGCCAATCACCTGCTCTGAACTGACTATTTTTTAATTTGAACGACTGTATTAACACAATCATAATTACACTCAACTATAAAAGAACCCCTGCATGCTTATTTTAGGTATAGAGAGCTCCTGTGATGATACTGCTGCCGCGGTTCTCGAAGACAACATTATTCTTTCCAATGTGCTCACCAGCCAGGATTGCATTCACACCAAGTTTGGCGGGGTAGTACCTGAACTGGCATCCAGACAGCATCTCCAGTCAATTCACCCTGTCGTTGAAACGGCACTAGAAAAGGCCGGAAAGCTACTCTCAGATATTGAACTTATTGCCGCGACCCGCGGACCGGGCCTGGTCGGCTCACTGCTGGTTGGGTATTCCTATGCTAAGGCATTATCTTATGTAAGTAAAATCCCACTTGTTGGCGTCGATCATATGGCGGGACATATTCTGTCAATTTTCCTTAGTCCCCAAAAACCAAATTTTCCTTACATTGCTCTCATCGTCTCAGGCGGCACATCATCAATCTACCTGGCAAAAAGTTATTGCGAATTTGAGCTCTTAGGGAGAACTCGTGATGACGCGGCAGGAGAGGCCTTTGACAAGGTCGCAAAGCTCTTGCAACTACCCTACCCCGGCGGCCCGCAGGTTGCTCAACACGCTGCCAAGGGTGATCCAAAGTCTATCCGTTTCCCACGAGCCTGGCTCGACGAAAGTTCTCTTGATTTCAGCTTCAGTGGTGTTAAAACTGCAGTATTGAACCATGTTAATCAACAGCAGCAGAAAGGGATCGAACTCAACCCGTCTAATATCTGTGCATCCTTTCAAGAAGCCGTCGCAGATGTACTTGTCGCCAAAACTATTACTGCCGCTCAGCAAAACAGTATCAATACAGTGGTGATTGGTGGCGGGGTATCGTCTAATGCTCGACTCCGTGAGCTTTTTGATACGCGATGCAAAACCGAAGGGCTCACTTTTTTTGCCCCTCAACCAATGTATTGCACTGATAACGCGTCGATGATTGCATTTGCCGGATTCCATGCATACAACCATTCGGGACCAACTTCGCTTGATGAAGATGTCTATTCCCGGTCTCAACTCGGCTGATAAAGCTCCACTCATGAAATTTTGGCGTACTTTTAAATACTTTATCCTGAAGTTCAAACGATTACAGGGTAGTCCATATGCACTTGCCGGGGGCACGGCAATCGGTGTTTTTGTGGGTCTTACCCCAACTATTCCTTTTCATACCCTTCTGATCGTTTTACTGTCATTTCTCACGAGAACCTCGAGTATCGCCGGTATCATCGTCAGCTGGATAGTATGCAACCCATTAACATATATACCAATATATTATCTTTCAGCAGTGGTCGGTAACCACCTCACGCCCTATGAGCTGAATTTAGTGACTGTGAAAATGGCCCTGGAACAAGCCATGGCCGGTGGTGGTATTCAAAATGCATTGACAACCATTGCTCAATCGGGATACGAAACCCTGGTAGTAATGGGGGTCGGTGGTTTTTGTCTTGCTCTGCCTTTTGCCCTGGTGAGTTACTATCTGGCCCTGATTTTTTTCATTCAGATCCAGAAAAAAAGAGTAAAGAAACGCATACTCAGCTAATTTAAACAAAATATCATCATGACTAAATACGGGCGCCAAACCCTCGAAACACTGAAGAGTAATCAGCTTGCACCAAAAAAACGATTCGGTCAGAATTTTCTTGTTCATAAATCCACCGCCGAGGCTATCGTCCGTGCTGGTAAAGTGTGCAGCACGGATATTATCCTGGAAGTAGGGGTGGGCCTTGGAGCCCTGACGCTCCCCCTGGCAGCAACAGCGCAACACGTTTACGGGTATGAAATTGATAGTGGTATTATCCGATACCATGAAGATGAAGGTGATTTACCCGAAAACGTCACCCTTGTTCATCAAGATATTCTCACCGCTGATTTTCAGCAGATAGCCAAACAATGCGGTGGGAACTTAAAAATACTCGCCAACTTGCCCTACTCGATCTCCAACCCTTTTATTTTCAAGCTCATTGAGAATGCCACAATGATCAGTACGGCAACAATCATGTTGCAAAAAGAGGTTGCGGATCGATTGATGGCGGAGCCTAAAACCAAGGACTACGGTGTACCGACGGTGCTCCTTGGCAGCTGTGCTACAGTGCACAAGCTCATGACCCTTAAACCTGGAGAATTTCATCCAAGACCGAAGGTCGATTCGGTGGTGGTTTGCATTGATTTTTCGAAATTTTCGAGTCAGTCTGTAGAAGACCGACAATATGATTTTAATCTGTTTAGGCAAATCGTCAGGGCAACATTTAATCAACGCCGAAAAACCATTCTTAACACCTTGAGTGGCGCTCATTTATTCGGCGATTCAATCGCCCAGGATAAGGTTGCAAACAAAAAGATCACTCTGCTGACCATTGAGCAGGCTCATCTACAACCAACCGACCGACCGGAAACGCTCACCTTTACCGATTTTATCAATCTCGCGGTTCAGGTTGCACACAACAAAGAAATCAATGCACAGTAGATACAGCAAATAGTAATTAGCAATATAAAAAACTGCCAACATTTCATAAATGCAGTTAATGCTCCAAATACATTTCAAAGCAGATTCCATGAGACCATTACAATGCCTGCCACACACATAGTTTACAGCCAGGAACAAGCTTTTCTTCACATAACCCAAAAGCGATCAGACAAGGAACAACTACTGTACATGATCACCGATGATATTCTGTTTAATGTCTGGGATGCGCTTTGTCTTTCAATTGATCAGGATTCCCGTGAGGAATATATTCCCTATCTTCCCCATGTTTTCGATTTGCTGATCGCCACAGATGATGGTTTGGACCTCTTTGACTATCTGGTAACTGTTGAAGAACTGAATTTTAATGGATTCAAAGATGATGCCCTGGCGAAACGACGTGCCTCAAGGGTCGTTGATCTCTTGCTGGAGCATCGCAATACAATCTTCAGCGATGAAGAGAAAACCTTCAAAAATCCAAACGAGGGTCAACAGCAAAAAAAAGAGCCCTACCCTGCATGATTTGCCCTTCCGCAGTGCGAGATGAACGTCGAACCAAGGCTCTTGGAACCGATACGTTGCCAGCGACTTGTGGCCGCTGGCTTCACCTACCAGTTTCGGGTTTAATTATTTTTCCAATGGACTTATAGTTGACTGAACGAGTGAGTGAAAAAAGCTGATTTGAGGTTTTGACGAAACTGGCATCATTGCCAAACAATAATTTATCAAACCAAATACCTTTACGGGATTAAATAAATATCATGGCTACTGAATCACAAAATATCAATCCATTCCCCGATATTCCGCAGGTAAATGTTCCTTTACACCCAGAATGGCCACAGCTTTCCGAATCAGAAACGCATCTTTTAAAAGAGAGGATCAAAAAGCTTCTCATCGAACAGAACGCTGTGCTGGTCGCCCATTATTATACTGATGGCGCCTTGCAGGATCTCGCCGAAGAAACAGGTGGTTGTGTCGCAGATAGTCTGGAAATGGCCCGGTTTGGTACCGAGCATCCCGCCCAGACGCTGGTGGTGGCTGGTGTCCGGTTCATGGGGGAAACATCAAAAATACTTAACACCGAAAAAAGAATCCTTATGCCGGACCTCGGTGCCACATGTTCTCTTGATGAAGGGTGTCCCTATGATACGTTTTCTTCATTTTGTGATCAATATCCAGACCATACCGTGGTCGTTTATGCAAATACCAGTGCCCGGGTGAAAGCCAGATCAGACTGGGTGGTTACCTCGGGAATTGCCTTAGACATTATCAAGCACCTTACTGAAAAGGGTGAAAAAATTCTCTGGGCACCGGACAAACATTTGGGTGGATATGTCCAAAAACTGACAGGTGCAGATATGATCTTTTGGCCGGGTTCCTGTGTCGTCCATGAAGAATTCCGTTCAGTTGCTCTTAAGAATTTACAAAAGCTTCACCCGGAAGCAGCCATTCTTGTACATCCTGAATCACCTGAGGCAGTTATCAACCAAGCCGATGTTGTTGGCTCCACCACGGCTCTCATCAAGGCTGTTACCAGTCTTCCCAACAAAGAATTTATCGTCGCAACAGATACAGGTATTTTCAACAAAATGCGTCAGCTAGCTCCCAATAAAATCTTTATTGAGGCACCAACAGCCGGAGAGGGTGCTACATGTCAAAGCTGCGCCAGCTGTCCATGGATGGGCATGAACTCATTGCAAAACTTGGAGGAAATTCTAAAAACAGGGGCGAACGAGATCCATGTATCCACTGAATTGGCAGCAAAGGCCCGGCTACCCATCCAAAGAATGCTGGACTTTGCCAAAGGTATGAAAAAATAGCATTTTTTGTGCATGGGGGGCATGGTCTTACATCCATTCCGAGTAATGCTTTTGCAGCTTCAGCCAACTGAACCGATCAGTCATTTTTTTGGCTGCCTCCCGAGTAAGTCGGCACTGATTTTTCATGACCATCTCCAGCTGTTCTACTAACGAATCGTCGCCATAGAGAAATTTTTTATTAAAGATTTCCGGGTACGAAAGGCGGTTCGGTAAAACCGGTACACACCCGGCCCGCACTGCCTCGATTACAGAAATGCCATAGAATTCGTGGTGAGAAGTTGAGACAACTATATCACCCATGCTCAGCAGCTTAATATAGTGTTGATAGGATGGCACGAAGCCATAGTGGAGAATTTTGGCCTTAAATTTCTTTTTAGCATGGGCAAAACAATCAGGACTTTCGTCAAACGCCTGACCAAGGATAATCAGACGGAAATCGACGCCCCGCAGTTCGAGCAGCTCAAGGGCGAGAAAAAAACTTTCAGGATTTTTATCATGCTCCCAGCGATGGTTCCAGACAATCACCGGAATGTCGGAAGACCTTTTCCACTCTAATTGATCGATATCGGCAAACTCAATGCCTGGGTAAAGAACTTGACTCATATCCGCCAGTTTTTTAACAATTCCAGGAAGCTTCATATCTCGAGCTACTTTTAAACTGCTCCTGCAACCGGACAGAAAACTTTTTCGGTTGTACTCTGAGTTAAAAGCGAGTCCATCGGAGGCAAGGGCAGTATGAAAATTGATATTCATAAACTGATGCCGGCTCGATTCATCAAAGCGCTGTGGGTAGACAAACTGATTTTCGTGGAAATAAGTAAGCACCCGGGCGTTATGGTTCCAACCAGTTATATTTATAAGAAAAGATCGCAGAACCGCCACATCAACAAAGGTTGAACACAGGACACAATCAAAGTGGCGATGGCATTCAGGTAAAGCCTTAATTTGTTCAACAAACCAGATCGCTGACAGCAGCATCCGCATTTTCCATTTTCTGGCTGGCAGCGTCAATAGAATAAAATCTGCCGACACATACTTTTGCAGGCCGTCAAGAAAATGTTTATGAGATCCACCGTAATAAGGCTCAAGGATGAGTATGCGTTTCATCGGTTTTTTTTATTTCCTGCCTGAGTATTTTTTCAAAAGGTACGACTTCGGTAAATCGATAACCGCAGTTGGCGGGGAGTTTCCCGCCAGCAAAGACCAGGGAACTTACCGGAAACTTCTCACAAAGCGGCAATCTATTCTCATAATCCATGCAGGTGCCCTCAGCTGTACACCAGTTGCAACTAAAGAACAGAAATCCCTGATCATCCTTTCCTATAATTTCGAACCGTGCATATTCCGGATACACTTTAACAATTTTTTCAAATGCTTCACTTGAGCGCAACCAGCCACTCCTGCCCTCAAGGCAGATACTTTTGCAGCAGGAACCACAACCCCAGCAACTACCAGTGACCAAGATTGACTTGCCCTGCAGTTTCAACCAAAGGTACCTGGATAATCCAAGCAAAGAAAATGAACGTAATTTTTGCAAAAATTGAAGGTACCTATGATAACTGCTTTTCACTGCTTTTCCATTGAACCTCTTCATGATCTATTGTATTTCTCTTGGCAAACAGGTGGACAGTAGGAGTAAAGAGCTTGTCAATTTCATTTCGAGGATTGCAATGAAGATATTTTTTAACCGACTTCCCTGGTCAATAGTGATTGTTCTGATTGCTACCCTCGGCCTCGCACCATTTGTACCGCAACCGCACCTTTTTGAGAAGCTACAGATGCTGGCAAACGGTGAGTTAAAGCAGGCCATTGATATTTTTGATCTTATTCTCCACGCCAGTCCATTGGTTATCTTGATTTTAAAACTATTTTTCCATTTTTCAAAAAAGGAGCAGTAGATGATTGACGGGTCTCTTTGTCCATGTGGCAGTGGTTTAACATTCTCATCCTGCTGCCTGAGAGTTTTCAACGATCACAGTCTTGCGACAACGACGGAGACACTCATGCGATCACGCTATAGTGCTTTTGTTGTCCAAAATAGTCAGCACATTTTAGCAAGCTGGCACAAAACAACAAGGCCCAAGACTCTAAATTTTGAGGATAACCCGGTGGTATGGCTCGGTCTTGAAATTCACAGTTGTCAGAAGGGTTTGGCCGATGACAACAATGGAGATGTTAACTTTACTTGTACATATCTGGAAAAAGGCCAACTCTGCAAACTTCAAGAGGCCAGTCATTTTCTAAAAGAAGACGATCTTTGGTACTACGTTCAGGGAGAAAGCGAGGTTCTAAAACAAAAAATAGCGCGGAACTGCCCCTGTCCCTGCGGCTCCGGACAAAAGTTTAAGCGCTGTTGTTTGGCAAAATAATGCTTAGAAAAAAGTCGTCTTATGTTCCACAAGTGAATGTGAACCTCACATAAAGTGTTTAGCCTTAAGCTCTCATTTAACCTTTCGCCAATAATAGCGAAGCAACCCTGTCCAAAATGAGATCGGCCGTGTGCAGTTTGCTGGTGTAGGGCAGAGACTCTGAACCGGATGCACCAATCAATAAGACTTGGTTGCTTTCGACCTCAAAACCGGTGTTTTCTCCGCTTATATCGTTGACGGCAATGAGATCAAGATTTTTATTTTGAAGTTTTCTTATCCCCTCTTCCTTGAGATTCCGACTCTCGGCAGCAAAACCTACCAGCAGTTGACCGGGTAGTTTTCTTTTGCCTAATTCCATAAGAATATCCGGATTGCGCTCAAGAAGCATCTGGGTTTCGATCTGTTCCTTTTTTACTTTATGTTTAAATGTTTTTTCCGGTCGATAGTCTGCCACTGCCGCAGCCTTGATTATGACGGTACAGTTTGTCGCATGATCCAAAACCGCTGTGTACATCTGATTTGCAGTCTGCACTTTGACCATATTGACTCCGGCAGGACAAGATAGCGAGGTTGGTCCGCTGACCAGGGTTACTTCGGCCCCCCGCCGAAAAGCACTGCGAGCTAAGGCATAGCCCATTTTTCCAGAGGAACGATTACTTAAGTAACGTGCAGGATCAAGAGGTTCTCTTGTGGGGCCGGCTGTGACCAGGATTTTATAGCCCTGCAAATCCTGTGGACTAAGGGCTTTAGCCAGGTAGTCTTTCACCACATCCCATTCTGGAAGACGACCTTCTCCTTCCTCTTTACAGGCCATCATGCCACATTCAGGGTCAATTATTGTATAGCCAAGATCCTTGAATCTTGAAAGATTATGTCTGGTCGAGGGATGGGCGTACATGCGACTGTTCATGGCAGGACAAACCAACACCTTTGCTCTGGTGGCAAGAATCGTTGTCGTCAGGAGGTCGTCGGCAAAACCACCAGCCATTTTGGCAATGGTATTTGCCGTTGCGGGAGCGATTATGACGACATCAGCATCCCGTCCCAGACTGATATGGGCCATAGCATTTTCTTTAGCCGCCGAAAACATATCGGTGTGCACATCGTTTCCAGACAGTGCGGCAAAAGTAAGGGGGGCAACAAACTTTGTTGCCGAGGTGGTCATAACAACAGAGACAAGCGCCTCTTCTTTCGCCAAATCACTGACCCAGCCAGCGACCTTGAAGGCTGCGATTGACCCCGTTACGCCAATGACTATCTTTTTTCCGGCAAAAACAGTTTGCATGGTACTCCCCATTCTACATATTTCCGGTAATTTTCGTTCTTTTTCGCAAGGCTCACTATTTCCAGAGAAACTCTGCACCGAACATGACTACTGACCCGTTTTTTCCGCTCGTAAGATTTTTGTAAGATTATCAATATTAAGTGAAATAAAAGATACTTATCAGCAAAAAGACAAACAGGATCTCAGCCGCTTTTGCACTATAACCTCAAAACCATTCAACCATATTTTATGAAGAAACAACAACCATTAACTAAAGCTCAAAAAGAAGATTTGTTAATAGAATGGAACATCTATAGCGCCAGTCAGCAAGAACCAATTCTGGCAGAATTTCATAAAAGTCACAAAGGAGATTATGTTCAGGACGATTTTCTGCAATTTTTAAGAAAAAAGCTGGAAATAGATGGCTACTGGAAAAAGGTTGGTATCGCTTAAAAATGCATTCCTACCGGTTTTCGTTAACAAAATCACTATAAAACTGACCAAAATCCCTCTTGGATTTCTTCATCTTCACTCTCTCCCATGGCTGCAAATTGCTTGATTTTTCCAGCCACGCCAAATTCTTGCAATAGCTCTCACGACGCCTTGATTGACCTGCCAGCTGGTGGTTGAATTTTTGTTTGAAACTTCGTATGATTCTTTCCAGTTTTACAACCAAGCCAACTTAAGACGAAGAGGTGTTGTTAATGAAGATTCTTGGAATTTCAGGCAGTCCTCGAAAAGATTCCAGTTCTGCAGTGTATACCCTTGTCCAGACTGTTCTTGAAAACACCGGTATCGAATATGAGCTGGTTTCCCTGCGCGGTAAATCTATTTCAGGCTGCATAGCCTGCCTCGGTTGTGTACAGGACAACATTTGCGTTGTGGATGACGACTTAGCACCTTTACGAGAGAAAATCGTTGCCGCCGACGCCTTTGTTATTGGTGCACCAAATTATTATTCCACCCTCAACGCAACAACCCACGCCTTTTTAGAACGTTGGTTTCAGTTTCGCCATCAAACAGGGAATACTCTCTGGGGAAAACTGGCGGTGACCATCGGAGCAGGGGGAACCAGTGGTGGATTTCCTGCAGATGATTTAGAGAAATTTCTGCTGTACAACTTTATTGAGACGGTAGCCAAGGTCCAGGGCCAAGGGGCCGCTTCATGCTATTCATGCGGCTTTGGTGAAACCTGCCAGGTGGGTATTCCCAGCATGACACACGGGGCAGGGGTAAAAATCACCGAAGATATGATTCCAGATATCAAAAAACAACCTGAAGTGATGGCAGCGGCCGCTGAAGCTGGCAAATTACTTGGTCAGAGGCTCACCAATGGTCATGACAGAATGGTTGTGACTGAGAAAATGCAGAAAAAAATGATGTCCATGTTTGAGTCAGCTGTCTAGTTTCGGATAATTTGCTTCGGGTAATTTGCCTGATTGGCCAGCTCTGCCCCATGGCTAAAAGTCATTTTCGTTGATTCCCCTGGTTTTCCTGGGGAAAATTTAATTTTCCTTCTGAAATGAGACTTTCAGTATGCTAAACGAAAAATGGTTTTCTCTTCTTCTCCTCTCTTTTCTTCTTGTTGCTTTCGCAAACAGCCTGGTCGCAAGTTTGACTTCGTTGTATTATAAAAACAAATCTATTGGCCAGCTCTCCCATAGCCAATTAAGGATCAAACAGGGTAACGCCACCATTGAGCATCGCTTGAACGTGTTTGTTCAAACATTGCTCTTTTGCTTCATCACCTTCCGCGTCTATCTCATTACTCTGCCTGTGTGGCTCGTACTCTGCGGAGCATATTATGTACTCTCATCGCCCTAAATCTTATATCCATTTTATGCACCAACAATCACTGTCACCTCTGGTTTCCTATATCTCTTATAGAAGATATCAAAATTAATGTGATACTTGAGAGATGACAGGCCGATGAATTTGTGTATAATTTATTTAGTGTATTAAGTACAAAGCGGAGGTCCTGAGACCGCTGGATGTGAGTTTAGAATCAAGCTGTTTTCCTGGTAAAAATAAACGGTGTAGTTGTTAAGTATTTTGCTGCTTTTTTTGGAACATGCTTCTTTTCAGTACCCTACTCCTGTTGATCGTTCCTCGCTCTTTTCCACACATTGGCTCCCAACCAAATTACTTGTATGAGCCATAAGCAAAAACAGGAGATATGATATGATGTTTCAACCTATGAATGATTTTAATCCTCATTCACGCCCCAGCACTGTGGATCAGGTAGTAGAACTTCTCTATTGTGATATTTCTCTTAGGGATAAAGCGATAATGGCACAACTTTCTGAGCAGGAACTGGATTCAATCGTCTATCTTTCCATGGCTAAATCGATCAGAAAGGAGTTTGGTCTTTACAGTGACAATAAAGACTTACTCAATTCCTGTTCCAGTTATCTGGGCAGCAAATACGACGCTTATGAAGACCCGGCAATGGTCATTGTCAAAGAACTTTGGCTAAAAGTGAAGAAAAAACACAATCTGCATCTTGTTACCAAGGCATCGTAATCCTGCTGTACTCAGCCCGGGAATCCTTTACGTCTCTAAAAGATTTAAGACATCTAAAGATATCAAGCCACCGTTACCGAGGGCCTTTTCTGCCGTCTTAAAATACCATGCACGACCCCTTCCGGCAGTGGCGGCTGAGTCTTCAGGATCACCACATTGCCTGGATTCGCCTTGTCAACAGGGTTGCCCTCCTGATCCTCCATGGCGACTATTGTTACCGGAATCAACCCCAGGCCCTGCTGCATATATTCAATCTGTTCACCTGGTATCAGCTGGTTACGGATTTCAACCAGAGGTGCATCTCCCGGCTCTCGAATAACCGCGACTGGCTCATACTTTTGCTCTGCCCGGGAAGAGGTATAGATCATTTCACTGCTCCCCGGCCTCTCGTTGATAAAGTTTTCCGTAGTTCCTCTGGTACCTGTCTTAAAAACTTCCTCCATGAAATACTCCGGCATTTTTATCGTGGCCGGATCATCCCAGGCCTCTTTCGGCAACTGCCCAAGATAATCTAGAGCCGCACGATAGATCCGAACAACCCCACCGACGTAAAAGATCGACTTCATACGGCCTTCAATTTTCAGGGAGTTCACACCAGCAGCTACCAGCTGAGGCAGCATGTCAAGCAGGCAGAGATCCTTGGAATTGAAAATGTACGTACCCCGCTCGTCCTCTTCCACGGGAAAATATTCTCCTGGACGCTTTTCTTCCAGCAAGGCGTAACTAAATCGACAGGGATGTGAACAACTCCCCTGATTGGCATCTCGCGCAGTCATATAATTGGAGAGCATACAACGGCCGGAATAGGAAATGCACAGCGCGCCGTGGACAAATATTTCCAATTCTCCAGCTACTTTTTCTCGAATTTCCTTAATTTCCGCAAGCGAAAGTTCCCGGGCCAGATTAAGCCGCTGAACTCCCTGGGCCAGCCAAAAGGACGCGGAGGCATGATTGGTAACATTTGCCTGCGTCGACAAGTGAACGGGCAAGGTTGGCACAGTTTTCCGGGCATGACTCAAAATACCTGGATCGGATATAATGAGGCCGTCCACATCCATTTTTTCCAGTAATAAAAGGTAATCATCCAATCCGGCAAGGTCTTGATTATGGGCTATAACATTAACAGTGACATACACTTTAACCCCGTGCTTGTGGGCAAATTGTACGCCCTGCCTCATCGCTTCGTCGTCAAAATTTCCGGCTTTTGCTCTAAGACTGAACCTTTTGCCACCCATATAGATCGCATCCGCCCCATAATGCACTGCAGTCACAAGTTTTTCATAATTTCCGGCGGGTGCCAGTAACTCTGGCATTACTTGCGCTTGCCCTTTGCGACTTTCATTTTTAGTCATGGTGGAGTATTGTATTCCTTTTTCTTATACTAACTGTTTGAGATCGAACATGGTCCAATATTTTTTTTAAATACCGTACTCCATATTGCCTAGGTATGGTTCGAGATATATGGGTATGTATGAAGAGAGTTCATTTCAACTCCTTATTTCAAGCCTTTTTAGAGTAATCAACCCTGAACTGTCAATAATCCGTGGAAAAAAGACAAATTGGAATAGCAATGAGTGGCGGGGTTGACTCCACCGCTTGCGCCCTTCTACTCCAAAAAGACTTTCAAGTGAAGGGTTTTTTCATGCATCTTGCCCAGCCTGATTTTCTGGCGCAAAAGGTTCGCGTGGAAGCCATAGCCGCAAAAATTGGTATCTCTTTACAGGTCATCGACCTACAGAAAGAGTTTCGACAAAAGGTCCTGAATTATTTTTCCGGCAGCTACTACAAGGGACTTACCCCCAATCCTTGTGTTATCTGTAATAAAGAAATCAAATTTGGTTTATTTTTAGAGGCTATCCTGGACGCAGGAATGGAGAGCATGGCTACTGGTCATTACGCGAAGATTTTGAAAAAAGACGACAGGTATCACCTGCATTGTGGAGATGACCCCAAAAAAGACCAATCTTATTTTTTATCCCGCCTCACCCAAGACCAACTGGCCAAAGTTGTTTTCCCTCTCGGGGAGCAAACGAAAACAAACACTTACAGTTTGGTCGAAGAATACGGGTTCGACGATTTTCACGGTCAGGAAAGTCAGGACGTTTGCTTTCTGGAAAATAAGCAGATCGGTAATTATTTAGAAGATCGATCAACAGATCAAACAATTGCCGGACCAATAGTTTCAACCTCAGGAAAAGTACTTGGCAGTCATAAGGGTTTGTTCCGATATACCATTGGTCAGCGAAAGGGCCTAGGAATCTCCAGTGAAACCCCTCTCTATGTTATTGGGCTGGACGCCACTGATAACCGGGTGATTGTCGGTAAGAACGAAGAGCTGTTTAGAAAACAAATCCAGGTAAAACAACTCCACTGGTTGGCAGGTAGCGCACCCGATGAGACAAACCACTACAAGGTTCGGATTCGTTACAGCCACCGGGGCTCCATGGCGAAACTCGCTCTTAGTGACAATGATTGTGGAAATATCATTTTTCAGGAACCCCAACGGGCGGTTACCCCTGGACAATTTGCCGTTATTTACCATGAAACGGAACTTCTGGGTTCCGGCGTCATTTTATAAAAAAGATTCTCTCCATGAAGAAAGTATTCATTACAACCCTCGGCTGTAAAGTAAATCAATTTGAATCCGCAGCCTTTAAAGCAGGATTCGAAGAGCAAGGGATGATCGTTGTCTCGAAAAACGAAGAAGCCGACCTCATCGTCATTAACACTTGTGCTGTCACCGCCGCTGCCGGGGCACAATCACGTCAGACCATTCGCCAGGCCCTTCGTCACAATCCATCAGCAGAAGTCATAATCACCGGTTGTTATGCGGAAATTGCCGCAGAAGAACTCTCGGAAGAACAAGAACTACAAGGCAGAAATTACTCGCTTATCGGTAACAGTAAAAAAGATGACCTTGTTGCTGGCGCATTAGCAAAAAAAACTGACACTCCTGATGTGAACATGGGCAACATTGCTAAGGCCATCGATATTTGTCGTCTTCCCGTGAGACGTTTTGGTGAACGTAGCAGAGCCTATCTGCGTGTTCAGGATGGCTGTGAAAACTTCTGCACCTACTGCATCGTCCCCTTTACCCGGGGACCCAGCAGAAGCCTACCGATTAATGAAGTGCTGGAACAGGCGAAGGTTTTTGCGGAAGAAGGACATAAGGAAATTGTCCTGACCGGTATTCATCTCGGTTACTACGGCAAAGATCTCTCTGGCAATGGTAATTTTCTCGACCTGCTTGATAAGCTGACTCTGGCCACCCCCAAAACATCGTATAGAATCAGCTCCCTGGAGCCATTGGAGATAAACGAAGATCTTCTGACTCTTATGCAGGAGCGAAAAAACATTCAACCACATCTGCACATTCCTTTGCAGAGTGGCAGCAATGAGATTCTGGCTCGAATGAATCGCCGCTATACCACCGATCAGTTTAAAAAAGTCATCCAACTTTGTCATGAGCGTTTGCCGAATGCAGCCATAGGCATAGATATTCTCGCCGGTTTCCCCGGTGAAACAGATGAACATTTTTCTGCAGCCAAAGATTTTCTGCAATCGCTTTATTTCACCTATCTGCATGTCTTTCCATATTCAATTCGACCGGGCACTGTGGCGGCAAAATTTAAGAACCAAATTCCAAAAAACATAAAGGATTCCAGGGTTAGTCAACTACGTTCTATGAGTGAAGAAAAGAAAAAAGCATTCTACCAGAGTCAGCTTGGGCAAATTCGTCTGGTTCTCACAGAAGGCAGACGGGACAGTGATGGGATGCTGAAGGGTTTTACCGATAATTATATTGCCGTCCGTTTTGATGGTCCTGACAGCCTTTTAAACAGTGTAATACCCGTCAGGCTCCTGTTACTTAAAGACAACATTGTCATCGGAGAAAGAACAGAAAACTATGAAAATTGAAATAATTGCCATAGGCGACGAACTGACATCCGGAAGAATCCTCAATACCACCAGTAGTTTTGCCGCGAGAAATCTCTTCGAAGCCGGCTATGAAATCTACGCCATGAACACCATTGGCGACACACCCAGTCTTATCGGCGAGGCGTTAAAACAGGCTCTTGGCAGAGTTGATGCGGTTTTGGTCACTGGCGGTCTTGGCACCACCGACGATGATTTAACCAATGAGGCGGTATCCAAAGCCCTCAACCGCCCGACCATGCCTAACCTGGAGATACTTTCCAATATTCGTTCCCATCTCGACGAGATTACCGCCTCACCCGTCGGCAGACTGGAAAAGCTTGCCTGGCTTCCATCCGGAGCAGAGGCTTTAAGTCCAAACTCCAGGATGGCTGGGTATCAGCTTATCCATGACGACAAACCGATCTTCTTTCTGCCCGGAGTCCCCAGCCAAATGCAACAGCTTCTGGTGGAACAGGTACTGCCTAAACTGTCCACCTGGCACGAAGATCATCGTTTGACCACCTACCAAAGAGTTTTCCGTATTTTTAACCTGCCGGAAATGGAGGTTAATCGTCGCATCGCCACACTTGATCTCAGCCCCGATGTCCATATCGGGTATTACCCCGTCTTTCCTGAAGTGCATCTGAGCCTCATTGTAAGGGACAAAAAGACGAATAATGCTAAACGTCTCTTTAAGTCGTCGTGTAAAGCGATCAATACGGTCCTGGGAGATTCGATTTACGGTTGTGATCGAGACAGTATGGAAAGGGTTGTTGGTAAACTCCTCGTCGATAATAATTTAAAACTCGCTGTTGCTGAATCCTGCACCGGGGGACTGATTTGCCGGAGGATCACCAACTCTCCCGGGAGTTCGGCCTATCTTTTAGGGGGTGTTGTATCCTATGCAAATTCTCTTAAAACTATATATCTCGGCGTTTCGCCAGAGCTACTCGAATCGCGTGGTGCGGTAAGCCGGGAGGTCGCCGAGGAAATGGCGGTGGGTGTGCGGGCAAAAAGTGGGGCTGATATTGGCCTCGCGGTCACCGGTATTGCCGGACCGGATGGCGGAAGCGAGGAAAAACCTGTCGGTACGGTTTATATCGCCATCGCAACGTCCGAGGAAAATTGGGTTACAAAATTTCACTTTGAAGGCGACCGTAGTCAAATCAGGGAGATTACTGCCCAAAGCGGGCTTGACCTGATACGAAAATATCTATTACAGAAGCAGCACCATTCCAGAACTCAATGACTGGCGGTGTCGAAAAAGTCTCATCACCTCCACAGGACCCGAGCAAAATTGCTTTTGTTCAAGCGTTGGCTATTTTAGATTTTTTACGAAATTATCAGTAACTGAGAGCTTTTTCATTTTCAAAACTATAAGATTTTTATTTATTACTCATTGTATGGTAGATATAAGTCATCTTCCTTCTATACATTTTACTATTCATTTTGGAGAATCGCATGGCCGTAAGTGCAAATAAAGATAAGGGCAGCAGTGTTGATAACGCAATTAGCCAAATTCAAAGACAATTTGGCAAAGGATCCATCATGCGTCTCGGATCCCAGACAGTAGAAAATATCCCGGTGGTGCCAACGGGCGCTTTAAGTCTTGATATAGCACTGGGAGTCGGTGGCATCCCGAAGGGACGCATCACTGAGATCTACGGCCCTGAATCTTCGGGTAAGACAACGCTTGCGCTCCATGTAGTCGCTGAGGCCCAAAAGGCAGGTGGTACCGCCGCTTTCATTGACGCAGAGCATGCCCTTGATACTAAGTATGCGGCTCGTCTGGGTGTGGATATCGACAACCTGCTTGTCTCCCAGCCGGACTTTGGCGAGCAAGCACTTGAAATTGCCGAAATCCTCATACGATCGGGCGGTATTGATGTCATTGTTATCGACTCTGTTGCAGCCCTCACTCCCAAGGCAGAAATCGACGGCAATGTCGGCGATCACCACGTTGGTGTTCAGGCCCGGCTTATGTCTCAGGCCATGAGGAAATTCACCGGAGTTCTCAGCCGCAGCAATACAATCCTTATTTTTATCAATCAGATCAGGATGAAGATTGGCGTCATGTTTGGCAACCCGGAAACCACCACCGGCGGTAATGCACTGAAATTTTATTCTTCTCTACGTCTGGATATCAGAAGAATAGGCCAGCTCAAAGATGGCCAGGACCTGATCGGTAACCGTACCAAAGTCAAAGTTGTTAAAAACAAATGTGCTCCACCTTTCAAGGAAGCAGAATTTGACATAGTCTATGGTGAGGGTATTTCCAAGGTCGGCGATATGCTCGATTTAGCGGTAAATCTCGAAATTATAGAGAAAAGTGGTTCGTGGTACTCATACAACGAAGAAAGAATCGGGCAAGGCCGGGAAAACGCCAAGCGGTTTCTCATCGATCAGCCTGAGATGTGCTTCGATATAGAGAACAAGGTCAGAATGGCCTATGGTATGGCACCGGCGACTCCACCAAGTACGCCAAAAGCAGTTGCACCGGAGAAAGCCATTCCACCGCCTGTTGAATAATATTTCCTCTCCATTATGCAAAATGCGGGTTTATGTGAAATTCCCACGAACCCGCATTTCAGCTTAAAAACCACTGTCCTTCCCTTCTTCCCGTTTGTCTTTCACGAAACTCTATCTATCAGGCTTACTGGTTATTTGGCAAAGTGAATTTCACGCATTCCGGTGCTACCGAGGCCAGCAATCGACCAGCACTTGAATCGTGTTCAAGGAGCATAAAATCCTCAAATTCAAATCCCGGAGCAACTGTGCAACCAACCAGGATCGTATCAGATATTGGTTCTGCGGCCTGCCACATGCCTGCTGGAATGACATAGCAGAAGCAATTGTTTTCTAATGACAGGGTTGCACACTTCGGAGGGGTTTCTGTGCCGTCCCAGGTATATAAACGTAATCCTGCTCCCTGGTACAGATTCCAGACCTCATCGGATGTGACCTTGTGAAATCTGCTTTTTTCATTTGCATTGAGTGAGAAATAAATATGAGTCACTGCGGATCGTTCTGTTCCCTCATCTGTTTTGATTAATTGTGCAGATCTGAATACTTCGCAAAATCTGCCACCTTCGGGATGCTCCTGGAGTTCAATAGGTTTCATAGTGAGTAGATTGTATTTCCTGAGATTGGAAAACTGAAAAGAAATGTGCTTACGGTTATTAGAAAATGAATTTAAACATGCAAGACTTCCAGTTGCAAGTCTCAGCAGCGAAGTCTGCTTACTGGTTTAAGACTCTTCTGACAGTTACCTTGACACTTACAGGCGACCTGAGGTAATTGTTTAACCTGGTCTTAATGTAATCCTGTACCATATAGCGCTCTATATAAGGAACTGCCAATGTCCCCAAAGAACCAGAGTAAATCCGAAGATGTCTATGATGTGGTCATTGTCGGTGGTGGCCCCGCTGGCCTTTTTGCTGCCTATTACCTCGCGGAACATTCCAAACTCAAAGTACTCGTTATTGAAAAAGGTAAGGCATCATTAAAACGAAAATGTCCTATCAAAAATGGTGCCTGCATTAAATGTAAGCCGTGCAATATTCTCTGCGGCATCGGCGGAGCCGGTCTGTTTTCCGATGGAAAACTCAACTTCATCCATAAACTCGGCAAAACCGACCTCACCCAATTTATGGACACCTCTGCCGCAATCGCCCTGATCGATGAAACCGAGACAATTTTCAACCGCTTTAACATGGACGGAAAAGTATTTCCTACGGATATGGCCAAGGCTCTGGATATCAGAAAAGATGCCCGTAAGCAAGGGATCGATCTTCTCATTATCAAGCAGAAACACCTCGGCAGCGACAACCTTCCAACCCATATCACTAAAATGGCTGAATATGTTGCAGAAAAAGGAATAGTTTTCCACCACTCTGAAGAAGCCAAAGAGGTGCTTGTTAAAAACGGCGAAGTCAAAGGCGTTGTTACTAATCGTGGTACATACAAAGCAAAAAATGTAATCCTCGCCCCTGGCCGTGTTGGCGCAGAGTGGGTGGCCAATGTCGCTCGAACCCACAACATTGAGGTGTCGCAGCGTGGCATTGAGGTCGGAGTTCGGGTCGAGGTTCACAATGAAATCATGCAGGACCTTTGCGAAGTTATTTATGATCCGACTTTTTTTGTAAGAACTTCCAAATATGATGATCAGACCAGGACTTTCTGCACCAATTTCGGCGGCTATGTCGCCCTGGAGAATTACCAGGACTTCGTCTGCGTCAACGGCCATGCCTTTATGGATAAAAAATCCAATAATACTAACTTTGCTTTTTTGTCCAAAGTTGTTCTCACTGACCCTGTTGAAGATAATCAAGCGTATGGCGAATCAATAGGCAAATTGGCGACACTTATAGGTGGCGGCAAACCAATTCTCCAACGCTATGGCGATCTTAAAAGGGGCAGACGATCGACTTGGAACCGGGTGAAAAACAGCTACATTGAACCGACCATGAAAAGTGTAACCTGCGGAGATATTGCCATGGCCTTACCGGAGCGGATTCTCACCAACCTCATTGATGGACTGGAACAGTTAAATGAGGTTATTCCCGGCGTTGCCAACGACGAGACTCTCCTCTATGCCCCTGAAATTAAATTTTTCGCCACCCAGGTTGCCACCGACAATAATCTTGAAACAGCTATTCAAGGTCTTTTTGTTGCCGGTGATGGCCCGGGCGTCGCTGGCAATATTGTATCCGCCACCGCCACCGCTCTGATCCCATGTAAAAGAATCATTTCACAAATTTAATAGAAATCTATTGATTGATTTGTACTGTGCTTTTATTGTTGACACTGAGCAAGTATTTGCTATATTCACTGTTTGTAGGAATAATTATCATTCTTTAACCAATTTCGAAAGGAGTAAACAATGCAAAAGTGGGAATGTCCTTGTGGTTACATATACGATCCGGCAAAAGGTGATGAGGATAATGGTGTGGCTGCAGGAACTGCTTGGGATGACGTGCCAGATGATTGGGTTTGCCCTTTATGCGGCGCCGAGAAAGAATCTTTCTGGAAAGTAGACTAATTCCAAACAAAGCTGCAACGTATCGATTTTTTTTAGCACAAATACGTTGCAGCTTTTTTCGTTTGTCATTGTTATGTGTCCCTAATTCTATTCTGAACACCTTATTATCTTAAATATCATCAATGGAGAATATTCATGAGCTTATTAGTTACCCGTCCCGCACCAGATTTCACCGCAACTGCTGTTTTACCCGACAACTCTTTCAAAGAAGACTTCAGCCTTTCCGACTTTCGCGGAAAATATGTTTTATTGTTCTTCTATCCTCTCAACTTTACCTTTGTCTGTCCTTCCGAGATCCTCGCCTTTAACAAGGCTGTAAAAGAATTTGAAGAACACAATTGCCAACTGATCGGTATTTCAATTGATTCGGCTTTTTCACATCTGGCCTGGAAAAATACCAAAGTAAATGATGGTGGTATTGGCGATATTCAATATCCATTGGTTGCCGATCTCGATAAATCCATATCAAAGTCCTATGAGGTGCTCTTAGATCAAGGAATCGCCCTGCGGGGACTATTTCTCATCGATCGTGAGGGTATTGTTCGCCATCAGGTCGTAAACGACCTTCCGCTGGGCAGAAATGTCAACGAGGCCTTGCGTATCCTTCACGCCCTCCAATTTACCGAAAAGTATGGTGAAGTATGTCCTGCCAACTGGAATAAGGGGGAAGAGGCAATGAAACCAACCGCAGCAGGCGTGAGGGAATATCTGACGAACAACCATTAATGCCAAGTACAGGCCAATGAAAATGAGTAGTTGCCGAGGTGACATAAACCTCGGCAACACTCTTTTTTCATTATTTGGTTTGCAAGACTATATTAACCTGTCATACATGTCTGTGTTAAAACCGATAAAAAAGACATTTCCCCGTTTCAGAGCAGGCGCCCGGAGATTCCCCGTTCGACCGGTGATTTTTTCCAGTATTTCTACTTTATTGTAGTCGTCTGGCTTAAACTCAACAATGTTTTTGCCACTTGCGACGAATACCTTGTCAGCACTTGCCACCAGATTCCAGGCATCTTCACCTTTATAGGTTTGTGTTTTCGCGTTCTCTTCTGTCTCAACGTCGACACCTTTTTCCTCAAAAACCTTCCAGGCTTTCTTACAGGAAACTCATCCTCGACGCATATAGGCCCAGTCAATGTTCATAGTTGCCACCTTTTGTAGTGTTTTATAACTCACTCATTGAAAACAAATTTTACGATAAAGCTCTGCCTGCAGCAAGCATCAGCATGTGTAAAAAGAGCCCGATGTTGAGCATTATAAAAAGAAAACGATAATTACTGTTTTTTCGTATAGCCAGACCATAGCAGAAAACAACAAGTAACTGACATCCATTAACAATAATGAGCAGCTGAAAACAGCATCCAAGGGGAACAGGAAGAGTGAGGAACAGCAGCATGACGAAGACCAGAGCACTGACCCAGGTCACTAAAAACCGCTTCAGACTCGTTTCGCGAAACTGTTTGAGCAGACTCGGTAATGGGCTTCTCTCATAGTCTTCTTTAAAAGATAAAAGGACGAGCCAATAATGTGGTACCTGCCATAGGATAAAAAGTGCAAGAATCAAGGCAGCGGTGTAGCTGAAAGCTGCCCCACCACCACCAAGCCAACCTATGTACGGAGGTAAAGCACCACAGAGAGCACCTGGGACAATTGCCAGAACAGTCAATCTTTTAAGTGGGGTATAAATGCCATTGTAAAAAATGACGGCACAACCGGCCACAAGCAAAGGCAGAGTAGTCTTGATAACCGCAAAAAGGATCACCATACCGACAAAAAGCAGCAGCAGCCCCTGTTTTTTCGCCTGTTGTGAGGTAAGCAGCCCCTTTGGTAAGGGCCTGTTTTTTGTTCTCTCAAATTGGCCATCGAGGCGATATTCCTGCCAACTGTTCAAAGTAGCAGCTCCAGTTGCCAGGATGAAGATACCAAAGCCCGTAAATATCGTCCTCAGTGATATAATGGGATCGGCTAATATGTAGCCAAAGACCGTGGAACAACCGATGAGCAGACAAAGAGGCACCTTGGCCAGGTCGAATCTTGGATTCATACTGCCAGGCATTGTATTGAGGAACTTACGAAATCCTAACATTCGAGGTATCAGTCGCTTTCCTTTTCAAGCCAGGCGTCAAACTCTTCCTGCGGGATAATCCTCAAAATAGCCAGCATTGCGGAATGATCTACGCCACAATACTCCGCGCACTCTATATCGTATTCCCCAACCTTGTCGGCAAAGAACCAGGCATATGTTGGCATCCCTTGAACAGCATCCACTTTAATCCGAAAAGCTGGCAGAAAAAAGCTGTGCACAACATCAAGAGAAGAGATGTTCAGCTTGATGGCCTTGCCCACCGGGACAACCAGTTCGTTTTCAGTTTCCTTGTCATTATCATAGATAAAGAGCCAGCTCCACTTCTGAGCTTCGACTGCTATTTCGATGGCGTCATCCGGAACCGTTCGCAGTCCTGTATACGAAGACCAGCCAACATAGAACATGGACAAGGCTATCAGTGTTGGTACGATGGTCCAGACAATTTCCAGCATATAATTGTCCCGAATATCCGAAGCAATTGGATTTTTGCTTCGTCGATATCTAACGACAAAATAAACCATCACAACAGTGATGCCAAACAACAGGACAACGGATATGCCGAGTATATACCAAAATGCCTGATCTACGCCTTGTACCGGGGTCATAAAATTCTCCACCTATTGTCTGTACGCCACATCCCAGAAGGTAAAACTGATCAAAATAGCCAGCACAATTATAGTACTTATAAAGGAAATATTAATAACCCGTCCTTCATATTTCAGGTGCATAAAAAAGAGCAGAACAAAGGTTACCTTGGTGCAGGCAATGGCCAGAGCAATGGGGATATTGAGAAATCCAAGATGGATATAGGACATCCCCACGGTAACACCGGTCAATACCAGCAGCACTGCCAAAACCATCCCGAGTTGCTTAAAACTGAGCACATGTTGCTTTTGTTGATTTTCCACTTTCAGTCTCCGAAGCTATTCATTCTCTTTTCACAGTATCAAATAAAACAGGGGGAACACAAAAATCCAGATCAAATCCACCAGATGCCAGTAGAGACCTGCGTTGTCAAGCATAGAAAAACTTTCGGCCGTCACCTTATTGGTAAGCACCAAAACCAGGCTGATAGAAAGCAGTACCATGCCGATGATAACATGGAGGCCATGGAGACCAGTGATAGTGTAATAAAGGCCAAAAAAGATATTCACCCCAGGTTCTCCATTAATAAGAGTCTCTGAGTTGGGATAGATGCCATGGTGAATTTTGGTACCCCATTCAAAATATTTATTCACCAGAAAAACCACACCACAAAAAATTGAAAAGATTAATAATCCAACAGTCTGCTTCTTGGCATTCCTCTGGATGGCGGTGATCGATGCGGCCACTGTAAAACTGGATACCAGCAGCACAACCGTATTTATTGTGCCGATCACCCGGTTCAGTTCTTTACCTCCTTCAACAAAAAACTCCGGATATCTATAGAGATATGCAGCATAAAGAACGAATAGCCCACCAAAGAGGATGATCTCAGAATAGAGAAACAGCCACATCCCCAGCTTAATTCCAGCCCTGTCTACTTTAGAACTCATAGCAATTATCCTTAGCGGCCATCCTGTTGTGCATGATCTGTGACTCCTGTAAAATCATAAGGAAAGTCCATCACCTCTGGCGTTTGATTGAAATTGTGGACCGGCGGTGGCGATGGAATCTTCCATTCCAGAGTGGTTCCACCCCATGGGTCAGCGGGAGCCTGAACCTGCTGTTTGAAACTCATGAGCAGGTTCACAAACATAATCATAATACCGACAACAAGGAGATATCCGCCAAAGCCAGCTAAGAAATTGCCTGTCTCATATTGCGGTAGATAATCATAATACCTCCGTGGCATGCCCTGTAAACCAAGGATAAGCATAGGAACATAGTGGAACAGGAATCCCACCCCTGCAAGCGAAGTACCAATATAAGCCGGCTTGAATCTGTACATAATGCCGAACATCTTCGGCCACCAGTAATGAAGCGCCGCAAAGAAGGCAAACCCTGTCCCGCCAAACATGACAAAGTGAAAATGTGCAACGACAAACTGGGTATCATGGACATGGATATCTGTCCCGGCGGCACCGAGCACCAGGCCGGTCAATCCACCAATACTAAAGAGATAGATGAAAAGCAGTGACAGCAAAAGCGGTGGTGTCATCTCAATCGACCCCTTATACATGGTCGCCACCCAGGAAAAGACCTTCACCGCCGAAGGAATGGCAACAAGATAGGTCAGCAGGGAAAAGACAAAGACAGAGACATCACTCATACCGCTGGTGAACATATGATGAGCCCAGACAAGAGAGCCGGCAATGGCAATGGCCATGGATGACCAGACAATGGCTTTATAGCCAAAGATGGATTTTCGGGAAAAAACCGGAATAATCTCGGAAATAACCCCCATACCAGGGATGATCATCACATAGACTGCCGGATGGGAATACATCCAAAACAGATGCTGATAAAGTAGTGGATCCCCGCCCCTGTTTGGATCAAACAGCCCCATGTGAAAAAACCTTTCAAGGACTATCAACACGAAGGTAATCGATATCACCGGAGTAGCCAAAATCTGCACCCAGGCTGTTGCGTAAAGCGACCAGGAAAAGAGCGGAATCTGCATCAGTCCCATTCGTTTATCACGCATACGGTGAAAAGTAGTAACAAAATTGAGACCGGTCAGCATTGATGACATACCGAGAATAAACGCAGCCGTCACGGTTAAACCAACGTTGGCATTATCCTGGACACTGAACGGTACATAGAAAGTCCAGCCGGTATCAGGGAAACCGTCACCAACAAACAAAGAAATAATGGCAAATAATCCGCCAAACATAAAAAGGTACCAACTGAAGAGATTGAGACGGGGGAAAAAGACGTCATCCGTCCCAAGCTGAATCGGCAGGAAAAAATTACCAAAAATTGCAGGAATGCCTGGGATAACAAAGAGAAAAATCATTATTACCCCATGCAGGGTAAAAATTGCATTATAGGCACCTGGACCCATGATGGTTCGGCCAATCCCCATCAACTCAGTTCTCAACAAGAGACCAAGAAACATGGCGATTACGAACCAGAAGGTGATAGCACCAAGATACATAAGACCTAAGCGTTTATGATCGTGGGTCAACAACCACGACTTGATCCCTGTGAGCCCCGGTGGTGCAGAATTATGATAGAACGATTGTGTTGCTGTCATTTTTTTATCCTGTCTTTAACTGCTGTCATCTTTTCCGGCCATCACTAATTTTCGGGCGTTTCCAAGTGAAATAAATAAAAACAACCACCAAAGTTAGGCCAAAGAACAGCATAACGCCAATTTTTACCAACTGAAAGACTGATTTATTTTTATCTGGATCGTAATTGAAACAAAAACCGAGAAGCCTCTTCACGGAAAGTGATGGTGTGCCCCTCGTCGCATCAGCGAGCCCCATATCTATGTCACCCGCGATAAATGATCCATAGACATAACGGATAATTTTCCCATCTTCGGCAATGGTCATGAGTGCCGCAGGATGAATGAACGTCTCATCATCGACCTTCTTGAAGCGAAACCCCACCGCATCCATCGCCGACTTTACAGCATCTTTGCTGCCGGTGAGAAAGCGCCATGCATCTGCCGGAAACTCATCGCCAACTATTTTCAGGTAATTTCTCTTTGCCCGAGCTGCATCTTCATAATTTTCCGCTTCATTAAAACTCAAGGCAATAACCCGGTAGTCTTGGCCTGGTTTAAAACTCAAACTACGCAGGGCTATTGCCAGATTTGCAAGATTACTGCTACAAAGATTGGGACAGTAGAAATAGATGGGCAACAGTATTGTCGGTCGGTCGATGATATCTTTCAGCCGAATAGCTTTACCTTCTTCATCGACGAATTCCAGTTCAAGAGGCAGATACTGGCCGGTTTTTTCCTCAACCCACTCTGCATCATCGGTTTTTTTTCCCGCTAAAAGCTGCTTGCTCTGGTCAACAGAAGTCGACGAATTGACACTGGTAGCGGCAGCAACAGGAGTGCCAGGAGTGCCAGTCGCCAGACCAACACAGCAAAGACCGAATATAATAACAAGCAAAACCGCCAGTTGTACTGTTTTACCAAAGTTGCTCATCCACGATGACCTGACTAATTAAGTGTACCCGAAGCACCTGTACTGAGGTTGACTTTAAGGGCAGTGCGATATTTGTGTTTACTCTTAAAGCTGTCACGACCAGCGCCATAAGCAAGAAGAACAATGGTATCCCCATTAACGTCGATCTTGGTATCGTTCTTATCACCCGAATCCAGAGGCAAGGTGAATTCGATGGTCGTAACTCCGTCTTTTTCTGTTCCGCCAACCAGAGTCACATCCTCAGTACCTTCAAGTTTAGAGTCCGGTTTATGCGAGTTTTCGCCGGTGCCGAAATCATCATCTATAACCGCTTCTCCATTTTTGACATAACCGAGTATAAAGTTGGCTCCCTTCATTTCACTCACAGGGTTGAAGCCAATTCCAACCCAACCTTCTGTCTCAGCCGTCAGTTTAACGGCCAGTTTGTCTCCATCAACTTTCCAGGCAAAGTCGATTTTCTTATCTTTAACCTCATGGTCATAATCCGCTGCTTGCCCGTTGCTGACGGTTGCAAAAAGCATGAGACTCATACCGACAATAACTTTCTGAAATGTTTTTATTTTCATAATTTCTCCATATAGTTCATGTTTAAAGACAGTTACGCCATATCCGTTTACCCAACAAACTACTGTTTGCATATCATTGTTCTAATAGTCATCTACTCGCCTAATATCAAATGAAATAAATCATAATTGTCCGTATCTTAACAAAAGACTCTTAGAATTACTTCACTATATTTAGAAGCAGAAATGATAATTTTTCACAAATTCAGTTTAAATAATTGCAGAGCTCACAATCTGTGGTTAACTTACTCCACTGAAGTTTGCTACACCTAACCAGTTGAAAAGCAGATCCTGTTGAAATAGTTACTTTTTTCATTACCACAATGTAGCTTTTTGCGCGATCTTTGTACGAAAACTGGAATCAATTCATCTAAACAGGAGGAAAAACGTATGGCGAAAAAATTGGCAGTGTATAAGTGTGATGTTTGTGGAAATATTGCCGAAGTTCTCACCGCTGGTGGAGCGGAGATGATGTGTTGCGGTCAGGAAATGACCATGCAGACCGAAAACACCACCGATGCGGCTGTTGAAAAGCATGTGCCCACTCTTGAGAAGAAAGATGGTGGATGGCAAGTTAATGTTGGTTCGGTGGATCACCCCATGACCGAGGCACACTTCATTGAATGGATTGAACTTTCTGCTGGAAATGCAGTGTATCGTCAATTCCTCACCCCATCCGACAAACCTTCGGCTTTTTTTGCAACATCAGCCACTGATGTAACTGCCCGGGCGTATTGTAACCTGCACGGACTCTGGAAAAAATAATCCAGTTCGCCCTGTTGGCTGGATATCTTGCCCGCCAACAGGGCGCATCTCCTCCCCTGCCCTTTTCTCCCTGTCAGATTTCTTCATCCATCGACTTTGCCAGAGATACACTGCTGCCATCTTGACAATGTGATAGTTCAAACGTAGTTTGTTCTTGAAATATCAACATTTTCTCAGCCGACAGAGGGCATAAATATGGACACGACATACCGGATTGAAAAAGACAGCATGGGGGAGGTTCAAGTACCTGCAGCGGCTCTTTACGGGGCGCAAACCCAACGAGCTATTGAGAACTTCACCATCACAGCACAGCCACTCCCCTGGAATTTCATTGAATCCATCCTGCTCATTAAAGCAGCGGCGGCTACTGCCAATACAGAACTCGATTTACTAAGCGCAGATAAAGCTCAGCTCATCCGTGATGCCGTGGCCGAACTGTTATCAGCGAAGCCGACCGAGCAGTTTCCGGTCTCAATTTTCCAAACCGGCTCCGGAACCAGTACCAATATGAACGTCAACGAAGTTATTGTTGGCATTGCCCGAAAAAAAGGTGTCGAACTCTCACCAAATGACCATGTAAATCTCTGCCAGAGCAGTAACGACGTGATTCCCACGGCGATTCAGGTCTCGGCAGTACGCGCGGCCAACAGCGTCCTCCTGCCCTCGCTCAAGGCCCTTGCCGTAAATATCCGACAATTTGGCACGGAAAACAGAGATGTCATCAAAACAGGCCGCACCCATCTCATGGATGCGCTGCCGATTCGTCTGCAGGCAGAAATGGAAGCCTGGGCAGCGCAGCTTGATGAATGTGTCGAACGCATCGAATGCGCTCTGCCAAGGATGAGCCGTCTTCCGCTGGGTGGAACTGCAGTCGGCAGCGGAGTTAACTGCCACCCCGAATTCCCCGCCAAGGCAATCGACTCTATAAATAAGTCAACCCATCTTCTTTTTACAGAAACCCCTTCGCGCTACAAGGGGCTCAGTAGTCTTGATACTGTTATAGAATTTTCCGGCCATTTAAAGACCTGTGCCATTGCCCTTAACAAGATTGCCAACGACCTCAGGTGGATGAACTCAGGGCCACTGGCCGGGCTGGCAGAAATAAAACTACCTGCTCTGCAACCGGGTTCAAGTATTATGCCGGCAAAAGTTAATCCTGTTATCCCCGAAGCTGTTTGCATGGCCACAGCGCAGGTTATCGGTAACGACACCACTATAAATCTTGCTGGTATGGGGGGAAGTTTTCAGCTCAACACAATGCTGCCCCTTGCCGCAGCCAACATTCTACATTCCATCGAGCTTCTCGCAGGAGGTGCCCGCGTGTTAGGCGAAAAAGCCATAAAAGATATGTCTGTAAATCGCCAGGTGTTTCAGCATGCCCTTTCTCTCAATCCCATCCTGGTCACCTCACTTAATCCTATAATCGGCTATCTTAAAGCCGCTGATATTGGCAAGATTGCTCAAAAAGAAAAGAGAACGGTTCTTGATGTGGCCGTTGAACAGACAGATATACCACGGGAAGAGCTGCAACGCCTGCTGGATCCGAAAAATCTTGCCGATGGCGGTGGTGACAAATAGTTTTTTTTTCTATTGATCTCAGGCGTGGGATCTATGAAAAAACAGACCAATTCGTCTCGAGGACAGATTGATCAGTTGCTTGAGATAGGACAGGATTACCCGTGAATTCATCTTCGACTTGCCATAATCACGGTCTCTGAACTCGATAGGGATCTCAGTCACCCGAAAGTCTTTTCGGTACTCAGCAAGTATCGCCAAGGCGATTTTAAAGCCGGGAACAGAGCCGGGCAACGTGGTCAACCGTGTCCGTTGCACGGCAAAGAAGCCGGCCATAGGATCCTTTACGTCACAGAAAAATTGTGCCGGAAAGGTTGCGATCTTAGAAGATATTTTTCGTGACAGGCACCAGTCCGGTGTAGAACCTCCCTCAATATACCTACTACCAATGACCATGTCATGCGTCCCTTCAAGTAGAGGCTGGAGGAGTTGAGGGATGAGTTCGGGGGGATGGCTGAGGTCTGCGTCCATAACCAGAACAAAGGTTGAATCTGTGTACTTGGCCCCGGCGATGACGGCTCCGGCAAGGCCCACGTCCATGTCATTTTGCAGCAGACGGACTGGTCCCCTCTTCTGCCACTCCAGCACACGATCACAGGTACCATCGGAGGATGCTGAGTCGACAAAAAGAATATCGAAATGAAGATTACTGGATTGCCTGACGCGTAAAACTCTTTCAAGCAGCAGGTCAATATTCTCGGCTTCATTAAGAGTAGGGACGATAACAGTAATTGATTGTTCAGCCAAATTAACCACCTTTGATAGGTCATGATGCCCTGATCAGGATTGTGAACCCCAGTGAGGAGTGGCGTGATTGACAATATCACGTTTCTTCCTCCAGTTTGTTTAACAATTAATATACCCCATCCAAAACTTTTTCCTACCCGAATATTTCACTCAAACCTTAACGACAACAAGAGAACATTTGTTGTTATTTGTAGTTAAAAGAGAATATATTAACGTTATTTGTATTTTTCACAGAACATATTTCTTGACTTGATCAAAATTCAGAATATAATTACCCACAACTAAGGAGGAAATATGCTGGATACGATAAGTCTCGAAATATTAAATATACTTCAGGAAAAAGCCCGGATTCCCAATATTGACGTCTCCCGGCAGGTTGGCCTTGCCCCATCGGCGGTTCTGGAACGAATTCGTAAAATGGAAAAACAGGGAATTATTGATGGTTATGAGGTCCGGCTGAATCCGGAGCAGTTCAACCGCGCTCAGGTTGCCTTTGTCCATATCAAGACCAGCCCCGCCATGTGTGAAAGCGTCGGCACTCAGCTCTCTTTAATTCCGGAGGTTCAGGAAGTACATTTCGTGTCGGGCGGCGACTGCTATCTGATCAAAGTACGGAGTGCCGATACCAAGACACTAGGTCTGCTCTTACAAGAAAAAATTACTACTATTGAAGGCGTACTTTCCACCAGCACCGAAACGGTATTAACGACGGTCAAGGAAACCAGCCGAATACCACTTCCACAATCCATATAAGGATACAGTCCCATGCCAATGTCACACGCCTACAAAGACCGTCTTTTCCCACTGTTGGACAATATAATGAGCCATTTTGGCACACCATTTCACATCTACGACGAAGTTGGTATCAGAGAAACCTGCAACGACCTAAAAGAAGCGTTTTCCGGCATTGACTGTTTTCGCGAATACTATGCGGTTAAAGCCCTGCCTAATCCCAAAATTCTCGCTATCATGAAGGATATGGGCTTTGGCTTTGATTGCAGTTCCATTGCAGAACTGCAACTCAGTCGTCTGGTTGGTGGTCGCGGTGATGATATCATGTTCACTTCCAACAATACCAGCGAACTGGAATTCAACGAGGCAGCCAAAGATGGCGGTTCTGTTCTCAACCTTGATGATCTGAGTCTGCTGGCCAAGGTACCGAATATGCCGGAATTGATTTGTTTTCGTTATAATCCAGGAGCGAAAAGAAACGGCAATGACATCATCGGCAAACCGGTCGAAGCCAAATACGGGGTGAGTGATGACCAGATCATTGATGCTTACCGCCAGGCCAAAGCAAAGGGAGTCAAGCGCTTTGGCATCCACACCATGCTCGCCTCAAATGAGCTTAACTATGAATATATGGTACAGACCAGCGAGATGCTTTTGGAACTTATCGCTGATATTTCCCTTGAGCTTGATATCAACTTTGAATTTATAAACATCGGAGGTGGTCTTGGTATACCCTACCAGCCTGGTGTAGCCGGACTGGACCTTGCCGCCATGGGCAGGGATATCACGGCGCTCTTTAAGAAATTTCGATCAAAGCATGGATACGAACCCGCCTTATATATGGAAAGTGGCCGTTTTATGACTGGGCCGCACGGAGTCCTGGTGACCAAAGCAATTAATCGCAAAGATATCTACCGAACCTATGTGGGAGTTGATGCCTCGATGAGTTGCCTTATGCGTCCGGGAATGTATGGTGCCTACCATCATATCGACGTGGTTGGCAAAAACGACGATTCAGAAACAGAAGTCGTTGATGTGGTCGGCTCGCTCTGTGAAAATAATGACAAGTTTGCCGTCCAACGGCAACTGCCCAAAATAAAAGATGGCGACACCCTTGTCATCCATGACACTGGAGCTCACGGCAGCGCCATGGGTTTCAATTATAACGGCAACCTTCGGCCAAAAGAATTGCTGTTGAGATCCGACGGCAAAGTAGAGCTTATCCGCCGGGCAGAACGGCTTGAGGATTACTTTGCCACGCTTCAATTCGAACCGGATATGCTGTGACCTGTATTCTCGCCGTATAATTGATTTAAAAGTTCAACCAATAAATGAGGTAGCCGTTCAATGACCATCAATATTGACTTGTTTCTTAAAACTGTTGCAACCGCTATTCGTGACAAACAGGTCCCGGTGGTCGACCTGATAGCGGTGCAAACTAAAGACCCCTTCAAGGTTTTAGTGGCTACCATCCTCTCGGCCAGAACCAAGGACGAAACCACCGCGCAAGCTTCGGCACGACTCTTTAAAGTCGCGCCGGACGCTGATTCCCTGTCGGAGTTGTCTGAAGATAAAATCGCCACCCTCATCTACCCGGTAGGGTTTTACAAAACCAAAGCCAGACATCTCACTCAGTTACCAGAAAAACTCAAGCAGTTCGACGGCAAGATACCGGACACTATTGAAGAACTCCTCACCTTACCCGGAGTCGGCAGGAAAACTGCCAACCTGGTGATGAGTGTCGCCTTCCAAAAACCGGCGATCTGTGTTGACACACATGTTCATAGGATTATGAATATATGGCAGTATGTCGAAACAGATAGTCCACTGAAAACTGAAATGGCCTTGCGGGGCAAACTGCCGGAAAAACACTGGATCGGAGTAAATTCCCTTCTTGTTGCTTTTGGTCAATCAATCTGCAAGCCGATCAGTCCTCACTGTGACATCTGTCCTTTAGAGAAAAAATGTCCGCAGCAAGGGGTGCGTCCCCGCAAGATACCTGGAGCCAAGATGGATAAAAATAAAGTGATAAAAATCGTTTCCTGGAACGTCAACGGCATACGAGCGGTAGAAAAGAAAGGATTTATCAATATGTTGCCAGACTTTGACGCCGACGTCATCGGGCTACAAGAGACCAAAGCACAACCGGACCAACTCTCCGAAGAGCTGAAAAACATTCCTGGTTACACGTCTTACTGGCATAGTGCCGAACGAAAAGGCTATTCCGGAGTGGCCTTCTACAGCCGGATAGAGCCGCTTGCCGTACACTACGGGCTTGGAGATCCAGAGTTTGATTGTGAAGGCAGGGTCCTGACCCTGGAATTTGCTACTTTTTACCTTATAAACATCTATTTCCCCAACAGTGCGGAACAATTAAAACGTCTGGACTACAAGCTTCGCTTCAACGAGAAACTGACCAATTTCGCCAAAGAACTGGAGCTGAAAAAGGATGTCATTCTATGCGGCGACTTCAATGTTGCCCACAAGGAAATCGACCTGAAGAATCCCAAAGCCAACGTTAAAAATGCCGGTTTTACCCCGGAAGAACGGGCATGGATGGACAGTTTTGTCGCCGCTGGCTTTGTCGATACCTTTCGCATGTTCAACCAGGAACCAGATCAATATACCTGGTGGAGTTACCGGTTCAACGCCCGGGCAAAGAACATTGGTTGGCGTATTGACTATTTTTGTGTAAGCGATGCGGCAAAAGCAAAGGTGCAAAATGCCGCTATTTTAAATGAAGTTTTAGGCTCAGATCATTGTCCGGTGGAGCTTCAATATCTTGCCGATTAGCCATTGCCTTTAACTTTTAAATCTGCCAACTATATCCCTGAAACTTTCTAAGTTGGGATACTTCTGAAGTACTTTTCTTACCCTGGGAGCTGTTCTAGCTCCTCTCCTGTGAGAGGCGATTGTTTAATGCAATTTTACGCGAGATATCAGTTGCTACAATCGAACTTTGTGCGACTTTTTCATTCATTTCGATAATTTCCTGAGAAGCCTGAGTACTGTTATTAGAAGTATCTGAATGGCCGCGCTCTGCAGGTCAATTGCTGTGGCGATGGTGGCGATAATATCACGATCATTTGCTCTTCGGAAAATTTCTGTTATATCATTTAACCTCTTTGAGTATTTTTTAACCTGGGCCGATTGAGACAGTCTTTTAAGTAATAGTTTATTTTCTGGTGGGAATTGATGCAAAACGAGCAGAAAAAAGAATACGGGGAAATTGTTTCACTTCTTCTAAAATCTGGAACAGTAAGTGAGAGTCAGGTTAAGCACGCCGCCCGAATACTGCAGAAACTGGCAACTCCGATGTCTCTCGTCAACGTCCTTAAGGACCTGAAATTTATTTCTGAAGAAATGGTGCGAAAAGCAATGCTGGACAGCAGTATGTCCATCCGCATTGGGGAGCTGCTTGTTGAACTGGGACATCTTTCTGAAGATGACTTAACCGCCGCCTTTAATATCCAAAAAGAAAGGGAGAAGGATCTTAAACTTGGTGAAATCCTGATCAAATACAATTTTATTGAGGAGAAAGTATTTAACAGAATTCTTTCACTTCAGCTTGGTTTTCCATTAATAGATGTCAATGTGTCCTTAGTGAACAAGGCTCTTTTTAACAAAGTTCCCATAAAAACTATAATTGAGTACCAGTTTGTTCCAATTGAAACCTCAGCCGATACTACTCTTGTGGCTTTTGCCGATCCACTTGACAAAAAATGTATCGATGTCGCAAAGAAGTTTTTTGGAGACAAAATGAGCCCGGCAATCGCCGAGAAAAAATCTCTGGGCGATACAATTAAATTGCTGACAAATCTGGCTACCGGCAAAACCATTAATGTCGATGCCAAGACGGTGGTTGGCATCGTTAACGCCATGATTATTAATGCAATCAAAGAAGATTGCAGTGACATTCACATAGAGCCTCAATCAGATCGCCTGCAGGTTCGTTTTCGTGAAGACGGTGTTCTGCGACATTATAAAGATTTTCCTGTCGATATCATACCGACTTTAACGAGTCGAATAAAAATTATGAGTGGTGGCGACATTTCTGAAAAGCGCCGACATCAAGGTGGGCGGATCCTTTTCGAGTACGATGAGGGCAGCATTGATATTCGAGTGTCATTTTTTGTTACTATCTACGGAGAAAAAGTTGTTTTCAGGCTGCTTAAGCAAAAAAGAGAACTCTTGGATATTCATACCATTGGTATGGCACCAAATATGCTGGCTAAATTTATGGAGGAAGCAGTTTATCAACCAAGTGGTGTGCTGCTGGTCACCGGTCCCACGGGATCTGGGAAGACCTCCACTGTCTACAGCTGTATTAACCATATCAAAAATCCACAGATAAGTATTATAACAGCAGAAGAACCTGTAGAATATGTCATTGACGGTATTGCCCAATGCTCAATCGATCCGTCTATCAATATGACCTTTGAAGAGACCCTGCGGCATATCGTTCGACAGGATCCTGACGTGATCCTGATAGGTGAAATCAGGGATCATGCATCCGCGGAAATGGCAATGCAGTCGGCCTTGACCGGCCATAAGGTTTTGAGTACCTTTCATACCGAAGATAGTATTGGCGGTCTTGTCCGCTTGCTCAATATGGATATTGCACCCTTTCTGGTTTCGTCTACCATTGTCAGCGTACTGGCCCAAAGATTATTGCGCCGGGTTTGTGACTCCTGTGCCAAAGAGGTAAAACCAACGCCGATTCAACTACAAAGGATGGGGCTTTCGGCCACTGACCTCATGGGAGCAAGATTCAGGAAAGGACGAGGTTGTTCAGATTGTAAACAGACTGGCTATAAAGGCAGAGTGGGTGTCTTTGAACTGCTGGTGCTCAATGAGCTGGTCCGGGATGCCATACTTGAGCAAAAAACCAGCCACGAAATACGGAAAATCAGTATTGAACATTCCGGCCTGATCACCTTGCTGGAAGATGGCCTGGTAAAGGCCGCCGCAGGCACAACCAGTATTGAAGAGATTCTACGCTGCCTGCCGAAATTAAACAAACCCAGGCCTCTGGCTGAAATACGTCGCCTTTCTGGAGAATAGTAACATGCAGCAAAAAATTTCATTTTTAGATGTTATAAAACAGTATATCGAAACAGGAAACATCGTATTGCCGGTATTGAGTTCGGCAGCTTTAAAGGTCCAGCGGGAACTTGTGAAAAAGGAACCAGATATGCGATCGCTGGAGAGCCTCATTTGCAAGGACCAGTCACTCTCAAGCCAGGTTTTACAAATGGCGAACTCTTCGTTTTATCATGGACTTGCTGAAATCATGACCGTCAGGGCCGCTATAGTCCGACTTGGCATGCGGGAGGTGGGACGCATAACCCTTCTGGCTGCGACCAAAAATCAATTTCGGAGTAAGAACAAGGATCTGAATATCCTTATGCACAAATTGTGGCAACATTCAGTGGGCTGTGCTCTCGGAGTGCAGTGGTTGTCAAAGCGATGTAAACTCGATGAATGTAAAAGCCACGCCTTTTTTGCCGGACTTTTTCATGACGTGGGCAAACTATTCGTCCTGATGGTGGTTGATCAGATGAAAGAAAAGAATAAGAATCTACCTATTACCAACGAGTTAATCATGGAAGCCATGAACCTTCTGCATTCAGAACAGGGATATAGCCTCATGAAGCAATGGAATATGCCTGAAGAATACTGCGTCATTGCCAGAGACCACAACAAAATTGATTTTGACGCAAAGAACAATCTGCTTCTGCTCGTTCGTCTCAGTAATATGACTTGCATCAAGCTTGGCATCGGCTTGGCAAAAGATCCCTCTTTGGTTCTGTCGGCAAGCGAGGAGTTCCAGCACCTCAACCTTTCTGAAATCGATCTCGCCGAACTGGAGATTCTCCTCGAAGATACTGGTGTCCTGGCCGGTTGATTTTTCAAATCAAGGCCTTGAGCATGAACAGCAGATAGCGACAAAGAATCAGGAAGGCGTTTTCAGTATGGAGTTACTTACCACCCCCGCAGATTGTCATTTTTTAACCGAAGGATAAAAAGTAATGAACACCTGTAATGCACTCATAGTAGGAGCAACAGGTTTAGTCGGTCGATTATGCCTCCAGGCACTTCTCGATGATGACCACTATTCAGAAGTAATCGCTCTCGCAAGAAAACCACTCCTCAAAACTCACCGTAAGCTTAAAATAATCATAACAACATTCGATAACCTTTTGCCGATAATATCAGGCATCCACGTTAATGATGTCTATTGCTGTTTAGGAACGACCATTAAGAAAGCCGGATCTCAAGAGGCATTTAAGAAAATTGATTATTCACTGGTAGTTACAGTTGCAGAATTGATGAGAAAACAGGGTGCTGAACAGTTCTTGGTAATTTCAGCGATGGGTGCTAATAAAGATTCAAAAGTTTTCTACAATCGGGTCAAGGGAGAAATGGAACTTGCTTTACAAAAATTAGAATATCCCTGTTTACACATTATTCGACCGTCGCTACTGCTGGGACCACGAGAAGAATTCCGCCTTGGTGAGAAAATAGCTGTTATCCTGACTCCTTTGTTGAAACTTATTTTGCTGGGTCCCTTGAAGAAGTATAGACCAGTTGGGGCGCAAAAAGTTGCTCAATTTATGGTGCAAGCAGCTCGCAAAGAATTGGTCCTCGGGGTCCATGTGTACGAGTCAAATCAAATAGAATAAAACTCTTTTTAACTAATAATTGTAGTCAAACAAAAGCCATGGCTCCAGCAATTGAGGCAGCAAGTCACGAGATCAAACGTCTCAACATAGAAAATCATTAGCCATTATGAAAAAAACACAGACAGTATATGGTGCAACAAATCAACAGTGGATTTCTGCACATATGCTGGACTTCCTCTACGGGAACGCTCCACCTTCGGCAATCGGAAGCTTTGCTGTTGTCGTAGTTCTTGCCTGCACCCTCTGGTCTCAGGTTCCCTCGGAATCTTTGTTTTTCTGGACCTTCGCCGGCCTTCTGATTGCCGTCATCAGATTGACATTATGTTTCGGATATAGCAAAAGAAAAGAGAGCCGGACATTCTGGTTCTGGCTTAACAGCTATCGCTTAATGAGCCTCGCCTCGGGTCTGCTTAATGGTTTGGCAATGTGGCTGTTTTTTGAGGATAGTCCAGTCGCCTACCAACTCTTAATTTTCTTTTCCATTGTTGGTTTGACAGCCGCTGCTTCTGGGACCCACGCTGTTGATTTGCCAACATTTAGGTTGTTCATGTACCCATCATGTTTGATCGCTATCATTAAGCTGCTCACCTATAGAGAAACCACTTACTATTCACTTTCTGTTATGTTTGTGCTGTATATTCTGGTTATGGCACGTGCTGGTCGTCAGACCAACACCACGCTACAGCAGAACTTTAAACTTACCCATACCATGCATTATCGAGCAACCCATGATGCTCTTGTAGGTTTACTCAATCGCGAAGAATTTGAAAATCAATTCGAAATTCGTTTGCCTCTGTCACGTCATGGTGTAGCAATGTTATTTATCGATCTCGATAACTTCAAACCACTCAACGACACACTTGGTCATCAAGTCGGAGACCGTGCATTACGGGAGGTTGCTGACATTTTGGTAAAATCGCTTCGTGCAGATGATGTCATTGCCCGCCTAGGTGGAGACGAATTTGTGGCATTCCTCTTCCTTGATGATATCAAAGAACTTGAGAAGCTCGCCGCTGACATTCTTCGGGGTATAAATGAGATCACCTTTTCGGATCAACTCAATTATGATGGTCTCAGCGCCAGTATCGGCATTGCCTTCAACCATAACAACGAGGTGATGTTCTCACAATTAATGCGCACAGCAGATGCCGCTTGTTATAAAAGCAAAGAACAGGGAAAAAACCAGGTGACCATGTCGTGCATAAATGAGCCTGCTACTATCTAACGTTTCAGGAAACTCCATTATTTGGCGTTTTTTCGGCTTAAGATCGAATTCAACTATGGGCAATGGCGTTTCGCCCGTTGTTTTTTGCATGGTACAGAGCAGTGTCCGCTAAGTGGATCGCGATGCCGGGGCAGCCGTAGAGTTCGCCTGGATGGTACCAGCGCCAATGGAGATCGTCACAACAGGACCGACCTCTGATTTGCGTTGGGGAATGGCCAATGTTTCAACGGCGGCTCTGATCTGTTCGGCGATATGGCATGCTCCTTTCATGTCCGTATCGGTGAGTAAAACGACAAACTCCTCACCACCATAGCGAGCGGCCAGATCCGTCGGCCGATTAAGGTGCTTCTCAAGCAGGCAAGCGACGTTCTGGAGACAGTCGTCGCCCATAAGATGACCATACTGGTCGTTATACAGCTTAAAGTGGTCGATATCCAGCATGAGCAGGGATAGGTTCGATTGGTTGCGGTTGGCTCTGGCCCACTCCTTTTTCAAGGTCTCGTCAAAGTGATGGCGGTTGGTCAAACCGGTGAGGCCGTCTTTCTGGGAAAGCTGGAGCAGGACTTCTTCGGTACTTTTAAGATCACTCACATCTTTGTGGGCGACGATCACCCTGGATGGATTCATATTTTCTACCCGGTTGACACGCATGGTGAACCAACGCCTGGTATCGTTGCTGCTGCATTCATACGTCTGCTGATATTCGGACAGTGTTCCATTGCTGACCGCCTGCATTCCAGTAGCAATAGCCCTGGCATCATCTCCGTATGGCCCCGTGGCTGTATTGCAGATAGTCAGATAGTTATCCCCCACCCCGAACCCTGGACTTTTCATGCCATTATTCATCGCAAAACGCCGCCATGCTGCATTCACCCGGATGATGCAGCCATGCTCATCCAGGATGGCCATATGGGCAGTGAGAGAATCGAGAATGGCCCTGTTAAAGTGTTCTGTTTTCTGTAATTCGCGCTCGACCCGTTTTTTAAGGCGAGGAAGAGAGCTATTTTAAAAACATCACAAAGGGTTTAAGTATCAAGTGCCCTCTATTCCTTTCCGGGACCACTATATTTATATTAACAAATTTTAGCTTTTTACAGCTTGATCGGCAAGTTTCAAGAACAATTCTCATTAAACCTTCTACCAACTGTTGTTTAAAAAAATCTTTTGATAGGAATTGATGAGAGTATTAGGTATCGTTCATGGCGCAATAAATACAGAAGCCCACACATAAATCTACGCCCTGCATTTTATAAACTCTGGAGGCAATATGGCTGCACGTAACAAAAATAATATAAAAACCAACAACTATGACGACCTTTACGGCAACAAAATGTCTGATATTGGTCTGCCCAAAAACAGATTTCCAACCTCTGAAGAAAATCCTCGCAGAATTTATACAGCAGTACATGATGAGTTGATGCTGGATGGCAATGCCCGTCAGAATCTGGCCACATTCTGCCAAACCTGGGAAGAGCCTGAAATTCATAAGTTGATGGATGAGTGTATCGACAAAAACATGGTCGATAAGGATGAATATCCGCAGACGGCCGAAATTGAGGCCCGCTGTATTCGCATGCTTGCCGATCTCTGGAATTCTCCTGCCTTAGCTGACAAGGCAGTGGGAACCTCGACCACCGGTTCAAGTGAAGCAGCAATGCTTGGCGGCATGGCGATGAAACGTCGCTGGGAGGCAAGGCGCAAGGCTGAAGGCAAATCCATCGATAAACCGAACATGATCTCCGGCCCGGTGCAGATCTGCTGGCATAAATTCACCCGTTACTGGGATATTGAACATCGTGAGATACCGATGGAAAATGGTCGCCTATTGATGACAGCACAAGAAGTTATAGCCAGATGCGATGAGAACACCATCGGTGTTGTCCCGACATTGGGAGTCACTTTCACCGGTCAATTCGAGCCAGTTCAAGAAGTTGCCAAGGCTCTTGACGCATACCAGGAAAAAACCGGCATCGATATCCCCATCCACGTTGATGGGGCGAGCGGTGGCTTCCTGGCACCATTCTGCGCACCTGAACTGATTTGGGATTTTCGTCTGCCCCGTGTGAAATCAATCAATTCTTCCGGGCATAAGTTCGGTTTGTCCCCTTTGGGTGTCGGGTGGGTTATCTGGCGTGAGCCTCAGGATCTTCCTGAGGAACTGGTCTTCTGGGTCAACTATCTGGGAGGAAATATGCGGGATATTGCTCTTAATTTCTCCCGCCCCGGCGGCCAGATTGTCTGCCAGTATTATAATTTTCTACGCCTGGGCCGGGAAGGATATAGCAAAATTCATGGTGCCTGTTATAAAACCGCTCAATACCTCGCCGCTGAAATTGAAAAGTTGGGACCGTTTGAAATCATCTATAATGGCAATGAAGACGGTGGCATACCCGCCCTGTGCTGGAAAATAAAAGATGGTGTAGATACCGGCTTTAGCCTGTTTGATTTTGCCGATCGTCTGCGCAGCCGAGGCTGGCAAGTCCCAGCCTATGCATTACCTGCAAACTGTCAGGATCAAGCCATACAGCGAATACTGGTACGCCACGGGGTAAGCCGCGATCTTGCCAGTCTGCTTCTAAAAGATATGCAGGCGGCACTTGAATACCTGGCAAAGCATAAAATGCAGCAACCACTCAGCAGTGAAGATGCTTCCGGCTTTCATCACTGAGCACAGTGGAAGCACGAACAACAAGTGAAGAGAAATCCGTGAATCACAAAGATAAGACCGCTAACGTACCAATACATATCGATTCGAACAGCCCCTAGTCCTTTTCTCCTATGTGCCAGCCAGTGGTTTTGGATTTGATGCTGCTATTATTTCCGTTGTGTTCACCCTTGTTGGTGGTGCCTGTTTTTTTTTCGGGGCACTGTTGATGTTACCTGAAACAGTTCAGGTACAAGACACTGGAGTTGGGTGAAGAAATGAAAAAGGCCGGAACGTTTTTTTAGACGTGAGATATGAGGCAAGGCTTGCCACCTGTTCCTTGCTACTTTTTGGCTATTATTACTTTCCTGGTGTAAACTACAGATAGTGTTCTTTCTCTCAATTAATCAATATTCAAATAAGACTTCAATTCAATATGGCAATATCCACAACACTCAAGCATCTCTCATCGTCTTCTCTAGCACTACTGGTTTTTTTATTCATAACACCATCTCTGTCAATATCCCTTGCCACAACCTCCTCAGCCGGGGATACAACTCATCTGCAATCTGCCAGTGAACTCGATTATCCACCGTTTGCGATAGTACATCCCGATGGCACAGCAGGCGGTTTTTCTGTCGATCTGCTCACTGCGGCAGTTCGTGCCGCCGGTCTTAGTGTCGACTTCAAGGTGGCCCCCTGGAATCAAATCAAGGAGGAGCTGGCCAGAGGTGAGCTTGATGTACTCCCGCTGGTATCCTACTCCCGAGAGCGGGACAAAATTTACGATTTTACTGCGCCATACCTTAAAATGAGTGGCACTGTCTTTGTAAGGAAGGGATATCATGAAATCAAGACGATTTCCGACCTGAAAGACAAAGAGGTTTTGGTGATGCAGGGCGACACTGCTCATGACTACATTCTGCGTAACAACTTGACCGACAACATAATTACCACACCTTCTTTTGGAGAGGCCTTCCTGCTGCTCGCTGCCGGAAAACATGACGCCATCGTTGTCCAGCAGATAGTCGGCCTTGAGATCATCAAAGAACTCGGACTCACCAACATCGTCGCCGTACAAGAGAAACAGATCTCTTCCCTCAAACCAGTTTCCATGAAACTTGAGGGCTTCGAACAGAAATTCTGCTTTGCCGTCCCCGAAGGCAACCAGCATCTGCTTTCTCTCTTGAACGAGGGGCTGGCAGTTCTCTATGTCAACGGCACCTACAACAGCCTCTACCAAAAATGGTTCACCCCTATATTACCGCAACCCGAGGTTCCAGTAAGTGATATTATCAAACAAAGCCTGCAGCTGCTGATCCCTATTCTCTTTCTTCTCACTCTCACCGGACTGTGGTATCTGAAAAGGAAGGTGGCTCAGCGAACGTACTATCTGCAAGAGGAAATTCAGCGGCGAGAATTGATAGAGAAGAAGCTCGCTGATGCAAACAGCAAATACATCAAAGCGCAGCAGCTCGGCAAAGTTGGCAACTGGGACTATGATATTGTCACCCAGGAGTTCCATGGTTCCTCTGAGGCTATACGAATGTTTGGTTTCGTCGGTGACACCTCCTCTCTCACCGTAGAGACAGTTGAAAGTTGTATTCCGGAAAGAGAGCGGGTCAGTCAGGCCCTTGTCGATCTTATTGAGAATAATGTGCCCTACAATCTTGAATATGACATTATCACAGCAGACAGAGGTGAGCGAAAAACCGTCAACTCGCTTGGAGAACTGGAGAGGGATGAATTTGGCAATCCTGTCAAGATTCAGGGTGTAATTCTGGATATAACCGAAAGGAGAAAGTCTGAGACAGCCCTGCGCGAAAACGTTGAGATGCTCCGCGCTCTGGTTGAGGGGATGCCCGATATCGTCTCTCGTTTTGACCGTGATGGCCGGCATCTGTTTGTCTCGGAGAACATTTTTGATCTGGTGGGTATGGATGCTGCACAATTCATCGGCAAGACCCATCGCCAGTTAGGTTTTCCTGAGGAAAAATGTATCTTCTGGGAAAAATCCATCAAAAAGGCCTTTGATGAGGACATTCCCCTTGAGCTTGAGTTCTCTTTTGAAGGCCGAGACGGACAAGTAATCAATAACTGGCGTCTTGTCCCGGAACATGACGCCGAAGGCCGTGTGGAATCGATCCTTTCCATCAATCGCGACGTTTCCGCCCATAAAAAAGCCGAGAGAGACTATCAGCTTCTTTTCAGAGAGATGCTGGAAGGATTTGCTCTCCATGAAATCATCTGTGACGACAAAGGCGCACCCATTGATTACCGTTTCCTCACCGTCAATCCCTCATTTGAGCGGATGACCGGTCTGGTTGCGGAAAAGATAGTCGGACGAACGGTGTTGGATTTGTTGCCCGGTACGGAGAAATATTGGATCGAAACCTATGGCAGGGTGGCTCTTTCCGGGGAACCTGTGCACTTTGAAAACTATTCTTCTGAACTGAAGAAATATTTTGAGACAACGGCATTCCGACCAGCGCCAAATCAGTTTGCCTGTATTGTCAACGACATCACGGAGCGAAAAATAGCAGAGGAAGAAATCCGCCACAAAGACAAGCTGTTGTCCGAGATATCATTGAGACTGCCGGGACTTGTCTTTCAGTTTGTCGCTGGTCGGGACGGGACCAGAAAGGTGTCGTATGTCACTGGTCAGGTTCAAAATCTTCTGGGCCTCGACCCCGAACCTGAGGGTTTTTTTGAGAGGTTCACTGCGGCAATTCATCCGGATCATCGTCAGGATTTTCTCGCAAACATTGAAAAAACAATAAGCCGTAAAGGTGAATGGCATTATGAGGGGAAGCTTATCAAACCGTCCGGTGAGGTCGTCTGGATATCAGGGCTTTCATCTCCTACTGAGATAGCTGGTAATCTCCTCTATGACGGTGTCATTCTTGATATCACCGAACATAGAGTGGCTGAAGAGGAAAAGGACCGACTGCAGGCCCAATTGCAACAGGCCCAGAAAATGGAATCCGTCGGTCGTCTTGCCGGTGGCGTGGCCCATGACTTCAACAACATGCTGGGGGTGATCCTTGGCCATGCGGAGATGATCATGGAAAAGTTGGACCCGGCTCTGCCGATTTATAACAGCCTGGAGGAGATCAGAAAAGCCGGCCAGCGTTCCGCAGACCTGACCCGGCAATTGCTGGCTTTTGCCAGGAAGCAGACGATGGCGCCCAGAGTGCTCGACCTGAACCAGACCCTTGAAGGGATGCTCCAGATGCTCCGTCGGCTTATCGGAGAGGACATCGACCTGGCTTGGCGTCCGGGCAAGGAATTGGCTTCAGTCTATATAGACCCATCGCAACTCGACCAGATGTTGGCAAACCTGTGTGTCAATTCCCGGGATGCCATTGCCGATGTGGGCAAGATTACCATCGAAACAGGGGCGGCTGTCTTCGATGACGAGTACTGTTCGGAGCATGTGGGCTTTGCACCCGGCGAGTTCGTGCTGCTGGCCGTCAGCGACGATGGCTGCGGCATGGACCAGAAAACACAGGCACAGATCTTCGAACCGTTTTTTACCACCAAGGAGCAGGGAAAAGGTACCGGCCTGGGACTGGCCACGGTCTACGGGATTGTCAAGCAGAACGACGGCTTCATCAACGTCTACAGCGAGCCTGGTCAGGGAACGACCTTCAAGATATATCTCCCCCGGCATATCGGCAAACCCATGCAGGTTCGTGAGGACAGTCTGGCAAAACCAGACGCGCGCGGCCATGAGACCATCCTGCTGGTGGAAGATGAGGCTGCGATTCTGAAAATGACCACTACAATGCTCGAACTGCTGGGTTACAATGTGGTGGCGGCCAGTTCCCCCGGCAAAGCCATCCGCCTGGCCAGCAAGTATGCCGGCCATATCAACCTGCTGATGACTGATGTGGTGATGCCTGAAATGAACGGTCGGGACCTGGCTAAAAACCTTTTATTACTCTATCCGAATCTTAACCGCCTGTTTATGTCCGGCTATACAGCAAATGTCATAGCCCACCACGGTGTGCTCGATAAAGGCGTAAACTTCATCCAGAAGCCTTTTTCCAAAAAAGATTTAGCTGCTAAGGTAAAAGAGGCGTTAAATTGTGCATCGGAATAAATTTCAGAAAGGGAAATCTTCTTTATTGTCAGCATCTTTCTCGATCTTTTTCACCACCGGTTTCTTTGCGAACTTGTGTACCGGATGGCCATCGACAAAGATCGCTTTGTATGGCTTGGTGGGGCAGGCGTGTTCGCAACCACCACAACCAATGCAGTAGTCAGTGTTGACTTCCGGGATGACAAGCGGCTTGTTGTGTAATGGATTTTGATACGGCACCATATTGACTGCTTTGGTCGGGCAGTGCTCAGAACAGGCGCCACAGGTTGTGTTGTCGGTGTAGACCACACAATTGTCCTTGATGAATTTTGCAACGCCGGTCTGGGTAAGTTTTTTTTCTTCTACCTTAAGTGGTAAAAGAGCCCCGGTGGGACAGATCTCCATACAGATCGTACATTCATAATTACAATGAGCCGCGTGGAAATTCATACGTGGCTGCATGAGACCGGACAGGCCAAATTCCAGAGATGAGGGAGCAAGCACCCTTGATGGACAACTACTGACACAGAGATGGCAGGCTGTACATATTGAGGTGAAACGGGCAATGCTGACAGAACCCGGCGGCGATACAGGGCATGTGACAGCTTCGGGAATTTTTGTCGGCTTACTCTGGAGAATAGTCTTGGGTGGTTCAATCAACCCGGTCAATGCCAGCAGAGAGACACCAGAGTGACAAATGAAATCACGGCGCGTCTGGTCAGGCGCGGTAGCGTCATCCCTTTTTCGCAATCTTTTTTCCAGCTGAAGTCCGCCCTTTGGACAGGCAGCAAGACAATTATAACAGGCAACGCAGCGACTGTTGTCCACTGCCATTTCGTTAAGATCAATACAGCTTGCCTTGCACACGTATTCACATCTTCTGCAACCCGTACAGTTTTCCGGATGCATACGGATCTGCACAAATGCTATTCTGGCCATAAGACCCAGCAGCGCACCCACGGGGCAGATGGTGTTGCAGTACAGGCGACCACGGAGAGCCGCAAGAAATCCAACAAGCAAGAGCATCACCAGCGAGACTCCAACGGATAAGGGTGCTATAACCGCCCATTGTTTCCGGGAGATCGTGTACATGCCAAAGTGCTCAAGCGTGCTTGCGGCTATATTATTCACCACCAGCACAACCGGACGGACAAGGTTCGACACTATCCGGCCAAAGACGCTGAACGGATCGAGAAAATTGAGCAACAAGCCGCTGCCGGTGAGCAACAGGAGAACAGTGAGGATAAGAATTGAATACCGAATGACCTTTTTCGGCTTCGTGAATCGAAAGCGGCTTCGTTTTCTTTTCTTTCGGGCTATGAAACCGATCACATCCTGAAATGTTCCGAGAGGACAGATGGTTGAGCAGTAAACACGACCAAAGAAAATGGTCAGAACAAGGATTGCAATGAAACCGGTTGCACTGAGAGCCGAATTCTCAACAAATTGCATGAATGCGGGAACAAACTGAAGGTGCAGCAGCCCTCTGGTAAAAGATGGTGCGACTATGTTGCCGAAATCGAGAAATAGCACGCTCACCAGCAAAAAGAAAGTAATAGATACGCCCACACGAAGTGGTTTAAGCTTCTTTATTTGCATGGTTTACATTTTGATGCGATTAATCGACAACCCGGATAGATCGATCTGTCCAAGATTCATCCCGGCTGCAAGCTCTATATAACGAATGTCGGCTGGATCAGTGCCAAAAAATTTTGCTGCAGCGGCATCAGCGGCAACAGGATCCGTTGAGATGATCAGTGTTTTCATGTTCATAATATCTGCAGTAGAAACCCCACGCGGTCCATTCTGCTTCATGACGTTGTAGGCATCGACCACCGTGAGCGTTGGTCTGCGATACGAAGCGAAATCGGCGATACATTGATGCAGGTCGTTTCGGTGCCAGTACCCGCGATCCCACACCACCCCCATCAGGTTTTTCATTCCGATAGTGACCATCGAGGAACTGTGGTGCTTTAAAACAGGCACGTTGATAAAAACATCGGCATCAAGAAGAAGTTCGTGCACCTTGGCTTCGGTGAGTCGTCGCCCATGGGGTATGCTGACCTGCTGATAATAGCCTTCACTATCCCCAGAGACTATCCTTCCTCCGGCATCCTTAACAGCTTTTTCAATGCCGCTGTTTTTGTAGCACTGTGCCCAGGGATCACAGGTATGGTCGAACACAGAAACTTCTTTCGCCCCTGCAGTCAGACAATGTTCAATAATACGCGAAATAAGTTTTGGATTGGTGTTGCCTCCACGCTCCGGCGTCACATCCCAGCCGATGTTTGGTTTAACCACAACCCTGCTGCCTTTGGGCACAAACGCCTGCATGCCACCGAGTGAACCAATAGCCTTGTCGAACATCAACTCCGGTTCTCCTCCTCTCACAGCGACAAGATCGTAGGCGGGGTCAGAAAGCCCGGCAGCGGCGAGAACATTTGTGTAGTTTCCGAAAGCAAGTGTCGATCCGGCAATGATACTACCCATATTTTTTATAAAATCACGGCGATCCATAACATCCTCCCTACATAAATGTTAGCACCTTACAATTTTAACCACTACTAGCGAGTATTCTTACCTTTCAAGGCAGAAATGTCAATTTTGGCGACAATGAAGAATGCCTGTAAATTTTTATGTTACAAGAATTAGATTCGGAAATGGCTGGCAAGGAGAGAGGGATGCTTTTTTTTGATATACTCAAGCAATTTTCTGGCACCTGCCGGAAAGGCGAATTGTTCAAGTTGTTCTGGCTGTATCCACTGATACCTGCAGGCCGAACGTAGGACGGGGTCAGATTGATCTCCTGCCAGAGAGCAGAGAAAGCAATGTAGAATTATTTTATGATGGGTGTATTGATGAACGACCTTGGTGATAGGTTTTACCAGAGTAACGGACAAGCCAGTTGCTGCTAAAATGGTGGAAACAACCTTGTTGCCAGGCTCCCCTTCCGTCACTTGACCGCCGGGAAACTCCCAGAGTCCACCCCAGACATCATCAACCTTGCGCTGCTGAATATAAATCTTGTCGTTCCACTGGATAATACCGGCCAGCCAATATTCGGTGATTATCTTCTTTTTTTTCGCGACCACCGGCCGCTCTGCAACCGTCCCCTCTTTTAAGGCCTTGCACGATCCGGCAACAGGACATTTGGAACAATCAGGATTTTTCGGCGTACAGACCAAGCCGCCAAGATCCATCAAAGCCTGGTTATAGGCCCTTGCCTGCCCAAGCGGTAAAAGTTTTTCAGCAATTGCAGCGAGAAGTTTTTGCACCTTTGGGTCTTTAACCGGTTTTCCGATATTAAAGAGCCTGGCATAGACGCGGGCGACATTAGCATCAATCACCGGCACATCATAGTTCCCAGCAACACTGGCAATAGCGGCCGCGGTGTAGGGACCGATCCCCGGCAAGGTCAGCAAACGTTGATATTCACAAGGGACCTCGCCCTCGAAATCACTGGCAATAATCTTTGCGGCCTTATGTAAATTTCTGGCCCTGGCATAATAACCAAGTCCTTCCCAATACTTGAGGATTTCCTGTTCTTTTGCCTCAGCCACCGCCTGCACATCTGAAAACCGATCAATCCAGCGAAGAAAATAGGCGACCCCTCGGTCCATCTGGGTCTGCTGGAGCATTATTTCAGAAATCCAGATATGATACGGATTATAGGTTTTACGCCAGGGGAGATCTCGCTTGGTTTTTCGAAACCATTGCAATAGTGGCTGGACAATTAATCTACAGTCAGAGTCTGAGAGCGCGTGAAGCATCAACTTCTACATCCCCAGGCCGAGGTAACGGCCTAGAGCAACCAGCCCCATACCGACAATCACCGTTGCAAAAAGACTGTTCCATTTCCACGCCACGGGAAAAGCAATAAGGGCGGCCCAGAAAAACAGGTTGTTAAAATTAAGGTCAATAGAATCTTCTCTAACAAGCAGTGAAGGAACAAGCATGGCAGCAAGAACAGCCGGCGGTACAAGCCGTAACCAGGAGGAGATAATCGGTCGCAAGGTCCTGCCACTGAGAAAAAGCGTGGGCAGCAGCCGGGGCAGATAGGTAACAACCGCCATGCCGACAATGGTCCAGAAGATCAGCGTTTGATCCACAGTTCAACCCCCAGGCCCAGAGTTGCTGCGACAACAGTTGCAACGATGATATAAAATTGATGCCAACCGGCAAGATATAATAGTGTGGCAATCCCCCCTGAAAGGATAGCTGTGATAACCCGAACAGGACATTTGCACTGCGCAACCAAAAGACCAATAAACATTGCAGCCAGAGCGTAATCCAGCCCCAGGGGTTTTATATCACCTATCAGGCCGGAAGCCACTATCCCAAGTATCGTGCCAAGGACCCAGGAAACCTGAGCCGTTATATTGAGGGAGAGTGCTTCAAGGCGGCACTCACTGAGATCATTCGTTGCCGTGGAATGCAGGGCAAAAGTTTCATCGGTCAGCTCAAAGGAGAAAAAAGCAAGATAGCGCTTTTTCCAACCAGTGAGATACGGTGCCAGCGACGCAGCCATCAACATATGGCGTAGATTAACCACAAAGGTAGTGAGGATTACCGCGGCAGCCCCGGTGCCACTGGCGAATAAGCCGACGGCTATAAATTGAGCTGAACCGGCAAAAACAATAAGAGACATCAAGATGGTATTGGTCTCCGACAAGCCACTTTTACCGGCCAGGACGCCGTAGGCAAAACCGATGGGAACATAGCCGAGAACAATGGGCATCGCCCTTTTCACCCCTTTCCACAGGGGCGCTGATGGTCGTCGAGCTGTCTTATTTTGATCTAAATCAGTCAAGATTACATTCGCCGGTAGAGTTCAAGACACCGTTCACGGGTCATCTTCTTCTGCCAATCCGGGCCTAAACAGTTTTCCCATAGCGGCACGAGATTTAAGGCCGTCGTCACCATCAAATCCAGTGCATCTTGATCCATATTGGTAGTGAGGTTTCTCGGCAGCGTTATCTGATGTTTCTCCATCATTGTTCTGAACTCTGCGACACCCTCCGGATAAATATCCTCAAGGTAATCAAAAGCAATACAACAGCCAATGCCGTGGTGGATACCAAGAACGTAGGATAAGCCATAAGAGAGCGCATGGCAGGCGCCGACCTGGGAATAGGCGATGCTCATCCCGCCGAAATAGGAGGCCATCATTAGCTTGTCATCTTTTTCCGGATGATCATCCAGAAAGACCTGTCGGCAAAGCTGGATTGACTTTTCACCATACGCTTTACTGAATTCATTGATAAAAGTGCCATTCAAGGATTCAACATCGTGAATATAACAATCCATGCCGGTATAAAACCACTGCTCCTTTGGCACTCCTGCAAGGAGTTCGGGATCGAGGACAATCTGATGAAACAAGGTATAGTCGGAATTTATTCCGAGTTTTTTCACCGGCCCGGTCAAAATGGCGGTGCGGGAAATTTCTGCACCTGTTCCCGCTAAAGTAGGAACGGCGACATGATACACAGAAGGGTTTTGGATCAGATCCCAGCCCTGGTAATCGGCCGATGATCCAGGATTGTTGAGCATCAGAGAGATAGCCTTGGCAATATCCATGGTGGCGCCTCCGCCGAGGCCGACGATGCCATCTGGTTTGACATCGCTGTAGTCACGAATCTTTTGCACAAGAGCGTCTATATAGCTGGTTTTGGGTTCGTCATCGACATTTACAAGCAGTTTCAAATCATTATCCTGCAGAGGTAATCTGCTCTCCAGAGACTTTCCCTTAAAGACATCATCCAGAACAAAAACGAAATACGAATCATGATTCACCCGATGAGGGGCAAGAATATCCTTAAGCTGATTAAAAGAACCTCTGCCAAACATGATATTTGGCACAATACTAAAATTTCTGAACATGCTCTGTTCCATTTTTAAAAGAAAAAATTTAAAATAGTCGCCCGGCAGGACATTCCAACCGGGCAACCATTCCGACTAAAACGTTCGATTATAACTCAAGTGTGATTTCCAGCCATCGTTTTGTGCTGTTTATTGCTGGTTAGCACTATTTTTTCCACTGTTTAATTTTTAAATACTCGGTAGTATGGGCTTCCATAAAGAAAAGTCCGATTTTATCAAAATTTGTTTTTTAAAATTCATAATTGAAAGTTTTAAGGCCGAAACAGGAAAAATAATGTCCGTTATTGATAAAGACAGTGTATTCACCTCGCTGCAGCAAAAAGGACCGCTGGCAGTAGAGGACAATGTATATATAAGCCAACCGTTTTCAGCCCATACCAGACAATGGGTAAAGAATCTTTGCCGGGAGCAGATCAATACGACAAAATATCGAGCACTTCGCAGTCAAGTTTTCGAGTTTCTGGAAATCAGCAGCTTTACCCAACTCGACGAACTCCTCAAACAGCCAGACAAGCTGGAACAACGCAGTCAGCGTGCTTGTTTACTGCTCGGTAACATGTTTGGTATGAACGGCACCTCCCGGGAAATCGTAGCCAGGGTGTATGAATATGCCCGCACCGCCGATGCGGTAATCAACTCTCTCAAGTCCAAGATACTTAAGCCCTACGCCTCCTTCGTGGCCATTACTAACGAAATCGAGGTGGCCAATGATCCAGTCACACTCCTGCTCATCATGTTCAACAACAGGTATCACAAAAAAGCGCGGTTTGAAGCACGGCGTAAGCTGATACTGATGAATCTTGCAGGCAGCATAGATCAGAGGGAAAGAGAAACCGGGATAGAAGATAAGTTTTACAATTTTCTGCATTTCCTCAATGATTATGTGTGGAGTAAAAACCTGAAAATCGGTGAACATGACATTGTCTATCTTCACTCACAACATGCCGAGGATTCATTTTGCTGCACCGACGTCAAGGTTCTTACAGCTAAACAGGGAGAGGAAGTTGAGCTATGCAAAGGTTCAAAGCTTACCCTGCTCAAGCGCCGTCGTTTCACCGCCGGAAGTCGGGATATTCCTATCTATGTCTCGATCCGTAAAAAACCACCGGAGGCAAAGGTGCTCAAACTGCTGCGTAAAAACGAAAAGAACCCGGCGGTGGCCGTCGACGATGAACTCGGTCTCATGGCTGTTTTGGATTCCGTCGCAGACATTAAAACTTTCCAGCACCACCTGACCCGGTCTGCATCAAAGGCTGACAGCTTCATGGTACTGGAAGACATCTCCGACACCTTAACAGGTGCCACTGCGTATAAATCAACAGCGGCAGGTTCCAGCGCAAATACGGAAATGATGAAATTCTTTGCCCGTCTCGGCGGAATGCGTGTGGAATTCATCATTCACACCAACCGCTCATGGCTCAACTACATGTATAAAAAGGATGTTGCCCACGACGAATATGAAGTGAAACGTATTTTCGATTCAGGGGTGATGGAATTGCTGTTTCCAAAAGATATCTTCAAACTGGACCACACAAAGATCCGTGAAGACATGATTCGCCGGTTCCGGAGAAGCATCGAGGAGTAATCAAGAAGAACTCATTTTGCAGGCATGCAGACTCCTTACCGATGAAACCGATAAGGAGTCTGTTGCATTGTTTCAGAGGCTTATTCGATCAAAAGCCATCAGGAAAATTTTTTGACGGAACGACCGCGGCCAATGCCATAATACGCCAGGCCCATGGCTTCCACCCGCGAAGGTTCATATAGATTTCTGCCATCAAAAATGACTTTATCACCGAGCTGTTCGGATAATTTCTTGAAATCAGGAACGCGGAAGCTCTTCCACTCAGTAACGATGACGAGAGCGTCAGCACCATGCAAGGCCGCCTCTTTGGTCCCCATTAAGGTGAAATTATCCCGATTACCATAAAGCCGCTGCGCCTCTTCCATCGCCTCAGGGTCATAGGCTCGTATATGCGCGCCTGCTTTCCATAATGCCTCAATCAACACCCGACTTGAAGCTTCGCGCATATCATCGGTGTTTGGTTTAAAAGACAAGCCCCACACCGCAAAAGTTTTCCCGGCGATTTCATTATTATAAAAAGAAGAAATATGCTCAAAGAGCTTTTCTTTCTGTTTTAAATTAACCCTCTCCACGGCCCGGAGAATCTCGGCATCGTAGCCGATCTCTCTTGCGGACATCTCAAGGGCTCGGACATCTTTTGGAAAACAGGAGCCACCATAACCGCAACCTGGATAGATAAACTGATAGCCTATGCGAGAGTCCGAGCCAATACCCCGCCTGACCTGCTCTATATCGACACCGAGCCGTTCTGCCAGATTGGACATCTCATTCATAAAAGAAATCTTGGTGGCCAACAGACAATTGGCCGCATACTTGGTGAACTCGGCACTACGCACATCCATGACCATGATTTTATCACGATTACGGCTAAATGGCTCATAGAGCTCGCGCATTTTTTCTTCCACTTCACTACTGTCTGTACCGACAATGATCCGCTCCGGCCGCATACAATCGTCAAGGGCAGACCCTTCTTTTAGAAACTCAGGGTTGGAGGCGACATGGAGGGGCAACTCAAGGTTTCTTTCTTTCAGAATGGCGGTCATATGTGCCCTGACTTTATCAGCTGTTCCCACAGGTACCGTTGACTTATTGATGACAATCTTACCGTCCTGCATATGGGCGGCAATCTTACCAGATACGGCAAGAACGTACTGTAAATCGGCACTGCCGTCTTCATCGGGAGGAGTACCAACGGCAATAAACTGAAGTTCGGCGTGTTGAATAGCTTTTTCTGCGTCAGTTGTGAATTCTATCAGTTTTTTCTCATAACTGTTTTGGACCAGGTCCGATAATCCCGGTTCGAAAATGGGCAACTCACCCATTCGTAAAGCTTCGATCTTCTTCTCATCCACATCCACGCAGCAGACATTATGCCCTACATCCGCAAGTACCGCTGCCTGCACCAAACCAACATATCCAACACCAAATACTGTTACATTCATAACTTCCTCAGGTAAGAATAATTTACAAAATCAGGATATCCACCACTACAATCTTACTGGCTCCTGGCCACCAATGAATTTACCAATCATTAGACAATATAGCCCTGCTCCTCTAGATAGAGCAATATTTCCTGTACCGCCTCCATTGGCGTAGTATTCGTTGTATCTATGGTTATCTCCGGTTTCGAGGGTGGAATATATGGGTCGGTGACTCCGGTTACACCTTGCACCTTTCCTGCTCGCGCCTTGGCATACAGTCCTTTTCGGTCACGTTGTTCACAAACTTCAAGAGGAGTGGCAACATGCACTTCAATGTAACCGCCGTAGCGGGAAATCAACTCACGGTTTGCCTGACGTGACTCTTCGTAGGGCGCAATAGGTGCACAAAGGGCTATCCCACCATTTTTGGTAATTTCACTGGCGACAAAACCTATTCGCGTTATGTTAAGGTTTCGATGCTCCCGGGAATAGTTCAATTCAGATGATAAATTTTTCCGCACGATATCGCCGTCCAGCAGAGTCACGGGCCTATCACACATCTCCATAAACTTCACCAGCAACACCTTGGCGATGGTCGATTTACCGGAGCCGGAAAACCCAGTCATAAAAATAGTAATCCCCTGCTTTGAACGGGGCGGGAAAGAGCACTGCAGCTGGTCGACAACTTCCGGATAGGAGAACCAATTAGGGATATCCTCCCCATTGATCATTCTGCGCCGTAACTCCTTTGAAGAAATCGTTGCTACTTCATCGTCGGGTACCTGGTCTAAAATAACATATTTGTTGAGATTGCGGTGGTAGCCCATTTCCCGTTGCGGCACCATGGCAATTCCTGTTTCTGCGGCATATTCTTCAACTAATTTCTGGGCAGCCCCTTTTGGATAAAAATGTTTATCCCCATCACTCCCTGCCAGCGGGTCGGCATGGTCATCTGCAACCATAAAATGGCTGCAACCAAAATTTTTCCGGATGATTGCCTGCCACAGAGCCTCTTTTGGTCCCGCCTTTCGGCTGGCAAAGGGCGTTAGGCCAAGCTTGATCATATTGGGCGGAAATTTATCAGTGAATGCTTGATAGCAACGAATCTGAGTGTAGTAATCGAGATTTCCCGGGTGACTGAGATCCGCCACCGGCTGTAAAAAAATAGCAGCTCCGGCTTCCCGCGCCGCAGTAATAACCATCTCCCGATGGGCGCAGTGCAAATATTCATCGGTATGAAAACCGAGTACCCGCCGCCAGCCATTCATGGTAAAGGCCCGTACCGTTTCCGAAGGACTTAAGCGTAGGTGCTGAAAATCATAGTGGATTGGCAGACTGACCCCTTCAAGCGTACCGCCGACATACCAGTCATTGACATTGTTGTAAAGTTGCAACACGCCAGGATGTGCAGTTCGATCGTCAGTGCCAAAAACAGACAAAGCCTCTTTTTTCTTATCGGGTTTCCAGACTTCTTTTACGGTCAAAATAGCCAGTAAAAAACCTTCCTGATCGTTTAAGGCGACGCGCCCTCCGATAGTCAATAAAGCAGCGGTCTTTTCATTGACATCAAGACAAATGGGCATCGGCCAGACCGTGCCATCAACCAGACGCATGGTTTCAATCACAGCATTGTAATCGTCGCTGGCCATATAGCCGCTTAAGGGAAACAAACCACGGTTGAGCAAAAGTTCGAGGTCGCATAACTGCCGCGAAGACAAATCAATTGAATGACAATCCAGCGCTTCTATCCTTAAACTCTCCACCCGCCTGAAATGAACTAACAAGCTTTCAGAATAATCCATTACTCTCCATTGCTACTATAGCTGACCCCGTTGAACAGGAAGAAAGCTGTATAAATACCTTACAGTTAAAGCCCAACCGTTCGCCTCGATCCATTTATTTCAGAAATTTGCAAAACGATTACTGAGGAAGCGGAGCGCCGAAAGGAGTGACTCGATTTGCCGCCGCCACATCAATTGTTACATAAAAAACTGCATCAGTTTTACCAAATCCACCACCAATGCCTTCGCTTAAAACCACCATGCAGGTTTTATTTGGTTTCGTAAAGGCCAGCAGCACGTTTTTGTATGTTGCTTCACCCACCAGTTTCCATTTATTATTACGCATTGAAGCAATAATATAGTCTTTGAGTGAACCAATCTGCACTCGGCCGCTGTAACTGTGGACACCGCCCTGGTAGGAATCTGTGCGTAATGCTATGCTTTTGTCAGGTACGAGAGTCATCTCAATGGGTAATTCGATGTCACCGTAGCCTTCGACCATAGTAGTCACCGAAGTCAAACCATCGCTGGCCGGTGTCGGACCGGGTTCTGTTACATTAAACATTCCACTTGAACAGCCGCCCAGAAGGGCCATAAACAAAATTGCCCCAAACACAACTCCTGCATTTCTGCGACCTGATTTCATTTTCATACCTTAACCCCCTTGTAAAATTATAATGCGTGCTCTCTATAGCTCTTACGTGTATATCTCTTGTAAAATTGCCTCTTCTGCGTTGATGCAAAAAATAACACACCATCCGGACAGAAATGAGACAGGAATCAGGCAAATACTATACCATAATGATTGAATTATTCTCACTATTTCAAAGCGAATACCACCTCTACCCCTAATCACCAAAGAGATCATAAAAGATGTCAGCACAAAAAAAAAGAATAAAGGTAAAAGAGCTTCCTATTAGGCTTGGTCAATTTCTAAAATTTGCAAATCTTGTTCAGGATGGATTTGAAGCAAAATTGAGAATACAAAATGGAGATGTGATGGTGAATAGTACTACCGACATCAGACGCGGCAGACAACTCCAGCACCTGGATGAGATTACCATTGACGGAAGTACCTGGGTTGTAGAGATTGAAGTATAGCCTCTCGCCTGCACAGATCCGGAGCGAAGACTATTGATCATATTGTGAGTGAGTAAGCGCCAGAGAATAGACAAAAACCTCAGAGACCATCCCCCTCAATAACATACTGTTTGCCACCTGGACCAGGAAATTGCCATTCAATGTTGCAGAGCCCCGGTCTGTAAATAAAATTTGGCCAGCAGCCCCTGAGGCGGGAAAACTATCACTGTGAACATGTCGAAAAAACTGTTGAGAAATATTCGTAATCGTGCCGGTGCCAAAGACTGAACCGGCAAAGTGAAATTTCTAATATCCGCAAACAAAACAGTCAATTGCTGAACGCTGCCGACAGTCAATAGATTTTGATTATTCTCAACCAGCAGGTTCGAAACTTCAGGAGAGACATATTGTTCTAACTGCGCCCTGATTCTGCTGTTCACTGTCTACTACTAAAATCTTCTGCAATGGTCCTCCAGGTTTATCGAGCTATACACCACATCCCAAAACAGGCCTTACTTAAGTCTCTAATTTAATATTGTTTCGTTTTGGCTATGCCTGATATCTTACTGGACGGCAAGTCAATCGCTTTCCCATTGTCTGATTAATTCAATCAAGGTTCGAACACCAATTCCCGAAGGACCTTTTGGTATATACGACTTTTCGGTAAAATCCCAGGCTGTTCCGGCGATATCCAGATGTGCCCAGGGGACCTCACCGACAAATTTATGCAGATACTCTGCAGCCGTAATACTCCCAGCTGGCCTGCCACCGGTATTTTTAATATCTGCAACCTGAGATTTTATCTGTTTGGCATACATATCACCGAGCGGCAATCGCCAAAGAGGTTCTCCACTGACTTTTCCAGCCTCTATGAGCCTTTCAGCCAAGAGATCATTATTGCTCATTAGCCCCGAATAATGATGGCCCAGGGCAATTATCACCGCGCCGGTAAGAGTGGCTAAATCGACAACATAATCTGGTTGAAATTTTTCTATGCCGTAAGCGAGAGCGTCAGCCAGGATGAGGCGTCCTTCTGCATCGGTGTTTTCAATTTCTGAGGTTATCCCACCGAAATGAGTAATCACGTCACCGGGTTTTAAAGCACCCCCACCAATCATGTTATCGGTTGATGGAATAAGTGCCACAACCTTCACCGCCGGTTTTTCCCGGGCAATAGTCTCCATTGCCGCAAGAACCGCAGCTCCCCCGCACATATCATACTTCATATCCATCATCCCCGGCCCCGGCTTTAAACTAATTCCGCCAGAATCAAAGGTCAGCCCTTTTCCAACCAGGAGGACAGTCTCTGTACTCTTTTCCGGATTGTATTCGAGAATCACCAATTTGGGTGGTTCCGTTGACCCCTGGTTGACAGCAATAATTCCACCCATGCCAAGCTTAGCCATCTGTGATTTTTCAAGAATAGTACATTGCAAATCCAGTTCCCTGGCTGCCTTTTTGGCATATTGAGCGAAATGAGTCGGGGTCCACATGTTTCCCGGTTCATTGGCCATATCCCTTGCGGCACAGGCAGCAAGAGCACTATTACAGCCTCTTGTGACACCATTGCGAATTTTCCCACTGGCCACTGCAGAAAAGATCTCTATTTTCTTCAGTCCAGGATAGGCATCGTCATCATCCTGTTTCTTATATTTTAAAAACTGATAGGCTCCGAGCAGAATTCCTGCTACGACATTCTCCCCGACAGCAGCTGGATCAACACCTTTGATTTTTGGGATATACATGCCAAGAGTCTCAATCTTGTTCCGACGGCACTCTTTCGCTATAGTTCCCCCCACACCTCTCAGCATCTCAAACATTTCATAGCGATCAGCAATTTCACCTATTTCCCCAAGCCCCAGCAACAAAAGCCGTTTACATTGCAGTAATCCTTTTGACTGACTGATACCTGGATAAAGGTGAATAGAATTGTCTTTTTTACCTGTGAATTCTTTAAACTCGCGTAATGATTTCAACATCGGTGTGATGAGCTTGTCCGCAACAATAACACCCTCACTATCACGAGCAACAAACGTTACAAGAAATTCTCCGGAGTAGTCTTCTGCTTTTTTTTTCGAATAAACGATTTTTGTGGCCTTCATTCTTCACCTTTGCCCTGTTAATGATGTTTTATTTCCTCGCTCTTTAGTTTCTGTTCATTTACAATATAAAACAAAAAACGATATAGAATAGTTTATTTTTTAGTACTTTAGAACCCTACCCCGATTGCGGGCTAGTTTCAATTCAACACAACCCTCATCACTGCAATTTTTATTGTGGAATTTCGGGTGAATTTTCTGGAGTAATACATCGGTGCTTCAAACATTAATTATCTCAGTGTCCCTTGCCATAATCGTATCAGCTCTCTGTTCTGTCTGTGAGGCCGTATTGTATACTGTTACGACAAGTCAGGTCGAAATGCTTAAAAAAACCGGCCATCCCGAAGCTGAACATCTGCAAAATCTCCGATCTGATATAGAAAAACCGATAACCGCAATACTTACCCTGAATACGATAGCCAACACTATTGGCGCCTCCGTTGCCGGGGCAGCCGCGGCTAAACTTTTTGGTGAAGAGAACCTTATTCTTTTCTCTGCTGTTTTTACCCTATCGATTCTCATGTTCTCCGAAATTTTACCTAAAACAATCGGCGTTGCCTTTGCTTTTAGACTTGCACCTGTTATCACCTATCCCCTTCGTGCTATGGTTTTCCTGCTCACACCAATAGTCTGGTTATCAAGGTCAGTGACCAAACTGCTGCCGGAAAAAGTTGAAGAGACCATATCTTCACAAGAGCTCCAGACCATTGCAGCACTGTCAAGACAATCTGGAGACATAGAAGAGAACGAAGCAAAGGTTATTAACAATATACTCGATTTAAAAGACAAAATTGTTCGACAGGTGATGACGCCAAGGACAGTGACCTTCTCCATCAATGAACACTTAACTGTCGGTAACGCCATGGCCACGCTGACAGAACTCAGCAGTCACAGCCGTATCCCCATTTACAACCGTGAGCCGGACAATGTCACAGGAATTGTCATGCGAAAAGATATCCTTCAGGCTGCCGCGGAACACAAAGATAAGCTCACCCTGTCACGATTCAGACAGCCGGCTCATTTTGTCCCGGAGACTGCTCCACTCCATCGTATCCTTATTGATTTTTTCGATCGGAGGCAGCATCTGTTTATCGTCGTCGACGAATACGGAACAATGACCGGAGTTATCTCCATGGAAGATGTTCTTGAAGAAATAGTCGGGCGGGAAATTATGGACGAATCAGACAAAACAAAAGATATGCGGGAGCTCGCCAGAGCCAGAAATATTGCGTCACGCCTGAATCGCAAGAATATTGAGCTAAAAAAAGCGGCTAAGTAGTTTTCATCCTGAAACAAGGATTTTTTTCTTAAATCTAGGCACTCGATAAATTTAACCGCAGGCATATGTTTGATATTCCGAGGGTTAAATTTTGAGAGTAACGACGAGTTAAGGAAAAAAGGCCGTTTCAGGATAAAAACTAGTTGATGGCAGCCAACTGGAGGCTTCTTTCCAGCGTCTCACCGTTTCTCAGAATGGTAAATTGAACTTTCGCGCCAACACCATATTTTTCCAACTGGGTAAGTAACTCATCAAAAGATCTTACCTGCACACCGGCAACTGCGGTGATGATATCGCCGAGAATAATCTCTCCACGATACTGCATCGTCGGCTGTAGACCTGCCTCTGCTGCGGGCCCACCTCGTTCAACGTTTAAAATCAAAACACCTTCAACGCCGAGCCTGCTGGCCAGCCGGTCATCAGCGAGTGTTGCACCAATGCCAGGCCGGATAATTCTGCCATTTTTAATAATCTGCGGCACAATATTGTTGACGATATCGACCGGTACGGCGAAACCTATCCCGGCATAGGCCCCTGATGGGCTATATATAGCCGTATTGACGCCAATAAGTCTCCCGGCACTATCAAGTAACGGCCCACCTGAGTTCCCTGGGTTAATAGCGGCATCAGTCTGAATAACCCCATGAATTACCCGACCGGTGACCGCATTTATTTCCCGCCCAAGAGCCGAGATTATACCGGACGTTATTGTTTGATCCAGGCCAAAGGGATTACCAATGGCAAACACTTTTTGCCCAACGAGCAGATCTTTTGAGCTTCCTATGGCTATCGGTTTCAGCTGGTGGGCCGGAGCATCTATCTGCAAAACTGCGATATCTTTATCAGGTGCCACACCGACCAAAACTGCCTTCCAGGTAGAATTATCGGCCATCGTAACCTGGACCCGATTCGCATCCTTTATGACGTGGTAGTTGGTAACGATTCGCCCATCATGGTCCCAGACAAAACCCGAACCTGTACCCTGGGGGATTTCATCGGCCCTTAAAGAAAAGAGTCCACGCCGGAGTGCAAGACTCGTGACATAGACCACGGCAGGAGAATTTTCACGGAAGATATCAATGGTATTAAGTTCATCTGCCGCCAGGTCACCGCGGGCACTGATGGCTCGCGGCTCGGTATTATAGGCAGAAATAAACCTTTTTATTGGAGTAAACAGGAACCAGCCAGCCAGACAGATGACAATGATGCCTGTCAAAGGTGATGTTCTCATGGGATAGGTGACCTCAACGTACGCTCTGCCTATCTGCAGAAAATTATAAATTGAGAAAGAGCTTGGCAATCGAAAAGAACATGAGAGTGCCGAGGATATCCATAGAGGTGGTGACAAAGGGGCCGGTGGCAATTGCGGCATCAATATCAAATCTCTTAAGTACCAGCGGAATAATGGTTCCCAAGGTTGAGGACATGACCATATTAAAGAAAATTGAGAGACCGACGACGATACCTAGGAAAGCCGGCTCTGAGAATCCCAGAAATGCAACAACGCCGAGAAACAGGCCGTAAACCAGTCCCAAGATGAGGCCAACCCGCATTTCTTTCATGATAACCCGAAAAGGCTCATCAAGATTTATTCTACCGGTGGCAAGCCCTCGCACCACAATGGTGGAGGACTGGGTGGCTATGTTGCCGCCCATACCTAAAACAATCGGAATAAAAGAGGCTAAAGCAATCACTTTGGTAAGCTCGTCCTGGAAGGAGCCAATGATCAACATAACCGTCACACCGCCAATCCACGAGGCAAATAGCCATGGTGCCCGGAGTAAGGCGTTCTCTTTGGTCGATTTTAATAAAATTTCTCTATCTTTACCGACACCTGCCATTTGCAGGAATTCTTCAGAGGCCTCTTCCCTGATAACATCGATAATATCATCGACGGTAACGATGCCCACCAGGGTATAATTAGAGTCGACAACGGGGACTGCCAAAATGTTGTACTTGGAAACAACATGGGCAACTTCTCCCTGGTCTGTGTCTGTTGTCACCGAAATGACATTAGCATTCATAATCTCTTTCAGTTTTCGCTCAGCGGGGTGCATTAACAACTCCCGCAAGGACACAACTCCAGACAACTTATGATCACCGTGGGTTATGTACAGATAAAAGACCATCTCCTTTTCTTCACTACGTTTCTGGACGCTCTTGATGGCCTCGCCGACCATCAGTTCTTCGTCGAGATACATGAAATCCGGAGACATCAGACCACCGGCAGTTTCGGGATCGTACTGTAAAAGATCTTCAACCTCGTCACGATCCTTTTGACCCATGTGTTCTCTGATTTCGTCGGCCACCGTATCGGGCAGAACTTCCAGAATATCCACCGCGTCATCAGAGGGCATATTCGAGAGAATTTCGGCCATATACTGCGGGGTGAGACCTCTGACCAGTTCGGTGACCAAAGCTCCATCCAATTCACTCAAGAAGCCACCGACAGAGTCGGTTTTAACTATAATATTGAAGACGGCCGTTCGTTCGGTTCCTGTGAGATGACGGTAGACCCAGGCCATATCAGCGGGATGGGTCTTTTTGATGAGCTTCTTCAAATGCTCAGTTGCCCCCCGCCTGTTGAGCCGTCTAACCATATCAAGGATGACTATCCCTTCATTACCGGTTAATTCAATTTTATTTTTAACATCCATAACTTGTACCGTTGCATTTCATGAATTTAAGGGATAAGCCTGACGCTCAGGTAAGGAACAATTATTTTATGATGTACTCGACAGGCAATGGCTCATCCGAGTCAATTGAAAAACAATCTTCTAAGAAAGACCATTACCGTACTTCGGGTAAAGCAATGTTGAACTCAAACCAGGACGGGCGGATTTGTTCAGATAAGGTCAATACCTTGAATCTGTCCTAGAAAACATCTCACGATGGAAACAAAGATGTTTTTTGAACAACGAAAACAATCAACAGCCCAACGATCATGGCAAAAAGGCCCATTGACCGCAGTTTACTGGGACTGATATCACTCAATTTTTTAAGCCAATCCTGCATTGCCTCGGGTGCTGCGACATAAGGCAACCCTTCCAAAATCAAAACAAGACCAACAAGAAGCACTAGTATTTTCATAGCAACATTATCTAACAAAATAGCGGAATTATTTCAACATGCACTTCACGGAGCCTTGACCTCTTTCATACATTTATTGTGATTTTGTGTAATTGCATTGCTTTTTTAGAGTTCCCTTAATATTATGACAGCATATATTCTGCAGAGAACCGATCATTTTTTTGATCCTAAATATTACAAAGACCACTACCTTTAATATGAGCGAACCGACAAAGAGTAAATACAGTGAAGCCGGGGTTGATATCGACAAAGGCAATGCCTTTATTGAGGAAATCAAAGATATAGTTGCCTCTACCCATCAACGAGGTGTTTTGGGAGGCATCGGCGGCTTTTCTTCCCACATTGTCATTGATACCAACAAATACAAAAAACCGGTTATTGTCAATTCAACTGATGGCGTAGGAACAAAACTCGCGGTTGCCCATCTTTGCAACAAACATGACACCATCGGCATCGATCTTGTTGCCATGTGCGTCAATGACCTCATTGTTGGTGGAGCCACCCCCCTCTGTTTTCTTGATTACTTTGCCGTTGGCAAACTGGAACTGTCCATCGCTAAAGAAGTTATCTCTGGTATTGCCGAAGGTTGCAGGCAAGCCCACTGCTCTCTTGTTGGCGGAGAAACCGCTGAGATGCCAGGTCTTTACAAAGACAAGGACTACGATCTTGCCGGATTTGTCACTGGCATTGTTGACCGGGATTCAATTATTGACGGTTCGGATATCCGTGCCGGCGACCAGATAATCGGTCTTGCTTCCAGCGGTCTCCACTCTAATGGATTTTCGCTTGTTCGTAAAATCTGCTTTACCGATCATAAACTTGACGTCAAACAGCACATCGATGAACTGGGCTGTGAACTCGGCGAAGAACTGTTGAAACCGACAAAAATCTATGTCCAGGCGGTCCTCAATGTTCTCAAGAATTACCCTTTGAACGGCATGGTACATAACACCGGGGGTGGATTTATCGATAACATACCGCGCATCTTGCCCAAAGGCTATAAGGCTATTCTCGACACGACAGCCTGGCCACTACCGCCTATCTTTCCATTTCTGCAGCGATTGGGCGAAATACCGCTGGATGAGATGTATCGAACCTTCAATATGGGAATTGGTCTGCTTGTTATCGTTGATGAAGCAAAAGCAAAAGACATTCAACACCACTTTGAAGCAGTTGGCGAAAAGGCATATATTATCGGAGAAATCGCACCAATGGATGATGGAGAGTCAGCCACAGTTGAGATGCGTTAACGGTACACAAATCTTTCATTCAACAAAACAGGGGTAAGGCCAAACATTCGGCCTTACCCCTGTTTTGTTTATTCTTGAAAAAACATCTATCGACAACAGAAAAATTTTATTGTATTCAGGCTACCCCGCAGTCACTCTCCCCGCCCTTAATTTTTTCCAAAGCGTGTTGAAGAACAGGTAAAACAACCTCAAGATTTTCCTTTACTGCTTTCAAACTTCCGGGGAGATTGATAATCAAACTCTCTTTTCGTATACCAACTTTCCCCCTGGAAAGCATGGCTCGCGAAGTTTTCAACAGGCTTGCACTGCGCATGGCTTCCGCCATGCCAGGAATTTCTCTTTCAATAACCGAAACCATTGCCTCTGGAGTGATATCCGAAGGAGAAACGCCAGTTCCACCAGTAGTCATGATAAGTGATATTTTTTCATCATCAACAAGCTCTATAAGACTTTCGACAATCACCTTTTTATCATCAGGAATAACCTGGTACGACTGCAAAATATATCCTTCTTCAATAAGTTTTTGCTGAAGATACTGTCCACTCGTATCTTCCCTTTCCCCCCGCGAGCCTTTGTCACTCATGGTGAGAACCGCAAATGTATATTTTTCTTTCATTTCAACCCGGATCTTCCGTTAATTATTTTCAGCATTCGCCTCGGCAACTATCTTCTCGGCAATTTGCGCTGGAACTTCTTCATAATGAGAGAAAGAGACGGTAAAACTGCCAAGGCCACCGGTCATAGAGGTCAGATCAGTTGCATAGGACAGAATTTCAGCTTGAGGAACCTGTGCATTTATCACTTCAAGTCCGTCAACGGAGTCCATGCCCATAACCTTACCCCGACGGGAATTGAGATCCCCCATGACATCACCGACACTTTCCTTACCTACCTTGATTTCCATGTTCATATAAGGCTCAAGTAAAATCAACCCAGCCTCCTGAGCTCCTTTTTTGAAAGCAAGGGATCCGGCAATCTTAAACGCCATCTCTGAAGAATCCACATTATGAAAGGACCCATCAACCAAAACTATCTGAATGTCAATGACGGGATACCCTGCCAAAACACCTTTTTCCATGGCTTCCTGAATGCCTTTGTCAACCGCTGGTCGATATTGTTGAGGAATAACGCCACCAACAATTTTGTCAATAAATTCATAACCGCCACCAGGCAGAGGGGCGATCTCTATCCAGCAATCACCAAATTGCCCACGACCACCACTTTGTTTTTTGTGTTTACCCTGCACCCTGGCCGTTGACCGGATAGTCTCCATATACGGAATTTTAGGGGTGCTTAGCTCCATCAAGACCCCGAATTTTTTCTTGATCTTAGAGCCAACCACATCAAGATGTACTTTTCCGACGCCAGACAAAAGTACCTGCTTGGTTTGTGGCTGCCTGGTCAAACTTAAAGTCAAATCCTCATCAAGCATTTTAGTAATAGAGGAAAAAACCTTTTCTTCATCACCTTTTTTAGCACTCACGGCAAATGAAATCACCGGTTTCACAGGTTCAGGGGCTTTTAACAGAACCGGATGAGCGGAATCACACAGAGTATCTCCCGTGCCAGTTTCCTTGAGTTTGGCAAGAGCAACAATCGCACCTGGCCCTGCACTATCAACAGGTTTCTGCTCTTTACCTTCAAGCACATAGAGTTGTCCAAACCGCTCCGTTGTCTTTTGGGTAGCGTTATAGAAAGTATCTCCCTTCAGGACACCACTGAAAATTCTTAAAATTGTCAATCGACCAGCGTAAGGGTCTGCCATTGTTTTAAAGACCAGCGCCGTAAATGGTTCCTCGGCGTTCGGCTGAATAAGAATCTCTTCACCGCTATCAGCTTTGGTGGCGGAAATGGCATGACAATCTGACGGGCAAGGCATCAAATCGTTGATAATATCGAGAAGAGGTGCCGTACCTTTATTTAAAAGAGCCGAAGAGACACAAATGGGCGCAAGAGCTGCGGCAGCTATGGCTGCCTTCAAACCGACCAGCAATTCTTCCTCGGACAGCTCACCTTCTTCGAGAAATTTTTCGATTAAGTCATCATCTGTTTCGGCGACATTTTCCATCAAAGCCTCACGGAGCGTTACAACTTCGTCGGCCATATCTGCAGGAACATCTGTGGGTACCACCCCACCCTTATCTCCGTCAAAAAGGAAAGCTTTACCGCTAATTATATCGACATATCCTTTAAAATTGCCTTCAGCACCAATGGGCAGCTGAATGACAACCGGAGTAAAAGCCAGTGATTCTTTAATTTCGTTAACAGTTTTCTGAAAATCGGCACGTTCCCGGTCCATCTTATTAACGACAATGAGTGTGGGCAGTTTTCTCTCTTTGATGATGTTCGAGAATTTGATAGTCTGCCCCTTCACCCCAAGAACAGCACCGATCGTAAAGATCGCACTATCGCAGACATGGGAAGCAAAAATAGTCTCATTTATAAAGTTATCGTCTCCAGGGGTATCGATCAGATACACGCTGTGTTTTTTCCAGTTATAGAAATGGAAACTGGCATTAATGGATATGCCTCTTGCTATTTCTTCATCTTCGTAGTCCATCGCCGAATTGCCGTCATCAACCTTACCTAGTCTGGTAATCTTCCCGGCAGTGAAAAGCATGGCCTCCGCGAGTGATGTTTTTCCACAATTTCCATGACCAATTATTGCAACATTCCTGACCATATTTGTTTCCTGCATTTGTATCTCCTCTAAAACGACGATTTATCAATGCTCTATCCAAATCACGACAGCGGACCACACTGGGACTAGCCTCTACTCGGTACAGAAGTCAGTACTCATATATTCAATTTCAAAATACAAAGTCAAGAAAGAACAGCGACAGCAAAGTGTTTAAAAAAAAATATTGCCGCAGAACAAACTCATTAACACCAATGTGATGATTTCGTTGCATATTCCTCGCAATCAAGGTAAGCTGCTGACGCGAATTACTATTTCAGTTTTTTCCCGGAAAATATCATTTGACCAACCAGACCGCCAATAAAAGCACCATAGCAAAGTCTGCAGCCACCGTTGGCATCGCCGTGATGTGTAGTCGCATCCTCGGACTTGTCAGGGAACAGGTATTCGCCGGACTCTTTGGTGCCGGATTCGCCAACGATGCATTTGTTGTTGCCTTTCGAATACCTAACTTATTAAGAGATCTCTTCGGAGAAGGTGCTTTATCCGCGGCCTTCGTCACAGTGTTTTCAGCATATGATGCCAACCGCAGTAAGGACGACACCTGGAGGCTTGCCTCCAACGTCCTTACCTTTATGCTGGTTCTCCTCAGTATTCTCACTCTTTTGGGAATTGTCTTTTCCGGACCACTCGTCTCCCTGTTGGCACCGGATTTCGATCAAATTGCCGGAAAAAGTGCGCTTACCACAAAACTTACCCAGATAATGTTTCCCTTCCTCATTTTCATCTCACTATCTGCGGTGGTCATGGGGGTTTTAAATACCAAGGGGCGCTTTTTTGTGCCAGCCATGGCGTCCAGCTTTTTCAATCTCGGCTCGATAATCGGTGGCACCGCTCTGGCATTTATCTTACCCCATTTTGGCCAACCGGCTATTGTCGGAATGGCTATCGGCACGCTCATCGGAGGGCTGCTGCAACTCGGAATTCAAATCCCCTCCCTTTTCAAGACAGGGTTCCGATACAAGCCAACCTTCGACCTCACCGATCCAGGTTTGCACCGCATTCTCAAACTCATGATTCCGGCAACGGTCGGACTGTCCGCTGTTCAGATCAATATTTTCATCAATACCAATTTTGCCTCTTCCTGCGCCGAGGGCTCCGTTTCCTGGCTCTACTATGCCTTTCGACTTGTGCAACTGCCTATTGGCATTTTCGGCGTTGCCCTGTCCATCGCCATGCTGCCAGTTTTAGCAAAGCAGGCAGCCAAAAAAGATATCGCTGCAATGAAAAAAACCATGGTGACGTCACTCACCATGGTTTTTGCTTTGACCCTGCCAGCCACGGCCGGACTGATCATCCTGTCGGAACCGATTATCCGGCTGATATTTGAGCACGGAGCCTTCACGGCAACAGATACTCTGGCCACAGCAGAAACCCTGGCCCTTTATTCCATCGGTCTGTTTGCTTATTCTGCGAACAAGATTCTAGTACCCGCTTTTTACGCCCTCGACAAAACCCGCTACCCGGTTATTGCCAGCTTTTTAGCTATTATTGTCAACATCATCATAATAAACCTGACCATTGACCGTTTTCAACATCTGGCGATTGCGTTTTCCACATCCTGCACCATGCTGATCAATTTTCTGTTTCTCATGATCGTACTCTATAAAAACATGCATGGTTTTTCTCTTGCAGATCTCGGCAAAGGCCTTTTGAAAATTGCCATTGCAACCCTCGGCCTAACCGCCCTGCTCTGGTTTGCTCTGCCGTATTTCAACACCTGGTTGCACGGCTCTATCATCCTTCAAGGCAGTTCGCTACTCATGCTCATCCTTGCTGCGGCTGTTGTCTATGGCTTGATCCTCCAGACACTCAAACTTACCGAGATGAATATTTTATCGGATATGCTACGAAAAAAAATATTCAGAAAATAGTCACTCGCATTCTGAATATGACATTCTACTCGCCGGCTTTTTGAAGTGACGCAATTTCTTCTCTTAACTTCAGAATCTCCGCCTGCAAAAGCTCAATATCCTCAATGCGGGCCAACTGCATTTTGGCGATAGTACTTTGCACGAGACTCTCGGTCTGCGTTTTCACTGTCTGACGGGATTCTTCAGCGCGACTGAGCATTTCCTGTACTAACTTGCTCCCCTCCTGTTCGGTCATTTTCCCTTTAACAACCATTTCGTTAGCCAGATCTTCAATTTTATCTTTAGTTAAAGATGCAACGCCAATTCCCGTTAAAACTGCTTTTTTTACAAGGTCTATCATCTCGCTTTCCTCATTATGATGGTTGTATTACCTCAAACCTGTCTTCTTCAGGTTTTTCGGGGTTCAGCATGACGACCGAGCAAAAAAATCAGCCGCTCTCTGACGTGCCTGTTCAATGTTATTGCTGTTTTGGACAGATGAAGCAAGGTGATGTCCAAATTGAAACGATGCGGCAAAGTATCGGGTAAAGTGCTTAAGGCGCCCCAACCGCCGTTCCGGTGCAAACCTCTGTTCCAATAAAGTCACATAATGTGCGTAAAGCTCTGCGCTATCTCTTTTCTTCTGAGCTGGGCCCACCCCATAGACTTCTCTTGCTATATCACAACATAACCAGGGGCGCTCCACCGCTCCCCTGCCTATCATCAAGCCATCTGCACAAGAGATTTCCAGACATCTCCTGGCATCAGCTGGAGAAAAAATTCCACCGTTGGCCACCACAGGTACAGATACAGCGTCTTTGACCTCACCTACCATCGACCAACGTGGTTTGCGACAAAATTTTTCTCCATTCAGTCTTGCATGAATAGTAATCATATCTACGCCTTCCGCCTCAAGAAACTGACAGAATGATCGCAATTCATCGACAGCAAGGGTCGGGCCCAGCCTAATCTTCACACTTACCGGCAACTCAGTGCTTTTCCTAAGGCTGGAAAGCACTTTACGAAGCTCGGCATGATTGCCAGCAAGCACAGCACCTGCCCCCTGCCGCCTTTGCGTTGGAGCAGGACAACCGAGATTAAGATCAATCCCCTGCGCGTCAAGCTTGTGAAGTTTTTTCACCGCAGGGGCAATTTCTTCGGCATTGCCAGCTATAATCTGATAGACAAGAGGTTTTTCTGATTCGTCCCTGATCAGCAGAGGCGAACAAAATTCGCTGTCGTGGGGCAGCCTCTTCGCAGCGAGCATTTCAGTGAACAGTAAACCGACTCCGCCTTCAGCCTGTACCAGGCTGCGAAAGGCTGAATGTGAGATGCCAACCATCGGTGCAAGCACGATGGGTGGTGAGATTTCCAGCCCCCGCACAACAAGTTTTTTGTTAAATATTTTTTCCGACACGAAGTTCTAATGAGCCATTATTGATATTATTTCGCCAGCGATATTAACCGTCTTAAGGTATTTTCGTCCATTTCTCTGGTGAGTTTAACGTGAACAGAAAAATCCTGTTTACCGGGGTCGTATAATCGTACGCCAACAATGATTCCATGTTGATGCGGCAATTCCTCGTCTCCCACTAATATAGTTGTTATAAGGTGCCGGCCAAGAAGGAGACTTGCATTGTCAATACTTGATATTCGTATTGTAAAAGCAAGTCCTTTTGAGGAAACATCGAAGAGTTCGCCATTAAAACTTCGCTTTCCTTTATTGCCAAAAGGGTCCAGCAAGATGTTTCGGGTGTGAAGAACCACCGAGTAGCGGGGAAACTCCCGACGATCCTTCCCAGACATTTTAATTAATTCAGGAATGTTAATCTGTTTCTCACAATATGTTCTCAGTTTTTCTTCAATGACAGGAAATTTTTCAGCAATCTTTTTCATCGCAGAAAATTCAAGCACATGCACCTGGATTTCTGAAAGAGCCTTGAGAGTTACTGTCCAGATGGAAGGAGAGAAAAATTGCTCTCCACCAAGCACATTGCCTGGCTGAATTCTTTTGAGGAAAACCTCCTTTCCCGCGACAATACAACTGAGACTCACTGTGCCGGAATTGAGAAAATACAGATTATTGTCAGTTTCACCACTTTGGACGATGGTATCGCCTTTATGATAATTTTCCTGATGCAAACTTTGGTAGAGTATATGGAACTCTTCGGTCGTCATCTCCTCGTACAACTCACGCCATATTTCAAGATGATGACTGCTGATTAACGAGTTTTTCTGTTCTTCAATATATTCCCCAAGCTGGATCGCTTCGGCAACCGCCATTGGGTCAATTTTCATGATCCTCTCAAGCAATAAATCTGCAACAGCAAAATCTTTTGTTGCCACCGCAGCAATGGCCTGATTGCAAACCAACTGCACCGCATCTTGGGTTTTCCCGGCGCGAACAAGCAGCTGAACCTCCTCCTCAGCTTTTCTCACTTTTTCAAAAGCCTGCTGTTGCTGAAGTGGATCGCTGTCAAAAGAAACATTGTCATGAAGTCTACCAAGGCTTTTGAGCCTGTGTCGCACCTTCGGCCCGAGAACCTTAAGCGCTTCATCTATAAGAAGGAGAAGTTGTTCGAACCCATTGTCTCCTGTATACTCCAGCCGCATTTTTTCGAGCTCGGCAACGCTCTCTTTGTATGGAAATGCTTTCAGAGCCACAACTATGGCCTGTAGTAATTGACGACCGGACTGGCCGGCGAATGATTTTCTTTTTCCTGCCAGTTCAAGGACTGCCGCGAGAACATTTTCATCATGGTCATCCTGTTCAACAAGCAGGCGAAGTATATGAATTTTCAGGTTGTCATGAACAAAACCCAGGCCCTTAAGCAATCTCGATTGCATCATTGGTCCATTCAATTTCAGAACACAACAGATCATTTCATGTTGTACCCGTTCATCAGAATGTCCCAAAAAACGTGCAATCATAGCATAATGTGCATCAACCCCAATTTCAGAGATGATGTAGATCACATTCCTCAAAACGGCCCATGGTGGATTGTTTTTCAAACAATCTTCAAGGACAGGTATCGCTTTGCTGCCAAACGTCGGGATAAGCTTAATCAGGACAAGCCTTTCCGATCTTTGATAAGAATGGATAACCCTGTTAAACAGATATATTATTGCTTTGTCGCCAATAAAATTAAGTATGTTTTGAAAAAGGTATTGCTGGTTATTTTCGAGCAGATATCCCTCTGTCAGCTTTTCAATAATATCTTTTTTCTTGATATTTTGTAATGTGTTGCCGGTGAGACTTTTAATCGCCTTACTTTTTTTTAAGCTACCGGACTGAATCCGGTACAACAGGATAAACACTTCTTCTGCTTCAACCCAGTAGGAGTTGTTAAGGGACCAAACAAGAACGTCCTCTAACTGTTTATTCAAAACTGAATGTCCGGGCAGTAATTCAGTCTCGAATTTAAGCCATTGACAAATAGCATCTACCAAAGTGAAGACTATCTCTTTCTCGTTTCGCTCAAGATAGAATCTTGTGGCAGATGACAGCAATGCCAGCGCCCGCTCCCTTATAGCGATCTCTTCTGCTAAGGCCGCGTCGCTGAGCCGAGAGAGAAAATTAAAAAATTTCTCTCTATTGTCAATCGGATACGTCAGTAAATAGACTTCAAGCTCACTAAAAAATTCATCATTTCTGAGGATCTGAATATTTCCCTTTTCAAAATCATTGAAATTGAAAGTCAGACGGAGTTGTCTCCGCTCCTGTTCAGCAGCAGCGATTTTTTCTTTTACTTTTTCAAGGATTTCAGGCTGCTGACCCGCTTTAATTTTCATCAGAATGAGCTCTTAAAATATGTTGTAATAATGTCAACAGACGAACGACAAGGTGTGAATTATCTGAATATCGAAGTATCTAACAGCAACTTTTGTCACAAAGGAGATGCGGTCTCCCTATAAATCTATCGTAACCATATTGATAATATAGCACTATGCGCTTCCTCTGAATAGGGTTGCCGACTATTATTGTTGAATTTTTTAGTCACTTGCTCTAAGATTCTGAATCTTTTTATGATGTAAGATTGAAATGTAGCTTACATCATTCTAAACGTATATCATTCATTAGGCTGCTATAGATCGCTGATCAATTTCGACAGTTGAAAGTCTTCAACATATAAAATCTTTGTAATAGATACAACTAACCATGCATGAGAGAAGAATTGTTATCACCGGAATAGGACTCGCCGCGCCCAACGGCGCAAACCTTCAAGAATACAGAGAAAAACTGATAAATGGCATCAGCGAGATTCAGGAAATCGATCTGAGATACTTTGGCAAGGCTCCTGCTGGGATTTGCACATTCCCGGAGACGCTTTATCGAAAAAAGAAAGAAAACAAAAAAGGTACCCGCGCCGGTTGCCTTGGTGTGTATTGTGCCAATGAAGCGCTCAAGAACGGTAATCTCGACATCACAATGTATGATTCGTCCAAAATCGGCGTGTACATTGGACTGACTGAACATGGTACCGTCGAGACTGAAAACGAAGTCTATAATATTAGTCAGTATGGTCATAATGTTGATTACTGGACCCATCACCATAATCCACGAACTGTTTTAAACAATCCTGCCGGCGAAATCACAATGAATCTCGGCATCACTGGTCCCCATTATGTCATTGGTGCTGCCTGTGCCGCAGGTAACGCCTCGCTCATTCAGGCTGTGCAGATGATGAGGCTTGGCGAAGTTGATATGGCTTTTGCCGGGGGAATTTCAGAATCAGTGGGCTCCTTTGGCATCTTTGCCAGTTTCAAGGCACAGGGCGCACTGGCAGAGGCAAGCGACCCGAGACTGGCATCTCGACCATTTGACATCGACCGAAATGGTATAGTCATTTCCGAAGGCGCCTGCATATACACGCTGGAGTATCTTGAAAAGGCACTGGAGAGAGGGGCGCACATATACGGTGAAATTGTCGGTTATGCGATGAACTCGGATGCCAAGGATTTTGTTCTTCCCTACGCCAAGCGCCAGGCAGAATGCATGCGTTTGGCATTACAGAGGGCCAAACTGCGCCCGGAAGAGATTGATCTGGTCAACGCGCATGCAACAGGCACCAAGCAGGGCGACATTGAAGAATGTAAAGCCATTCGAGAAGTGTTTTCCGACAGCCAGAAAACCTACATCAACAACACCAAAAGCATCATTGGCCACGCCATGGGGGCTGCCGGCGTCCTGGAGCTGGCCGGAAACCTGCAAGCGTTTGATGACGGTATTGTCCACCCAACTATCAATATAGAAAACCTCGATCCGGAGTGCAGCCTGAAAAATTTAGTGATCAACGAAGCTGTTCAGGCAGAATCAATCAATACCATACTGAATAATTCTTTTGGTATGATCGGCATTAATTCCACTGTCATTGTAAAAAAATATTCTGCCAACTAGTTTTTTCCTGTTTGATGGAAAATAATTATAAACAAGATAGCACAGGTATGTTATAGGAAGTGTTTTGCCATAATTTACAAGAGCTACTCCCCAAGAGTTTTAGGGAGTCTTTATATTTGAACCATTTTTACCCCACACGTCGACGCTGGAGAATTTCATGACAAGTGAAGAAATTAAAGACCTGATACTGGAAATTATTGAAGATATTGACGACGAGGCAGACTTTGCCAGTCTGGATGCGGACAAACCACTACGTGACCAACTCGAGCTTGATTCTATGGATTTTCTGGATATCGTAATGGAACTCAGAAAAAGGCATAAACTACAGATACCTGAAGAGGATTATCCTCATCTTGCCACTCTTAACAGTTGTGCCAACTACCTTGGACCACTTTTAAAAGACGCTTAATGTTGTGAAATTTCCTTGCTTGGTCATTGGTGGTGGTCTTTCAGGTTTGGCCGCCGCCATTCGAGTTGCACGGTTCAACCCCCATGTCCTTCTTTTAGAAAAACACTCCCGACTTGGTGGTCTCAATTCTTATTTTTACCGAAACGGCACCCTTTTTGAGACCGGCCTGCATGCAATAACTAACTACGCCAAAGCCAAAGACAAAAGTGCCCCGCTCAACAGACTACTGCGCCAGCTTAAGCTTCGGCGGAAAGAGTTGACCTTCTGTGAGCAATATCAAAGCGAGGTTATCTTTCAGGGCTGCACATCACTGGCTTTTTCCAACGACTTCAATCTATTTCAGTCTGAAATTATTGACAAATTTCCTCAAGCAACGGAAGGCTTTCACCGGCTTCTCAGCTTCCTGAGTGATTTTGACCCCTTTCTGCCCCATCCATTTCGTTCAGCAAAAGAGTTTCTTTTAAAAGAACTCAACGATGCACTCCTTGTTGACATGATCCTTTGTCCATTAATGTACTATGGCTCCTGCCATGAAAACGATATGGATCTGTCGCAGTTTGCCATTATGTTTCGGGCAATTTACCAAGAGGGAATGTTTCGCCCGGAGAGTACTATCAAGGATTTCCTTGATCTTCTCGTTGACCACTATTCCCAACTTGGAGGCCAACTGAGGACAAAGTGCGGCGTGGAAAAAATACTTCATCATAAAGATAAAGCCATTGGAGTGCTTTTGACGTCTGGGGAAGTTATCGAATGCGATCACCTCCTCTCGACTATTGGCAGTGACGAGACAATGAACCTTCTCGGAGTGAAAGTAGTCAGCCCTTCAGAGGATTGTCAGCGCTTAGGTTTTGTTGAAACTATTTATCAGATCCCTGAGGTAACGAATACAAACCTGCCGCGTGATAAAACAATTATTTTCTATAATAATGCGGCCTCGTTCTCTTATAAAAGCCCTGACGACTTTGTCGATTTTTCAAGCGGGGTTATTTGCTTTCCCGGAAATTTCCACGGACTGAAAGCAAAAGATTTACAGGAAATTCGTTCCACGCATCTGGCTAATTATTCGAAATGGAAAGCACTTTCACAGAATGCTGAATTATATAAGAATCAAAAAGCAATCACCTCTCAGCGCTCCGGTCAATGTCTTGAGAATATAATTGGCAGTTTCACGGCAAATATTGTATATGAAAATTCCTTTACTCCTGTTACCATAGAGCGATACACTTCCAAGATAGGCGGGGCCATTTATGGTAACCCGACAAAGACCAAAGACGGCAATATCGGCTTCAGCAATTTATTTCTTGCGGGTACCGATCAAGGATTTCTTGGCATTGTTGGCTCCATGCTCAGCGGAGTCTCAATCGTCAATCAGCATATCCTGCCTAAGCTATAAGTTAACCGTTAACCGTTCTCCAATCATCAAATTGTTATTTTATGCCTGTCTCATTTTCTCAATTAAACAACAAGTATGATGTCATCATTATTGGTTCTGGCCTCGGCGGACTGACAACGGCAAACCGCCTGGCTTATTGCGGCCACAAGGTCCTTCTGCTGGAACATCACCACAGATTAGGCGGCCTCTCCACCTGGTTTAAACGGCGTGGTCATATTTTCGATATTTCCCTGCATGGTTTCCCTTACGGGATGGTTAAAACCTGCAAGAAATACTGGAATAAGGCCATTATGCAATCCATTGTCCAATTGCCCAATATCGTCTTCGACAATCCTCAGTTCTCATTGCGAACCACCTTTGACAGAACTGATTTCACCGAACTCCTCAGGTCTCATTTCAAAATACCGATCGATATAATCAGCAAATTTTTTGCAACTGTTTCGGCCATGAATTTTTATGATGACCAGACAATGACCACTAGGGAACTGTTCGAACGTTTTTTCCCCGGTCGAAGTGATGTGCACCGGTTACTCATGGAGCCAATTACCTATGCCAACGGGTCAACCCTGGATGATCCGGCAATTACCTATGGCATTGTTTTTTCCAATTTCATGAACAAGGGGGTTTTCACCTTTCAAGGTGGAACTGATAAGCTGATAGGCATGATGACCGATGAACTTGAGAAAAACGGTGTCACCATCTGTACTAAGGCAAAGGTTGACAAAATTATCACCGAAAGAGGTAAGATTAAAGGAGTCTCTGTTCGTGGAAAGACAATTTCAGCAAAAGCGGTGGTTTCCAACAGCGGCATAACAAATACCATAAAAAATCTTACTGACCGCGAGTTGTATTCTGACGAATTCCTCGAAAAGGCTGACAAAATACGGGTGAACAATTCAAGTTGCCAGGTGTATCTCGGCATCCGTGAAGGTGATCGCATCGCTGATGTCGGTGACCTTCTCTTCACCTCCAAATCACCAGAATTTGATTCCGAAGAACTTCTTGACCTGAAGACCAAATCGAAAACATTTTCCATCTACTACCCAAAGACCAGGCCTGGGGCAGACCATTACACCATTGTCGCATCCATGAACAGCCGGTACGATGACTGGGCAAAATTAGATGAAGAGACATATCAGCTGGAAAAACAGTCACTTATTTCCAGGTCCATAGCCGATTTAGAGAAATATCTACCAGGTGTTACGGAGAAAATTGACTGGGCGGAAGCTGCAACACCTAAAACATTCAATAGCTACACCCTGCACACCAAGGGAACATCCTTTGGAACTAAATTTGAAGGGTTGGACGTATCTCGATCTATCTTTAAAGAGGTTCCGGGTCTTTTTCATGTTGGTTCCGTTGGTATAATCATGTCCGGATGGCTTGGGGCAATTAACTACGGAGTCATTGTCGCAAATGATGTGGACAGTTTTCTCAGGGCGTAAGGAGCAAAATGGAAGACTTTAGTGGCCAAACAGTTATCGTCAGCGGGGCAACAAGAGGTATCGGCAAAGCGATTGCCGGTAAATTTCTTGAAGCGGGAGCACATGTCATAGGCTTATATGCCGGAAACACTGAAGCGGCAACCACATTTTCCCAAGACTTCGCTGCCTTCTCCACAAATTTTGAACTTCTTCAATGCAATATTGCCAATGAAGCGAAAGTTACAAGCCTTTTCGAGATGGTGGAGGAAAAATATCAGGCACTTGATATCCTCGTAAATAATGCGGGAGTACGCAATGACGCTGTGCTGGCGCTTATGCATCTGCAACAATGGCAGCAGGTCCTTGATGTTAACTTAACCGGCACCTTCCTTATGGCGAAGCAGGCCGTGCGACTTATGATGCAAAATAAGTATGGCCGTATAATCAATATCACCTCCCCCATTGCCCATCTTGGATTCCCAGGTCAGGCAAACTACGCTGCTTCAAAAGCTGGACAGGTGGCGTTAACCAAAACGCTTGCCAAAGAAGTCGCCAGAAAAAAAATCACCGTCAACTGTGTATCTCCTGGTTTTATAGATACCGACTTTATCAACGACCTCGGCAAAGAACAATTGTCTGCCTATAAAAAGATGGTGCCGATGCGTCGATTTGGAACAACCGGCGAAGTAGCCGATGCGGTTTTATTTCTCGCCGGAAAACGTGCGGCCTATATAACCGGAACAGTGTTGGAAATTAACGGTGGATTATAGTTATGAAACCTTCTGCTGATTCTGCTGAAGTTTGTTCGCTCATCCCCCACCGGCCTCCTTTTTTATGGGTAGACAAAATCATTTCCTTTGCAGGCGATACTATAGTAACTGAAAAAACTATCCCCGAGGATCTCGATATTTTTGCCGGTCATTACCCTGGAAACCCACTCATGCCAGGTGTACTGCTCTGTGAAGCAATTTTTCAGAGCGGTGCTCTGCTTATCGGCAAAATGACAGAGATGGAAAATCCCGAATCAGAGCCATTGCCTGTTTTAACCCGCATTAACAACGCCAAATTTAAAAGAAGTGTCATGCCAGGGGATACTGTCCGCATAAAAGTACAGTTGGTAGAAACACTCTCCTCAGTCAGCTTTTTCAAGGGCAATATGAAGGTTGACGGCAAGACAGCCGTTCAAGTCGATTTTGCCTGTACAATGATCGTTTCCGACGTATAATTCCCTCCTTGCACATGGGCCTATAGATTGACAGGTCAAGTTTCTGCCACTCAATTGTCATATTGATTTTTTGAAAAAATCAAGTAAGATAGCTTTTTTGAAAACTCATCAATTATCGAGCACAAATTTCATTTTCAAAGTATTGAATTTGCAAAGACACGGTGTCATATCAAGTTACTCGTATTATCTAACCCGGAAAGACCGGGCTTTTCTTTGTACTCCCTCGAGGACATACATTTCTTTTACAAAATATTAAGGATTCACTCGTGCAACTATCAATTACCGATATGGTTTTACACGCCGGCCCGATAGGTCAGCTGGTTATGTTGACATTACTCATTTTTTCTCTTGTTTCCTGGACGGTTGTCATAATGAAGGCCCGCTTGTTCAAGAAAGTACGTCTCGATTCGGAAGACTTTGTGGAAACGTTCTGGAAATCATCCAATCTCAGTGAGGCATACAACGCCGCTTCGGAGTTTGAATATTCACCCGAGGCTGATGTTTTTATCGCCGGCTTTGGTGAACTTGAAAAGATCAATAAAATCCGCAACAGAAAAGATGACAGCAGAGCACCAGATACACTTGATATGCAACTAGCCACCATGGATAACCTCAAACGTGCGGTAAGAAAGGCTGCTTCACAAAAAATTAATCAAATTGGCAGCAGCCTGCCATTCTTAGCAACAACAGGAAGTGCGACTCCTTTTATAGGCTTATTTGGCACGGTCTGGGGTATAATGGCCTCTTTTCACGATATAGGGCAGAGAGGTTCTGCATCTCTGGCTGTTGTTGCCCCTGGTATCTCTGAGGCTTTAGTTGCCACCGCAGCTGGGCTTGCCGTCGCAATCCCAGCAGTTATTTTTTACAACTTCTTTTCCAATAAACTTGATATTATCGATGGGGAAATTGAAAATTTTTCCACCGATTTTCTAAATCTGGTCGAACGAGACCTTATGAGTAGAGTATAAGTAATGGGTCCGGTAAGAAACAACGGTAGAAAGCGGTTGGTATCTGACATCAACGTCACCCCTCTGGTGGATGTCATGTTGGTACTCTTGATTATATTTATGGTAACCGCGCCTATGATGACCCAGGGAGTTAATGTAGATCTCCCTGAAACAACGGCTAAATCTCTGCGTCAAGAAGAAAAACCTGTCGTCATTTCTATAACTAAAGATGGAGAGATAAGTATCAACAAAATAGCTGTCGTTCGCGATCTTATGGTTCAGGAACTGGAGAAAAGCTATACCACGAATAAAGACCAGCCAATTTTTCTCTATGCGGACAAAAACGTTCCGTATGGCCAAGTTGTCACGGTTATGGCTGATATCAAAGCAGTTGGCTTTGATAAAATTGGCATGATCACAAAACCACCTGAAAAAGAGTAGAACGAGTGTCCCAAGCTTATCGAGTTACCGCTATGCTTTCGAATGAATGGAAAATCCCACTTAATGTGGCCATTGGTTTACATGTTCTAGTTGTTTTGGCAGCGCTCTATTTGCCAGCTCTTTTTAAGAGTAAGCCACGGTTCGCCGATGTGTACACGGTAAGTATTATCAATATCGCCGAACCTAAGCCTGTTGCCAGTTCCCCCCCATCTGCCAAGACAAATGCTAAGCCCCAGCCTAAGCCTCAGGTGGTAACACCACCCAAAGTGGTTGCTCCTGTGAAAAAGGCACAAAAAATTGCACCGATTGCTGAGAAAGTTGAAAAGGTCCCCACCCCTGCCCCTGTGGAGCCTGTGGCAGCTAAGTCAATCTCTATAAAACCATTAAAAAAGAAAATAATTCAAGAGGTTAAGCGAGAAGAAGTTAAGCCTAAAGAAAATCTTGCCCAAAAAAAAGAGATAGAACGAAAGAATAGACAAAAGCTGGCAGAAGCACTCAGGGAAGAAGAACTTCTGACGGAAAAAGCCAAACTTGCCCAGGAGGCACTGGAAGCAGAACGACAACTGCTGCAATCACAACCGCAAATAAATGCCTCGCAGATGACATCATCGACGGTTTCAGATGACCGGACTTCGAGAACAGCTAATGCTGCCGGCGGCAGTACAAATCTTCTTGAGAGCCAATACCTGGCATCCATATTCAATAGATTGCATCAGTTTTGGGCCCCTCCTGAATCTTTACAGCAAGACCCAACCTTGACTACTGTCGTGGTGATTACGATAAACCAGGACGGCACAATTGCTGATATGCAGATGGAAAGTCAATCAGGTGATCGGGTTTTTGATCAATTTGTTCGTACAACATTAGAAGCAGCAGCCCCGATGCCACCGATTCCTCCGGCTCTTAAAAAGCGGCGGTTTGAACTCGGTTTGCGTTTCAGGCCGGGCAGTATTCAGTAAAATCACATAAATTTGTTTAAAAACATGGTGCAATATACAATGAGATTATTAGCAATCCGATTTTTCTTTTTCACCCTTGCCCTCTTTTGCTCAATCCAGAGTTCATTTGCGGCCGATCGCGTTTACCTCGATATCACTGCTTCTGAGACCCGAAAAATTAACATTGCGGTACCCTGGTTTCAGAATGAAAGCATGACGCAGCAAAAGCAGATGCTCGGCAGGGATCTGGCCGACATCCTCAGCAAGGCGCTCATATTTCATGGCATTATTTCCATAATCCCCAGCACTGAATATGGTGGCAATCAAGATGGTGACTGGAAAAAGCTGAGCGCAGATTATTCGATTTTAGGCCAATACGAAATCAATGCAGACTCACTCAAGCTTGAAATGAGATTGTTGGATGTAGCTGGCAATGAAATTATTATGGGTAAAAGCTTCTCCGGCTCACTTTCTCAAAAAGAACAGATGTTATTTAAATTTTGTGACAATGTCATTGAAACACTGACAGGCAAACCAGGAATCGCCACCAGCCGGATCGCTTTTGTTAACGGAGAGAAAAATGTCAAAGAAGTTTATCTGACCGATATCCTCGGGACCCATTTTCGACAAATTACCCGCCATAAACATCTCACCGTCTCACCTAGATTTGTCCCCGGATCAACTTTTTTAACGTACACCTCGTATCACACCGGCAACCAGAATTTATATATCACAGATTTACGCCAAAGCAAGACGACTCAGGTCCTCTCCAGGCGCAAGGGATTAAATCTTGCTCCAGCCTGGTCATCCGACGGAAGATACATGGTTGTTACCCTTTCTACAAACGGCAACCCAGACCTTTTTCTGATGGACTCAAAGGGCAAAATAATTGAACAGCTAACCAGCAGGGCAGGCATTAATGTTTCCCCCACCTGGTCTCCCGACGGCAACTTCCTGGTTTTCGTTTCAGACCGAAGCGGTAAACCACAGCTGTATCTTATGGACATGCGCACAAGAAAGGTCAACAGACTGACCTATGAAGGCTCTGAAAATGCAGAACCTAGCTGGTCCCCCACCGAAGACCTGATTGTATACTCCAGCTTGCGGAACGGTGTGTACCAGTTATTCACCCTCAATCCTCTAAGAAATGACACACCGGTTCAACTGACAGATGATCTCAGTTACCACGAATCACCCTGCTGGTCACCCGATGGTAATCAGATTATATTTTCAAAACGTGATGGCAAAAAAAACCAGATATACGGTATAATGAAAAATGGTACGTTTCAAAGAAGACTTTTCACTCTTCCCGGTAGCCAGAATTATCCCCAATGGTCAAGGTAAGGTAATCAAAGAACATTTTTAGCAAATAAAACATATATCATGAAAAAGACAGTATTTAATTTTATTCTACTTGCTTCTATTGCTCCTTTCCTCGTTCAATGCGCATCGCAAACTGATCTTGAAGAGGTGCGATATCAACTGCGCATTGTAAATAAAAAGCTGGAGGATATGAAGGCTACTACCGTCGATCAACTCCAGAAACGACAAGCAGTTGCTTCCGGTCAGGTTGATCAGGTTGAGCAGGAGATTTTATCACTGAAAAGTCAGCTTGAGGAAACCTACGCCTTAAATCAACGGCTTAAAGAACAAAACAAAGAACTTGAAGCAACAATTACCAGTGTCGTTGAATCCGAAGCTTCCAAACGTGAAGAAGCATTGAAACAATTCGAATTGGCGCAGCAAGAAAAAGAACAACGACTCACCCAGGCATTAAACGAGAAACTGAGGATTCAGCAGGAAAGTGTTAATGCTATCCAACAAGCCCGTATTAAAGAGGCTGAACGTCGAGCCAAAGAAGCTGCTCTTGCGGCAAAGCTCGCTAAGACAAGGTCAAATTCAGCCAGTTCTGACCTGCAATCTTCCGAAGGTCCCAGCCACATCCAGCCTAATCAAAAGAAAATCAAACTGAACGTGGAATCTACTCCTGCGGAATCATCTCAAAAAGCAGCTTCACAACCTGAGGCAGTAAATCAACCAGCAGAGAAACAAATCATAGCTGTTCCTGCCGCAAAGCCTGCCGTTGAAAAACCTGTTTCAGATAACTTTAGCAATGCGCAAAAGCTCTATGAAAAAGGGAAATTTAAGGAGGCGTTGCCGTTGTTTGAACAAGTGGCGGGAAATTCATCTGCCAGCAATAATGTCGAAGCCCGCTTTATGATGGGAGAATGCCTCTTTGAGCTGAAGGAGTATGATAAAGCCATCATGCAGTATCAAAACATAATCTCTCAGCATCCCGATAATGCAGAGGCCCCAGAAGCAATGCTTAAACAGGGAATGGCTTTTGAAAAACTTGCTGATAAAGACACCGCAAAGGTTATTTATAAAAAATTACTTAAAAAGCACGGTTCATCTTCTGCGGCGGCAACTGCTCAGAAAAAGCTCGACACGCTCTAATGTACGGTAAAATGTGGTTTTGAAAGATCGTCTGGATCAGATATTAATCAGCCGGAAAATTGCCCCAACTATCGAAAGTGCGCGGGCAATGATTATTGCGGGAGAAGTGTATCTTGACGATCAGATTTCCGATAAACCGGGGCGGTTATATCCAACCGATGTGCCTATCCGCATTAAGGAAAAATGCCGCTATGTTTCCCGCGGCGGCCTGAAACTGGAAAAGGCGCTTGACCATTTTGGTGTTTCTCCTGCTGACAAGATCTGTATCGATATCGGAGCCTCCTCCGGTGGCTTTACCGATTGCCTGCTCCAACACGGTGCCCGAAAAGTCCATGCCGTTGATGTTGCTTATGGCCAACTTGCCTGGAAAATTAGACAAGACCCCAGAGTGGTTGTCCTCGAACGATTCAACGCAAGAAATATCGCCTCAAAAGATATCAGCAACGATCTGGTCCAGCTTGCAGTTATGGATGTTTCCTTTATCTCCCTGACCACTCTTTTGCCACCGATTTCAGAACTCTTCGACGGGGATGTGGCGATTCTTGCTCTTATCAAGCCACAATTTGAGCTTCCTCGAAAAGACGTCGGAGCAGGGGGGGTAGTCGCTCAACCATCACTGCACCAAAAGGCCATTGACAAAATTGAAGCTTTTGCCCAAGACGCGGGCTTAGTCTGTAGAGGGACAGTTGCCTCGCCAATACTCGGTCCTAAAGGCAATCGAGAGTTTTTAACGTACATTAGTTCCAAGAAATCCTCTTAGGAGTCGTTAAGAAATAACCACCCATTTCGTTACGAATCCATATGTTGTTCCAAGCATGACTCCGGCCATATTCTTTTTTGATAACGGCTTAGCTAACCAAAAGCAGTTCATGTTTGGTTAGAAACAAAAGACATCGCAGTATAGGGTGCCTCAACCGATACACAAAATCTACCATGAATCTCAAACTCGATTTTCTTCTTCCACTTATTATCTCATTATTTTTCGTTGGTTCGGCGGCCAGCAACACAACTGAACAAATCAAGCCGGTATCGTTTACCCTGCTTTATTCGAGCAACGTTTTGGGTGAGTACGAGCCATGCGGCTGAAAGTCTAATCAGCTGGGCGGTCTGTCTGGTAAAGCCGATATAATTGATAAAATAAAAGCAGAGGTTGGGGTGGCGCAATCCCTGGTTACTGTAGATGCCGGTAATCTGCTTTTTAAAAATCCGCTCTCAGATGTAAATGGACGAGATAACACCACGGCCCTCATTGCGGCTCATGGCATTGTCAGAGCTTATGAGGCTATGTCATACGATGCGGTTGCCGTTAGCTTCAAGGACCTGTCCGCTGGAACTGTATTTTTCAGGGAAGCATCGATGCAATCCTTCCCTTGGGTCTCGGCAAATGCTTTTGATGAAAACAACCATCTTCTTTTTTTGCCGCATATCATTAAAAAAATACCTGGACTGACAATTGGCATTATTGGCTTAACCGGCGGAGAAGAAGCCAGTAGTAATACATTCATTATAACCGATTGGCGAAAAGCATTAGCAGCCGAAATTAAATTGCTTGAAAAGAACTGCGATATGCTTGTCGTTTTGTCCAACCTCACGGCGCAAGAAAACGATCAATTACAGCAAGATTTTAACCAGATTGATATTGTCATCTCAGGAGACAAAAAAGGATCGAACATTCGACCCAAGCTTTCACACAATAGCCTTCTTGTCCAAAGTGGTGCTCGCGGCAAATACATAGGTAAACTTGATATCACCTGGTTTGGTCATGGGGATTGGCTCGGTACGTCCTCCCAGAAACCGAATTTCAACTTCTCTATTTTACCGGTCAAACCAACTACAACCGAGGGTGACATTGGAAACATAGTGCAAGACATTAAAAATAATATTCACACCTATAATCAATATCGAAGATCCCAGTTACACCTTGACGACTCTGCACTTCGCCAGGCATTACAAAAAGACGAGATCACCGGTATCTCCGCTTGTGCCAAATGCCACAAAAAGCAAACTGATTTCTGGAAAACGACAAGGCATGCTAATGCATACGCCACCCTCTCTCAGCAAGGTCAATCCTTTAACCTCCAGTGCCTCGCCTGCCATGTAACCGCTGGCAAGGTCAACGCTTCCTCGGATAATTCACAACTTATTTTTCTTCTCTCACTCGACAGTGATCGGCAAACAATCGGCTGTGAAGTCTGTCACGGCCCGGGAAAGCAGCACCTTCTTTCTCCAGAAGAGCTGAGTCCGGTCCGACTTCCCTCCGAAGAAATCTGTATACAATGCCATACCGCAGATCGGGATAGTAATTTTGTCTATCAGGAAAAACTAACCGCCATCGCCTGTCCGGCTGATTAGTACCTTAGAAATTCATTTCTTGTTTTTTATGAATGAATTTCGTCAAGGTACTTAACCCCTTCAGAGCATAGGGACTAAAAGGAGTCCCGGCTTATTTCCCGTTTACCGGGGTTAGACACTCAGGTACCAATAAGAAGAGGGCCGTTACATAACTATGTAACGGCCCTCAATATTATCTGCCTGATTAGACAAAAAGGCAGGATGTAATCAAAATCTTCTGATTAGCAACCAAATGCTTTCTGCAGATTAGGAACAGTCTGCTTCTTACGGCTCATCATACCGGGAATCCACATTGACTTGCCGGTAAGTTTGGTATCAAATGCCTTTTCGATAAGAGCAGGATCATCGGACAACACAACGAGATCAGTTCCCTCTTTCACTACATCGGTGAGCATAAGAAGAACAGTGTGACGACCATCAGCCTTCACTGCTTCCATTGCTTCGATAAGTGCATCACGAACATTAGCGACCTGGTCGAGAGTTGCCAATTCAAGTTGACCAACCCCTACTTTACTGCCTTTCATGTCAAAATCTTTGTAATCACGGAAAAGCAGATCTTTCGCAGGAACGCCATCAACAGCAGACTTAGCTTTTAACATTTCCATGAAAAGCTCTTCAGTGTCAGTTACACCGGCAGTAGCTTTCAAATCGGCAACCGCAGCCTTATCATCTTCCGTACAGGTAGGTGATTTGAAATTTACAGTATCACTCAAGATTGCTGCCAACATTCCACCAGCAACGTCTTTGGGGATAGCGACACCAGCTTCTTTGAACATCTTATTCAGTACGGTCCCGGTACAACCAACAGGCTCTGCTCTGAAAAGGATAGGATTATTAGTGGTTATATCGCCAATTTTATGATGATCAACAACAGCAACCAATTCAGCCGAAGCCAAATTTGCCGGTCCCTGAGCAAGATCACTAAAGTCAACCAGGGCAATTTTCTTGCCAGCTGCATCACTGAGCATTTCAGGAGCTGCAAGACCAAAACGTTTTAAAACGGTGGTTGATTCAGGATTCAAATCAGCAGCAGCAATTTGCATACATGCTTTTGCTTCCATGCCTTGAGCGTTGAGCAGAGCTGCAAGTGCAATTGCAGAAGTTACTGAATCGGTATCAGGATTTGCATGTCCAACAACAGAAATAGCCATTAACGTTCCTCCAAATTAAATTAATATTAGTTCCGAAAATTTTTTACCTTAATCTATTATATTGTTAACTTAAATAAGATCAAAAAAGTGAATCAGCGTTCATAAAATAGTGTTTTCGACGATATCAGTCAAGCATTAAAAGCAACGCACATGTATTCGTTGGGCATTAATCTGTTCCAACACGACACCAGCAATCTCCTGTCAAGATTTACTGAAAACCGACCTCATCTTCCGTGACTTTACCTATTCTATAAAGTATCTTTTTCGCATGTGAAAAAAAGATTACCCTTAATTCCCTACCTTCTCTCAGTGAGATGAAATAATGTCTGACCAGCATAATGTAGAATTACCTCAGTCCCGAGTAAAAAAACGGTCCAAGACACTCAGTTTTCTTGTGGTTGTGATTGTTATTTTGCTTGCCACCGGTGTGTATCTTTTCGTGCAAAAGAACCCTTTTTCTTCAGGCAGCACTGATGTGAAAAGTTCTGATGCCATAAGCGTCCCACAACAGCCAGAACAAGGATCTCCTCCAGCCACTGCCCCGGAAACGGAGAGCGCAAAGAGTCAACAAGATCAGAATCCGAATTCTACTGAGGAGAGTTTACCTCTTTCAGAGACGTCAGCCGACATGGGCAACCAGAACATAAGTGACGAGGGAAATCTGGCTGAAAACACTGCACCACCTACTTCAGGTAATACGTCAGACCAAGCATCAATAGAACTGCCATCTGCGGACAATCCTCAACTTCTAGTTGATGAAATAAATTCATTTTATGCCCACGTCGATGAACAACCATACATGACAATCTTTGGTCTGAAGGAATCGAGCAAGGCTCACTTTTCCAAACTCCTGCAAAAGCTTGTTGATAATCCACCGGTAGTAATTCGGGAAACCGATGATCTTTTTACCCTTTTGCAAAACACGGCTCACTTCTTTAGAATTTTAGGTAAAAAAAATATCAACATTCTCAAAGCAATGCTCAATAACGAGAAAGACTCAGTTGAAATAATACTCAATTCTTTCTATAACCTTACCTCCCAACCAGAACTCCTGAAAAAGGAATATTCCATCTCTATCCCTGCTCATGCTCTTACCGATTATGCCGGTTTTTTTCTCAACACCATGGGGGGACGGATGTACCTGTTTCGCCGTGATTCCACCTCAAGAATGGTGGTAAGTTACTACTCCATCATTATCATTGACCGGGCCAACAACAATGGAGAAGGAGGAAATGGTATCGACCTACGACCTGCCATTCGGTCTCTCATCGACGATATTGAAATTGGTGGAAGTCGATTGCAGTTCAGGAATGAGTATCTAAAAAAACTGTACAACCTTGAGGAAAAATACAATTAACAGGCGGTTACCTCCTTTTATTTTGGTGTAATTTTGCTACAAAACGACTCTCCTTCCGGATTTGCCATCATCACCACAATAGTATATAATATTGTGAATAACGAATTGTAAGGAGTACGTAATGGAGTTGCATTCAATTACCCCAACCATTATTCATAATGGCTGGGAAAGCACAGTCAACAAAGGCATGAGGGAATCCTCACCGACCGAGGTGGCCACAAAAGGGTCAGCTGGGCCGGAAGATACGGTCACCATCTCTCAAGAAGGCAGAGACAAGACCGCTCAAGCCAATTCGACAACAGACAAAAGCCAAGACAACCTTACTGAGCAGCAACACGCGGAACTCCAGCAGCTCAAAAGCCGTGACACAGAAGTCCGAACGCACGAGCAGGCCCATTTGTCAGCCGCCGGTCAATATGCTAAGGGAGGTGCGTCTTTTACCTATGAGAAGGGCCCTGATGGTGGTTCGTATGCCGTTGCGGGAGAAGTCGGTATAGATGTCTCTAAAGAATCTACCCCAGAGGCAACGATTGCCAAGATGCAAACCATAGAGAGGGCTGCTTTAGCTCCTGCCGATCCATCAGCCGCCGATAAAAGGATAGCCGCCCAAGCCAGTGCTAAAGAAGCAAAAGCCAGGCAGGATTTACTGCAGGTTAAGCAGGAGGATTTGTTGCGTGGTGAATCCACAGAGGACTCCGTGGCCGACGGTCAGGGAGCCAGTCGTAATAAAAATCCAAAAGATTTTTCTACCGATACTAGTATAGCCATGAAATTGGCCGTTTATAAAAAAATGGCCGCTCATTAGCGAGATATTTTCCAACGGAAATAGTGTTTATTTGGCGCTACAGCACTTGAAACACATATGCAGCACTCCTCACCCTGACAATGAATCAATCAAATTATAACAAAAAACTCTTCTCGTTTCTCTCCGCTTCCCCTACCCCTTATCATGCCGTTGCTGAAATTGGTGAGTTCCTGCGCTTGAATGGATTTATTCAACTCCAGGAAAACACCCAGTGGCAGCTTGAAAAAGGTTTTTCCTACTTTGTTACGAGAGAAGACAGTGCCATCGTTGCCTTTACTCTAGGCAGTGAGGAGAATTGCGAGCAGGGCTTTAGAATGGTCGCTGCTCATACCGACAGCCCATGTCTGCAGATTAAACCTCAACCTGATGTGAAAACGGGTACCTACCACCAGCTTGGAGTGGAAGTATACGGTGGCAGTTTACTTGGTTCATGGTTTGATAGAGACCTTTCCCTGGCAGGGCGGGTGGTCTGTGAAACGGCCGATGGGCAATTGGCCGTGCTGTTGGTTGACTTTAACCGTGCCCTCCTCACCATCCCAAGCATAGCTATCCATTTTAACAGGGAGGCTAACACGAGCAACAGTATTGACCGACAGAAACATCTTCCGCCGATCATTGCTCAATCCGTCGATAAACAATTGCCCGATCTTAAAATTCTTCTTGTCGAGCAAATTAAGCGGGAACACTCCAAGGTTAACATTCAGAATATTCTGGCATTTGATCTTTTTTGCTACGATTTTCAAGGACCTACACATCTCGGCATAAATAATGAGTTTATCAGCTCAGCCCGACTGGATAACCTGCTGAGCTGTCAGGCTGGCATGACGGCACTTGCCCATGCTGAAAAGAAAAAAAACTGCTTTTTGTTCTGTGCCAACCACGAGGAAAATGGTTCGACATCGGCGACAGGTGCACACGGTTCGTTTATTGACTCTGTTTTCGAACGTATAATTCCCGCGGCTGAAACGAGGAGAATAGCCCTCAGCAATTCTTTTCTAATTTCAGTCGATAATGCCCATGCTGCCCATCCCAACTTTATGGAAAAGATGGATCCAGCCCATGAAATCGAACTCAATAAGGGTCCAGTTATCAAATCAAACGCCAATCAGCGCTATGCCACCAACAGTCTCAGCGCCGCCATATACAAGCAGATCTGCAAGGAGGTGGAAATATGCCCCCAGGAATTTGTCATGCGCAGTGACCTGCCCTGTGGCAGCACTATTGGGCCCATCACCGCCGCCCGACTTGGAGTAAGAACCATAGACATTGGTGCACCAAGTTTGGCAATGCACTCCATTCGCGAACTCACCGGAAGTAGCGATCCCTTCCTGCTCTATCGTACTCTTGTGCAATTCCTGAGTAGCGATATTCACAGTTTTTTTGCCAAATAAATGAAGCTGAAGCGCCAGCTGGGCCCACAAATATTACTAGCGCTTTTTTTCATTCTGGTGGTTGTTCCTGAATCACATTGCAGCCTGGATAGTTCTGTTAAAAAGTATGAAAACAGCCACGTGAGCCAAAATGACATTGAAAAACTGGCTCGTTACGATCATCTCATTCGCTATTTTTCAAGTTTTTCTTATTTCGTACCAAAACATAAAGTCAGCCCTAATTTTATCCGTGCACTCATTCTGGCCGAATCAGGAGCAAATGCCCAGGCGGTTTCAAATAAAAATGCTCTTGGCCTAGGCCAAATATTGTTCACGACCGGTAAGCAGGCGGCAGAGATACTTGCTCAATCATCGACTCACTTTCAGTATGTTTCCAAAAAACAACTCGAAGAATTCAATCCGAAAGATCTTTTTAATCCAGCAATCAATATACTTATTACCTGCTATCTTGTGGCAAAATATAACTATAAATTCGACGGGAAACTGCATCTGGTTGTCTCCGCCTGGAATGCCGGTGAGAATACAGAATCCCTCAGCTACGGCCAGCACGCACCATACAAAGAAACTGAAGATCTCATCGGTAAAATCAACGCATATTATGTCTATCTCTTAAAACATAAAATTTTCCAATAGCAACTTCAGCCACACAAAAAGCGTTTTTGCCTATCCTTTGGTGGGTTTTCAGCTGATTCTATTTCAGTATTTAATTTATTTATTACTGTATCAATCAAGGACCAGTATTGATAATTTATTATTTTCATGAGGTTTTTCTTATATTCCCATGACATAACAACACGCAGACTTGCACGACTAACCACAATGTGGTATTTACAAACGTGCATCTGGAAAGTAATATAGGCTGCAATTTACATTGTAGTACTTCCATCACAACGTCGAAATTTTCTAGAGATTTAATACATTCTCTGCAACTCTTCATAGATCGGCATACTATCCTCAATGCAAGACAGTTCACCCACTGACCACATTGCCACACTTTATCGATTTTGTGCGCAAAGCATGCAATATCCAGAACATGACTGGTTTTCTGACAACTACCTGTCAAGCCTCTATGGTCTTCTTGATGCACTTGGTGGCAGTAATGAAAAAGAAACACTAGAGACAGCATTCAAACAGAGTAACAATATCTTAGAGGATCTCCAGGTAGAATACACCAGACTTTTTATCAATGGCACACCCCATGTCGCTGCACCGCCATATGGATCTGTTTATTTGGAGCAAACGCTCAGAGGGAAATATTCCGACGATGTTTTAATGTACTACAGATCTCTTGGGTATAATCTCACGGAAAACGCTGACCTGCCAGACAGTCTAATACACCAGTTGGAGTTCCTCTCTTTTCTGGCAGAAGACCAAAACAGAGATGCAGAGGAAGAGTTTTTGGCCCGCTTTTTTCTGCCATGGTACTCAGTTTTTGCGGCAAAAGTAAAAGAGGAAGCACAGCATCCTTTTTACAAAATCATCATTAGCTTCATTGATTTTTTCACTAAGGAGGAAAAGGAACATGGCGTTTAATATAACGAGGCGTAAATTTTTACAATCTGCCTCATTGGCAGCTGTCGCACTCCCACTTTCTGGAGCAATTGCATCAGAAAGCGGCGTTACACGATCCCCCCTTGAAGCGAAGGGAACACTAAAAGATGATACCGTCGCCGGCGGCGTTTGTGAGATGTGTTTTTGGCGATGCCAACTCGTCGGTAAAAAGCGCGGTGACAGACTTGTTAAGTTGGAAGGAAATCCCAAGTCTATTGACAATGGAACATCTATATGTGCTCGTGGCAACGCAGGCATTCAGCTTCTCTATGACCCAGACAGATTGAAGTACCCACTTAAAAACGTCGGCGAACGTGGCAATCCTAAGTGGAAAAAAATCAGCTGGAAAGAAGCCCTTGACGAATGCGGCAGCAAATTAAAAGCAGTTCAGGATAAATATGGTGCCCAGGGCATTTGTATGTTTCCCCATGGATCAACCGCAAAATATCCCATGCATTTTATGGAACGAACTGTCGGGACTCACAATGTAAGTGAGGCCTCTTTCTTCCAATGCCGTGGTATTCGTGATACCGCCTATGTTGCAACCATCGGAAAGGCTCCCGGCGAAAACGTTGATATGCCGAACGCCAAAGTTATTTTTCTATTGGGTTGTCATTTTGGCGAAAACGTTCATGTAAGTCATATTAAACGTTACATTAAAGGTTTGCAGAACGGAGCAAAACTGATCGTAGTAGATCCACGCTACTCTGCTTCTGCCGCTAAATCAGATATTTGGGTAAAGATCAAACCTGGTACTGACACGGCCTTCATGTTGGCCATCATGAATTATCTCGTCGCCAATAAAAAATATGATGCCAAATTTATAGAGGAACACGGCGAAGGCTTTGATGAATTCAAAGAAGGTATTAAAGACTGGAGCCTTGAAAAGGCTGCTAAAGAATGTGACATCCCTGCCAGTCAAATTAAAGAAGTCGCAGAAATGTTGGCAGCCAATTCGCCAAATGTTTCCATCCATCCAGGCCGACATGTATCCTGGTATGGCAACGATTTCCAGCGTCAGCGTTCACTGGCCTGCCTGACAGGGCTCCTTGGTGCCTATTTTGTTAAAGGCGGCTGGGTTCCCGGTAAAGGCCCCAAAGTTGGTAAAACCAGCTGGGCTCTGCCTGAATTTGAGTTTGAGCATAATCTCAATTTAGATGCAGATGAAGAGCGTATCTATCCGTATTCTCCTCCCGGCACACCAACTGAACTGATCAGAGATACTGCATTATCCGGAAAGCCTTATCCCATTAAAGGATGTGTGATCTGGGGGCAGAATCCCATCCAGACCATTCCCGGTCAGGAAAAGATGAAAGCAGTTCTAAAACAAATGGATTTTGTCATGTGCGTGGATGTCATGCCTACAGACATAACCATGTGGGCCGACATACTCCTTCCTGAAGCAAGTTATCTCGAACGATACGATTTGGTCAAGACCGGAACACAATGGGATTTTGCTGACAAACAACAGCAATACATTGCCGCCAGAATGCCTCTGGTTGCCCCCATGTTTGAACGGAAAGACCATGTCTATATCACCAATGAAATTGCTAAACGGATGGGCTATGAAAAAGCTATCCCAGTCAAAACCATTGAAGAATTAGTAGACAAAGATCTCAGCGTTGCGAAGCTGTCCCTTGCACAATTAAAAAAAGAGGGTGGTATTCATATTAATGATGGCGTAGATCCATACCAGATGCCGGAAGATTTTACCGTTCGGTTCTATAATGATGATATTGAAGATGCCGGATTTCCAGGCGTCCCCACCTACGTCCCTGTTGAGCAAGCGCCAGCCGGATATGCAAGACTCCTTTATGGTCGAGTCCCGGTTCACACTTTTAACCGGTCCCAGAATAATATCTGGCTGCACAAGGCTATGCCAGACAACCCGGTCTGGATCAATGATAAGGCCGCTGCTAAAATGGGCCTCAAGGACGGCGATGTCGTCGGTTTTATCAATCAGGATGGGGTAAAATCCCGAACAACCACAACGGTTAAAACGACCCCAGGTATTCGAATGGATTCGGTTTTCATGGCTCATGGTTATGGTACGGCAAATCCGCTCATGACAGTCGCGGTAAACGCGGGCGTTGATGATACGAGTCTTATGAGTAAAATTACAGTTGACCCTGAGACTGGTGCCAACGGAATGCGTAATAACTTCGTCAAATTAACTAAAGATGGCAAGGTGTTAGATATTCCGGCCACAGTCTAGCTTCGGCTTTAAAGGTATTATTTCAGGAGGATACAATGCAATACGGAATGATTATCGACCTTGAACGATGTGTCGGCTGCCATGCCTGCACCATTGCCTGCAGAGCAGAATGGGAGGTCCCTGTAGATTTTTATCGAAACTGGGTCTTTCGCATGGGTCCCAGCATGGTTGGCACTGAATTGGCTTCAACCTATTACCCAGGACTCTGCAATCACTGCACAGAACCGGTGTGTATAACGGAATGCCCTGCAGATGTTATAGATATGACGTTTACTGACATAAAAACCGGGGAAACCAAAACAATGGAGGTTGCAGCCACCTGGAAAGATCCGTTTGACGGAACGGTACAGATAGACAAAAATCGCTGCATAGGCTGCGGAGCCTGTGTAGACCTCTGTCCGTACAATGCCAGGTATATCAATCCGGCTCTCGTCGATGAGGTCTCAGAAGACGGCAAAGCCGACAAATGTACCTACTGCAAACCCCGGGTAGACGCAGGTGCAGTTCCTGCCTGTGTACAGACTTGTATTACCGAGGCCAGGATATTTGGTGATCTTGATGATCCCAAATCCGAGGTGGCACAATATGTCAAAAAGGGTGCCAAGGGGATTGAACCAACAGGTGGTGATCTTGGACCTAATAGCCGATATTTTGGCAAGAAAAAGGATATGGACTTACTCTTTGCCACTCATACTCCGGAGCTTGCCGATTTAGCACAGGTAAGAAGAAGGGCTATGCTTGCTTCCATGGTCAAACCTGCAATGAAGAAAATAAAAAATCTCGGCCTGCTTGGTGTAGTTGGTGCCCTGATGGCTAAAGAGATCATAGAGCAGGACAATGATAAATAGACTGCTGTTCCAGGCAAATATTATTTGTTATCAGGCCCCGCCCAAAGGGGCCTGGGAAAAACCTTAGCTGGGATTTCTAGACAGATAGTGCAAAGCGCGATAATCTCCTGTTTGATTATCGCGCTTTTTTTTGTACTATCATCGGCGCAAGGTTTTATATAGAACCTGCTGTAAAACCATCCTTCGCTTTTATACTGTAAATCTAGATACAAGGATTTTTGAATGAGCACAGACGATAAAAAAATCATCTATTCGATGATAAAAGTTAGCAAATATTACGATAGTAAACCAATCTTAAAAGACATTTCCCTTTCCTATTTCTATGGCGCCAAAATTGGTGTCCTGGGTCTGAACGGTTCTGGAAAAAGTACTCTTTTAAAAATTCTTGCCGGAATCGACAAGGATTTCAACGGTGAAACCCATCTTTCCCCTGGCCATCGCGTTGACTACCTTCCCCAAGAGCCCGAACTCGATCCAGAAAAAACTGTCAAGCAGATTGTTGAAGAGGGTGTCCAGAAAACTGTGGATCTCCTCAACGAGTTCAACGAAATTAATGAAAAATTTGCAGAACCCATGTCAGATGACGAGATGCAGGCTCTCATTGACCGCCAGGCAAGCGTCCAGGAGCAATTAGACAACCTCTCAGCCTGGGATCTCGACAGTCGGCTGGAGATGGCCATGGATGCCCTGCGCTGCCCACCGTCGGACACCAAATGTGGTGTTCTTTCCGGTGGCGAAAAACGCCGGGTAGCTTTATGCAGAATTCTACTCAAGCAGCCTGATATTTTATTATTAGACGAACCCACCAACCACCTTGATGCCGAATCCGTTGCCTGGCTGGAGCAGCATCTGCAAGTTTATCCCGGCACAGTTATCGCTGTTACCCATGATAGATATTTTCTTGACAACGTTGCCGGCTGGATTCTCGAACTTGACCGAGGCCTTGGTATCCCCTGGAAGGGCAACTATTCCTCCTGGCTTGACCAGAAGCAAAAGCGACTGGCCATGGAAGAAAAGAAAGAAAGTGACCGCCAGCGGACTCTGCGTCGCGAGCTGGAGTGGATCAAGATGAGCCCGAAAGGCAGACGCAGCAAATCAAAGTCGCGAATAAGCTCTTATGAGCAATTACTCTCCAAAGAGACAGAAAAACTGGCCAATGACCTGGAAATTTTCATACCGCCCGGCCCACGACTTGGCAAAGTGGTCATCGAATCGACAGATGTCAGCAAATGTTTTGGTGACCGCGTCCTGGTCGAGAATATGAATTTCAGCCTGCCTCCCGGCGGAATCGTTGGTGTTATAGGCCCCAATGGGGCTGGAAAGAGTACTCTTTTCAAAATGATTATCGGCCAGGAAAAACCTGATTCCGGGACGATTCGCCTGGGAGACACGGTAAAGCTTGCCTATGTTGATCAAAGTCGAGATAAGCTTGATCCGGAACAAACCATCTGGCAGGCTATTTCCGACGGTCAGGATACCGTCTGGCTCGGCACGAAAGAGGTGAATAGCCGTGCATACGTCGGAAAGTTCAATTTTTCAGGTTCAGATCAGCAAAAAAAGGTGGGCCTGCTCTCCGGCGGCCAACGAAATCGAGTTCACCTTGCCAAAACCCTTAAGGAAGGCGGCAATGTCCTGCTTCTTGATGAACCGACAAATGATCTGGACGTCAACACATTGCGGGCTCTTGAAGAGGCCCTGGAAAACTTTGGTGGCTGCGCCGTTGTTATTAGTCATGACAGGTGGTTCCTCGACCGAATAGCCACCCATATCCTGGCCTTTGAAGGAGATTCTCAGGTTGTTTGGTTTGAAGGAAACTATTCAGATTACGACAAGGATCGCAAGAGTCGACTGGGAGCGGCAGCCGATCAGCCCCATCGCATAAAATACCGTAACTTGACCAGAGGCTAGCAGCACACCCCGGTGAACGTGAAAGCCGGGGTCTTGTCCACTACTCCATTGAAGGGTGCCTCTTGGGCGTCTTGGCAAACCCCTTCAATGGAATAGAAATGAAAAGACTATTCGCCTTCAAACTCCATAATGGCAAAGACCGGGCAGGCTGGAATCTGCACCCTTCCTTTCAAATCGGGTAGTTCTATCAGAAATGCACATTCGACAATCTGCCCACCAAGCTTTTCAACAAGCTTGACGGTGGCACCTATCGTTCCGCCGGTGGCGATCAGGTCATCGATGATAACCACCCTTTCTCCGGTACTAATGGCATCATGATGAATTTCTAGGGTACCCGAACCATATTCAAGTGTATAGGTCTCTTCAATAGTGTTGTGAGGAAGTTTGCCTTTTTTCCGTACCGGTATAAAACCAATGCCTAACTTGTAAGCCAAGACCCCACCAAACACAAAACCCCGGGCATCAATGCCGACAATTTTATCGATTTTTTGATCCTTATACCGTTCGTAAAAGATATCACACGACTCCTTCATGGCTTCCGGGTCTTGCATCAATGTTGTCAAATCACGAAAGATCACTCCTGGTATTGGCCAGTCAACAATGCTCCGTACGCATTTTTTTAAATCCATGTATTTCCTCAATTAAAGCTGTTCATTAAATCTTCTCTAACGCCTTCACAAGAAGTTGTTTTACATTGTCGGCATTTTTCTGAAACACTGCAAGAATGTCATCCCAGGTAACAGGCTCCTCATCAACCTTCCAGCAGTCATAATCAGTGGACATAGCAACGGCGGCATAAGGAAGCTCTGCTTCTTTTGCCAGCATCGCCTCAGGGGCCGTGGACATATTTATCACATCGGCACCCCACAGTCGAAACATCTTTGATTCGGCAACGGTGGAAAAACGAGGCCCTTCGATAGTCACCACGCACCCACGGTGATGCATCTTTAGCCCAAGGTCCTGCCCGGTATCAAAGAGTATATCACGTAATTTCTCATCAAACGGATGTGCCATGGCCGTATGATGAACATCATTTTCAAACGAATCAAAGAAGGTGTTTTTTCTAAAGCGTGTAAAATCAATAAATTGATCAAGAATAACGAGATGGCCCCGATCAATTTCTGTCCTCAGGCTGCCACAAGCGGTCGTGGCGAGAATATGGGTCACACCCACCTCTTTAAGGGCCATAATATTGGCTCTGTTATTGACCTGGGTCGGGCTGAATTGATGTTTACGTCCATGCCTTGCCAAAAGCACAGTCTCAACATCACCGATCCTGCCGGTGAGCAAGGAGGACGATGGCTTGCCAAATTCCGTACCAACTTCAACACTTTGAGGGTCTTGTAGGATATCCGGGTCGTCAAGTCCCGATCCGCCAATAATGCCAATCTTTACCATATCTTTTCTCCTGCCCTAACTCTTTTAACAACCTCTCTTAAGGATGCTGTCTCAAATTGGCATACTCTATCGAAATACATATTCACACGCAACTTTTTTATAGAGAATAGCAAGCTGCCATATCAGATGGTATTGACATTTAGTGACCAACTGCCAATAATGTCCCTTTCTTTGATCACCTTCACCAAAACTACATGAAAAAAATGATTTACACTGCGTTATCTTCTCTCCTCATCTTGATGAATGAACATGTCTGTCAATAATTCTTCAAGCCGCATCAGACACAGCCGATGCCTACTTTATGTGATACTGCTTCTTGGTGCTATAAGTACTGACCAATCAACTAAATTTCTTGCAAGAAAGCTGCTGGAAGGATCAAAGGAGATATGCTTTTCACATTGTTTTTTAAAATTTTTACTGATCGAAAATCATGGCGGATTTCTTGGAATAGTTAATAATTTACCTGAAGGTTTCCGCTTTTTTCTACTCACCATCTGTGTATCTGTCCTTCTTGCGGCTTGCCTCATGTATCTCTTTCGCTCCTGTAAAAGGAGCTCAAATTACGACCTGCCGCTGGTGTTTGTCGCCGGCGGTGGCATCAGCAACCTGCTTGATCGTTTTCTGCAAAATGGTGGCGTGACCGATTTCCTGATTATCGGCATCGGTTCTATTGAAACAGGTATCTTCAACCTGGCGGATGTCTATATTCTTGTCGGATCTTTTTTTCTTGGCTTCGTACTCTTTTCCACTCCTAAAAGTATAGCAGAACCCCGATGATCGATTCCGTCTTTTTTTCTCGCGCAATTCTGCAACGTTTTATGTATATTTCATGACTTCTCATCTACATGTTTAACTTTGAGGTCCCTACCTCGAGTTTTTAATTATCATAATTTCATCTGTGGAGACTGTAATGCTTAAGGTAGGATTTATTGGCTGGCGTGGAATGGTAGGTTCTGTTCTCATGGAACGGATGCAAACTGAAAATGATTTTAAAGGTTTTGAATCGGTATTCTTCACCACCTCTCAGGCGGGACAGGCCGGGCCAGATGTCGGCAATGGTCCAACTGTTCTTCAAGATGCCTACGACCTGACCCAATTGATGGGAATGGATATCATCTTGTCATGTCAGGGCGGTGATTATACTAAGAAGATTTACGAGCCGCTCCGAAGCAAATGGAACGGGTACTGGATTGATGCCGCATCCACCCTCAGGATGAAAGATGACGCGATCATTGTCCTCGACCCGGTTAACCGATCTGTAATTGACAAGGGGCTAAAGCAAGGAATAAAAAACTATATCGGCGGCAACTGTACAGTTTCCCTTATGTTAATGGCACTTGGGGGTCTTTTCGAAAATGATCTGGTTGAATGGATCAGTTCCATGACCTATCAGGCGGCAAGTGGTGCCGGTGCCAAGAACATGCGTGAACTCATCTCACAGATGGGCGAGCTTGAGGCTGGGGTTAAAGATCTTCTGGCTGATCCGTCTTCGGCAATTTTAGATATCGACAAAAAAATCACAGCGAAGCTCAACGATGGCTCACTCTCCATGGATAACTGGGGCGTCCCATTGGCTGCCAGCCTTATCCCCTGGATTGATGTGCCGGTTGCCGGTGGTCAGTCAAAAGAGGAATGGAAGGGAATTGCTGAAACCAACAAGATCCTTGGCCACAGCGCTGAAAACATTACCCCAATTGATGGACTCTGCATACGAATCGGTGCCATGAGGTGCCACTCCCAGGCATTCACCATTAAGCTGAAAAAAGATTTGAGTGTCGAGGCAATCGAGAAGATCATCGAAAGCCACAATGAATGGGTCACCGTCATTCCCAACGACCGGGAGAAGAGTTCAAAAGAGCTGACGCCTGTCAAGGTATCCGGAACACTTACTGTCCCTGTTGGCCGTATTCACAAGATGAACATCGGACCGGAATATTTAACTGCTTTTACGGTGGGAGACCAACTCCTTTGGGGGGCGGCTGAACCCGTTCGGCGGATGCTGAATATTGTGCTTAATCACCTGCAGTAATAATTCTTCTGGTTTCACCCAAAAAACCTGGCCAGTTTATGTAAATAACCTGGCCGTTTTTTTTCGTTTTTCGTCCCACCTGCTCTATAAATTTCATCCTTACCATTGGACAATGACATGACACAGCACAAAACTGAAGCCCTGCTGAAAAAGATAAATTACATTGAAGCTGAATTGGATATACAAAAGCAGATCCTCTTCTCCATCCCCTCTGCCCAGAAGGCTGAAATGGAAAAGACCATAACCCAAATCGCTGCAAGAAAAAAAGAAATCGAAGCGCTACGCCAGGAACTCAAAGAACACGATCCTGCTGAATATGATAGAATTCTAATCTTCGAAAAAGTTGTGGCCGAATTCCGACAGATTGCGCTGGACACGCCCTTCCAAGCGATTATCAACCGAAATGTTAACGAAGAATGCTTCCTGGCACTACAAAATGGCAAGCAGGTGGATTGCCTGATTAAGGCCTGTGATAATGAAGAAAACTGGACGGTTATAACTCTTGACGGTCAAATCAAACAGTTCCCCTCAGTCGATGTTGCCGAGAAACCACCGAAGAAAAACGACTTTTAAGTATCTTGCGTATTGTTGTTTTCTTGCAAAACAACAATACGCAAATCGCAGGTTCCTAAAGTACTAAACAAACTGTGGATCGATAACTTTAATCATGGCGAAACCGCCCTGAATATTACGGGTATTGCTTATACCCTGTGAGCTAAGAAAGACCTGAACCTCGTATGAGCGTGGGCCTGTGTCACAGAGAAGGAAAAAGGATTCTGATTTTTCAATCTCCCCTACCCTTCTTCGTATCTGATCCTGAGGAATATTTAGCCACCGGCTGCCATATTTCTCCTTGAAAGGTGCAGCTTCTTTTTCACCGCGTATATCTAGTACCCGCACATCTTTATGTTCGAATTCATAGAGAAAATCAGCTGAATCAATAGGTCGGTTATGACCCGCCAGAATATTATCCAGAGCGTTGCCTGCATTATTTATAACGTCCATGGCCGAAGCAAATGGCGGTGCATAACCTACTTCTAAACTACATACCTCATCAATATCCAAACCATGACGAAGAAGCACGGCCACAGCATCCACCCGTGCCTTCACAGCATCGCCATTTTTTCCGGCCGCCTCAATACCTAATATTTTTCGAGATTTCCGATCAGCTAGAAGAGAAATATAGATCATCTCAGAACTGGGATAAAAGTGAGCATGATCCACCTGAGAAACCACAGCATAAACAGGATCGAAACCGGTCTCCTTCGCCTGTCTATAGGTAAGTCCTGCTTTACTCACACCCAAATCGAAGACTTTAATACAAAAGGTACCAACCGTACCGGTAAAGTGGCTTTGGCCACCGCTGATATTAGTCGCGATAATTCTCCCCTGTCGATTAGCCAGGGAACCAAGAGCCATTAGCATATTTTCGCCACTCACCAGATTCCTCAGTTCAACACAATCGCCACCGGCATAGATATCAGGATCACTGGTACGCATCCGTCGATCAACACTTATTCCCCCAGACGCGCCGACAGCGATTCCAGCTTCTCGGGCCAAGGCAGTATTCGGCCGAACACCGGCGGAAAGGATAACGATATCAACTTCAATTTTATTTTTGGAAGTTTGGACTAGAAGTTGTTCATTGTCTGAGTTTTCTGAAATCTCCAGAACCTTTTCCTCTAAAAGAACCGTCACACCCTTATTTTCCAGCTCCTTGGCAGTCACCCTGGCGATACATTTCCCCAGCAGCGTCGGCAGGACCTGATCTTCCATTTCAATGAGGGTCGTCTCAATCCCCCACAAATCAGTCAAAGCCTCGGAAATTTCCAGACCGATTGCCCCCGCACCTATGACTACGGCCTTACCGACCTTACCTGCGGCCATTAAATCTTTCACTGTTTTTGCCTCATGCAGATCGGACACGGTAAAAACCCGATCAAGATGAACTCCTGGGAAAGGTGGCCGAATGGCCTGGGCACCAGTGGCGAGAACGAGCTTGTCATAGTGAATATATTCTTCTCTGCCAGTATCCAAATGACAGACTTTGACCTGTTTTTCCCGACGTTGAATCTCTATGGCCTCAACTCGAGTAAGGACGTTTATACCTTTATTGTTTTCAAAAAATGACTGATCGCGAATTGCATGGGAAGTTGTTTTATAAAGATCCTCAATGTCATTGATGTCACCACCAACATAATAAGGGATACCGCACCCACCGTACGAAATTATATTGTCTCGATCTATGAGAGTGATTTCGACCTCCGGATCAAGTCGCCTTAACCTGCAGGCCACCTTTGGACCAAGAGCTACTGCCCCGATAATCACTACTTGTTTTGGCATGATACTACTCCCTCATATTTGAAATTGTTTTGTTCAAACAACGCCGCATTGACAGTTGCTTTTTATCTCATGAAAGCAATAAATAATTGTAAATGTTTTTTAAAATCAGACAATACCACAAAGTAAGCATTTGCACGTTTTGAGCATTTGTCCAATAAATCGGTGGAGGAACTCAATCATAGAATATTTTTATCGAGAGACATCTGGCTCGGCACTTTTTGAATTTATTTCAATGACAATACATACAGCACAATCTGACCACATAAACTGATATTTCCTAGTAAATTCCGCTCGGCCGCCATTGCATATAAAATAGTAATATCAACATACTTCTATGGAGATAATACACATTTCTATATTTCACTTTAACACTCAAACCTACGTTCATTTTAAAGACAAGACTGTACCAATAGGACAACACGAATACTTTGCACAAGACAACCTCAAAGATTCACAGAAATTCAACCATTTTTACATATATTCCATCAAAAGCACTAGGTGAAACAAACCGTATTCGCTTGTATTGTTAAGCATTTTCCAAATCATTTCCGATTAAAACCAATTGATAATCATCAATTTTTGTGGTACGTGTTCGTTGTTGTTGAGTCTTGTCGAAAAATCTTTATTACGACAACCACAGAGTAACAGAAACTCAACGAAATGGCGAAAGGGAGAAAGATTTATGACCATAGTAGTTTTGCCTGTTATCTTCCTCTCTCCACCATGACAACTCCGTTCTTTGAAGTCTACATAGTACATGTTTTTCAGTACATGTTGTTTCAAGTTTTCACCATAAGTTGTAAACGCCGTTATTTTAAACAGGGCTCGACTGGAGCCTCAATCTAACAAAGGAGTGAACAATGGCTTTAGATCCTACTAAACATGCTGATTGGGAGATTGCACAGGACGCGGAAAAAACGATGTTGACCATCTATGAGATCGGCGAAAAACTCGGCCTTACCAAGGAAGAGTTGCTGCCCCAGGGTCACTACATTGCAAAAATCGACTTCCGCAAAGTTCTTGATCGTTTAAAAGACAAACCAGATGGAAAATACATTGATGTAACCGCAATCACCCCAACTCCACTCGGAGAAGGCAAATCGACTTCTTCCATGGGCCTCGTTCAAGGTCTTGGTAAAATAGGCAAAAGTGTCTGTGCTGCCATTCGCCAGCCATCCGGCGGCCCAACCATGAACATCAAGGGTTCTGCAGCAGGTGGTGGACTGGCTCAATGTATTCCGCTCACACCCTTTTCCCTTGGTTTCACCGGTGATATTAACGCCATCATGAACGCTCATAACCTGGCCATGGTTGCTTTAACCTCACGTCTGCAACATGAAAGAAACTACAACGACGAGCAGCTGGAAAGATTGTCCGGCATGAAACGGCTTGATATTGATCCGACCAACGTAGAAATGGGTTGGATTATGGATTTTTGTTGCCAGTCTCTTCGTAACATTATCATCGGCATTGACGGTGTTAACGGTAAATCCGATGGTTTCATGATGAAGTCTAAGTTTGGCATCGCGGTATCTTCCGAAGTTATGGCTATTCTAGCTATTGCCAAGGATCTTAAAGATATGCGTGAGAGAATGGGTAAAATCGTTGTTGCCTACAACAAGAAAGGCGAGCCCGTTACCACCGAAGATTTGCAGGTTGCCGGTGCTATGACCGCATGGATGGTTGATGCTCTGAATCCTTCTCTAATGCAGACCCTCGAAGGCCAGCCGGTTATCGTTCATGCCGGTCCGTTTGCCAATATCGCCATAGGTCAGAGTTCCATTATCGCTGACAGAGTCGGCCTCAAACTTGCCGACTACCATGTTACTGAATCTGGTTTTGGTGCTGATATCGGCTTTGAAAAATTCTGGAACCTCAAATGCCGTTACTCTGGACTTAAGCCTGACTGTGCCGTTGTTGTTGCTACTATCCGTGCTCTGAAGTGTCATGGTGGTGCACCTGTTCCTGTTCCCGGCAAAGCAATGCCGGTAGAGTACAGTACTGAAAACGTTGATTGGGTTGCCAAAGGTTGTGGCAACCTCATTCACCATATCAGAAACGTCCGAAAGGCCGGAATCGCTCCTGTGGTTTGTATCAATGCCTTCTACACTGATACCGATGCAGAAATCGCCAAGGTTCGCGAACTCTGTGAAGCTGAAGGTGCCCGCGTTGCCCTTTCCAGACATTGGGAACAAGGTGGTGACGGAGCGATCGAATTCGCCAAGACCGTCGTCGAGGCTTGTGAGGACAAGACCGACTTCAAATTCCTCTACGAGCTGGATATGCCGATCAAAGAGAGAATTGAACTCATCGCCAAAGAAGTGTATGGCGCCGATGGTGTTGACTACTCTGCAGACGCTAACAAAGCAATAGCCAGAATCCAGGCTGACCCTGAGCTTTCTAAAATGGGTATGTGTATGGTCAAAACCCACTTGTCCTTATCCGATAATCCAGCCCTTAAAGGTGTTCCTACCGGCTGGCGTTTGACCATTCGTGAAGTTCTGACCTACGGTGGTGCTGGTTTTATCGTGCCTGTGGCCGGTACCATCAGCCTCATGCCTGGAACCGGTTCAAATCCAGCCTTCAAGCGGGTCGATGTCGATGTCGAAACCGGTAAGGTTGAAGGCGTATTCTAAACAGCCCTTCCTGTGAACTGCCGTCTGGGAGCGTGATATCATGCTCCCAGACGGGTACTCTATCGATATTGATACGAGAAAATCGACATTTTCCAAAGGAGCTTAAATAAAAATGACTGCTGAAATTATTAGTGGTACCGAAATACGCAAAGCAATCCTCAGTGAGATTACACAGGAAGTAGCTGAGATGAAGGCCAAGCACGGCAAAGTACCTGGTCTCGTGACCATTCTCGTTGGCAGTAGCCCTGCATCAATCAGCTACGTTACCTTGAAGGTGAAAACTGCTATTGCCTGTGGTTTCCATGAGATCCAGGATGACCAGCCCGTGGATATTTCTGAGGCCGATCTTCTGGCCTTAATTGATAAATATAACAACGATCCCTCTATTCACGGTATTTTGGTACAGCTGCCTTTGCCAAAACACATTGATGACAAAAAGGTATTAAACGCCATCGATCCAGACAAAGATGTTGACGCCTTTCATCCTGTCAATGTCGGCCGCCTGATGATCGGTGGAGACGAGGTACGTTTTTTGCCATGTACCCCAGCGGGTATTCAGGAGATGATCGTCCGATCCGGCACCGAAACTTCAGGTGCAGAAGTGGTCGTCGTGGGACGCTCAAATATCGTTGGTAAACCTATTGCCATGATGATGGCCCAAAAAGGTGTGGGTGCCAACTCCACCGTGACCATAGTTCATACCCGCACAAAGGATCTCGCTGCTCATTGTAAGCGGGCCGATATTCTCATTGTTGCCGCAGGTGTTCCTGATCTGGTTAAACCTGAATGGATTAAACCCGGTGCCACCGTTATCGATGTCGGTGTTAATCGTGTAGGCATGAATGAAAAAACTGGTAAGGCAATTTTGAAGGGAGATGTTGACTTTGAAAAAGCCAAGGAAATTGCTGGCAAGATCACCCCGGTACCAGGTGGCGTTGGCCCCATGACCATTGCCATGCTGATGAAGAACACCCTTACCTCTGCTAAAAAGAGTATGGGGATATAGTTTGTCACTAACATACGCGTAATCTAAAACAAAAGTGGGGCTAACGAAAATTTCGTTAGCCCCACTTTTTTGTTACAGTTGAAACAATCAGCTTCTGCGTTTTTTAGTGGTGGTGATGATGATGGTCACCATGATGGTGATGATGGTGGTCTTCTTCATGCGACTTAGGACCACCAGCCTCATGAAGAGCCTTGCCCAACTGAGCGTTAACTGTCGCCATTGTCTTTACCGCCTCGGTAATGTGCTCAGCCAGCGCAGTCTGTCCTTCTTCGGTCATGGTCTGTCGCCATTTTTCAAATTCTTCCACGTGACCTTTATTGTGCTCTATCCAATGTTGCAGCATAACGCGCAACTTTTCAACATTATCCATTATTTCTCCAAATAATATTACCTGTTAATCGATTACCTGCCACTCGTTGTCCAGCTCAACCTTATTCATTCTTATACAAAATTACCTTGCCGCCAGAAAAATCAATCCGACGAATTGCAACTCCCAAAAAATCTTTGGCTCCCTCAAAGAGGGTGGCAATCTTCAAACCATTGTCAAGAACTTCCAGTGTTGTCACATTTTCAAGCAGCAACTCATCATCCCCGACTGTCTCAATGAATACACTTGTCTGACACATCAAAAACCTCGATTTTACTTTAATGTTTCGTTAATCCACTACAGGCCGGGGGTACAACCCGGCTCGTTCGACTATTTCAGGTACTTTTTCTTCCCATTCGATAGCCATAATGTGAAAACCGCTCACCCCTGTACATTGTTTTAACCTTTCAATACTCTCCACTGCAATAGTTAATCCTTCCTCAGCTTGTTTGTCCTTCGGAACACCTGATAATCGATCAATTAATTCCTTCGGAACATCCATTCCCGGGACAGCACGGGCCATATATTTGGCCATACCAACTGATCGCATGGGCGTAATACCGGCCAATATAAAAACTTTTTCATGCAGCCCACGCTCGACAACGCCTTTCATCCATAATTCAAATTTGTCGAGATTATATACACATTGCGTCTGGATAAATTCGGCTCCGGCGGCGATTTTTTTAGCAAGCCTTGGTACCCTGATATGGAAAGGGTCAGCAAAAGGATTGGCAGCGGCACCGATAAACAGATTGGGCGGCTCCTTGATTACATCGCCACCAAGAAACTTTCCTTCATCTCGCATATACCGGGCTGTCTGAATAAGTTGCATGGAATCCAGATCGAAGACATTTTGCGAATTGGGATGATCACCAAAGCTTTGATGATCCCCCGACAAACACAATATACTGTTGATACCAAAGGAAGCCGCACCGAGGATATCACTTTGCAGCGCAATCCGGTTTCTATCTCTGCATACCATCTGCAAAGCAGGTTCAAGCCCCTCATTTTTCAAATGAATGCAGGAAGCCAGGCTACAGAGCCTTGTGACCGAGGTCTGGTTATCTGTTATATTGATACAGTCAACATGGTTTTTAAGAAGATGACCTTTCTTGATAATTCCAGAAGCGTCACTGGATCGTGGAGGCCCGCATTCGCTGGTAACAGCCATATGACCGTTTTTGAGTATTTTTTCCAGTTTACTATTCGTCTTTATTTCCACGGTTAAAAGTCCTCCAGCTTAAATGATCGAGGTCCACCTGCACGATCTTTTGACCAATCTTTGACAGGGGCTAATTTCTCGTAATCACCCATTTTTCCAATTGCCTCAAGACGATCAACAACCAGCTGCCAGGCACAGTCTATATCTTTAGAAATTTCACATTTACCATTGGAAGAACCACCACACGGACCGTTTAAAAGACGCTTGCAACAGCGACTGACCGGACACACTCCGCCGGTCACTCCCAGAACACAGTCCCCGCAGGCCTGACATTTCTCTGTATACAATCCATCGGCTTTCACATCCCCCAAAAATGTGGTATTGAGTGCCGGATAGACTGGGGTAGTGGCATATTTTTCAGCCACGAACTGCACACCAATACCACAGGCAAGACTGAGAACTGCCTCAGATTTGTCGAGCATTTCTTTTGCGGATTCAAAGAACGGGTGTTCACATTGTCTTTCGATCCCACCGTTTATTATGTCAATCTCCATTCCTTCCTGTGTCGCCCTCATACGAAGAAGGGAAGCCATTATTTCTGCCTCTTTATTGCCGCCCTGATGACAGACCGCCACACAGGTATTGCAGCCAAAAACAGTCAATTGTTTATGGTCTTTGACCATTCCCCATATCTCATCAAACGGTTTCTGCTCTCCTATTATCATAACAGCTCAACTCCTTCGTCTATAAACGGTAGTTCCGCCATAATCACTGCTAGGCGACCTGTTTCTCAGTTTCCGGGGATTCTTTTTTTTTCTGAAGTGCAAACCATATGGGGGATGGCCCCATCGCAAGTATCTTTTCGGTAAACCCAGTACATATCTCAGCCCACCTGGGACCTTGAGCCGCAGAGAGATTAAAAAATTCGAGACGGTCGGGATTTATCCCCAGCATATGCAGCATTTTTTTGACCCTTCTCACCCTTTTTACGGCATTGAGATTTCCTTCCAGGAAATGGCATTGTCCCTCAAGTCAGCCCGCGGCAAAGACTCCATCCACCCCACGTTCAAAGGCTCGTAAAAGATAGACCTGATCCAGTTTTCCTGTACAGGGGAGTCTCACCACTTTTACATTGGGCGGATACGACAATCTCATTACACCAGCCAGATCAGCTGCTGCAAAGGCACAATAGTGGCAGGCAAAGGCAATGATATTTCCCTTCCAGTTTGCGGGAACAGCCTGTTGTTTTTCCGGACTTTTCGGTTCTTCAACTTTTTCTGTGTCAATCGCCATTATACTTTCCTTCTTGTTGACTTGACCTCTTCGATAATTGCTTTCACCAAACTCCGACTTCTTAATCTTGAAATTTTATAGCGCTCTCTGGTTAATGCATTTCAGTAACCGAATCTATCATGGCTAAAATCTGATTATCTCGAAAATAATTGACCTGGTAGGCTTTAGCTGGACACACCCCTGCGCAAATGCCACATCCTGTGCATTTAACCTCGTTATGACTAACACGACCGTCGACATCAATAAACGGCGCACCAAATGGACATTTTTTGACACAGGCCAAACAGGACATGCAGATATCACGATTATGTTTGGAGATCACCCCGGAGACGGTCAAACTGTTATTTGACAACAATGCCCCCACACGACCGGCCGCAGCAAGTGATTGGCTGATGGTTTCTTCCAGGTTTTTCGGGGCATGGGCAAGACCTGCCAGGAAAAAGCCTTCACTTGGAAAATCAACGGGCCTGAGTTTGACATGTGCTTCAAGCAGGAAGCCATCTATATTACAGGTAAGTTTGAATTTCTTGGAAAATTCGTCTCCATCCGGCTGGGGTCTGAGCCCGGTGGACAGCACCAGATAGTCCGCATCAATCGCCATTTCTTTGCCCAACACCTTACCGGCGAGAGTAACTTTAACCTTGTCGCCGGTAATTTCCACCTTGGGCTTTTCATCAGGGGTATAGAGAAAGAACAGCACACCAAGGTCTCTTGCCAGCCGGTAATACTCTTCTTTTAATCCGTACGAACGCATATCGCGATAAATAACCACCACCTGTGCATCGGGAGCCTGTTTCTTGATGGCAATACTGTTTTTCAGTGCATCCTGACAACAGACACGCGAGCAATAATTATTCGGATCTTCCCGGGACCCGACGCACTGAATCATGACGTAGCACTTGTCGTTTTCAGGACCTTTATCAGCAAGCAGGCTTTCCAGTTCGCGCTGGGTGATAACCTTATCCGATTGATCATAACAATATTCAACCGGTTTGTATTCGACGCCCCCGGATGCAATAAGCAGCGCGCCGTGGCCTATATTTTCTTTACTCGCCAGCGTCGTTTCAAAATTGCCGACAAAGCCATCAATCTTATCGACCGTTGTATCGACATGGACTGTAATGGCCGGATTGTTTTCCACCTTCTCTATGACATCGGCCAGGAAGCTCTGCACATCATCTCCCTCGAGGTTGGTTCGGACATTTCTAAGTAAACCGCCAAGGGCATCGTTTTTTTCAACCAGATGTACCCCATATCCCTGTTCAGCCAGCGAAAGAGAGGCGGTCATACCGGCAATACCACCGCCAACGATAAGTGCCGTATGATTGACACCGACGGAGGCCGAGGTAACCGGCACCAATCGCTTCGTTTTAGCGATATTCATATTGACAATTTCTATCGCCTTATTGGTGGCATTTTCATTGTCATGCATATGACACCAGGAACACTGTTCACGGATATCTGCCAGCTCAAACAAGAACTTATTTAAGCCAACTTCCCGAATGGTATCCTGAAAAAGTGGTGAATGCGTTCGCGGCGTGCAGGAGGCAACAACAACACGGTTTAAACCTTTCTCTTTGATCAGATCTCTGATCTTTTGCTGTCCGTCTGGGGCGCAGGCATAGATAATCGTCTCGGAATGGGCAACACCTGGTTCTTTTGCTGCCACTTCAGCGACCCTTTTGACATCGACGGTTCCTGCGATGTTGGTTCCGCAATGACAGACAATGACACCAATTCTCGGCTCCTCACCCTCGATATCCCTCTCATCGGGCAGGATGACCTCTTTCACCTCGGTACCCCGGCGGTCACCAAGCAGAGCCATTGCTTCAGCTGCAGCACCACTGCCTTGAATGACGGTCTCAGGAATATCCTTTGGCCCCTGGTAGGTTCCCGCCACGTAGATACCTTTTCGCGACGTCTCAACAGGCCGCAATTTGGACGTCTGGGCAAAACCGTATTCATCGGTGGCAATACCGAATATTTTTGAAAATTCGGCGGCATCGCTACGTGGCTCAAAACCGATGGAGAGAATGACCATGTCAAACTCTTCTTTGACCAACCTGCCATCGTCACCCACTGAGTGAACAAGAAGGTTTTTAGTTTCAGGGTCTTCGACGACCTCAGAAATCATTGCTCGCTTATATATAACGCCGGCATCGTTTTTCGCTTTATCAATATATTTGTCGAAATCTTTACCAAACGCCCTCAGTTCCATATAAAAAACAGTGGACTGCACTTCATTATCATGTTCTTTGGCAATAATTGACTGTTTGGCGGCGTACATACAACAGACCGAGGAACACCAGGGATTAGCATTATGGGCATTTCTCGAACCAACGCACTGCACCCAGGCCAGTCGTTTGGGATGCCCTCCATCTGAGGGTCGGGCAACGGTTCCACCACACGGCCCGGATGCGGAGAGGAGTCGCTCAAATTGAAGAGCGGTGACGACGTTTTGCAGCTTGCCGTAGCCAAATTCCTGGCGAATCTCCGGCTGATAGGTTTTCAGCCCAGGGGTAAGAATGATCGAACCAACCTGTACATCGATCATCTTGTCCTGATCTTCAAAGTTTATGGCATTCGCTTCACAGGCCTTTTCGCATTTACGACAGACATTTTTGGTCAGATAGAGACAGTGAGCCGGGTCTATTGCTCGGGTGTTGGGAACGGCCTGGGGAAAAAGCGCGTAAATAGCCTTTCGCTTATCGAGGCCCTGATTAAAGACATTGAAGACCTTGGACGGACATTGAGGTTCGCAGGCGCCACAGCCGGTGCAACGGTCTGCATCAACATATCTGGCCTTCTGCTCAATGGTAGCAGTAAAATTACCCTCATGCCCGGAGACACTGGCCACTCGGGCCATGGTATGCATTATTATGTTGGGATGTCGACTGGATTCCACCATGCGGGGAGAAATCATACACATGGCACAGTCACCAGTGGGAAAGGTTTTGTCCAGCCTGGACATTGTCCCACCGATTGATGGTTCATCATTAACCATATGAACCATAAGACCGCTATTGGCAAGGTCGAGGGCAGCCTGCATTCCTCCTATACCTGAACCAACGACTAAAACTGTTCCTATCCTACCTTCGTTCTCCTGTTTGGGGGTAATCCTGGTCACTTAGAGATCCTCCATCAGATGGCTTCCGATAATTACACCACTGGTTATATTGTTGCTTCCAGCAGCTTACACCGGGCACGCATCATATATTCGGGTTAGACAATGTATCGGTAAAGGATGAGATCTAGATCATTATAATAAAATAATACTGTTATGATAGCTTTTTTTTATCATCAACGATCTTTTACATATTTAAATGATGTTTTCTATAAATATTTTTGTGTTTTTCTTAAAATTAACACTTTATATCGGTCAACTTGTTGTTTTTGAACTCTTTCCTGCAGATTTCCAAAGTGATTGGCTTAATCACAAACACGGAGTCATGCAAATGATCAAAAGCTCGTGAGCTTTTTTGTATCTAAGACAAGGTATTCGACGTATTAATAATAAGTTGCAATTGCAAGGAGCTGTATTTTTTATTACAACTTGCAAAGTGAGACTACAGACAATTTGCTCACTTTGAAAATAGCTTCTGTCCTGTCAAATGAACACAGAGGAGCCGTAGATGACCACCCCTTCGACCGCACCCCACCTCCACAACCCCAGAATTCTCATCATTGATGATGAACCTCGAATTCGAGAAGCCTGTATGCTTGTTCTCTCCGACCAGGGATTTGACGTTGCCGAAGCCGCGGATGGCGAACATGGACTGCAGATGATCACGGAGAAGCATTACGATATAGTTTTGGTTGATTTGATGATGCCAACCATTTCCGGCTTCGATGTCCTTTCCGAAGTGCGCAGCCACCATCCGGACACTGTGGTGATTGTCATTACCGGCTACGCCACCCTTGAACACTCCATCGAAGCGATGAAAAAAGGCGCCTTTGACTTTATTCCAAAGCCCTTTACACCCGACCAGCTGAGAGCGGTGGTGGATAAATCCCTGCGCTATACCAGTGCGCTGCAAGACATCGCCGATTCCAAATCCAGATTAGGAGTCATGGTCAACCGTCTCACCGACGGCGTCATGACCACCGACGCCAGAAAGCTTATTGTCCAGGCCAACCCGGCATTTCTACACATGATCGGGTACCATGGCGAAGAAGTCGTTGGCCGCCACGTTGATGATATTATTCAAGATGAAAAGCTGCTTCTGTCTATTGATCAGGCGCTTAACATGCCCCCCGACACCTCTGCGGAAATAAGCAATGAACTCCATCTTGTCGATAATGGTCAGGATGACGAGAAATTTCTCAGCGCCAGGTGCGCTCCTTTCCGTGGACGAATGAAGGAAAACCTTGGTACCATCACGGTTTTGCACGATATTACCGCCCTGAAAAAAATGGACCAGATGAAATCTGACTTTGTCTCAATGGTTTCCCATGAAATAAGAAGCCCGATGAACTCACTTCTTATGCAACTGAAAATCATCAGCGACGGTTTAGCGGGTCCAGTCTCAGAAAAACAAACAGAAATTCTGCAAAGGGCGTCAGAGAAAATTCTTAATCTGAACAACCTGGTGACAGAATTGCTTGATCTTTCAAGAATTGAATCCGGCCTTATTTCCCACGAAAAAGAACAGGTTGATATCGTACAATTATTAACTGAGCAAAAAAACTTTCATACACCCTATAGCAAAGAGAAACACATATCAATTTCCCTCAACTGCCCGGCCGAATTACCTTTGATTCTGGCTAATCGTCAAAATATCGAGGAAGTTTTTTCCAATCTCATAACCAATGCCATTAAATATTCACCAGAAGGTGGCTCCATTTCTCTATCGGCCACAGCGGAGAACGAATATCTTAAGTTGCAGGTAGCCGATACGGGTTACGGAATCCCCCAGGAAGATCTGGCAAAAGTTTTTACTCGTTTTTATCGGGTAAAAGACGCCAACACCAGACAGATACAAGGCACCGGTCTCGGTCTTTCCATCGTCAAAAGTATTATCGAGTCACATCATGGCAAAATTACTGTCACAAGTGATATAGGCAAGGGCACAACCTTTACCGTTCTCCTCCCTCTGGCCGACAGATAGCTTTATTTGGTTGTGTAACTTGTTTTGCTAAAGTGATGACTAAAAGCCATGCTGTTCTGCCAGCTTTTCAAACATCTGGGCAAGTCCAGTTCCCAGAAAAAATGTTGAATCGACCCCCAAGTTATGGTCGACAGTTTTGTCAAAAAATAAATTCAGGGTCGATGCCAAACCGTCCTCCGGCTGCCAATAGCAGATCATAATCGGCACGAGCGGGAAGGGATAAAGAACAACAGAGACATCAGATTCAAACCTTTTATCTACCCTTTTGCCACTAAACATATGGACAATATCATTGAAAAAGTCCGGATAGTTGTCGGCAAGTTGTTTTAAGACGTCCTCTCCCCTTTTCTTAAATAATGCATATTTTTCTTTGCCGCCGGCGAGTTCTCGAAATGAAATCCAATCACCTGAAACCGGTAAACCTTTGCATTTCATCACATAGTCGAGAAGCGGCACCACCACCCAGGGGATAATATGAAGATCGGTGGAAAAAGTTCCGTCCTGATGAATTCCAAATTTCTTACCAAGAATGGGCACAGTCAAGACACTACCATTAAAATTGGCATCAATTCTTTCTGCCACAACCGAAAAATCGAGTTTTGTCACTTCCTCTACCAGGGCCGCTATATAATCATCCTGATTCTCCTCCGGTCGCTTCTGGATCTCGTTCTCTTTTGAAAACTTTGCGATGATGTCACTGTCCAGCTTCGGACATTCGTTAATATGTCGTTTTCCTACATACACAGCACCGGCAAAAGCCAGACAGGTCTTTTCCCCACATTTTTTGCAATTACTTTTATCGAGTACGCTAAAAATCTCCATAGCGCTTTTGGCATTTGCCATGTTCCAACCTCCATCGACATTTTTTTTCAAGTAAGCCTATCTCTAATGCACAACACTACCATTCAGATAAGAATAATTCTCCCGGCAATTTAGCTCAACCAGCACTTGACGAATCCTGGCTTTTTAGTGTAACAATGGGAAGCTACAATATATTTTTGTTTTTAAAATAGATGATTTTATTCATTTTATCTCTCTGCCCCAATCAAAACACAAGAAGACAATATATGAAAAGAACTATTCGTTTGGCGGCGACTGTTTTATGTTCCCAAGCACTTATCCTTGGCCATGCCAATTGTTCCTTCTCCGCCGATACGAAGACACCCAAGGAAAACTTGCAACAGCTGATTATAAGCAGAACCTGCAGCGGCTGTAACCTGAGTGGACTCAATCTTAATAAACTGGACCTCTCTGGTGTTGATTTGGAAGGTGCCAATCTGACCAATTGCAAGCTCTATTTAACCAATCTCTCCGGAGCAAATTTAAAAAACGCCAAACTAAATGGTGCTCAATTTGGTGGTGCTGATCTTGGCGGTGCAGACCTGCGTGGCGCTGACCTTGAAGGGACATCAATGAGCAGCGCATATTTGGGCGAAGCACTCCTGGACGATCAATTAAAAACCCAGCTTGTTAAAGAAGGTTCTATTACATCAACTGAACAGAAAGCAGACACTCCTATTTCTCCCACTGCTGCTCCTACTGCTTCTACTATTCCTATGGCCGAGACTAAAACCATCACCAAGGCCGAAGATACATCTTCAGACAGTTGGTGGGCCCGGCAACCCAAAGAAAAAAAGATGCTTTACACTAATCTCACCGCTGCGACAGCCATTGGAATATGGGGATTGGCCACTTGGGACTACGGTTCCGCCGGGTTCCAGAAAGCGCATGAGGGATGGTTTGAAAAAGATTCTAAATATGGCGGCGCTGACAAACTTGGCCATCTATGGTCAACCTATACTTTCGCCGATGCTCTTACCGGTCTCTACAAAGGATGGGGATACGAGTCAGAAAAAGCCAACGCCTACGCTGCCCTCTCATCTTGGACCGTGCAACTCTTTATGGAAATTGGTGATGGCACAAGTGAAACGCAGGGTTTTTCCTGGGAAGACATGGTGATGAACACCCTTGGTTCCCTGACCAGCGTTTTAATGGAACGATACCCGGAACTTGATCGTAAGATTGATCTTCGAGTCGAGTACGTTTTCAATGTTCCAATCAATGGTATTTTCGATGATTACTCCAACCAATACTATTCATTGGTACTAAAGCTCGATGGTTTTGATTCGATCCAAAACACATTTGCCAAATACATTGAATTTTCCGGAGGATATTACACCAGAGGATACGAAGATAAACAGGAAGACAACGACCGATCATTATTTGTTGGCATCAGTTTTAACTTTTCCAGATTACTCAATGAAAATGGATGGCAGAAAACCGGCAAAATCCTGGAATATATTCAGCCGCCATACACCGTGGCCAAAGTTCCCTATCATCTTGATTGAAAAAGGTGGCAGTTTTTTTCAAGAAACATCTTGCCACCTGTCTATCAAATAGATTAACGTTAGTTGGTTAACTATCCACAAATACAAAAGATGTGGGTCATCAATAACTCAAGGAGAAAACAATGAAAGCAAAGATATCAAAAGTCTGTATGGGCGACAGAAATTGCAACAAATTGTGTCCGGAAGTATTTGAATATGACGAAGACCAACTTCTTTCCATCGTCAAATATGACGAAATCCCAAAACATCTCGAAGCGATTGTGCGACAGGCTGCTGCCGAATGCGGTGCCGACGCAATAACCATTGAAGAATAGCGGAGAAGAAGACTATGGCCAGCTTTCGTGAAAGCAAGACAGCCAAGAATCTCCTCCTATCCTACTCAGCCGAGGCCCAAGCGCGCACTCGTTATAATTTTTTTGCTACCCAGGCGCGTGAAGATGGCTATATACAAATTGCCAACCTTTTTGACGAAACCGCCAATCAGGAATATGAACACGCCTTGCGCTTTTTCAAATTTTTTAATGGCGGTGAACTTGAAATCTGCGGGAAGTTTCCGGCAGGTGTCATAAAGGATACCTATTCCAATCTGATCAGTTCTGCAGAACTGGAATTATACGTTCATGACCAGATGTATCTGGTTTTTGCCAAAGAGGCGGAACAAGAAGGTTTCCAGCGGGCGGCCGATACTTTTTACGCAATCAATGTCTCTGAAAAAAATCACGAATTAATGTTTCGCGCTCTTGCCGATAATTTAGTCTCCGGCAGGCTTTTCAAGCGCGATAAATCTGTTACCTGGAAATGCCTCAGTTGTGGCTACCTGCACGAAGGGAACAGTCCACCTGACAAATGTCCGGCTTGCGTTAAGCCACCCGGCTATTTTGAGATACTGAAACAGAATTGGTAATAAAAAAGGCCATCACTTGAGAGTGATGGCCTTTTTTATTACCCTCAACACATTTTCAAATCATTGTCAGCAGCTTCTCAATGGCCTTTTGCAGTCCCTTGCTATGAATCTTACCGGCAAAATGAACAGGACTTTTCCCGTACATAGGATCCCATCCACTGGGATCGGCGTAACAATAAAACTGAGTTTCAAGACCAATTTTTCGAACCGCATCATCTGCCGGGTGTCCAATAAGCCGCTTTGCCACATCCCATGAGGCGCCGCATGGCGCGCCTCGAAGTACAATTACCGCCGATATTTTACCATCTTCAATTTCGACTTCAAATTCCGGAGCACCAAAATTATCACCATAATTACCAAGGCCATCCTGACGAGCAAGACCACAACAAGTTGGCGGTGTAATAGCCTTTTTACCAACTATTTTTTTGCCGGAGGCAACCATAGGGATATCATTTTTAAGGCAAAGATCGGCCAGATCCGTCGATAGATCATTGTGTTTTAAAAAATCTAGAACCAGATCGCAGGAAAGTTTTTCCGGAAGATATTCACTCGTATCATCGATCACCAGCGGCAAGGGCATGTCTATATTGACAACTTCCAGTTCAAACAAATCTTTTCCATACTGTCGTAATCCAGCGATTTTCTTTTCACCACTGCCGTTCTGCTGAAATACGATGACTTTCTGTCTCGACACTTTCTTATCATCTTTCACAATTACTTCCTCATAATTACACTATCAGATATCCAGACGAACCCAACGGGTACAGTAACGATAGGCCGTTTCAAGCAATTTCTTGCTGTTTTGTGAAGCATGAATCAGCACATGAAAAGATCCATCCACCTGACGATAAAGGATCATGCCACCGTCCTCTTCACACTCCTCTGTGCCGCAGACGACCTTCACAGGCGAATCGATCTCAATAATCTCCAGTTCATCGTCCTGAAATTGGAAATAAGCCATCTGCGCCATTGCATGATATTCGTGTTTGGCGTGAGCGCTGTTTTTTAGTGTAAAGCTCTTGATGTAACCGGCTTCCTGCACCGCAATCTCGGGTACTATGATGACACTCTCGCAATCGCTTATGATTGTCGTTGCATATTGAATAGTTATTGTGGTGCTCATCTTTTCTGCATGCTCAATAGAAATCTTTTGTCCGACTTTGGGTCAACAAGACCTGATCACAACCCTGACCTTCAGACGTTTAAATAGTTCAAAAAAAAAAGGGAAGTTGAGAGAATCACACCCAACTTCCCATACTCATACATTATGCGTTGTCATCAAAAATAGCAATCACCGCTTTTCGATTTGTACAGCACATACCTTTGCTTCCATAATTTTACAGATCGGATCCATAGCATCGCTGGTAAGCAGGTTCGCCGCAGCCTCTCTGTAGTGGAACGGTATAAATATTACATTTGGTGGAACAATCTTACTGACCCGTGCCTTGAGCTGGATTGAGCCTCGCCTGGAGCTCACCGTTAAAAATTCGCCCTGGACTACTCCCAAAACATCCGCATCAGCCGGATTGACCTCCACATACGCTTCCGGAGCTATCGAATTGAGCCCTGCTGACCTTCTGGTCATGGTCCCGGTATGATAATGGAACAACTCTCGACCGGTGGTTAATACATAGGGGTAATCTTTATCCGGCAACTCGTCAGACGCAACAAATGGCACAGGAGTAAAAAGAGCCCTGCCCCCTTCTCTGGTAAAACTCTCTTCAAATAAATACTCTGTTCCAGGATGTGCTTTAGTTGGACACGGCCATTGCAAACTTTCTTTTTCCAGTCGATCATAGCTGATACCGGCAATTCCACCCCAGAGAGCAGCTGCTTCGTCGAAGAGATCCGATGGATTCGGAGCGACACCCAGATCCCCTTCCCCGGTAACACGTTTATAGATTTGGTCAATGATGTGCAGATCCTGTCCAACACCCTTTGGAGAATTGATTGCTTTTCTCACCCGCTGTACCCGTCGCTCAGAACTCGTGAAGGTACCTTCTTTTTCGGCAAAAGTGCTTGCAGGTAGAACCACATCGGCAAGCTGCGCGGTTTCTGTCATAAAGATATCCTGGACAACAAGAAAATCCAGTGCCGCGAAAGCTTTTACCGAATGGGTCGTGTTAGGATCAGACATGGCCGGATTCTCACCGAAAACGTACATTCCCTTCAGTGTCCCATCGAGCATAGCGCCGGTCATTTCTGTGGCCGGCAGACCAATCTTGCCGGACAGGGATTTGCCCCAGGCCTTTTCAAATTTTTCCTTAACGGCCGGGACATCCACCTTCTGATAACCGGGATAGACATTTGGCAGGCCACCCATATCGCAAGCCCCCTGAACATTATTCTGTCCCCTGAGCGGGTTGACACCGGCACCACGTTTGCCAACATTGCCGGTGAGCATTGCCAGGTTACCGACAGCACAGACATTATTCGTCCCCATGACATGCTGGGTAATACCCATGGCATAATAAATTCCAGCATTGTTTGCGGAAGCGTAAATACGCGCGGCCTTTCTAATGTCCTCGGCCAGAACACCGGTAATCTCTTCACCATATTCCGGGGTAAAGTGTTCAAGAGATTTGACAAACTCCTCATATCCTTCCGTTCTTTCCTCTATAAACTTTTTATCCTCGAGTCCTTCAGCAAGGATAACGTTCATAATTGAGTTCAGAAGTGTCGAATCGCTCCCCGGACGATGTCGCAGCCAAAGGGTGGCAAATTTCACCAGCGGAATCTTCCGTGGATCAGCAACGATCAATTTGGCGCCGTTGGCAACCGCCTCTTTCATCCGCAACCCGATAATTGGATGATTTTCAGTTGTGTTGGAGCCAATGACAAACATCGCCTCATTTTCAGCAATCTCGGCAACGGAGTTAGTCATTGCGCCGGAACCGAATTTAGTGGCCAGACCGGCCACTGTCGCGCTGTGTCAGTACCGAGCGCAGTGATCAACGTTATTGGTCCCGATTCCTGCTCGAAAAAGTTTCTGAAAGAGGTAGTTCTCTTCGTTGGTACAACGGGCAGAACAGAGTCCGCCAAGGGCATCAGGTCCGTTTTGGTCCTTTATTTCATTGAACTTTTTGGCAATATGATCAAGAGCTTCGTCCCAGCTGGCTTTTTCAAAACTCCCCCCCTTCTCCCTTCTGATAAGGGGACTCGTCAACCGATCACGACTGTTAATAAAATCAAAACCGAATCTTCCTTTGACACAGAGCCAGCCACGATTGTGGTTATCTGAAGCCGAGTCCACTCTGATAACCTTGTCGCCATGGGTGCGTAAGGTCAAATTGCAGCCACAACCACAATAGGTACATGTGGTGTCGGTAAATTTAACACCTTCCATCCTGGGCTTACCAGACCAGATCGCTCCGGAGAGAGCACCAGTTGGACAAACAGAGACACATTGACCGCAAAATTCACAGTCGAGGTCATGGCCGAATGGCGGGATAACTTTTGCCTCAAAGCCCCTCCCTGAGTAACCTATTGCACCGACGCCTTGTACCTCTTCACATACCCGAACACAGAGCCCGCACATAACGCACTTGTTTTGATCTCTGATAACAAAGGGGTTGTGGTCCACATGGCCGTGATTTCTCATTTCGCCGGCAAAACGATTTTCGCGAATGCCGTATTGATACGCGAGCTCCTGGAGCTGGCAATCGCCAGTGCCGATACAACTCATACAATCATTTGGATGATCGGAAAGCAGAAGTTCTACTGTAGTTTTCCGCAAGCGGTAGAGTTTTGCACTCTGGGTTAGCACCGACATGCCATCGGTGGCGGGAGTTGTACATGAAGTTACTGGTTTAGGCATTCCGGCAATTTCTACAATGCAGAGGCGGCAGGCGCCAAATGGCTTCAATCTGTCATCATGACAGAGAGTGGGGATCGAAATCCCCACCTGCTTAGCTGCCTCTAAAACGGTAGTGCCTACAGCAACCTCAACCGACTTACCATCTATCGTGAGATTGATCATAGTTTCCTACTCCTTTAATACTGCACTGAATTTACAAGCGTCATAACAAGAACCACATTGGATGCACAGATTATTATCAATTTTATGAGGCAATTTTTTCTCTCCGGCAATAGCATTGACCGGACAGGCCCGCGCGCACATCCCGCAACCAACGCACATATCCTCACGAATAAAAAATGTCAGTAACTTATTACAAACTTTGGCAGGACATTTTTTGTTCTTAATATGCGCTTCATACTCGTGGCGGAAATACCTGATCGTACTCAGAACCGGATTCGGTGCGGACATACCGAGGCCGCAGAGACTGGAATCTCTAACATCCTCAGCCAGTTCCTGTAAAAGCTCAATATCACCTTCTTTACCTTCACCTTCGGTAATCCGGGTGAGAATTTCCAACAGCCGCTTGGTGCCAACCCGGCAAGGAACACACTTACCGCAGGATTCTGACTGAGTAAATTCCAGGAAGAATTTTGAAATATTTACCATACAGTCGGTTTCATCAAGAACAACCATACCACCGGAACCCATCATCGAACCAACCGACGCCAACCCTTCGTAGTCAACCGGCAGATCAATATGTTGCTGCGGAATACAGCCCCCTGAAGGACCGCCTGTCTGCACTGCCTTAAAGAGTTTGTCGCCCTCGATACCACCACCGATATTGAAAATAATATCTTTCAGCGGAATTCCCATGGGGACCTCGATGAGGCCGGTGTTCCTGATTTTTCCTGTCAGGGCAATAACCTTGGTACCTTTACTTTTCTCGGAACCAATAGCTGAATACCAGGCGGCACCCTTGTTCAAAATATGGGGTAAATTGGCGAAGGTCTCAACGTTGTTGATAATAGTTGGTTTCCCCCAAAGCCCTTTATTGGCAGGGAACGGTGGTTTAGCTCGTGGCATTCCACGCTCGCCTTCGATAGAGGCAATAAGTGCAGTTTCCTCGCCGCAGACGAAGGCACCAGCGCCAAGCTTGACCTTGATTTTAAGATTAAAATCCGTACCGAAAAGCTTTTCACCTAAATAACCTTTTTCTTTGGCGGCCTTGAGGGCCATATGCAACCTGTCCACCGCAAGGGGATATTCCGCACGAATGTACACATAGCCGATACTGGCACCGATTGCGTAGGCACCAATGATCATTCCTTCAATGACTGCATGGGGATTTCCCTCAACCACCGAACGATCCATGAAAGCACCCGGATCACCTTCGTCGGCATTACAGATGATATAGTACTGATCTGCCTTATTGGCAGTACAGAACCCCCATTTCACCCCTGTGGGGAAGCCACCGCCTCCTCGTCCACGCAGTCCTGATTCCTTTACCGTGGCGATAACTTCCTCAGGAGTCATTGTCGTCAGAGCCTTTTCCGCAGCCTTATAGCCATCCACCGCCAGATAGTCATCAATAGATTCCGGGTCAATCTTGCCCAGATCCCCAAGAACTATTTTGGTCTGATTGTCATGGAAGGTGTGGTAATCATCGCCCACCAGCCATTCCTTCACCGGTTTTCCACCAACCACATGCTCTTTGATCAACCTGCTCACCATATCCGCCTGGATATATTGATAGGTGGAGACCTCACCATCCACAGTTATATCAACAAGAACATCACGGGCACAGAATCCTCGACAGCCTACTTTATGGATTTTGCACTTTTCTTTGACTGTAGCGTTTTCGATGCCGGCAGCCTCGAACTGCTTGGTGAATTCTGCCATAACCTGATCACCGCCTGCAGCAATTCCACCGGTACCCATGCATACATTGACAATTATTTCGCCGCTCATGGTTTAACCCTTGTATTCTTTAAGACTCTTAACAATTTTACTTGGGCTTACCTTCCCAAGCACCTTTTCATTAATCAGAACAACCGGGGCAATACTACAGGCACCCACACAGTTGACGCGTTCAAGGGTAAATTGCATATCCTTGGTTGTGTCCTGATCATCTTTGAGTTTAAGATCTTCGCGAACTTTGGCGATGACGCGGGGGGCACCTTTGACGTGACAAACCGTTCCACAACAGACAGTGACAATATTTTTACCGCGCGGATTTTGATGAAACTGGGAATAAAAGGTGATTACGCCATAGTATTTGGAGGCTGGAATGTTCGTTCGTTCGGCAAACCAGTTAACGGCTTCTTCTTGTACATAGCCGATTTTACTTTGTATTTCTTGCAAGATAGTGATAATATTGTCTTCATTGGCGATACACTTGTCATATATCGCTTCCAGCGTTTCCGTCATCTGCTTATCCATACACATACCCCGTAAATAATGATTTTACACTCCAGGCATGTAGCATCGCTATTGGAGTGTGTAGAAATCCCTTCTCCTTTCCATAAATGATGACTTCTTATCCGGTGTTTCGTCGTATTTTTTATTCTGGCTTACCGTTAATACCTTTTATTAGCACTATCTTAGGCACTCGAGAAATATATCCTTATTCCGGTACAACAAAATGATCTACTATAACTCAAAACTAGGTTTGTTTCCAATAACTTTCGTGTTATACGGTGACAAATCTACTGAATTGGTTTTCTGTGGTACCTCAGCTATTTGACAAGAGTCAGGCTATCCGGTAGATAAAGCAAGGTGAATGGTTTTGTCCTGGAGTTTGATTTATTACGATTCCGATAAACTGTTTAAGAGTAGCAGCTCTCTTATGGCTCCCCGGCGGGCATAAACACCTTGGGACATTGTTGAGACATCATCTGGTACCAAAAATGAGTAAAACCTTTACTTCTGATAGCTTAAAAATATCTCTTGAGAAAATGGGCAGTACAGCCTATATCAAAATGAGTTTTCCCGTACATTGTGGTATGTACAATGAAATAGAGACAAAAGATTTTGTCTTCCATTTCAATCTCAACGGCGAAATATTTCGTGCCAAAGGAAAAGGTCAGGAATGGGCACACCCCCACGAATGGCTCAAGAGAACTCAGGGAAACGACTGGATCTACTATTCCACTGGCGGATACACTGGAGTTTTTGAGGCCACCGGGGAGTATTACCTGCCTAATCTTCAATATCCGACGAACAATATTTTGGGTGGTCATCCCTTTGCGCAACAGGAAATTGCTCGTTTTGCTGATTCATGGCATCCAATGCTCAAGAACCTGCAAGCGCAATCAAATGATCTGCCAGAGAATTTTGCCCGCTTCCTCGATGATGTCATCGCCAACAATCCCGAAGTGTTAGAGCAAAAAGCACAACAACTGCGTATAACTATCGGTGGACGGATTTCTGTCCTGCCGCCCGACGCCAGACATGTTGATTATAATTTCATTCCACTGACAATATCCCAAGGCTGCCTGTATAAGTGTAAATTCTGCAAGGTGAAAAACGGTACTGTTTTTACCGAGAAGTCACCGCAGGAAATTGATGCTCAAATCCAGCACCTTCAACAACTTTATGGCCGGGATCTGGTCAATTACAACAGTCTCTTTCTCGGCGAACACGACGCCCTGCAAACCAGTCCAGAAATTATCTTATATAGTATCCAGGAAGCCTATGAAAAGTTCGGCCTTGGTAAGTCACATATACCGGGATGCAACATTTTCCTCTTTGGTTCGGTTACCTCGTTGCTCAATGCTCCAGAACAATTCTTCCATCAGCTGGAAGAATTCCCTGGGATGACATATATCAATATCGGTCTTGAATCAGCCGATCAGGAGACTCTGGACAAAATAGGCAAACCTATCACTGAAAGCCAGGTACGAGAAGCCTTTGCCCGCAGCCAGGAAATAAATGACCGTTATCATTCCATTGAGATAACAGCAAATTTCATAATGGATGACAAACTCCCAGACAACCATTATAAAAAAATTATAGAGCTGATACGAGACCAACTCCCCCACGTTAAAGCCAAGGGTTCCATCTACTTTTCCCCCTTGACCTTTGATCAACCATCCCGCAGCAGATTATTTGAATTCAACCGATTAAAAATTATGAGCCGACTCCCCACCTATCTCTATATAATTCAACGATTTTAGTTCTTTGCAACAGAACCTTCCCTTGTTTTTTCAAATTTCATTGGAGATCATACCATGCTCGATCCTTTACAACTGAGAAGAGAAATTCTGACAAAACGCAACAAATTAACATCTCATGAAATAGCTGCTCAATCAACCGCCATCCAGCAAAGACTTTTGTCTCTCGACGAGATAAAAAACAACACGACAATATTTGCTTACGTCAGCTTTCGAAGTGAGGTCGAAACCCTCACCCTCGTTGATACCCTGATTGCTATGGGCAAAACAGTTATCGTCCCTATCACCAGGGTAGAGGAAAAGAGGCTTGATGCCATTCGTATTACAAATCGCCTGACCGATCTCGAGCCGGGATATTGCAACATCCCTGAACCAACAGAAGAACTCTGCAAGAGCCAGGAGGTTGCCCCTGAAGAAATAGAAGTGATCCTTTTGCCTGGTTCTGTTTTCGATGAGAGAGGCGGAAGATTTGGCTATGGCGGCGGCTATTATGACCGGTTTCTTGCCAAAGTCCCGAAGGCAATTCGAATCGGCCTCGCCTTTGATCTACAGATTATTGAAAAAGCGCCACTTCAGGAACATGACGAAATTCTTGATCTGGTCGTCACTGAAAGCAGGGTGATTAGAAGCGGAAGATAACAGGGACAGAAAACCGAATTGGTGAATTGGCCTACCAATTCACCAATTCGGTTTTCTGGTTTGAGCGGGTGGATTTAAATTTTAAAACTACCAACGGCTTTTTGCAAATCCATCGAAAGTGATTGAAGACTTTGACTGCTGCTCCGCACATCACTACTCGTACGGGAGACATCGCTTGATGCCGAGTTAACCAGAGCAATATCACTGGTGATCGTTGAAGCGACGACAGATATCTGGCTGACATTCTCATTCACTTCGCCGAGGCCTTCAGCCGCCTGATTGATATTGAGAGCGATTTCCTGCGTAGCCTTCGATTGTTCACCAACTGCGTTGGTAATCGTTGCCACGATCTCATTTACACTGTTTATCACAGCGCTAATCTCCTGAATATCATCGACGGTGCCGGTGGTCGTCTGCTGCACGTCATCAATTTTTGTCTTGATATCCAGTGTAGCTATAGCGGTCTGCTTGGCAAGTTCCTTGATTTCATTGGCAACAACGGCAAAGCCCTTACCGGCCTCTCCGGCACGAGCCGCTTCAATTGTGGCATTAAGGGCCAGGAGATTGGTCTGTTCGGAAATTTCAGTTATTGTTTCTGTTACTTTACTAATCGCATCTGCTGATGCACCAAGTCTGGCCATTCTCACTGACGTTCCCTCAGCCTGTTTAACTGCTTTGAGAGATATAGTATGGGCCTTTCCTGAATAGTCAGCAATTTCATTTATAGTGGCGGTCATTTCTTCGGCGGCACTTGCGACCATACTGGTATTGGTCGTCGATTGTTCCATGGCGGCAGCTACGTTGTTCAGATTGGCACTCATCTCTTCAGCCGCTGTTGCTACACTATCTGAACGATTAGACGTTTCCTGAGAATTTTTTGCTAGACTCCCGGCAAAATCAGACAAATTAAGAGACTCTTGACCAAGTGTACTGGTGTTATGGGCTATGGATTTTATAATTCCATGGAGCTTTTCAATAAAGATGTTAAACCATTTGGCCAGCTCAGCAATCTCATCTTTCGATTCAATTTTTATACGCTTGGTCAAGTCTCCTTCACCTTCGGCAATATCCTGAAAGTTCAAAATCAAAACCTTCAACGATTTGACCAGACCAAAAACAATGATCAGACACAGGCTTATAATTCCGGCGAAAAGAAGCCCAGCGATAATGAGCATGGTACTGATATTCTTGGAGACCTGAGAGTTAAGTTCCTCTGCCATTGATGCTTTGTAGGTGGCAATATTGTCGAGATAAACCCCGGTACCTATCCACATTTCGGTCCCTGGAATCATCTCGGCATAACTCAATTTTGCCACATCCCCCGCACCGGGTTTGGGCCAAATATATTCGACGAAACCGCCTCCCGCTTGTGCTTTATCCCGCAGCTCACGAACAAGATAGATACCATCCTTATCCTTCATATCTCCCAGGTCTTTACCCTGCAGTTCCTTTTTAGGCGGTAATGCCACATTGGTGGTACCATTATAGACAAAATAATAGCCTGATTTGTCACTTTCAAAACGTATATCATCAATTATCTTGCGAATGATTTCCTTTTGCGCTTCAAGATCATCAACGCCTTCAATTGCATGCCCAGCCGCCAATGCAAGAGAATGGGTTGCCACCTGCAATTTGGCCTTCTGGTCAGAAAGCATGACCTCACCGGTCTTAACAATCCCCATATCGCGGACTCTATTACCATTCTGAATGGCAAAGAACACCATGATAAAAAAGAGGGCAACAATGGCAACAATTATGAGATACATTCTGCCTCTAACAGAAAAACGATTCAGCATAAAAAACTCCTTTTACAGAGAAAGGTTGTTTGACAATCTGTTGAAGTTAAAACAACGATTAAAAATTGATATGTCCCATCTCGACACATTTGTTATTAACTTTAAATTTTTTTTAAACCTATCAGGATGCTGCCTCTTCTACCACAATAAAGCCAGCAGATCCTTCTTATAAGATCTTCTTCACAATCACGAATAAAGCCGATGTGCAACAAAAAACAGCGGACAAATATGAGCAACCACTAACACCCAGCAATGAAGAACCGAGAACCAAGAGGCAGGAAACATAGTCAATAATCGAACAAATACTGTTTTCATCAGAACAATGAAATATTATATGATAAAAATTTAGAAATGATCAAGGAGTTTTATCTTTTAAAATCATGAGAGACGACAGAAAGTTGAAAGCGCGTGGGCAGCAAACAGAAAAGCCTGACGAAACAATAATTGTCTCGTCAGGCTTTTTTTATATCTTAGCTACCGCTGGGTAGCAGAAACTAACTCACCGTACAACTCTTCGGGTCAACAACAACACCACAAGCAGAACACTTGGCAGTTTTTTCCACCTCATCTGAAAAAATTTCCCACTCTTTGCCACATTCAGGGCATTTAATTTTCACTTCGTTGAGGGTTTTATTGCTTTCAAATCCCGGACAATGTTGGTCTGTCATGTATTCCTCCTTGATCACAGGGTTAATTGGTTCTGTTGCAACAAATTGTTAGTTAAAATTATAAGGCCCAATTGTTAAAAATCCAGAAAAAGATGCAACCCCAAATGCCTTTTCTGCAAACCTGGGATTATTGAAATAGAATACTTTTAACAACAAACCAAACTGAAGGGCAGGTGAGTACGTGCAAATCATCACCTTCGCACACTAAAAACTCACTCTCTTTCACCCAATTTTTTCAAGAGCAGTTCACGCTCATCTTCAAGAGCCAAGAGATCAATCATCACCGGCGGCTTGACTGAATGCGCAGGCAATCGGCGCAAGGTTTCGGCGATCTCTTCTTCAACCATTTTTAAACGATCTTTTAACTGATCAAAATCGGCAATCATCCGTCTCCTTTATGCGACAGAAACTTTAACAATCGAGCTTCTCATGCCCTGACAAACGCCTCCAATCCTTCTAATTCCTGCTGAATCATCCGAACTTCACGCTCAAGTGCCATGCGCTTATCGGTTCGATAGAGTATAGTGTCACCAATTTTGGTAGATCGGGAAAAGTTAACAACTTCATACCGATTTTCAGTGGTTAGGTGATCCTCGACCCACAGTACCCGCTCGATATCAAGCGAGAAATCATCACAAATCTGTTTGGCAAATCGTTCAGGGTTTGCGGAAATTGACTGGCCTTCACCTGTCGGTGCGTAGATGCAGATGTAGGGCTTGAGATGCTGCACTTTTTCTAAAGACGATGTGCATTTAAAAATCTTTATATCATAGGCCCCAGGAGACCAGGCAATAGGTTCTTGTTTGCTGGTTTTTCTTCCGTCCCATTTATATCTTCCCGCATAAATTGCCATATCTTCCCCCTCATCGCACACGTAACACTGCAAGACACCCATTCAACAAAGATCAAAAATCAGGAGACAACAGACATCACCCTTTCTGTCATCTCCTGTGTTAAGATTATTCCATCGCCAGAGCCTGTCTGTCGGCCATATCCATGAGAACACGATCACGGGCTTTATCAATGCCGAGCTGTGCCCGTTTTTTATCAATATGGGTAATCATTAGTCTGGCCATTTCTCTTGGGTCATCGGCAAAGCCCCATTTGCCGAAACCGAGTTCTTCGAGTTCCTCAAACATATGCTTTTCGAACTTCGTACCTTTGGTCATCGGGAAGGTATGGCCAAACACAGTATATACTCCAGAAGCCACAAAATATTGGCCAATGGCGATAGCTTTCTCGCTCATCCATTCCGGAGCACATCCTGCTGCTGGAAGGTCGGCAATGCTGTCGCCTAAACCACCCACCTTAACCATTTCAGAGGCGGCTATGAGAATCCTGCTATTATCGACACAGGAACCCAGTCCAAGCACAGGCGGCATACCAACGGTCTCACAGACTTCGGCAAGACCTGGACCGGCGAGCGCTGCTGCGCCAGGGCCAGTCAGTCCTGCTTTGGCAAGGGCAATTTGCGAACAACCAGTCTGAAGAACCAATACATCGTTTTTGATCAATTCCTTGACCAACTCAACATGGGAGTAGTCTTGCTTTGAGCGCGGATTTGTACAGCCGACAACTCCAGCAACTCCGCGGATTCTGCCGTTGATGATGTTCTCGTTAAGTGGAGTATAGCTTCCCCTGAATGATCCGCCCAACATATAGTTTATATATTCAAAAGAGAATCCATGGACACCAGTGGTCTTATTTCTTGGAATCTGAATCGGCTTCTTACGAGTCTTAAACCTGGTAATGGCCTTGATGACAATCTCATCAGTGCATTCCCGAGGATCATGTTCCTCCAGTTGAATATGCAGAGCCCCTTCAATTTTAGCGCGGTAATTGGTCGTAATGAATGGCGTATCGTAAAAATCAGCCACCTTCTGCATTGCCTGCTTAATGCATTGAATATCGACGGTCATTGCATCGACTGCGCCGGTTACCAGAACAGCCTCGGTGCTGGAAAAATTCCCTGCATGGGGCAGGCCATGTCGAGACAGGGCCTCAAGCCCAGAACAGCACATTCCGACAAGATTTATCCCTTTCGCCCCGGCAGTCTTGGCCGCCTCAACGAGCGTAGGATCACCGCACGACACAACCATAGATTCGAGAAGATTAGGCTCATGGCCATGCACAATGATATTGACATGATCTTCTTTGAGCACTCCCATATCAACTTCTACTTCCACCGGAGATGGCGTTCCAAACAAGATGTCCGAAATATCCGTCGAGACCATGGAGCCACCCCATCCATCCGCAAGGGCTGTTCTGGATATCTGTTTGGTTAAATTTTCATAATCCTGATCAACACCCATGGCCGTCCGGTGCATCATTTCCATTATTTCCAACATGGCACCACGTGGTACAATCCCCGCTGCACGCCAAAGTTCAAGGGTCTTTGGTGGTACCCTTTTAACCATGGGAATTTCACCTTCAATTTGCGTGTAGGTCTTTTCAAGTTCTTTATATAAATCCAAAGCTACATCTTTCAATTCCCGGCCTTCAGTGACAATATCAAGAGAAGCAGCAATTTCCAGAAGTTTTATAGGATCTTTGATTGAGTACTCCGTAGTCTTTCCATTAATAACGTCCCGGAAAAGTCCAAGCATGGCCATGCCATGATCTGTATGGGCAGCGGTCCCAGCGGCAACCATTCGCCCAAAATTACGAGCTGCAATGGTGTCAATTGTTGCGCCACATACGCCGACCCTGTCATAAGGGCTGTTCACGTTCATTCTACATGGTCCCATGGCACAATTCTTACAGCAGGCGGACTTCTCGCCTATCGGACAAGGTTTTGTGGCATGAAACCTGTCAACATCCAGGACAACCCCGTCTTGCCTTGCCTTGGTAATCATTTGTGCGGTGGAATCGCAACTGGTGAGATCTGATGCTTTGATGAGTTCTAATGGTTTTGCCATGATGCCTCCAGATAATATGGTTTTGGAAATACTTCGGTCGATATGTCAAGGTAAGGATACTCACGACACGACCCGTCCTGCATAGCGGCAATTTCCAATCGTTTCAACAATACCGCTCACCACAGGCAATTAAATTCTCACGTGAGAAATATTCTCAACAGTCATACTATTGCACCACCCTGTGGTGTTGTCAAGAAAAACCATAAAAGAAATGAGGGGAAATCCAGGCAAACACTGCAACTGATATCTTATTAGAAAGCGGAAAAAAAAATAGCCGTACCTGACTTTTTAATGGCAGATACGGCTATAAATTTATGAGATTTGGCAATCAGACAAAAAACACGTGCTACTATTTTTTCATTGCTGTTAATTTCGCAACCACATCAAAAAGTTCTTTCGGCGCATCATGAATATTCTCATACGCCCTCCTGGCATCCCGGTCTGCAGCAACGATTTCATCCTGCTCGGGAAGAAACCCAAGTATTTCAAAATCAGATAAAGATTTACGGATCAATTCCTCGTCTTCGGGACCTTTTACCCTGTTGCCAAGAATAAGAATATTTTTTATGCCAATATCCTGTCCCAGTTTCCTGATTTTGGTAGCAGCGGCCCTGCTCCTGGCACCCGGATTAACAACAACAATAAGAGCATCGACAGATGATGATGTTGCCCTGCCAAGGTGTTCTACCCCCGCCTCCATATCCATGATAACGATATCTTCTCGAACCAGGACAAGATGATTCATTAAAGCCTTAAGAATAGTACTTTCGGGACAAATACAACCAGAGCCGCCACTTTGAACGGTACCCATTACCAGCAGTTTAACCCCATCTCTTTCTAAAGAAAAACGATCCGGGATATCATCCACCTTCGGATTCAGAGTAAAAAAACCGCCCATCGTTCCAGGCGTTGCACCTGTTCTTTCGGCAATAAGGTCGGTCAATTCAGAAATTGGTGTAATGGGCTTATCTTCAGAAATTCCAAGGCCAGCAGCAAGATTCGCCACCGGATCGGCATCAATGGCAATGACCTTATTGGTTTTATCCGCAGCCAGACATCTCGCCAGAAGAGAGGTTATTGTCGTCTTACCGACCCCGCCTTTTCCACCTATTGCTATTTTTAAACTCACTTTGGGAAATCTCCTTGCACTAAATTGTTAGCCTACCTACCAAGCAATATCTTGATCTCATGGCCAAAGGATGCTTCAAGAATAATCATAAATCACTTTGTAATAACCTTCCCCTCACTGTCAACGAGAGTTACAGCAAAGCCATTTTTGCTTGCAATATCTTCAAGTTCTTCAACATGAACGGCCTGGAGTTCATATTTTTTTCCTTTTTCTCTGGGCAGAGTCAGGAAGCAATCATTAGCGTCTTCCTTACTCTTAAAGGCAGGAATAAAATTAACATCTTTTTCCGCATTATATAACCCTAAAAAAGTCTCATCTTTTCCAGGGTTACACACAAAAACATACAACCAGCTGGTAACTTCTTCTGTTTTTTCATCCATAACAACTCTCTTTTAAAAAGTATATAAATCTTCATCACCCCATAGATTTAAGAGTTGTAAACACTAATTGAACAAAAAAAAAGCCCCATCCCCTGGAGGATGGAGCTTTTTTTGTGAAAAGCACTGTATCAGATTTCCAGATAAGAATCGGAAAAAAGATTTTCACCAGTGATAACTTTGACAGTTTTTACATAATCGCCAAGTTCTTTAGATAGTGTCGATGGGTCAGGAGCAGTTCCGTCCATTGCCTGATGAACAACTTCAACGATATCGGGACGTTTTCCTTTAGCCACTGCGGTGAGTGCAGTATCAAGCGGATCAGAGATAACTGATTTCATCCCGTAGCGTTCCAGCATGATCATATACGTATTATTCAGTATTGGACGCAAATGCACTGGAGGACCATTGGAAATATTAGAAAGACCGCAGGTAGACATGGCACCTGGGGCAATATCTTCTAACATCATCTGGAAGTTCAAAAAGGCCACTGCCTGTGCCTGCTGAATATTGACAGGCGTTACAATGCCGTCAACCCAGATTTTTTCATTGGGAATACCGGCTTCGTTTGCGGCATAGAGTAATTCAACGCAAAGAGCTGCCCGCTCGTTCTCATCGCGTGGCAGACCATCAGGTCCCCACATAAGTGCAACAATGTCAGCCTCATATTTGGCCGCCATTGGCAACATCTCAGTATAACGTTCAGGGCGTGCCATAATTGAGTTCACAATATGTGGCTTTCTTGCTGGTTTAAGAACCTTGAGCCCTTCTTCTATTGCAGCAATATTTGAAGTATCAAGGAGAAGAGGCGTATCTGGAACAACCTCTTGAACTACTTGACAAACCCATGGCATCAACTCGTGGCCATCTTTCTTTGCCGGTCCGAGGTTGATATCAATGTAATCCATGCCAAGCTTGACCTGCTCAAGACATTCAGCCTGAATAGGTTTTGCGTCACGCTCTCTGTATGCCTTTCCAATTACTTTGGAAATGACATTGAGACTTTCGCCAAAAAGAAGCATATTTTCTCTCCTGTGTTAAAAGATGTAGTTAAAAGCTACAATAAATACTTGGGCATATTGTTGATTTCTATAAACTTTGCCGGAACCTCCGCAAGAGAAGGTTCCGGCAGTAAGTCTAACTTGAAATAATTATCTGCTCTTCAAGAATCCTGCGATGTGAGCTGCCTCTCTCGGTCCAACGACAATATTCCAGCCGGGTAATTCTTCTTCAACGTCGCCGGCAATAGCTGCAGCATAACCAGGAATAATGAGTTCAGTATGTTTGACCTTATCCATAATTCCGCATTTCTTGACAAACATTCCGACATCATCACCGCTGAATTTACCAGCAGCCCATGCGGTAAGGACTGAAAGACCCTCGGAATCCTTGATAATCAACCAGGATGACACCTTGCTCGCCTCAATCTCACCGGAAACAATAAAGTATGTCAGGGCAAAATTGGTGGTAACGAGTACAGGAGAATTCTCATCAGGTGTACCGATTTCGAAGATACCTTCAGTAACCGTCATCGGACGTTGCGGATCAGTGTATATATTCAACCGTTCGAGCAAGAGAGGAAAAATGACTTCAGTGGTCAAATCAGACATAACGACAATGCCACCATACTTGGCAACAAACATACTGGCAATAAGTCCTTCCACCGCAATATTGGAGGCCATTTCACATGGGAAACAGATAGTTGGAAAACCAAGAGAACGGTTGCCGTCTTTTAATGCAGCCCGACGAATAGCAACCTGATCTTCCAGTGCCTGCTTCACTTCTCGTGATCCGGAATCAATAACCAGATCCTTAAGTCCCATGCCTGTGAGTTTGTCTGTTAATGCAATGAGGCCGTCAACTGAATCAGACTTCACCGCCAGCGGCAGGTCATTATCGAGAGCAATTTTACCAAAGGCATCAACATTAGCATCGGTGGCGGCATAAATCAAAGGACGCTTAAAGCCGGCAGTTGCCACGGCGCCACTGATAATTTCAGCACTTTCACTCATCAAAATGAGGTTAAATTCCGAGGTCTCGGCAATAAGTTTGGCAAGAGATGCGAATGCAACACCATCACCATTAACATCTTTTAAGGCCACCAGTTCTGGACGCAGATTAAGACCTACCCGCTCATACTGCAGGGCGTTCCAGGACTTAAGTTTAGCAGCGACATCTGCTTCAGCGGTATCAGATGTAACAATCCCTGCAAACATCGTTGGATTGAAAAACGTCTTTTCATGTCTATAAAGAACAGTCTCTCCACCGGTCTTTGCTGCACGAACACCTTTACCCAAAGCCACCGGACGTATCGGCGGAGCAGAAGCTTCTGCAAGCTGCGCTCTGGCATCATCGGATACGTAAGGGCATTGATCTAGTTCAGCTTTGCTGGACGCAAGGTTCATGGCAAACGCGAGGCATGTTGGTACCCCACACTCCTTGCAGTTTGTTTTAGGCAGGAGTTTGAAGATTTGAATCCCTGTTAACGCCATTTGTGTTGTCTCCTTAGTTATATTTCATAGCTGGATGCGCCCGGCCTCATCGGTGGATGAAACCGGGCAACCTGCTTCAAAAAAATCAATTATTCCATGATGGAAGGCATACTCAGAGCAGGGTGTCCCTTCTCCTTGAGCCATGGCAAAATTTCGTCTTCAGTGATACCAACGGTTTCGTCGGCAATCATGTCAGCAAAATTTTCTACACCCATTTCCGCGCCTCTGGCGTTCAATCGATCACGGATCTCATCTTTAACTATTTTAGGCATCCATACCATTCGGAGTAAACCACCATCACCAAGGATAAACTTTTTCTGGGTAATGTTAAATTTTGAATGGCCAACAAAGCCAGGAGAAGAAGCACCACCACCCATAACACCAGCCAGAGTGGTAAACTTCATTCCGGAAGGAGTCTCCCCGGTGTAATCACGACCAACCGTCATGATGCCGTTACATCCTGGTAACACCGCAGCAATACACTCACAACAACCACAAGTGGTCATAGGAGCTTTAACCATAGAATAGAAGTTATAGGTGTCAATTGCACCCTTAGACGCACCTTTAATGAACTCATCAACTCCCTGAAAACGACCAAGAAGTGGATCGAGTACTTTACCTTTCTGGACCGGCTGGTTGGGACCGGTTGGATTGATTTCATAAGACGCTCTGCAATCCATCCAGTTATAGGCACCACAAAGTCCTGTTCTCTCAGGGCTTACGGTACAAACATGACTCGGTGCAAAAGATTGACAGAGACTGCAGGAATAGAATGTTTCAACATCTTCATCGGTCATATTATCAACACGAGCATCGCGTGTATGATATTCTGTCCGGGCAGTAGCGGTCAACTTGTCAACATCTTCTTTTTTGGTGAAAAGTGTTACCTGAACCTTGTCAACAATCTTCTGGAAGTCCTGATGGAACTTGGCATGAAGAACGACACCGATATGTTTCAGAGAGAATCCTTTTTCAACCGCAGACTTACTTACACGTATCCAGGAGATATCGCGTTGTCCAATGTGCATGATTCCCTGGATATAGTTGATCAGATGATGCATCTGGCGTTCCATGATCGGTTCGAAATCCGCCTGGAATTCGCGGCCGGCTATCTGGACAAACATACCAAGCGGCAACACATCGCCTTCCTTCATATCTGCGATATCAGGACCAACCACGGTAACCTTACCATCTTCAATCTCGCCCATTTCTGCCATCTTGACCAGCTCAGTACACTGGGTCTTACCTCCACCCATTTGACCAAACAGATCGCCACCACGTACGCGCTCACCCTCAAAGGCTGGTCCAAAAGCCATGGGGATGTCGATTTCAGTGACATTGATTTTCAGACCGCGCACCTCAACCGACTTCTGACAGATCTCGTCATGCGGTACATTGGCAACAACATGCTCATAGGTACAAATACCTGTTGGCAGGATCTCAGGGATATCGGTATCGGCTAGTGTCGGGAAGCCCCAGTTAACACAACCGGCAGCAGCAACAGCCCACTCAGTACCTACATCACCCAAGGCGTTAACAAAGGCAAAGATACGGTTTTTGTTGTACATCAACATCTTACGATAATCACCCGGCTGCACACCACCAAAAGCCATTGCAGCTCTATTGGCAAAGCCGAGGGCAAATACGGCAGAAGAGATATCTGGACCAAATGGTACGATACGGGTATTCCAACCAACCTGCATACCAGCCTCAAGGCATTGCTCGATAACGGTCTTGCCATTGTGGTTGGCTGCACAGAAGATATAGAGATTTTTCTTCTGATAATCCTCAACAATCATTTGGGCGACCTCGGCGTTGGGTGCGGCACCAACAATTGCCGCAAAACCTGGAGCCGAGCCGTCAACGAATTCAACACCGCGTTTTCTAAGAATAATATCACTGGCGGGGCCGACCCAGAGTTTCCCCGCATCAATATCCGGATCTTCAGCGTCAAGGTAGAAATCCGGCTCTCTTAGAATGCGCAGCGCTTCTTTGATTTCATAGGCGAAGATACCAGCCATACCGGCATCAAGAAGTGGTCCAAGATAAGGCAGATGGTTACTTCCCTTAATGTGTGGTGGTAACAGTCCACGGGCAAATGCCATGGGCTTTTTCAAATCTTCAAGAGTCTCACACTTTATTCCGGTGAGAGAGTATATAACCGGCAGATAGTACGCGGTATTGGGAAAGCCTATTTTTGTGCTGGCGTCATAGGTTTGAAGAGCTCGCTCAAGTTCGCCCTCCACCTGGGATACAACTTTATAACCGCCCTGTATAGCTGCAAATGCTACTAATCTAGACATGCTTTACTCCTTATATTAGTAATAACGTAATCGTTAATATTATATTATTCCATTCCAAGGGCTTGTCTGTCAGCCATATCCATGAGAACCCTGTCTCGAGCTTTGTCAATGCCGAGTTCTTTACGCTTCTGGTCAATATGGGCGATCATCTTACGGGCATGTTTGATCGGATCCGGCTCGCAATCCCACTTGCCGCCATACATGTTCTCCATCTCTTTATAGAGATAATCTTTGAAAACTGGAGCGCCTTCAACCGGCATATGATAACCAAACACGGTGTAAACACCAGAAGCTACAAAGTATTGCCCGATGGAAATAGCTTTCTCACTCATCCATTCAGGAGCGCTACCAGCGGCAGGCAGATCACAGATATCGTTACCAAGGCCACCAGCTTTAACAACCTCAGTTGCGGCCAAAAGGATACGGCTATTATCAACGCATGAGCCAAGATGTAGCACAGGCGGGATACCAACGGTTTCACAAACCTCACGCAAACCAGGACCACAATGAACAGCGGCGGATTCTGGAGTACAGAGGCCATGCATACCGGCGGCAATAGCACTACAGCCAGTGGTTAAGACGATTACATCGTTTTTAATCAACTCTTTGATGATCGTGATGTGTTCATCGTTATGCTTGGTTCTGGCGTTATTACAGCCAACAACACCGGCAATACCACGGATACGGCCATTAATGATATTGTCATTTAAGGTGAAATAATCACCACGGAAACTACCACCGAGATGATATTTAATTGATTCCACACCAAAGCCTGCAATCTGACTTGACTTGTGACGGGGAATCATAACCTCGGAGCCACGATTTTGGAAGTTATCAATAGCAATTTTAACAATGCGGATAGCATCTTCCATCGCATGGTGCTCGTCAAATTCAATATGAAGCACATTTGGCTGCTCCATCTTGGCAATTGGGTGGGTAGTGATCAGTTTGGTATGGAAACACTTGGCAACATTAGCCAGGTTCTGGAAGATACATTGGACATCTACAACCATTGCATCACAAGCACCAGTAATGATAGCCAGTTCCTGCTGGAGGAAGGTTCCTGCCGGTGGTACACCATGGCGCTGCAATACTTCATTGGCGGTACAGCAAATACCAGCCAGCTGTATTCCTTTAGCACCCTTTGATTTAGAATAGTCTATCAATTCCTGTGATTGTGCAGCAGCAACAATCATTTCAGACAAGAGAGGCTCATGACCATGAACGATGATGTTTACGTGGTCTTCTTTCAAAACCCCAAGATCAGCCTCAGCTTGCAGAGGAGAAGGAGTACCAAACATAACGTCCTGCAGGTCGGTTCCGATCATGGATCCACCCCAACCATCTGCGAGAGATGCACGGGTACCCTGCTTCATAAGATTCTTGTAGTCCTGATCAACACCCATGTGGGTACGATGCATGATTTCAACAATCTCACGATCTACGTTACGAGGAATAACACCTTGTTCCTCCCACTTGTCCTGCAGTGGCTGCGGTGCTCTTTTGATCATATGGAGGTGCCCTGTAGGCTTGCCCCATTCTGCTACAGCTACTTCACCAACGGCAATAGCAATTTCTTTAATATCACGATCCTTCACTACACCATCTACTTCCACTGTGGTGGCAACACCGTAATACGGTGCAATCTGAACGAGTTTGATTGGATCCTTAATTTTATAATCTTCAACATCTCCTTTCGCTGCTGCCAGGAAAGTAATTGCCACATTCCGTCCATGATCAGAGTGAGCTGCCGCCCCACCTGCGATCATACGAATAAAGTTTCTGGCGCAGATAGTGTTTGCCGTGGCACCGCAAAGACCTTTACGGGTATCTTCACCCTGAATACCATCCTTCGGCAGCGGTAGACGACATGGACCCATTGCACAGTTTTTACAACAAATTCCCTGAAGACCAATGGCGCAGGGTTTCATGGTTACAGCACGATCAAAGACAGTTTCAACACCAAGTTGCTGGGCTCTGCGGATCATTTCCTGGGTTGACTGGTCAATAGATGACTCCATCGGATCAGCTAATTTTACTATTTTTTCTCTTACTTCTGCCATATCGAGGTTCCTCCTCGTAGAGTTTTTGAGATTATCAATTATCTCAAGAGCTTTTCATCGCTTTCGTATACAAATTGATATCCTAATCTATTTTCTCTTGTGGAATCTATCCAGCATGTCAAGGATTTTATCCTGAGGTGTTTGTTGAACCGCAGCGGCGGTCATAGCAACAGCAACTGCTGGTTGAGCAGCAGCAGCTTCATCGTGGGCTTTACGAGCCTGAGCTCTCAACCTCTTCAGAGCCTTTTCTTCTTCAGCTCTTTGGGCTGCTTCAGCCTCCACAGCGTCGGCGGCGGCCTTGGCCTTGGCAGCTTCATCAGCTTTGGCCTTGGCCTCTGCATCAGCTTTAGCCTTCGCTTCAGCTTCAGCTTTAGCTTTGGCATCAGCTTCAGCCTTGGCTGCTGCATTTGCTTTTGCTTCCGCATCGGCTTTCGCCTGAGCTGCAGGATCTACTGCGGGTGCAGCTGGAGCCACAACTTTCGGCTCAGCTTTTGCAGGGGCGGCTGGGGCGGCAGGAGCGGCTGCTTTGGCTGCAGCGGCAGGAGTTGCTTTGGCAGCAGGTGCGGCTTTCTTGGCAGGAGCAGCTTTCTTTTCTTCTTCGGCAATGGTCAGATCAGGTGCCGGAGAAAGTGCAGCAAAATCGATATTTGCTTCATCTAAAATTTTGGCAATGTCAGAACAATCGGTCAAAGAACCACCATCAGCCAGAACGGTGATGAATTCCTTTGTCAACCTGATAGCCTCAGGGTGGCGCATAATAAGGATATTCGAGCCACTGAGCAGATAAGAAACAGCGCCAATAGCCTCCATCATAATACCACGTCTCTCTGGATCTCCCAAGAGTGGTGCCTCGGCCGCAGTCTGTTTGGCTTCTTTACATTTCCAGATCTCATTACCAAGGTTGTTGACCATCGGATACTGAAGTTTATCATCGCCCTGAACCATCGCTGCCATGGTCAATCTCTCCATGACCGAATAGGTATACTCCAGACCGTAGCCGAGGCCACCGGTGGTGGGATCAACTAAAACTCTTTCCATCGGCATGCCGAGATTTTCCAAAAGAATATTCACCTGTTTTGCGAGGTTTACATCAATCGGTGAGGAGGATATAATTGCGTGGCCATAACCCATAGCGGCAGCGCCGATACCCTTATAGTTTTTCTCTTCGACGGGGCCTAAAACCAGATTTTCACCCTGACACTTTTCGGCAACTACCTTGAGAACGGCCTCATCTTTAGCTGGATTTGCACATCCCCAGACGATCAGGGGAACATTGATTGCCGCCAGGACTTTTTTTACCGTCTCCGCGGCGGACTCCGCACTGGCATCTTTATCGTTGGGATCAATACTTTTTAGCTGAATGACGATTGCATCAGCCTTAAAAACATCGACGCATTTTTTGGCCCAAGCGGCAGGATCCGACATAACATCTTTGAAGTGTGCCAAAACTGGTTCAGCCCAATCTGTCGGCTCTATATCCCAAATTTCCATTGCAATAATGGGTTTGTTCGGCATGTCGCCTTCGAATGTATAGAAAGGATAACATGTCTCACCTCCCACAGTAATAGCTGCATCACCCTTCCCTATGGAAATTGCCTTAATGCCGCCGGTATAGGATTCCTTCTTAAGTTTAAATCCCACTTTTGCCTCCTTACTGGTGAGTAATTTTTCTCCTGAAGGTTGTGTAACTACGCAGCAACCCTCCCTTTTTAACACTAGCCATACAACAAGAGGTACAAAATGTTACAAAAACTATCAAACTTTACTATGCAATGATTCGCCCTGCCGCCACCGGATAGATAAAAGAGCATGCTCTTATAAATGTAAACCTTCCTTCCTGGCCTGCATCCGAGCCTTTAAACGAGGGAAATTCTCTATTTCCGTATGTGGCAGAAACATCGCTGCAATATAATTGTCCATATATGATGGTGTTTCAGAGAGTTCAAAATTTGTCATTTTTTGAGTCACCGACACAACATCTTTACGTATTCTATTAGTAAGAGAGCTCATACGAGCTCCCATCAGAGAACCGTTACCGATAAAAGTAACGCGCTCAGGATCGACCTCGGGCAATAAACCTAAAACCATAGCCTTTTCTAAATCAATGTAGCTGCCAAAACCACCAGCTAAAATGATATGTTCCACATCATCCAGTGACAGCCCGACTTCTTCAAGTAAGGTCATGCAACCACTGTAGATTGCCCCTTTAGCACGAATGAGATTATCAATATCCGGTTCAGTTAAAACTATATCTCGATCAATCTGGGTTTCATTCTTCCAGGATATGACATATTCCCATACATCATTGGTCTTTCTAATCCTCGGCGTATCTAAATCACGGTTGAATTTTCCCCTGTTATTGATAACTCCCATCTCAAACATGACGGCTGCCATGGTAATAAGCCCGGAACCACAGATCCCCTTGGGTCTGACATCACCAATGGTAAAAATCATCGGGTCAAAGGTGACCGGATCAATGGAGAAATCTTCTATGGCACCCTTTGCTGCGCGCATGCCAAACTCAATGCCCCCGCCCTCAAAGGCAGGACCTGCGGAACAAGCAGTGCAGGCAAGCCAGTCTTTATTACCCACCACCAGCTCCGCGTTGGTGCCAATATCAAGAAAAAGGGTCAACTCTTCTTTACGATACATCCCTGAGCCCATTACTCCAGCGACGATATCTCCCCCAACAAAACTGGATACCTGAGGATAAATAAGGGCTATTGCATGTTCGTTGATATTTATTCCGAGTGTTGCGGCGGTGAAAGGAGGATACATTGTTGCCGTTGGCACATAAGGTGCCCGGCGAATGTTTCTTGGATCAATTTGCAGAAACAGCTGGGTCATCGTGGTATTACCTGAGAAAGTAATCGTCGAGATATCTTCCCTATCAATTTCCGACTTACGAATGATCTTTTCAAGCACGCTGTTGATCGTAGCGGTCACAACCTCTTGAAGTTTGACAAGCCCACCCGGTTTTTCTGCATACATTATGCGGGTGATGACATCCTCACCGTAACTTATCTGACCGTTAAAATCGCCCGCCTCACTCAGACACTCGCCTGTAGATAAATCAATGAGTTGACCATAAATGGTTGTCGTCCCAATATCCATGGCCACGGCGTAATTGGCCCCTGTTTTATCGCCCGCCTGAACATTGGTGATAATATTTTTGCCATCACTTCGCACTGGGCGAATGATGGTAACAGTCAATTGAAAATCGCTTTCCCGCATTATTCCGGGAAGTTTCCTGATAACCGGCAAAGTAAGCTCAAGTTTATGCTCGTCGGCTTCAAGCTTAAGATACTCTATAAGCCTGGTCACATCAGGCATATTATTTTGTGAATTGGGTGGAGAGAGAGTAAGAAATATTTTTTCTACAGGAGGAATGAAAAGCCCTTCTTCCTTCAGGCTCTCAAAATCCATGTGTTTTATTTTGGCAGTCCTGCGGGGTGTCGCCTGCAGGTACATCACACTTTTATCAACCGAGGATTCGATGGGGATTCGGATGGTGACATCTTCAGAAACTTTGGCAAGGCAGGCTAGTCGATAGCCTTTATCAATATCCTCTTTACTGATTCGTTCGGTTATTCCTTCAGAGACACTTCCTTTTTCGACAAGAACACGACATTTCCCACAAACACCTTCGCCGCCACATGACGCATTAATATGCACTCCGGCCTGAAGTGCGGCTCGAATAAGTCTCTCCCCGGAAGAGACAGTTATGGCTCTGTCATGGGGAAGAAATGTGATGGTGCAGTCACTCATGCGGGAAACCTTTTTCAACTTGGGGACCAGGTTGAAATAGTGATCTTCTGGAATACACTGCCTGGCAAGGTCCGATAAATGATGATAATTACAACCATCTCCGTCAAACATCACCTTACTTTATACTACAGTGCGAAAAGACACGCTCCGATACTACCCTCGAGTAAGATTTTCTACCGCCCATAAATATACTATATATTTTCACACTTACAACTTGTAATTAGGGATTTTTCCTTTCGTGATTCATAAATTCGCCACAACATTCATGATCGCTTTAGCTATCGTTTTATATCAACATTACTGATACTTATATCATTTCACTCCCATCTCTTTAATATTAGGTAAAATGTTGTCTATAACAGGAAGCCTCATCATGGACACCTTGAGTGAACTTTTGAAAATTTTAACATCGTTAATGCTTTTTATTCTCAGCGAACCACTTGGAATTTTAATACAATATTTTTTTCTTTTATTTATTTCGACTGTTTTTCATATTTACATAGAAAATGTAAGTGGTAGGCAGAGCAAAATTTACAATGCATCATGCCTGCCTCCAAACAAACAAAAAGGCAAAGTCGATTTCATCCCACAAGATATCATATATCATTTGATATATTTGCAAATTATGATCGAGGGGCTAAATATTTGTTTAGGCCCCTGGAAAACATGTACGCTACCTCTCTAAAAATGAATATAATGGGCATGGTTTCACGATACCGCACTTCGCACATCCATAAATCAAAACCACGAAATTGGTAAGACCAATACCGCAACCCCACGCGTCACCATCTCGCCTTTGCTTTTTTATTATTTAATTACAGCTACATACATACACACAACAGACAACACTTTCTTACTTGACAAGAACATTGGTATCTTATAATATTGGTATTACCATTGCAATAGATTGTAAAAACAACATTTTCCAACGACACCGGTTCCTCCATTAAATTCGGTATCGTTAAGAATGAGACATCAACCAACATTGGAGTAAAGTCACTCCAACGGAATCAGTCGACGGAGCAGAAACATGCATAGAAGCAAAATTGAAGAATTACAAACCATTTTTGGCGAAGATAACGTCCTTACCGAAGTTGAAGACATGATCGCCTACAGCTACGACGCCTCCCATGTTGAGATTCAACCCGAAGCCGTTGTTTTTGCAACCACTACAGAACAGGTCAGCCAGCTCATGAAGTTTGCTTACCGCGAAGAGGTTCCAGTGACTCCACGCGGTCAGGGAAGTGGTTTGTCTGGTGGCTCGGTTCCCTTGAAAAAGGGTATTGTTTTATGCATGGACAAAATGAACCGGGTCATAAATTTCGATCCTGCAAACCGTCTCATCACCGTCGAAGCAGGATTGACCACTTCTCTTATTGACCCGGTTGCCGCCCAAGCCAATCTCTTCTACCCACCCGATCCCGGCAGTGTCACCTTTTCTACCATCGGTGGCAATGTAGCAGAAAATGCCGGAGGCCTGCGCGGTTTGAAATATGGCGTCACGAAAGATTACGTTAAAATGATGAAGGTCGTTTTACCCCAGGGCGATATCGTCACCATGGGAAATAAGTGTGTCAAGCACGTGGCCGGCTTCAATATGGAAGGGATTTTTGTTGGCAGCGAAGGATTGCTCGGCATTATGACCGAGGTAACACTTTCCCTTCTGCCGATCCCAGAGCACCGCGAATCCGCCTTGGCAGTTTTTAATAGCCTCGATGGAGCTGCTCAGACTGTATCCGACATCATCGCTTCTGGCGTTACCCCATCAACCATGGAGTTTATGGATAATGTCACGATCAACGCCATCCAGAACTTTAAAGATTGCGGTCTTCCCAGAGATTGTGCTGCCGTACTGCTCATCGAAACAGATGGTGAGAAAAATTCCGCCATTGCCGAAATGGCCAAAGTTGAAGCCCAGGTCAAAAAGAACGATGCCATGGATTTTGCCCGGGCAAAAACCACCGAGGAGCGTGACAAACTTTTTGAAGGACGTCGTGTGTCTTTAAATGCCCTGGCCAGCGTCAGACCAAATCTTATTCTCGAGGATGCGACCGTTATGCGGTCAAAATTGCCGGATATGGTTCGGGGCATCACTGCTATTGCCAAAAAATACCAGTTGCAAATTGGCATCTTCGGTCATGCGGGCGATGGCAACCTCCATCCAACGTTCCTTTTGGATATTCAGGATAAAGACGAAATGGCCCGTACCGAAAAAGGAGTCGCGGAACTTTTTCAACTGGCAATCGACCTTGAAGGCACCATCTCTGGAGAGCATGGCGTAGGTCTTGAGAAGAAGCCGTTTCTGAAAGATCAGATTGGTGCGGAAGGTATCAGCCTGCTACAGAATATCAAAAAGACCTTCGATCCTCTCAATCTGCTCAATCCAGGCAAGATGTTCGATATGCCTGAAACGCAATCATTGTAAGCAAGGTGGATTAAAAAATGAATACACACGCAAGCGTCAAACAACAAGCCGAAATCCATCTGCTGGAAGCTGCTAAAGAATTTCAAAAATGCATGCAATGCGGCAAGTGTCGATCTGTCTGTCCTGTTTTCAAGGAAATGGGTAATGAACTGTATGTTGCCCGGGGCAAAAATAAACTTGCTGAAAAAATTGTCTCCGGGGATCTGCAGATTACCGACCGAGTAAAAGATGCAATCAACGAATGCCTGAACTGCAAGACCTGTTCAGCCAACTGTCCGGCAGGTGTCAGTCCTGAGCATGTCGTCCTGCGGCTTCGCTGGTACATCACCACCCAACAGGGGCTGGGATTTTTCAAAGCACTGATCTTTAGACAACTGGTCTGGCGTAAATGGCCAATCACTATTGGTGCTATGTTAATTGGTGTTGCTCAACGAGCTCTCTTTGGAATTGGTCCTAAGAACCCGGTGCGGTATCTCTTCCCGCTGTTTGGTTTTTCAAAGCGTAGATTTTTCCCCCAGATGGCTCTTCGAAGTGCCCAGAGCCTCTACCCTGAGGTGAATCCCCCTAAAAAAGGCCCTTCAAAAGGCCGAATTGGCTATTTCACCGGTTGTGCCGGCAATCTCATCTATACCAATGTGGCAAAGTCAGTCGTTGATATCCTCACCGGTTATGGTTACGAGGTCGTTATTCCCAAAAAGCAAAAATGCAACGGCACTCCTGTTCTGGCCAACGGTGATTACGAAGGAGCAAAAATGCTGATGGAACATAATTTTAACTTGTTTCAACAGTACGACCTTGATGCAATCGTTGTCGCCTGTTCGTCTTGCGGCATGTCCCTTAAAAAAGAGATCAAACTCTTCATTGATGACAGCAGCGAACTCCAGGCATTCACCAACAAGGTTTTCGATATTAATGAGTTTATAGATAAAAATATTGATATCAAGGAAAACGAACTGGGGAGACTTCCCTACAAAGTTTCCTACCACGACCCCTGCCATATGGTTCGCGGTCAGGGTATCAGCGAACAACCCAGAAGGCTGTTAAAGATGATCCCCGGTGTCGAATTCAAAGAGATGAAAGACGCAGCGGTCTGTTGTGGAAGTGCAGGGAGTTATTGTATTACCCACTACGATACTGCTATAAAAATTGACAACCATAAGGTTAAAAATATTCAAGCTGCAGAGGTCGAGTACGTAGCGACCGGTTGTCCAACATGCGTCATGCACATTCAAGACAACCTGCTGCAACATGAATCCAGCGAGAAAGTCCGCTTTGTCGTTGAGATGCTGGCCGACTCACTACACGCCGCTAAAACCATCTAGGAGATGGTCCGAGCCTTCCCCTGTTCCTGTCGCCGTTGATCTCATCTCTAGATTGACGCGCGGCGGGAGTTGTTTTTTAATCTGCCCCTCCATTTTTCCAAGCTCCGCACCACCTTTTCAAGGAATATTTAAAAATCTCAGTTTCAATCTATGCTATATAGGGTATATGCTCCAACGGTGTCAATAGCGTCGATGCTAAACGCTGACGCTTGGCAGCAACTTCGCTTACCGCCAATTGCCTGGCGTTCACCAGTAAATCTTCCGACAGCAAACACTCATGGAACAAAAAACATATCTCCCCGGCAAAGATGTCTCTTTAGAAGATACTGTCGGTAAAGCCACAACGCTCCTACAGGAAATGGGTCTTGCTATAGAAACAGTCAGCTGGCTCAACCCTGCGCCGAACTGCTGGTCTGTTCATATTCAGTCTGTCGAATGTCCTCATCTCTACACCAACGGCAAAGGAACATCCCGCCTTGCCAGCCTGGCCAGTGGTCTTGGTGAATTTTTTGAACGTTTAGCCACCAACTTCTTTTTTGCCGACTTTTTTTTGGATGAAAATAAACGTGACCAAACCTATCTCTTTTATCCTGACGAAAAATGGTTTCCCGCCAGCGAACAAGGTCCAATTCCGCAATATGATCAAGCTGGACATGAGTTGTTAACTGAAGAACTGCGAACTTTTTATGACGTTGAGGGAGAACTGACCTTTGAAAACCTCTGCGACAATAACTCCAACTCCGCCGACCGGGGGATCTGCACCCTCCCCTTTCAATCGATCACCAACAACAAGACAATCTACTTTCCAGTGAGTCTGCTGAACAACCTCTATGTCAGTAATGGGATGGCAGCGGGAAACTCACCTGCCGAATGCTGTTCACAGGCCCTGTCCGAGATTGTCGAGCGATATGTCAAGAACATAATTATTGCAGGAGGACTATGCCTCCCCGATGTACCCCCGAGGTGCCTGCAAAAATACCCCAGGCTCCTCTCAATTATAGATGCCTTAAGCGACCAGGGCCTATCAATCAAGGTTAAGGATGCTTCACTAGGCGGAAAATTTCCGGTTATTTCCGTTCTCCTTTGCGATTCCGGCAATGGTGGCGTTTTTGCTGCTTTCGGCGCCAATTGCCGATTTGAAACAGCCATTGAGCGAACATTGACAGAGCTCTTACAGGGACGAAGCCTTGAAGGACTACATGATTTCCAACCGCCCTGCCACGATCTAAACCAGGTTGCCGACCCTTATAATCTTGAAAGTCACTTTGTTGATTCCGATGGCCTTCTCTCGTGGCAGATGTTTAAAGATACCCCCGACTTTGATTTTTCCCCCTGGGATTTCTCCGGCTCCACAGAAGAAGAATTTAAGTTGCTCCAGCGTCTCATCTCAGACAACGGTTTTGAGATGTATCGCGCAGAATACCTACATTGCGGTTTATATAGCTGTCGCATCATAGTCCCGGGGATGTCTGAAATTTACCCCATCGACGATCTCATCTGGAATAATAAGGGGACCGGAGCGCTGCTTCGCCCCTATCTCCTGAGACTCGACGAGATGAATATCGATGAACTAAATGAACTGTTCGACTTCCTCGAAACCCTTGGGCTCAGCGATGACTTGTTGCTCTCTCAGGCTCTCGGAATTCTCTTCGATGAAGATTCTATCTGGGCAACTCTACGTATCGGAGAACTGAGAGCACTCATCCTTCTGGCAATGGGCGACAAGGAAGGCGCCTTGGAATGGTGCAGTTGGTGTTTGGATTTTGGTCAGTTACCTGACAAGAGAAAGCGTTTTTATCGACTGTTACAGACCCTTCTCAACTTTCATCTGGGGGGGAAGGATATGGCCAACTACAGTAGCGGTCTAAGTCTCTTTTACAAAGAAGAGGAAATCGTCGAAGCCCAATCGGTGATCAATGGCACGAGAAGATTTCCCGGACTTGTCTTTGGTAAAAGCTGGTCGGAGTTTTCCTCCGAGCATAAAAATCTGTTAAAAATCTATGAGCGGGTGAATTCCTTTAAGGTCAAGGGCAGGCTATAAATTAAACCATCGCGTCATCATCTACCGGTTGTGTGAACAGGATGTTGCCATTTACCCCTTTGATTCTACCTTTAATCGTTTAACGAGCAAGGCAACCAGTGGATTTGCACTGAGTCCATGGGCGATAACACTCATGATTATTGTAAAAACGGCGGTCATCGAAATAGTATCGCCCCCTGGTAAATGTTCATTAAGGACAATTACGGCAAAAACTATACTAGCCAGCCCTCGAGGCCCGAACCAGCCAATGAACAGTTTTTCACCGGCTGGCAGATTCATCCCGGCAAGTACCAGAAAAACAGGAACCATCCGAACCACAGTCAGGCTGAGCAGTCCGTAAAGGACAATATCCCAACTGAAAGAGCCGATGGACTGGCCGACAACGCCCGCACCAAAGACCACCCAGGTGATCAACGCCAGGGTATCCCCCGTCCCTTCAGCGGCGAGGAGAAAATTGTGCTTATTCTCTTTTGCAGTACCACCAAACAACATACCACCGACAAAACTGGCAATAAAGCCACTTCCCCCTAACCATTGCGCCACCGCAAAGCAGGTAACCGCCAGTGCCGGGACACAAAGCTGCCGCCAGCTTTCTGTAATCCAGCCACGATCACTGCACCGCTTTAACAGGAGCACGCCCAGAAAAGTCAATCCCGCTCCAGCAGCAACACCGATGCCAATAGCCTCCACCATAAGTTTTACTGCCAACATCGAAGCGCCACCTTCGCCTCCCGATCCCGAAACTAATGCCAAGAATATCAGTAAAATAGGCACACAGATACCATCGTTTAAACCGCTTTCAACATTCAGACCCTCGCGAATATTGGCCGGTACTGAATCGTTGGTCACCACAGCTTTACCGAGAGCAGCGTCGGTGGGTGCCAACATGGTTGCAATAATGGCTATCTCTACAAGGGTCAGCCCATCGAAGATGAAGAAACCGAGCGCAAAACCAAGTAATATCGTGAGCGGCAAGCCCAGCAATAACAACCGCTGAGGGATATGGAAGGACCTTTTTAATTCATGAAGATTTGCATTGGAAGCGTCGGTAAACAAAACAAGAGCAAGGGTCAATTCGGCCAAAGTTCTTAGCCCCTCAGCATCTACATTGAAACGCAATACTCCAAACCCCAAAGGACCCAGAATCAAGCCAAAGGCAGTGAATACAATCGCACCGTTTATTGGCGTTCGTTCAAGTCCTCCACAGACAAGGCTATACAGAAAAACAAATACGGCCAGAATCGCAAGGTTTTGGTACATGCTGTCTATCCTGTAATTATCGATTTACGGAAGATATGTCGATGTCCTGTACGTAAATTCCGTGTGGTGGCGTTTGCGGTGGTGTTTGTACTGGTGGGCAATAACCGTTACTGTCTTTATTATCGCAAGACATTTTGAAGAAGGCCACGCTGTATGTCAATTTTCCGGTATGGTCGGTGGAACACTATCAGCAGAAGGTGTTTCAGAAATGGTCTTCATGATTTGTTTTACATCATATTCTCTATTTAAAGCAATTTCTACCGATTTAAGACCAACGGCGACCATGATCCCGGTCAGAATTATTCCAATAAAGGCAATGGCAATTGCGGCAAATTTGGTTTTGCGATGCCGTGGATGATAATCACCATACCCGACTGTGCTTGCAGTTATAAATGCATAATACAAAGAATCCGAAATCGACCACTTTTCCTTACGGCCGATGATGAGCCCAAGGAGAGCAATAGACAAGGCCAGGCATAAGAGTATCGGACCGACCAGAAGGGCAGTCTTGGCAAATGTCTTCAGAAATATGATCGTAAATTCCACGGCATTGTCTTGCGAATATTTGCATTGAGGGAGCGATGAAGTAGAACATTCTTCCACGCAACTATTTCCGAAGCTGTGTCACCACACTTATTGAAATACTTGCAGGAAAGACCAATGAGTCTCCAGTTATGTGTTATTCATTACCCTATTTCCAGTCAGTCTTCGAGTAATTTTATATTTTTTTATATCAGCAAGACTGGCTAAGGCCATAAATTGTTTAAACGCTGAACCGACGAACACTGATTGAATCACCTTTAAAAAGATCAAGGAGATTTGCAGTAACCTTCATACAAGCTTGCCAGTTGATCGGAAGCAAGATGAAACCCAAAATCCTGCTTGAGAATCGCACCCAGGTTATTCATTGATGCAATCTTCGCAATCGTCGTTTGCCCTCGGGTCGTTCGATGAAATTCCCCATTTCTCAATAAACGAATATCGTCATAATATTTCCGCGAAACCACAAGATTATTAACAAACGCCGCGTCGGGGTATGTTGAGGAATAGTGATGCCCGCAAAGACAATCGGCTTCTGTATAGAGGCCGTTATCAAAACTGTACAAAGAGAACCACTCCTCATTTTCTTTTATTTGGAGAAGATAGCAACCCGGATCAGTTTGCAGTATACGATATATGGCGTCACCATGATCCTGAGAATCATCAAAATCAAGACATAAAGGCTCACGTGGGCACAATGGGCCAAATCCCACATCAACGATATACTTACGGTCACCCAGACTTACTCTGGTAATTCGATGGGTTCGCGGGACATCAATATTACGATTATGCAGCACCCTTCCTAGTAGGATATCACACTGAAATCCTGTGTATTTCAGAACCTCAAAAAGGATTTTATTGTGCTCAAAACAGTACCCTCCCCGTCTGTTTGTGACAAGTCGCTCAAATAGAACTGGTAAATCCAGGGAAAGATTCTCATGCAGCAGCACACCGAGGTTACTGAAGGGAAAGGTGGCAAGATGGCTATTTTGCAGTTTTTTAAGAAAGGGAATTGAAACTTCAGGCTGCATGACCGAAACGGCAGCAAGGTAGTTTTTTATATTATCTTCGTTAAGCATATGAATACCTTACTCAACCCTATATAATAAAGTCAGAAAGAAAAACGGATACCAGGTTAAAGATCTCAGGGATGGGTCGTTTTAGACCCATCCCCAAAAACTATTATTTTTCGAGGACGGTTTTTGCCTCTCGGGCAATAGCCAATTCTTCATTGGTGGGAATTCCCCAGATCTGCACCCGACTTTCCGGACTACTGAGGAGAGTTGGTTTTTTTATTCGCTGGTTGTTTGCTTCAAGGTCCATGGTGATACCAAAGGGTTCCAATCCATGAATTGTCATTTCCCGGACAATTTCATCGTTTTCACCTATGCCCGCGGTGAAAATTATTGCATCAACCCGGCCGAGAACCGCCATATAGGCTCCCACATATTTTTTATTCCGATACGTTTGTACATCCAGAGCCAATTTCGCCCTTGTATTGCCACTTTCAATCGCACTATGGATGTCCCGCATATCGTTCAGGCCACAGAGTCCTTTAAGACCGGACTCCTTATTGAGCATTTGATCGATTGCCTCAATATCCATATTGCAATTCCTGGATAGAAAAGCATGTATTGCCGGGTCAACATCTCCACTGCGGGTACCCATCACCAGTCCCTCCAAAGGAGTGAGACCGAGGGTGGTATCGACACTTTTGCCATTTTTTATGGCCGTCATTGAACAACCATTGCCAAGATGAATGGAGATCATATTCAGTTCATTGAGCGGTTTACCCATAACCCGGGCACATTCGCTGGCCACAAACTTGTGGGATGTCCCATGAAAACCATAACGACGCACTCTTTGCTGTTCATATAATTCATATGGAATAGCGTAATGGTAGGCATGGGGCGGAATTGTCTGGTGATAGGCGGTATCAAAAATCGCCACCTGAGGAGCTCCGGGAAACAATTCCTGCGCCACCCGAATACCATCCAGATTCGCCGGATTATGCAGAGGTGCCAGCGGAATGTTTTTTTCGATGGCGGCCATTATATCGTCAGAAATGACTATCGGCTGGTGAAAATCTTCACCTCCGTGAACAACCCGATGTCCAATCGCATCGATATCGGTATTATCGGCAATAACCCCTTGCTGTGGATCGGAAAGCAACTCAACAGCCATGCGCATGCCACTTTTATGATCGGCAACAACTTCCGTTTTTTTAACCACCAGTTCGCTCTCTGTTCCCGGACGGAGCGTACATTTGATCAGTCCTTCAGTTTCTGCTATTCTCTCGACAAGACCAGATGCCAAAACGGACTCATCGGTCATATCTAAGAGCTGGAATTTTATCGAGGAACTCCCCGAGTTGATAACGAGAATCTTCATTGTGTCTTCTTCTTCCTTTTTTATACTGTTTGTTTCATCCGGAATAACTCTATGCATCCCGTGAATTGAGCTAAAAATAACGTGTCAGTGTTAATATTTCTTTTGCGAAACATGGTTTTTACCCCGTTGGCAAAAAGAGATCAATACATTATTTCTTACGAAGATTTCACCCAGACATTGGTCTTATTCAGTACCATATTTCGATACAGCCATAACTATCGCTACTTACTCTATTTATAGACTAACTACATGATTTAAAGTCGGTATTAAATATTGCATATTCTATTTTATGATAGAATCTTTCACTCGTTTTCACCTTATAATTGCACCTGTAAATTGGTATTACCAATTTAGTTATTTGAGATAATAATTTAACGACCAAATCTATGATTGTTTTGTAATTCACATAATTTATAAAGCGTGTTATTTTTATCCAATCCAACCTGATATTTTTCAATATTGCTCCAATCCAATGAGTCAGATCATATAACCGATACGTTTTTATTTTCCATGCGATATATAATTCTTTTTTCTGCCATCCTGATGCAGATGTGCCTTGGTGCTACCTACTCCTGGAGTGTTTATGTTCAGCCCCTCAAGACACTGACAGGACTCCAGCAAAGCTTGACACAGGTCCCTTTCACTGTCTTTTATTTTCTGTTTCCATTGACGATGATGATTTGCGGCAACTTTCTGCCAAAAGTCAGTCCCAGAGTCAGTGCCATGGTCGGAGGATTACTCTTTGGTGGTGGATGGCTTTTGGCCAGCCTGGGGATTCATCATTTTGTTTTCACCGTCCTCGGTATAGGTGTCGTGAGCGGTATTGGTGCCGGCATGGCCTATATCATACCGATTGCCGTCTGTATCCGCTGGTTTCCCAAGAACAAGGGGTTGGTTACCGGCATCGCCGTAGCCGGGTTTGGTGGAGGTGCCGCCCTCGTCAGCCAGGTTGGCGGTTGGCTTATGAACAGTCTGGGCCGAACTCCGTTTCAGACCTTTGCTACCTTTGGGCTTAGCTTCATGGTCATAATTCTTTTAGCAGGCTCGACCATGTGCTTTCCCAAAGAAAGCAGCCAGCAAAAGAGTAGCCCTGTTGAAAAATTATCCAAACTTCTCATCCATCCCAATTTTCGTCTTCTCTACCTGGCCATGTTTATTGGCCTTGCCACTGGCTTTGCAGTGAACGCCAACCTCAAAGAGCTTTTCCAGGGAGAGGGTAATGCCGTCAAAATCGGTATTACCGGCGTCTCACTGTTTGCCTTGGCCAATGCCGCCGGCCGAATCATCTGGGGAATGATCTTTGACAGGATCCAACCGGCAACCGCCATTAAGGCAAATTTGTTTTCCCAGGCACTGGTTCTATTGGCTGCACCAACCATACTTCACTCAGCTTTTGGTTTCTGGATGTTTGCCCTTTTTACTGGCTTTAACTACGGCGGAGTGCTTGTCCTCTATGTTTCCACTGTCTCTCGCTGCTGGGGTCCCGACAAAGTCAGCCAAGTCTATGGTTGGCTGTTTTCCAGCAATATCCCCGCCTCCTTCTCACCGATTTTGGCCGGTTTTATTTTCGACTCCTTCAACTCCTTCAATTTTGCCCTATTTGGCTTAGCGGCACTACTCATTGCCGGCACGGCTCTAATACACCAAAAGGCCAACATGGTAAATCTGCAAAACGACCCACAAGTCCTGCCTACGGGGGAAGAAAATTTCTCGTTTGTGAAGCGCTAAACCGTTATCAAAAACCAACCTGACTGCAATTTTACTTGGAACGGCACCTAAAACCACAAAGGTGAAGTCTTTTTTAAGTCCTCGAGGGCATAATACTGGCCACGCCAGACGATCCCCTTTTTTTTATAGGTCACAAAGGCCGATTTCAAAATAATATAACACGATATATAAGGCGTGATAAGAATCCCAGGAAGGTACCACTCGGGCAGGTTTTGTAGCCGTAATCCCTGGTAGAAAGTAAGAAACCGGAGAATCACTGTAGTGAGACAGATTATCCGGACACTACTATCGCCCAAGATCACTCCCCAAAAGGGCAGGATACTCGGAATAATAATTGCCAAAAGTAACACAGGCAAAAGCTCAATCCGATAGTGCACCACAGAAAACATATTTTTTTCCAGGCCCTTAATCATGGCTTTAACCGAATCATACCAAGGGATTTTGACGAGATCATACGCTTGCAGACAATCCTGAAAAAAGCCATGCTGTTTAATAATTTTGCCGAGCATCATATCGTCAATGGGATGCATTTTAATCCCTCCATGGCCACCAATCTCATGATACACTGATCGTTTCACCATATTGAAAGCACCTATTCCTACGAAGTATCGACTACGACTCTTTCTTGCATTCCAGGGTCTAAAAATAAACAGCAAGCCCAGGCCTGACTCAAGAATCAGACTGTTCAGCAACCACCCCCGTGTCATATTTTTAAAAAGCAGGGTGAGGTGGTCCAGCTGATTGATTTTTAGATATGCTACGGCCCTGGCTATCGTGGTCTCTTCCAGAATGACATCAGCATCGGTAAAGAGCAGAAATTCTCCTTTTGCCATGGCAGCACCGGTTGCAAGGGCGTGACTTTTTCCCATCCATCCTTCTGGTAAATAGGTAATGTTATGGACAGTAAGCCCTGGAAAGCGTGCCTTCAATCGCTTCAGGACAGCAGAAGTACTGTCCGTTGACCTGTCGTTGATGACAATCATCTCTAGATTACTGTAGCTCTGTGCAAACAGGGAAATAATCGAATTTTCAATATTCTTCTCCTCATTGCAGGCGGGCATTATTATTGATACCAGTGGTTCGATGGCGGTGGCATCTACAGCAGTGTCACTGAGCCTCCCGATTTTTTTTATGCCAATAGCAATAGTAGCTGAAGAAAAAGCAATTGAAATGCAGGCAATTATGGAAAAAATCAATACAATTGACATTAAAACTCCTCATCGATTTCATTAGCAGGCGTCAGTTCATAGTCGGTACACTTTTCTTTCTCTATCATTTCGAGACAAAAAACTGGCAATAATCAGCAGAGATGGTAAATAAAAGTGCTCGGAAGTCCACTCTCCCGCTAAGGATAACAACACCATCATTTAAAAGTATACGCTCTTCCAAGTTCTGGATTTCGCAAAATATTAAAAATACAATGATGTTCCTGGTGCCAACTGAGACCAACTCAGGCCAGCTGAGTCGACTTCAATGAATGGTACTGAAAATGTAACTCTTATTAACAATAATGCGAGTATTACGCTGACGTGTTCCTTTGACACGCTATAACCACCATACAAAAATTACTTCTTCGTGCAGTCAAGGCTCTGGAAAAATGAACTCAAAAAATTACCGCGAAATCCCCTATAACTTTACTTCTGCTGACGACAAACTGATCATAAAATTACTTTTCGGCTCCGAGGTCTGGGATGATCTGGAAGAATTAAGAAGCCAGCGAATTACCGGCAGATCAGCAAGGCTGGTTATGCGTTTTATGGGCGATCTTTTTATTCTGCGGAGAAACCCTTTTCTCTATCAAGAGCTTATCGAATCCATGACCAGACGGCATAAGTTTTTTAAAACCGCCGCGGAAGATTTGAAAATCATTGAAGAGGCAGCGAAAATAGTCAGGGTTGGCTCCGAGCGAAACACCAAAGTTTTTCATCTGGTGAGTCTTTGCCACGATCGTCTCGGCGAACTGAAAAAGGAAATCACTGATGCCTCGGCCCAACGCAGTCAAATGCAGAAAAAGCTGGGCGCAATCATCGGCAAAGAAAATGTCCGTTTTGACCCTTTTTCTCTCATAAGCCACGCTACAGACGCAACCGACTGGCGCCTCTTTTTGCCTATTGCCGTCCTTCGTCCTTCCAGCGAAGAGCAGGTGCCGGCGCTGATCAGAGCAGTTGGCGAAATGGGTCTGAAAATTATTCCCCGCGGTGGTGGCACTGGACTCACAGGAGGTTCCGTTCCCGTAACCAATAACTGTGTCATTATTAATACAGAGAAACTGACCAAGATCCACGACATCGACTACAAAGACTTTCCCCACCTTGGTAAAGATGTCAAGGTACCGGTGCTCAAGGTTGAGGCGGGTGTTGTAACTTCCAATGCCATGGCTCAGGCTGCGAGTAAGAACCTTGTTTTCGCGACTGACCCCACCAGCGCCTGGGCATCGACCATCGGCGGCAACATTGCCGAAAATGCCGGTGGTAAAACAGCTGTTCTTTGGGGGACGGCAATTGACAATATCCTGTCCTACACCATTGCCATGCCCGGCCACGACCTCCTCACAGTACAGCGCATCGACCACCCGATGCGCAAGATTCTTCCCGAGGATACTCTCCGTTTTCAGGTCATTGACAGTCATAAAAAAGTTCTTCGCGAAGTGAGTCTCACCGGTACAGAGATCCGCAAAAAAGGCTTGTGGAAGGACATCACCAACAAAGCCCTGAAAGGGCTGCCAGGTTTCCAAAAAGAAGGCACCGATGGGGTCATCACCTCGGGCGAATTTGTTCTTCACCAGGCTTACGAGAAAAAGATCACCTTTTGTCTGGAGTTTTTTGGTGAAGATATGGATGAGGCCAGCCGGGTCATCGTCAAAATCTCAGAAGAGTTCGTCAATGAGGGAGAAGAGGCCCTGATGGCCCTGGAACATTTTGACGAGGAGTATATCCGGGCAATTAAATATAAATTTAAGGCGGCAAGAAGCAACAATCCCAAAGCGGTTCTGCTCATCGACATGGTTGGCCATACGACCGACCAGGTATTGCGGGGCAAAAAAAGGCTGGAACAGCTCCTCGTTCCATATAAAAACACCGAATTATTTACCGCTCAGGACGCCGATGAAGCGACTCGTTTCTGGCGTGATCGTAAGCGGCTGGGGGCCATTTCCGCTCGCACCAACGCCTTTAAGTTAAATGAAGATATTGTTCTGCCACTCCACGCCCTCGCAGAATTCGCCCGTTTTGTCGATGAGTACAATATAGATGAGGATATCTATAACAAAGAGCAGTTCATCCACGCCATCACAGAGTATCTCGAAACCGCCGAGCCCATTGAAGACCCTGACTGGATGGAAGCGAAGATCCCCAAGGCCAATGAGCTGTGCAATGAGACGTTGGAATTGCTCGCCTCACGATCGGCAGAGTCTGTTCGCCAGGAGACCTATATTAAAAAATTGATGGCTGACCTGCTGAGTCTCTTTAGCGGCTACAAGAAGGTCAGCGCCAACATCGAGAAAATCCATAGTGATGTCCGATCAAAACGCATCATCATTGCCACCCACATGCATGCAGGAGACGGTAATATCCATGTCAATATCCCGGTCTTTTCCAATGACCGGGATATGATGAAGCGGGCCGAAAAGACCGCCGAGGATGTGATGGCCCAAGCGGTGACCCTCGGTGGTGTGGTCAGTGGTGAGCACGGAATTGGCATTACCAAGATGAAGTTTTTGGAAGAAAGAAATCTCTCAGAGCTGAAGGCGTATAGAAAAGAGATTGACCCGGAAGGTATCATGAACCCTGGGATGTTGAGCGATCCTGGGATCATCAACAAGGTCTACACCCCTTCTTTTAACCTGCTCGAACTCGAAGCTCGAATTCTTCAGCATGGGTCTCTCGCCGAACTTTCATCGATGATTTCCAAATGCATCCGTTGCGGCAAATGCATGCCGGACTGCTGTGTCTACCATCCTGGCAGCAATATATTTTTCCACCCAAGAAATAAAAACATGGTCATCGGCTCATTGATCGAAGCCCTGCTCTATGATATGCAGCGCTCTCATCTGCCGAGATTCAACCAACTGAAAAATCTCGAAGAAATCGCCGATCACTGCACCATGTGCCGAAAATGCCTCACCCCTTGTCCGGTGGATATAGACACCGCCGAAGTTTCACTTTTGGAGCGGGAAATTCTCAGTGAACTTGGCTACAAGCATACGGCCCCGGCCACAAAGCTGTCGCTTATGTACCTACAGAACAGGAACCAGACGGTCAACTCCATTTTCCGTAAAAGCGTCATGGAATGGGGCAGTTCTGTGCAGCGCCTTGGGGCCAAAGCCTTTAAAAAGGCACCTCCCGCACTGGCAGATAAAGAGTGGCGTTCCTTGAATATGCTGAAATCACCGATGATGCCGGCATCACCGAAGACCCTTGCGTCTATGCTTCCCCAGTGTTCTGAGCATGAAGCACTGATGATTCGGCCAGAAGGTGAGATCAAAAAAACAATCTTTTATTTTCCAGGCTGCGGCTCGGAACGCCTTTATGCAGATATTGGCATGGCGGCAATCTATCTGCTGCTGAAAAATAATATCCGGGTCGTCCTGCCACCACCTTTTCTCTGCTGTGGTTTCCCGGCAAAGGTCAATGCCAAGAAGAAAATGGCGGGTCAGATATCGCTTCGTGACACCATTATTCTCAGCCAGATCAGGGAAATGCTCGGCCATCTGGAATTCGATGCCTTTCTTATCAGCTGTGGTACCTGCCGCGAGGCACTGCATGAGATGGGCTGCGCCGAAATATTTGACTGCCGGATTAAAGATGTTTCCCAATTTGTCCTGGAAAACTCTCATCATGATTTTGGTGCCAAACGATCAGCGCAGATGCTTTATCACACCCCCTGCCACGATTCATTTGACGGCCAGGGGCAGGCACTTCTCGGCAGATTATATACATCCGTGAATAAAGTGCCAAACTGCTGTTCCGAGGCGGGAACCCTGGCCATTTCCAGACCAGATATCTCCTATGCCATGCTCCAGCGCAAACGGGAATCCATAGAAGAGGTCAAAACAGGTGAAGGCCCGGTGGTTATGGCAACAAATTGCCCATCCTGCCTCTCTGGCCTCGGCCGCAATAAGCATCTGAACATCATCCCACAGCATATGGCAGTTCTGCTCGCCGAAACTGTCGGTGGGCCAGACTGGCAACAGGACTTTGCCGCCCTGGTGATTCATGGAGAAAAAGTGACTTTTTAAAGTCAGACTTTGAGTTCAACTTGCAGATGAAGGTAGGTAGAAGTTCCTCTTAATACGAATGAGGAACTTCTACCTGCCGCATATCATGCACCATCAACCTTAATAATAACAAGGGTGATATCATCTTCAGTTTTCTGTCCTGCGCAAAACAGGCTCAGCTCGTCATAGACAGCATTCAGAATATCGCCTGCCGATTGCCTTGCCTCCCGGCGAATGATACTGCGCAACCTCTCTTTGCCAAACATCTCCCCCTGGCGATTAAACGCTTCCCAGATACCGTCTGTGCCAATGGCTATTATCTGATCGTTGACCAGGCCATCTTTGTGGTTTTCGACATACTGAAATTCATCACTTACGCCAAGGGCAATTCCTTCACCCATCAGTTCTTCAAAAGAATTTTGTATAGGATCGTACACAAGGGCCGCATCATGGCCAGCACGAACCCAATCCACACGCCGCAATTCCGGGTCTATAGTCAAATAGAAAAGCGTCATAAAACGCCCCGTTTTCAGGACATCCTGAGCTAAATGATGATTCATGGCGTTAATGACTTCAGAATTCGTTCCCGGTTGCGACGCCCTCATCCGCAGGAAAGCGCGGGCTGTGGTCATTAGAAGTGCCGAATCCACGCCATGGCCGGAAATGTCGCCAACCACAACGCTGAATGATCCCTTCTTTGATTTGCGTCGCCAGAAAAAATCAAAATAATCGCCGCCGATCTCATCACAGGAAACGTTTCTCCCGGCTATATCAAGCCCTTTGACCTGAGGCCTTTCCTGGGGAAGGAGGCTTTTCTGAACTTCACCGGCCAGGGCCAATGCTTTCTTGTGTTCTGTCATATCGGTAATAAATGCCATGTTACCAATTATTTGCCCACGATCATTCCTTAGAGTATTACCGTGAACCAGAACTGGAACGTGTTCACCTGTTTTGGTTATGACTGTTCCTTCAGATTCGCGATACTCCTTGGCCATCAGAGTTTCTCTATTGAAATGCATAAATTGTTTAAATTGATCAGAGGCAAAATTCATTGGAGTTTGTCCGATCAACTCATCCCGCGAATAGCCAAGCATCCGGCAACAGGCATTGTTAACATCCGTGATATGCATGGTTGTGTCCATGAGAATAAAACCTTCGGCAGCAGTCTCAACAATTCGACGATATTTTTCTTCACTTTTACGCAGTTCATTTTCCACCAGTTTACGTTTGGTGATGTCAATAAGGATACCCTGATTGTGGGTTTTCTCTCCGGCTTCGTTTCTGACAACCGAGGTTTGATCTTCCACCCATCGGACATCTCCAGACTTGGTTAGACACCGATACAGCTGGCTATATTCTTCAACATCAGCCGCGGCAAAATCAATAATTTCCTGGCGAAGTCTCTCCCTGTCATCAGGATGTAAGATATCTCTAAAAGTTAGCTCTCCTGATAAAAATTCTTCCGGCGAATAGCCGAATTGACGAATGTTATTGGATATATATTCCATATGAGTCCGATCACTCGCCGATCGCCGAAACAGAATAACCGGGCTGCGGTCAACTATCAATTCAGACATCTGCAAAGCTTTCACCACCTGATCCCGCTCGCGACATTTCAGAGTAAACACTTTGGTGTGATCATCATAACGCTTTTTCAAACTCTCAAGTTCGTTTTGGGCTGCTTGCAAACTAATTTGCAAAGCATCAACCTCTTCAGCTTTTTTTCTCAGCAAATCCAGCTCACAAATAAGCTCATCTTTTGTTTTTTCTGAATCTGATTTCATGATATTTCCACGTTGAAGGGACCGTTAGCAAAAAAGAGAGGAGTACTGAATGAAAGATTACAAAAGCACGACGAACTATAATGCATAAAAAAAGGTCGGGAAATGGTTGCAATCCCATCTTCCGACCCCAAAATGCCAAATGCAAAGTCAATCAGGTCATTATCTTCGAATAATATTTCTTGAGATCGTTATTGAGAAAACTATGTATTTTCGCCAGGCCTCTGCCATAACCGCTCCACAAGTCACTCACCTTCATAGTCTGTAAATTCTCCTTGGCCTTGGCTTCCATCTTCTTCCAGAGATTTTTACGGTAATCAGTCTCAAGACTTACCAGATCTGCACCATTGAGCATTGCCTTTTTGAGCTGCTGTCGAAAGGCAATCTTAGTGAAGCCGATAGTACCTATAAAAAGGGTCGCAGCAACGAGAATGGCTGGTATAATAAAGTGAGATAAGGTCAATTGATCGGTTCTGACTGCGGTGATAAGTGTCGTTGCCGGATTATCGGAAAAGAAATTAATGATAACATCGCCAAAAAGGAACAGCACTATCGCAACACCACTGGTAACTCTCACATATTTCCAGAAAACCTTCTTGGTCCGGTTGATAAATTCGGAGACAGCCTCGGCGACAATCTGCAACTCATTTAATTGACGATCAACATCCTCGAGGATATGGTTGAGCCGAAAGCTCGGTGCCTTTTTAATCTTGTCAATAAGCTGATCGCGCTCCTGGGGCCAACCTTCAGCCACAGTACTTGGATCAACCACCGAGGGTGCATAGGTAAGGTAGATATGCGGAATATCCTTTCGTCCGGTCATCTGTGACATATTCCAACAAAGCGTCCCGTAGGACCGGGTAAAGTCACTCAAATGATCACACTCATCAATCCGGCTCATCACAAAAACTATCCGATGTTCCCCTGATTTTTCAGGGAGTGTATTGCGAATGGTATCGTAAGATTCCTTGATGGTACCAGCTTTGTGTGAATCAAACATGAGGACAATAAGGTCCGCCATCTTGGCAAATTCGCCAAGAACCTTCATATAATCATAGCCCCGATCATTTTCACTCGTGGCATCAATCATGCCTGGGCTATCAATTATTGCAAAATTTTCAAGCATCGGGCAAGCGACCTGCTTCATACAGACATGAGAGATAAGTTTCTCGCCGAAGCCCTTGAAATGTTGAAAAGGCATATTCTCGTCGTTGACGACGGTAGATCCGGGAGTTTCGACATTATCATGCCCTGGATCGGAAGTAATAATTGTAAAGGAGTCATCCGTTGGCGCCTGGCCGGTACGCTGTATATCCTGTCCAACAAGCTCATTTATCAGCGTCGACTTTCCCGATGAGTAGTTACCAATAATGAGAACCATCGGTTTCCATTTTAAGGCTGCATCTATGCCGCCAAAGTCCATTTTATAACGGGCAAACAGCGGTTCGAGTTTTCTTTTCACCTTAGTCTGTAGTTGCTTTTGTAATTCTTTTTCGTTCATCGCATAACCCAGTTGTTAGTTAATCTGAAGAGCACAATTTATGGAGAGGCTCCCCATAGTACCCCAACTGACAAAAACTCTCGAACATTTATTAACCCCCATCCAATAGAAAATGCTAGGCAAGATAGAAGAAAAATTCATTTTTTTTAATTTTTTTTGCAAATCCACATATGTTTCTCATGCTTTTCTGCAGAAAAAACCTCTAATATTTATCCACCACCGGCACTCACATCTCTTTATTTTGCTAACTTGATAACAATGGCAGTGACAAAACCCCATACCCAGTTGAAAAAAACAACCAGCAAAGGGGTTAAAAGACCAAGCTCCACACCACCAATCCCCTTATAAGCCAGGACCGGAAAAATATAAAAAAGTTGCACTGCAGTGGGAGCTAAACTCAACACAGCACCCTGTACCAGCGGCTTTGATCTCAATACAGGAAGAAGAAAAAGAAATCCCCAGATGCCGCCCCAAACTATCCTCGGATAGAGCCAGGCCGCAGATAAATTCGGCGCGATAGCCACACCAAGTTGCCTGGTAATGCCCATATCGCCGAAAAACCAGACAGTCAAACTGTTGGCCAAAGCACCAAGGCAACCTGCGGCAAAGCAAATCAATAAACGTTTCATTGTGTATTTTTCTCGAATGAAAATTTCATATGTCCCCGAATGTCATCAAAGAACGGAATCTCCTACGCAACCCACCCTCTGGAAAAGGCATATTTAGTTAACATAGCACAACACATGGCAACGACTATGAGCCGAAGATATTTAGGATTGATTCTAAATAAACATTGAGAACCACCCCATGCCCCAGCAAATTGACCGACCATCATTGTGAATCCAGCAAACCACACCACCTTTCCTGCCAGCAGGAATACCATTAATGAAGCGATATTTGTTGAAAAGTTGAGTGTTTTTGCCACTGCAGTGGCATCAATTAAACCATGCCCTCGTAAAGATACTCCAGCCAGGGCAAAAAAGGAACCAGTTCCCGGCCCAAACATGCCATCATACCAACCTATTAAAGGAACAATAATTTTCTGGTATTTTCCTTTTGAGACCCGTGGCTTGGTGATACCAATATTAGGGAGTGGTGATAATAAAAAGTAGACGGCAATCAGCAGCAAGACTGTCGGTATCACGAAAACCAGCAATTCTGTATTGATAAATTGAACGGCGATGGTTCCCAGGGTGGCGCCAATAAAGGCGGCGAGCATGAGAGACTTGACATCATGCCACCTAACTCTTCTCTTTTTGAGCATCATATACGTTGCAGTTGCTGTGCCCATAGTTCCCTGCAATTTATTCGTCCCTAAGGCTGACAACGGCGGTATTCCGGCCATCATCAGAGCTGGCAGGGCAATGAGCCCACCGCCACCGGCTAAGGTATCAAGAAAACCTGCCACAAAAGCCGCCAAGAATAAAAAAAACAATATTTCTGCTGTAAAGCCGGTGACTTCCATGGATATTCCTTACTAAAGAGTAAAAAGCAAAGTATGCATTTATTAACTAGTTTCCATCCTGAAACGTGGCATTTTATTCTAAATTGAGGCGTTCGATAAATTTAACCACAGGCATATAGACGATATTCCGAGGATTAAATTTATCGAACAACGAAAAGTTAGGATAAAAGGGCCGTTTCAGGATAGAAACTAACTACGACCCAAAGCCCTCGGGATAAATTTCCCTGCACCGGGGGTAACACTCATTTTTCCTTCTTCAAACAAAACCCGGCCGCAAGCGATAACCATTCTCGGTCCCCCGATGGTCTTAAACCCTTCAAAAATATTGGTATCGACCTTGTGATGGTGGGTTTTGGCAGAAATCACGCCCTCACCATCGGGCTGCCAGATCACCAGATCAGCGTCCGAGCCAACGGCAACAATGCCTTTTCGCGGATACATACCAAAGATCCTCGCCGGGTTGGTGCTCGTCACCGCCACCATCTGTTGCAGGCTGATTTTATTCTCCAGTACCCCGTAGGTGAACACCAATTTCATCCGTTCCTCTATCCCGGCTGCGCCACTGGGGATTTTCCGAAAATCACTGCGACCAAGTTCCTTTGCACCCATAAGATTAAAGGAACAATGGTCTGTCGCCACCACCTGGATCTGACCTGCGCGAAGAGCACCCCACAGGGCGTCATTGTGCCCCGCCGGCCTGACAGGCGGACTCATGACATAGGCTGCACCAAGAAAATCAGGTTTATCATAGACGGAATCTTCCAACAATAAGTACTGTGGGCAGGTCTCTCCATAGAGATCAAGTCCTTCTGCCCGTCCACCAATCAGCACCTTGACGGATTCCCGGCAACTCATGTGAACGATATATGCCGGAACATCCAATGCACACGCAAAAGCGGTGAGGCGCGATGCCGATTCGCCTTCTGCATAGGATGGACGCGACAGGGCGTGGTAACGCGGTGAAATACCACCTGCAGAAAAATATTTTTGTCGAAGCTCTTCTACTATCTCGCCATTTTCACAGTGCACCATTGTGAGGCCATGCAGATCTTTTGCGCACTTGAGAATGCCCATCAGTTCTTCATCACTGACCATAATGGTGTCTTTGTAGGCCAAAAACGCCTTAAAACTTGGTATTCCCTCCCGCCTGGAGCAAATTTTCATTTCGCTGGCCACCTGCTCGTCAAACCAGGTTACCGTCATATGAAAGCCATAATCGATAACCGATTTCCTGGCCTTATCCTTCCACAGCTGGAGCGCTTCCAGTAGAGACTGGCCTCGGGCTGGAACCACATAATCAATAATAGATGTCGTCCCGCCGGCGACGGCCGCGGTGGTACCCGACTCAAAATCATCGGCAGTGACGGTCCCCATAACCTCAAGATCAAGATGGGTATGGACATCAACTCCACCCGGCAAAATATAGTCACCTGCGGCATCGACAACCCTGTCAGCAGTTACCTGCAGACCTGGCCCCATTGCAGCAATAATGCCGTCTTTGACCAAAATATCCTGACAACACTGGCCCAGAGGACTAACAATCACCCCATTTTTTATCAGTAAAGATCCCATATTCCCCAGAGGTTCGGAAAACGATAGCCCAAATCAGCTTACCAGAACTATAGTCTTATCCCGGCAGCGATGAATAAAATCGGCCGAGACCGAACCGAGCAAGACTTCAGCAATTTTCGATCTGTCCCTCCGCCCAACATAACACATGGTCGCACCAAAGGATTGGGCATGTTTGTGTAAGGTCTCTCCAGGTTTTCCGTAGAGAACAGTGGTGGAGATTTTTGATTTATCGACGCCTTGTTCAATCAAAAGATCCACCACCTCCTGCATATATTTATAACCAGCCAAACTTATCTGCTGACTATCCATACCACTGCCATCATAGAGACAGGAAGGGTCCAGAACGTTGACGACAGATATCTCTTCAATAAACGCAGCAGCCTTTCCAAGTACCAAGGCCGCTTCACTGGCAGCCCGCAGACATGTCGGTGAACCATCAACCCCTATCATGATTCTGGCCGCCGGCGACACGCCTGCGGCAAAACCCTCTTCACCAACGATATATATGCTGGCGTTGAAATGACGATTAACCATCCCATTAAGGATGGAACCAGTGAATAAGCCCTCTTCCGCTGGTTTTCTGCGGCTCACGATCAAGGTTGAATACTCTTCAGTATCGCAGATGGAGGATATTTTTTTGACCGGATCGCCGTCTTCGATACGGATATTTGCCTGCAAAGTAACACCACTCCTGGCCAAAAGATCCTGTATATGTGACAGGAGCGGATTGACGAATTCCTCATAATGTTTCTTGCGCAAGCGTTGCATAAGTTCAGACGAAAGAACCTGACCTGCGCGAAAATCTATATTGTCAAGATGAGTACTCATAAATGATCCACCGACAACGTGAAGCAAATCAACTTTCTCTAAATCGTCGGCCATTGCCTTCGACACCAGTTCGACAAGTGGCAGGGTATTTTTAAAAAGCTCGTAATCTTTTACCGGTAGAAGCAGGCAGCTAAGAGCTGGGATTGTTTTTTTCATGACAGGACTCCTTCGTTATCTATCCCTTATTAATAAGCAAGTAACAGCCAGACATTGGCGACAGCGACAGAGATGAGCATGAAAGGAAAAGCCATCTTCATAAACTGGAAGAACCGAATCGGATATCCGGCTGACTCTGAAATCCCCAGTGTAACCACATTGGCACTGGCCCCGATCATTGTACCATTGCCGCCGAAACATGCACCAAAGGCAAGAGCCCACCACAATACTCCGGAATCCGCCCCCGGAATGACCTGCGTCAGATAGGCTACAATGGGCAACATGGTGGCAGTAAAGGGAATATTGTCAACAAAAGCGCTCATAATCGCTGAAACCCAGAGAATCAGACAAATAGAGGTAATCAAATTACCATGGGCCAGATACAGTACCCCATCGGCTATAATATCAAGCAGTCCGGTCTCTTCGACACCACCCACCAGAATAAACAGGAACATGAAAAACAACAGGGTGGTCCATTCAATGTCTTTTTCAATCAACTCCAGCATATCGACTTTTTTGGTCAACAGGCCAAAAGTAAACAACAATGAAGCACCGAAAAGCGCAGCGATACTCACCTCCATATGCCAAATACCATGGGTGAGAAAGAGCGCTACGACAATCGCCATAACAACCAGGCCGACCCCTAGAAGAGTGGAATCGGTTATTTTATATTCCTCTCGCAACTGAGCGATAAACTGCTGGATATCGTCGACTTTGGCTTTATTGAATTCTTTACCAAAAACATATTTGGAAAAGACAAAGAGAATCACCATGACGACAACACAGACCGGGGCAAGGTTCTGAGCAAATTCGACAAAGGTCAGATTGGCGAAGGAACCGATCATGATATTAGGTGGATCGCCTATAAGGGTAGCCGTGCCACCAATGTTGGAGGCAAGAATTTCAGGGATGAGCAAGGCCAATGGAGTAATACCTAAAGAGACTGCAATCTCAATGGTTACCGGGGTAAGCAAAAGCATAGTGGTAACATTGTCAAGGAATGCCGAGGCAAAAGCAGTAAATGCCATAAGGATGACGGCAAGCATATAAACATTACCTCGGGCAAGCTGATAACACTTGTACGCACACCATTGAAAAATACCGGTATGTTTGAGAATACCGACAATGATCATCATCCCCATCAAGAGAAAGATAACATTCATATCGATGGCTTTGATGGCACTTTCGTATGAAAGAATGTGATATTCAGGATTCAGAGTGCCGAAGGTATAGGAAATAACCAACATAAGCGATGCCCCGAGCATGGCCGCCATAGTTCGGTGCAACAATTCGAAAGAGATCAGGATATAGGCAAGAACAAAGATGATCGCGGCTATCCAGAAGGCAGGTCCACTGGAACGCTTGACCTGAATATCAGCCATACCAATGAAGTTTGGGCCGTCTTTGGTCAGTTCGTGCCCTTTTATTTGATAACTGCTTTTGGAAAAACTTGGTTTATAAGCGGTGACCTCTAGCTGACTCTCGTCTGTCACCAAGCCTTTCTTCAGCCAAAAACGCGCCTGATAACTGCCATCTCTCTCTGTGTCGAGATAATCGGCTGTCTCGCCATGCTGTTTCACACCAAAGACTTTCAAGGGGGTTCCGTCCAAAAGTACCTGAATTTTCGCATCGCCAACGCCGATACTATGAGAGTTCAGGACCCTGCCAAAGATCTCCATCCGGACCTGTCCAGAAGGCCCAGACACCTGTTCCAGCGCCCAGCTCTGTATCGAAAAGAGCTGAATGAAAACAATCAACAACACGCTAAAAAGCCACGGCGAACGGCACCACCGCCGAGCTAAAATCTTCAGATCCATACAGTTTCTCCTAAACGCTAGAATCGACAAATATTCACATCCGGCCCGGAAAAAGACATTCTATCACTCAGGCAATGGCCCCGACCTCACAGAAATCATTTTTCGGAACGCATTATGGCACCTCGTTCTACCCCTGTAAAGATCATTTATCTAAAATTATCAGTATTTTTTGTGGGGCTTATGTGAAAAAAGGTGAGAACTTTGAAAAATTATTTTGTCTTTGCCATTGCAACTGAACGTTCTACTAAAACTTGCATATTTACATCATGCACATTTCTGAGGTGTGAGAGCAGGGACACTCGCGGCATCAGCGTAATCGGGAAAATGGACATCTCTTTGCGGAAAGGGAAGAACAATATTTAATTCTCTGAATTTACTTTCAATTTCAAGATACAGAGCGCTCCTCACCTGCTGCCTTCTGTCGACATCCTGAATCCAGACTCGCAATTCAAAATCGAGCGAGCTATCGCCGAGATCCAAAAACAACACTTCGCTTGCCGGTGATTTTAACACTTCCGGCTGTTCTTTGGCGCACGCCAGAAGAGTATCCACCACCAGAGAAATGTTAGAGCCGTATGCCACACCAACGGGAACACATAATCGCACTTCACGATTGGTCAGGGTCCAGTTGGTGACCTGATTATTGATGAGATCGGCATTAGGAATAATCAGATCCGCCTGATCAAGAGTCGTAACGATGGTCGACCGTAAGCCAATCTTTCTGATATGAGCCCTGTTTTCGCCTATTCCTATGGTGTCGCCTTCTGTCAACGGCCGCTCAAAGAGCAAAATGAGACCGCAGAGAAAATTATTAACAATCCCCTGCAAACCAAAGCCAATGCCAACGCCAAAGGCACTCAACACAATGGTTAACTGGCTGAACTCAAAACCAAGCGACGAGAGTGTTAAGAGAAATCCAATAAATATAATGAAATACCGGATCAATTGGGTTATTGACCGCTGCACCCCTCTGGCAAGTTTACGGCCACTGACCGTTTCATCCAAAAGCACTTTAGGCAGAATTTTTGAGGTGAGAAGCGCACAATAAAAAATTGTTGCCGAAATCGCGATGGTGCCCACACTAATCTGCATACTGCCAAGAGAGAAACTATAAGAATTCAGGCTGGTTGTCGCGTCCAACACGTTATCATAGATATTCCATGCCACAAGAATCGTCGGCAGTACGACCAAATAACCCACGGCAACTAAAAACAAAAGACCTGTTTTTTCCACCAGAGAATCCGCATCGCTGCGCATCAGTTTCACCTGCCAGACCAGGGGAGAATGAAACAGCCAATACAAGCCGCCATAACCCAAGTACATGAAAAACAAACAAGGTAGTACGCTGGCCATGGATGTAATCGTCGACTTAAAGAGATAGGCGGCAATCCCAACATTGCCCCATAACTCTGTTATAATAATGACCGCAAAAAAGGCCTGTACCACACGCAGGAACAGAATATGCGAACTCGCTTCATTTAACGTTGCACTCTGTTGCGCCCAGCGTAGCAATAAACAAAGCGACACGAGCGAAACCAGGAAAATATAAAGTCTGTCCAGGGGAATAGGCAGACTGATTGTCGACAATATTTCTGAGACAATATACACAGTCATCAAACTATAGACCGCCTGCTTCCTCCAGGCACGGGTAAGTACCAGGCTCAAAACTCTCATACTGGCAATGCCGCCGACAATTATATTGGTCAACCGCAAAGCGTCTGAATATGGGGAATAAGCAACGAACAACGCGACTGTGGAAATGTTGATAAAAAGAGCACTTGATACAGGTCTATCAGCAAGAAATTTCCATTGTTCCGACTCCTGCAATGCATCCTTATTCCGTTGGATAATAACAATTATCAGCAGAACAAGGCAGATTTCAAGTAATGCAATCCATACATGTTGGGCAAAAAACCGCAGGCCAGACCAGGAAACAAGTCGCATATCATTTACGACGACGGTCCATAAGCCTTTTTTGATTTGCGCCAGAAAGGCAAAAGAAAGCAGTGGAGGGGCTTTAGTGAAGAGATCTTCCTGGCGGGTTTTTGAGATCTCGCCGAGCAAATCAGCATCAAATACGTTAACCTTAGCGGCCACCTCACCGCCTTTCGCTTGCAACACCAGCAAATCCTCAAGCTGCTGCATAACAAGACTGAGGCCCGTATCTATTGTGTCGTGCGCCTCCTTAAAAGCCTGCTTTAGTTGTTGCGGTGCTTGGTCCTGCAGTAGCGATGATTGCCAGAGATTCCACCGATTCTTCTTTTCCAGCCAATCTTCCTTCCAACTGTTGATTTGGCTAATTTGATCAATCAGCGGTTTACTGACTTCTTCCAAATGGAATCTTTTGTCCGCCACCTCTCGCCTAAGGGCATAAAATTCGGCGATATTGTTACTATCTTTATCATTTATTTGTTTATAGGTCTGGATATATTTTTCAACATCAGTCTCAATCTTGCCATAAGTCTTTTCAATATCACTGAAGTCTCCAACCTGATTGAGATCATTTTTTAGATTGGTTAAAGAACCGGTCAATGTGGCGACCAGAGGGATAATATCGGTGAGATCCGGGATGCTGGGAGTAGCCTTCTTTATTATGGTATCAGTTGTTTTTTTTGACTTTTCCTGCTGACTGGCAGGAAGCAAAGGTGGACGAAGAAACACTAAAAACAGCAGTACAATGCCAACAATTACCTTTAAAGTGTTTCTCATAATATTCGACCCATCAAATCCAAGGTATTTAAGAGTATGACTTCATCTTTGTGACTGGCGAAGAGCTTAGGTCGACATCAAATTGAGGAGAGATGAATTGTCGAATATTTTTTCTCTCACCGATTACTGAGAGCCAATTTTGTGGCAAAACCGATAAGTGCCACACCTGCCAATCGTGTCGCCACGAGACGTGCATGTCGCCACTGAGAAAAACGTCTTACCGCAACGTCACCCACAAGAACCAGACCTGTCTGATAGAGAAAACTGATTGCCGTTACGTGCATCATCAGCATGAGCAACGTCAAGGGCGTTGACTCTTGGCCGAGGAAGAGCGGAAAAAAGGCCATAAAGAATATGATAACTTTTGGGTTGGTGAGGCTCACGGCAAGGGCTTGTCGAAAATAGACCCAGCCTTCTTTCTCAAGACCCATTTCAGTTGTTTGTTTTGCCCCTGATCCTCGCAGAAGTTTCCAGCCCATCCAAAAAAGGTAAGCGACTCCCATCCACTGCAAACTGGAAAGAAGATTTGGATACGCATTCAGTATCGAGGCCAGGCCAAGAGTTGCCGCCGACATGTAGACAAAATCACCAGAGAGAGTACCGAAGACAGCTTTCATTCCGGTGCTAGTCCCCCGACGGGCAGTGGCATTTAGAATGGCAATGGTTCCTGGGCCTGGGGTGAGTTGAAAGAGGATAATCGCCAGGATAAAACTGCCATAGTTTTGGATATCAAACATTTTCATTCCTCGTACTTACAATTTGGGATTTTGGACAAGCAGCGCTATTTCAACGTACAACAAAAAACAGGTCCTGGATTTTGCGACACTGTAATATAACAAGAAGGTGGATTACCTTGGCTAACTGAATAGGCAATTTTTTAAAGATCGGCAAGAAATTTCTTCGCTATGTCGGCAATCTCATACGCCTTGTCATTGCCATTGATGCATCGCCGGGCCTGGACGAAATCAGTTTTAGTCTCGTTAATATAATCCGTTATTTTCCGACCCGTAAATGTGCCAGCCTTGAAACCATGAACAAGCACAAATAAGGCAATATTGGGCCGCATAGCGATATCTGGATCACTGACCATATCGACACTGAGCATGCTGGAATATTTCTCGTAATTGTTTTTCCAGGTCAGCTGCACAAAGCCTCGACCATAGAAGGGATAATACAGGAAATGGTTCTTGCGCCATTCCTCGCTGAGCCAATAGGCTTCCCGCACAGGTACAAAGGTTTGGTTTGTTTCCCACTGGGTTGTCGCGAGCACATAGGCAATTTGCGTGTTCAGGCTGATACCCATTGATCGGCACTCCCATTTGATCGCCTCTATTACCCCACTTCTACATGAAAAATCATGGTCTTCCTTTTCTCGAACTTCATCTAGCTTCACCTGCAGAGTTTTGATGGATTCCTTGCCGATGAAATCAGGCTTGCCCGAGTAGACATCGGTCTTGAATTCTGCCCAGCCATTACGGGTCTTTGGCCCCATCAGACCATCAATTTCACCCACCGGATGGCCCAGGAGATTCAAGGCTCTTTGCAGTTCTTTTAGTTGTTCAACAGATAATTCGGTTATAGGAGTAGGTCCCGAGATGGAAAGCAGTTCTACAAGTTTCATAAGATTTCTCCTCTGAAAATTTTATAAGCAGAAATGTCTTATCTCTCTGCCTGCCAGGAGATGCAGCTCTTTACAGGCAGAGACCTTACATCTTTTTAGGAAATCAGTATCCCTTCATTTCATCTTGGGTAAATGGCTTTGCCGGTGATTTTTCGAGTATCCTGGTCATGATTGTATTCATTGTCTTAACATCATTATCAAAGCCGCCGTGCGAGGTGCTGGTGGTAACACCTTTGCTGCCATTCGAGTAGTCGATGGACAGCCCTGGATGCTTGGTCAGTTTTTTCGAATATCGCTGCATGCCAAGGATGGGTTTGCCGATCTGTCGCTCAAGGGCGCGAGACACCAGATAGAGGAGCGATTTGCGGTAAACAAAGGCGACATTGTCATCCAGTTCCAAGTGTTCGGTGAGATTAAAGAGAGAAAGCTTAGGCAGGTTGACCATTTTTTTACCACTCTCCTGCCCTTTTAGCCTTGGTTCATAGTTTTTCTTATAGAAATCTATCGAACAGGCGGGAGCCATCAGGCTGCAACTTTCGATTATATCTGGCAGCTCCAAAGCATCCAGTGCATTCAACAAATGACCGAGCAGAACAGCGCCGGTACTGTGTCCGGCCAGATGGATTTTAAGGTGGGTCTCTTTCAGGGCTTCGACGAAACTTTTGATGACGAACAAACCATCGCTCACTTTAGTGCCCTTTTCTGCTTTGAAAGGGAGACAAGCATCGCTTTTCATCTCCTCCCAGATGGGAGTAACTGGTTTTCGTACAAAATCTTCTATCAGCAGGTCATTGCGTTCGACTAACTGTTCCTGCCAGTCGCCAAAGAAACCTTCGGTACGTTTGCCATTGAAGGCGCGGAAGACGGCATCCTTTAATTCCTCAACCAGGCCGGTATCGTACATGATATGAAAGGGATAAATACCATTACGTTTAAAGCCATCTTTCAGGGCTCTGATACGTTTCGCCGAGGCGCCAGGATCATTGAGGCCACCATGGGCGTAGATGAGCAGATGGTCGTAGGTTTTGCTGTCAGCGGAGGCCTTGATCAGCGCTGCGGTTTTTAGGATATCATCAGGTGTACTCCAGTAATCTCCACGTTTTTTGAAACAGCCGTCATCAAAATGAACAAAGTGGCCGGCAATTTCCAGCCTTTGAGGAGCGGCCTTGCCCGATTCGGCATCAGCAGTCACCTGCGAACGGGCGGATAAACCAAAGATATTCGGGGTCGGGATAGCTAACCGAAAGACCCAGCCATCACTGATATTTTGCAGCCAGTCCTCGTAAAGCCAGATGGCGTAACCATCGGTGCCCCAGCTCGTCCCCCATGAATTTTGTACAATAAACCCCTTATTATTATAGCCGACGATGGCAAAGGCATGGCCGCCTTCCCGGGTGCTTGCCGGGGTGATCACAGCCAGTTCGTTTTGTTTCGCCGCCTTGGGATTGAACCAGCCGGAATGAACATCGGCTGAAACATAGATGGCACCAACTTCATTGAGTGCCGCATGGTAGTCGTTAATTTCCGGGCGCAAACGATAATAGGCACCAACAGTACATGCTCTGGCGGCCTTGGCCCGGGCAATGGTCAGTTCCCCCGGATTGGTCGTTGAGTATGACCAATCCTTATCACTGCAAACGCCCATATTTTTCCAGCCCCGAATGGCACCACGACAGCTGGAACCAGCGTAATCTTCCCCCGGCCATTCGTCATGCTTCTTGGCCATTTCATAAAGCATCCGCGGACTTGCTTTGAAGGTATTATCTCTTTTTTTGACATTCAATAGATTGATAACGGCCGCCAAACCAAAACCGGTGCATGCACCCTCATTACCCTGATTGAGGATGTCGGTCCCACCGCGATTATCTATTTCCGGCTGAAGTTGAATGAGGGCGGGCTCGTACATACGATCCCGAATATCAGGTGTGTCCTTTCGTGCGTTGAGAATCCGTTTTTCACCGGCAATCTTAGCACTTGGAAATGATTCCTTGGCCATACTCTCCTCCTTTGTTAATTGATGAAACAAAAAGAGCTGTCGTATAGTAGAGTTGTGATGACAGAAAAGCTTCAGAGCCTACCGATAGATAGGCTCTGTGTATGGCATATTTTTACCATTGCCGGCAGACAAATCAAGTAATATTCACGCCAACTCGGGGTGTTGATCAGCAGTCGAGGATTGACAACCAACGGGATACCGCTTCAGCAACACCGGCGTTGTCATTTGAGGCAACACACTGAAACAGTGCCTTTAAAGATGCCGGTCCGTTAGCCACAATAAAACTCTGACCGGCCCAGCGGAGCAGATCTTCGTCATTATAATCATTACCAACGGCACAGATATTGTTCTGTTGTATGCCGATAGTGTCAGCAAGCCATATTACCGCCTGACTCTTAGAAACGGTTGGGGAAAATATTTCGATCCAAATTGATTTGCCGTCCAGGGGCGAGGTTGCCTTGATGACGCTGCACCGTTTGAGGGTAGCGGCTATTTCAGCAGCAATGTCATGTCCTCTTTCGTCAGGGACGATGCAGAGTATTTGGGTGGCCCCGCCAAGATCATGAAGTGCTGCCGGGGAAAAAATATCACCGAAATCACCGTACATTTTCAACCGCAAATGAAAATCTGGATTATCACCCCCATTGGAACTGTACAGGAAGTATTTCGTATCAGGCACCGGTCTATGAATCATAAAATCGAGACCGGATTTTTCAAGATATGTCGCTGTGCAGCGAACATCTTCTCTACTAAGACAGAAACTTTCCAAGAGATTTTGCCCTGGAAAATCCATTATTCCAGCCCCGGTTGAGAATATTACATAATTGATGGGGAGCGAACTTTCGGGGCCGGAATAGCCGAGCTTAGCCAGAAGTTGGTCAAAAGAGTAGTTGGACCTTCCTGTGGCGATGGCAACTGCATAGTGCTGCTCTCTTAAGCGACGGAGTGCCTTCAGGTCATACGGTGAAATCTGCCGATTTGAATTCAGCAGCGTCCCATCCAGGTCCACAACAAACAGGCCTTTGTAGTTATTCTTATCGCATTTTTTGTTCAAAACAACCAAGATGACTCCTTTTCTCTCTGGCAACCATCAATTTTTAGGTCAAATCCTTTTCGGCCTTTAATTGATGGTTGCCAAGAGAGTAGCATCTTGTCAGCAATTCTCATAGAAATTTTGCTGAATTACCAGTTTCGAGAAAGCCATCTGAAATGTCTCTGCGGCCTTGAGTAATTCTCAACCTCCAGAACGACCTTCCTGACAATACAGTTTCCTTTAATATTGACCTGCCAAGGCCCCCTGCTGTCATTTGACGGATTTCGAAAATTAATTCTGTCAAAGGTTTTCCCTTTGCTTTTCTTAAAAGATCGTGGATGACCGTCTACCCGATACATGGGTGTTGCCCGGTTGCCGACTCGAAGTTGCGCGCCACCCTTTCCTTTTTTTGACTTGGCCACGACGACAACCCGACGAAGTTCCATCCTGGATATTGCAGCGTGGGGATATTGCTGTTTGAGACTTTTTTTAAGAAAAAGAGTTGATGGTTCACCCTTGTGGCCACGGATATGGCTGTCATTATAATTCAGCACGAATCGTTCCCGTGCTGCCATGGCATTAACCGGGCCCAAAACGATCATTGATAGAGCTGCCATCAGGAGACCAGTGACAACAAGACCAGTTATTTTGTTTTTTTGAATCGTGTCTTTTTCTTCTGATAAAGAATTTGCCCTTACTGTGATTTCATTCGTTTTCATACTTCACCTCAATGGTTGATGTTGGTAAGAACTGCCTGCTTCTTGCCTTGTACTGTATGAAACGAGCCAGGATCTGTCAGTGGACAACGGGCGATATCCCCGTATTCATGGGCATGTCGGCCCGATGTCGATGAAATTTACGGGCGATGAGGAGAGAGGACCGGAGATGAATGGATAAAGAAGATTCTATGGAAAAAAACTATTGTATGTTTAATGACTGTTCTTTTAGCTGGTCGGCAAGCCCGCTGAAACGCTCAATATTACGGCTAAGAGCCTGCTCAAAAAGCCATTGCTCGGCAACAATTTTCACCGTATTTTTTGCACGGGTGACGGCGGTATAAATAAGCTCTCTGCCGAGGATTCGATTATCTTCTTCAGGGAGGACCACAACCACTTCAGCAAATTCCGAACCCTGACTTTTGTGGATAGTCATGGCAAAAACCGTTTCACAGCTCGGCAGACGATAGGGGGAATAGCTTCTCAGGCCACCGTCGGACCGCTCAAACCAGACCTGCATAGCCCCACTCTCCCTCTCCGGCAGACAGATACCTATATCGCCGTTAAAAAGTTCAAGGCTGTAATCATTTTTGGTGATGAGCACCGGGCGGCCTGGATACCAGCTGTCTGAGCGGCATTCGAATCCACGCCGGGCAAGTGACGATTCCACCATACGGTTAATCCCCTCCACACCCCTGTTGCCATAATGGACCCCGCAAAGAACCTGAAAACTATTAAATGCCGCGAAAATCGCTCTGAGATCCGGCTCAAAATGGCGATGCACCTCTTCCATATAGCCGGCGTATTGTTGACCGACGTAGCCAATAAAATCAGCTTGGAGGATATTAATATTTTTCCTGCTCGGCTCAGCCAAAAGCCGCCAGGCTGTTTCACCTTCACCTGCATTAATACTTGCCGCCAGGTCTTTGATATTGTCATCGAAGCGATAGCTCTTCTGCAATTCAACAGTATTATCCGGCAGGCTTTTTATAAAATCCCCCAGTACCGCGCCGGATTCCACCGAAGCGAGCTGGTCCTTGTCGCCAAGAAGCAGCAGCCTCGCACCGGGCTTGAGGGCATCGACCAGTTTGCTCATCATCGCCAGATCAACCATTGAGGCCTCGTCCACCACCACCACATCCGCCGCCATTGGGTTTGTTCGATTATGTCGGAACTGCGGAGAATTGCGCCTAAAGCCAAGCAACCTATGCAGGGTTTTGGCCTGGCGAGGTATTGCGTCCTTGATTTTTTCCGGCAGCGGCAGATGATCGAGACTACTGCCGATGGATTCACTCAGCCGCATCGCCGCTTTGCCGGTGGGTGCGGCGAGTGCCACATCCAGAGTCTGGTCCGTCGCCTGGAGTAAAAGGGCAAGAATCTTTACCACAGTTGTGGTCTTTCCTGTTCCGGGCCCACCGCAAATAATGGTCAACGCTTTTTGCAGAGCGACCCTGGCCGCCTCTTTTTGCCAGTCGATGCCTGGTTCGGTAGTATTAAAATAACTGTCGAGCAGATCTTTCTGCTCTTTAAGAGGAAAGGTCACCCCTGCCATGGCGCGGATCTGTTCAGCCAACCTTGTTTCATAATGAAAATATCGGTGCAGGTACAACTTGCGATTATGAAGCACAAGCGGCGTCAGGCCGCCATCCGAGACAAGGTCAAGAGTTTCTAAGAGTTGCGCATCAGCACTCGAAACCGGCAGGCAGCTATGCCCAGCCTCATGCGAGCTGGTGAGGGTTCTGACCAGCAACTGAAATCTTTCTTTATCAGCACCGGACAGTCGGGACCGATCCGCCATAAACCTTGAAAAATGAATGTCCAACAAATTATTTCCCAGCTCACTCATCCTCTGTCCCTCCAATCGCCAGGTCTAATTCCTGCAGTTTGCCGTAATCCGGAAGAGTCGAGAAAACTCCACTGCCAGGAATATCCGGGGACATGCCCCGCACAAAGAGGTACTTCACCCCACCGAAATGGTGTTCATAGTGATAATCTGGCAGTAGATTTTGCAAATGGCGATGTAAAACCAGGGTGTATATCCAAAACTGAAGCCCGTAATTATGAGACTGCATGGCCGCGACAAGTTTATCTGGCTGATAGTCGCTCATCAACTCCCCGAGGAAGTTCGTTTTATAGTCGAGAATATAATATTTGCCGGCGTACTCACAAATAAGATCGACAAAACCGGTGAGGTATCCACGCATCACCTTATGGCCAAGGGGTGCAACCGTTGGTTCATCGGCGAGAATGTTATTAATCCTGTCGGTTGCCAGGTGGCTGAGATGGTAATAAAAACCCATTTCTTTTAAACATTGATTATCAGACAGCATGGCAAGACTAAAACTTCCTGCTGTCAGCGGACTTGTCACCACCAACTCCAGCATTTTTTGCACCATCTCCGGTGCTGCATCCACGCCATAGCGGGTGCATTTTTGTTTCAGCATCTCGAGCAGGGCATCTGCTTGCTCGCGCCTGGCAATTGTCGAAAAGGACAAACTTTCGAGCAGATCATGAACGACATTGCCAAAATGCGGTCCGGCGGGCAGTCCAGTAACGGGAACAGGGTGATTCGTGTTTTTTAGTCGAGCCTGTGCCGGAACCGCTTCATGGTCATATTCGCTCAGAGATGCCATGGCAGAAAAACTCGACATCTGCCAATCGGTATGTAGAGAGCGGCTGGAAGCCGGCAAGGCACGAAGATCACCTGCCTCGACGACTTTTTTGTAGTTTGCAACGGGCTCATCAGGATCAATAATCACATGCTCAACTGCCTTTAGCCGTGCCAGCTTTAAAAATTGTTGCTGCTGGGCCTGATAGTCCAAATTCCCTTGCGGAAAAAACAAATAGCCAAGTGCTGACTGAAAGGAATCGCCGACACTGCCATAAGGCTTGACATCCGCCCAACCAATATAACAACGAACCTTAGCCCTGGTCAGGGCGACATAGAGCAAACGGAGTTCTTCGGCCATCTCTTCCTGTTCGGCCTGTTCCCGCCGGGCTTCAAACTGGTCGGATCCAAGATCGATCACCGCCTGATGCTGGTCGTCATGGCAGCTCAGCTGAAATTTTTCACCTTTAATCCGATTGCTGCTGTACCAAAGATATGGGCAGAAAACCACCGGGTATTCCAAGCCTTTGGCACTGTGCATGGTCACAATGGATACCGCCTCTTCATCACTTTCCAGTAACAGTTCTGCGTTTTCGCTGCCCTGATCCCCCTGCATCATCCTGCGCAGCCATTGGAGAATCTGGCCGATGCCTAGATTTTCAGTATTTTCCTGTTCTTGAACAAGCTCAAGGAGATGTTGAATATTGGCAATTGCCCGCTCGGCCAGTTGCCCGGAGGCCAGGTTTGGCAAAACATTTTCATCAACCAGCAGCCTGCTCATCATGGCGAGAAAGCCCTGTTCCTGCCATTGCTGATTGTACGAAAGAAAACGGCCATGATAGATGCTCAGCTGTTCTTCATCCTGCCATAGTTCATGGAGAAGATTGCCGGTGAAGCCAAACCACGAAATAGTCATCGCCGTTTTCAATCGCCCGGTTTCACCCGGTGCAGCAATAGCCTGAAGGAGAAGAAACAATTCCCGGCATTCACCGGTCTGATACACCGATTGCCTGCTGCCAACCACCGCAGGAATAGCGGCCTCAGCCAGTGCCGCCCGATACTCCTCCGCCTGTCTATTACTGCGGACCAGAATAGCGATGTCATGGGGAGCAAGGGGGCGCTGGGAAGTATGTTTTTCCGAGGTTTGCAGCAGGACGGGATTATCAGGATCGAGCAATCTGCTCAGCTCGGTGACTATGAATCGGCGAAACTCGCCGGCCGCTTTACCGGAGGTCCACCGGCCGTTTTTTTCTTCCGGTGCCACTGGCAGGGTACAGTAGACCATTCCATTCAGGGACTTGCCCCCCCGAAGCAGACCAACATCGCCTTCCTTTTTGGCGGCCATGACCGCTCGATAATCAAGAATCCCCTCATCAAAAAAGAACGGCTTCGGTCTGGATTTAAAGAGCCGGTTCACCTCTTCGACTAAAAAGGGATGAGATCGGTAGTTCTTTTCAAGCGTCAGCAGTTGACCGGCAGCCTTTCTTGCCAGAAAATAGGAGTGGATATCGGCACCGCGAAACTTGTAGATCGCCTGTTTAGGGTCACCGATCAGGTAGAGATAATGTTTGTTTTCGCCAAAGATGGTGGAAAAGATATGCCACTGACTACTATCGGTGTCCTGAAACTCATCGATCAGGGCCACCGAGAACCTCTCGCCAAGGATTTTTTTAAGATACTCCCCCCGGCGGTCTTTTAAGGCGGCCGACAAACTGAGAATCAGGTCATTAAAGCCCATGGTCCCCTGCTCTTTCAAACGGCGACTTACCTCGGTGCGCAACTCCTCGGCAAGCTTGACACGAAAGGTGAGGATCAGGCTCTCAATGGCTGCCAGCAATGTCTCTATCTCACTATCCGGCAGAGGCCAGCCGGCAAGATAGTTTGTTTTTTTTTCATCACCCCGGAGCTTGGTACCATTCAGTTCGCCGATAAGCTGATCGCGGTTCAACAAATGAATATTGTCCGGTACAAGGAGACTTTCACCGCTCAGGAAATTTGAGACCGAGAGAAACCAGGGTTCAAAAGCTTCGCTGAACGGCTTTTTGAAATATCCTTCCTGTAAACCTGTGCAGAAACAATCATACAGCGCACTCCTGTTTTTAGACCACCAGCAGGCCAGACTGTCCATTGCCACCTGCAAACTGCTCAAAACCTCCTCAAGCTGGCCGGCCTGTGGCTCGATTCGATCATCGCCCCCCCATACCGCTGAGACACTGGCCAGCAATTTTTCGGGGGAAGCAAAGCAGTTGGTCAGCAAAGAACAGGGCAAGGGATCGAGCGAATATATTCGGCTGCGCCAGAAGTCATCGGCCACCTCATTGCGCACCTGATTAATATCGGTCAGCAGCTCGACATCAAAGAGCTGTCCGCTCTCCAAGGCCTGTTCCACCAACATGCGTTGACAAAAACCGTGGATGGTAAAGATTCCCGCACGGTCAATATCATAGAGAGCTAACTGCACAAGGTTAAGCGCTGTCTGGGGATCCTTGATTGTCGACGCCCAATCAACGAGGGTTTTATCGACGTCCCTCTCGCCTGGCTCCGGACTACTTTTAAGCAGCACACGAGCCTCAACCAGCCTGGCCCGGATGCGGGTTTTCAATTCCTCGGTGGCTGCTTTGGTGAAGGTGACGATCAGTATTTTTTCAATAGGCACAGCCAGCTCAACCAAAGCACGCAACACCAACATGCCAATCGCATAGGTCTTGCCGGTGCCGGCACTTGCCTCGACAAGATTGACTCCTTGTCGTAATTCAAGCCGGGCTGCATCAAATATTTCGTAGCTGCTATTCATGAGCCTGCCCCCAACACCCTATACATTATATCCTGGCAGAGTCGCTCAAATTCAAGCCATACGTCAGCATCTTCGTCACTATCACTCAGCAATAATTGCAATTCCGGTTCATAGCCTTTTTCAAGATTCCTATTGAAGGTCTGTACGGCCTTATCAAGAGGCGAAACTTTAGATCGCGCATTTGCCAGTTGGGTAGCGTAGGCAAAGGCGGGTTCAATATAGAATGGTGAGGGAGCGCGACAACCCGCATCAAAATGGATAAGCATCTCCTCTAAATCCGGTCCGTCTACATCACCATCAAAACTAATCACCATATCCAGAGCGACAATTTTTGTATTGGCTGTGGGCACAAGTTTTTTTAATACCTGATGGTGAATCCAGCCGGTGAGCAGGTCACGGCCACGCAGTTTGCCATAGTGAATCAACATGACCCCATTTTCATGCACATTGCTCAAGGTCCCCACAAGACGATAGCGACCCACAGCAAAATCCAGGGGCATATCGGCAAGACGCGGCCCCATCTGCTGCTCACGCACTCTTTTAATAAAGATTTCTACCGCATGCTGTTTTTCTTTAAAGGCAAGCTGACCGGATGTGCCAAGTGGCCATTGCCCTTCTGTTTGGACTTTGTGAAAGACATCAGCCATTTTCCCGACTAGCCCCAAGCGAACCATCTGCTCTTCGACATAATATTTGTCGAGTCCGGTCAGCTCGAACATCTCCCGATCATCGGGCAGGTCTTCGCCCGAATCCAGCCTAATGCCGAGACAATCTTTAACAAAAAACTTTTGCGGGTTGATATAAAATCGAAGCAGGTCAAAGAGATTCACCTTTTGACTTTCGATATCCAGCTCTCCCTGCCACCAGGGAGCAGCGGGTTGCACGCCCCTTTGCAGAATTTCGGCGGTTTTGCAGTAATAGCCATCATAACTAAAGAGTTTTTCCTGGTTGCCATCAACAAAATATTTTCTGCTGAATGGATGAAGGGGATGACGGACAATAAGGTCTTTTGCACCGTAACCGCTTTCAAGCACCTCCAGCAATTCAGTGACCACAACCGAGGGGGGAATAACGTCATTGGTGCGGATTGACTGACCGATATAGCTCAGATAAAAATGCGATCTTGCCGCCAGCAGAGCCTCCATAAACTGATATCGGTCATCGGCACGGGGCGAGCGATCACCGGGTCGGAAATCTGTTCCCATCAGGTCAAAGGTGTCATGATTATCGTTTTTCGGAAAGACACCATCACAGAGACCAACAAGGCAGACCACCTTAAAAGGTATCGAACGCATCGGCAACATGGAACAAAAAGTAAGCTGGCCGCGCAGAAATCCGGTGCTGGACCGACTCTCTTTGGCCGATTGATTGAACCATTCACGAATCACCTTAAAGCCAACCTCGCCAAAATGAAAAGGACTGATCGTCTCGGCAAGTTCCGCCACCATGGACCGCAGTTCCACCAATTCCTGCTCGTTGTCCTCGCCAAAAAGCTGGTGAACGATATCAAGGAGTATCTCCGACCAGTCAGCAAGCGGACGACTCCTTTGGAAATCCTGCCGCGATCCTTCAACCAATTCAATAAAGCGGCAGAGACCGCCCAAAGCGTAGGCACCCCTCCCCTCGATATCGGCAAAAGGCAGTACGCCATCAATAAATTCGTCGGTCTCTATTGCATAGCCCATAAGTAACCGGTCAAGTCCCGCCTGCCAGCTGGTCTCGGCAAAGCCTGGCAGTCCTGCTTCGCTGCGCTGCTGCCCGGATAAGCCCCAGCGGATACCGGAACCTATCACCCATTGTTGGAGAGCGTCGAGATCGGGTGCTGAGAGATCAAACTGAGGGAAAACAACCGGCTGTCGCAAGAGATCCAGCAGTTCACTCCAGCCGAACCTGCCGGTAAAAAGATCGAGAAAATTAAGGAAGGCGGCAATTATAGAATTGCGTCTGCGGATACTGCGATCGGCAATGGAATGCTGGATATCTCGAAAAACGGCGGGAATGAGCGGCGCGTATTCCTGTATATCCGGTGCCATGACGATGATATCCCGCAATTCCAGGCTGGCATCCTGGTGCAAAAGGTGCAGAAGGTGATCCTTTAGAATAGTAATCTCCCGCAATTTTGAATGGCAGGAAACCACCTGAATCGAATCATCGTCCGGTGCTACTTGAGCGACCTTGGGCTGCGGGTCAGGCAACATGCCTTCCAGAAGATCGGCCTGCAGTCGATGCAGCAGCGGAGCATCGGCATATTGACAGCCGTCGAGGGGATCATCGTAGCTTGCAAACTCCAGGGCAAAATTGGCCCCATCCAGCATCATATTCTGCAAATCCCGGCCCTGCCTGCCAAGGACGGCCAGGAGCGGATGGTGTTCTTCCTCCTCTGGCTGTATATTTTCTGTTAGCTTTCGGGCCAGCCTTTTAAACCGGGTTCTCTGGCTCTCCACATTGCCCCAGTAGTTGCGACATGGTGAAAGGAGAAAGAGGTGGATATCCATATGGCTGGAAAGGCTGTTGAGGTAGTTGAGAAAGATTGGCGGGATAGTGTGCAGCCCAATAACCGAAATACGTTTTGGCAATATTGCGGCCAGATCTTCCTGGCCGTTCAATCTCTCAATCACCTTACTGAACTGCATACCACGATGGACCTCGCCTCCGGTTTGGGCCAGGAGCCGGCGCCAGATATCCATCTGCCAGCTTTCCGCCGGATGACTGCCGGCGAGCGCGCCGCGTTCCCATTTCGCCAGCATATCCGGTCGCATCACCTGGTACTGGTCAAAGATATTTGCCAGCCGACGAGCAAGCTGAAAGCGTTTTAGCTCACTATTGTCGCCGGCAAGATAGCTGACGATGGGCAGGTAGACTTCATCGGAGAGATCGCGGAGCAATCCATCAATCCGCCAGGTGAGGATCTGCCGCTGGAAACCGTCGGGGCTTATGCCCATTCCTAATCGATCAGCGACAAATCCCAGAAAATCGAGGGGAAGAAAAAACTTAAAATTACAAAAGCAGCCGAATTCATCGGCCAGGGTTTGGGCAACCATTCGCTCCATGCCCTGGCTCTGGATGAGAAACAGCTCCTTGGCAAAAAGGTCCGGTTGCTTGTCGAACCGCATGACCTCAGCCATATGACGCAGCAGGTTTTCGGTACGATTAGAAACGTGGAGATAGAACATAAGGGACCTTGAAAACCAGGTAATTGATAGACAGGCGAAAATCAGCCAGAGACCCAATAATTGATTTTAGCCAGGAGCTATTCGTTTATTCCATTTACAGAGTGACAGAGTAGGTCAGTACAGGTATTATTTGACGCCAACGCCCACTCCGGCATATTCATATATACCGTAGAGGAGCCCGGCCATAATACCGAGCGCAAAAAACAACCGCAACCTCCTGTCCCAGGGAAGCTTTTCGCCATCTGCCATATATTGCAGGAGGGCGATAATCACATAGGTGATACCGGCGACATAGGGAGCTGTTTGGAGAATTTGCCACAGAGTTGCTTTCAAGGTCGCAGCGCTATCTGCTCCCAGACGCAGGTTAAACAAAAGATAGACTACGGCTGAAAGATATAACGAAACTTTTCCTTTAATACTTTGCATATGAACTCACTCAATACTCTCTATTTTCCGGGAACGGAAATCTTTTCGATTCGCCAATATCCAATTTTTCTGTTATTTCAGAAGATTAACCTCATCAAGCCGGTGGAAGAGGATCCTGCACACCCGGGTGAAGAATCCTCCGATAGTTTCATTAAATCTGGATTCTGTCAAGTACATACTCCCTGCCCTCTCGATGAAAACCGGAAGAAGTTCCTCGCTCTCGTTGAAGACATCAGAAACCGGAAAGACGACTACGCGGCCCAGCTGAGTTCTCTGATTCTTGCCTCCAAGTCCGGTTCCGCAGGCGGAGACGAAGAATCAGAGCGGTCCATTATCAACTCACTTTTCACCCCAAAAGAGCTACAGGTAAAATCGCAGGTGGCTGCTAAAGAAGAAAAGCTCTGGCAGGCAAGGTTAATTCTGGCGATAGGTGAAATCCTCGACCAGGAGGAAGAGGAAATTGCCCGCAACCTGGCAGTTTTTGAGGATGATCAGGCCGGGTTATTTAAAGAACTGCATGGTGATCTTGAAGAAGTTGAGGAGGACAACCCTTTTGCTGAACTTTGCCAGCTAGAGAGCAATTTAAATGCAGTGAATACCGGAAATATCAAAAAGAGATTCAATGGCTGGAAAACGCTCTTTCTTGAGAGTGATATGCAGCAATGCGAGTTATTTCTCACGACCAACCAGGATGCAGGAGAACTTTTGCTCGAAGCGTATGAGAAAGCAACCAATCTGCCCGCCCCACTCGTCGCCAATCTTGAGCTTCCCGGTCTTATCGGCTGGAACAGCGCCGAAGCCTTTCAGGCAGTTGAGACATTCGCCAAGGAAAACGGCGATCTTTTAAAACAAATTCAAGAACTTTTGGCCAGCTTTTCACAACAGGAAGACAGCGTTGGACAGGATAAGAAACAGAGTTCAGCCAATATGAACATTGCGGCCATTGCGGCAACGACCGAAGAGTGGCAGAAACAAATAGAAACCAGTTTTCCGGCAAAGCAATATGGAAGGATTCAGGTCAAGTGCTATCTTTTCCCAGGCATCGCCTGTGCAACACTGACCGGCAAAACTCAAGCTGAAATTACCCTGCCGAAAAACGGAATATTGGTTGTGGTGGACTGATCACTGATCAGTCCACCCTCTCTTACTCTTTAGGTTTCATCCTGAAACGAGGATTTTTTTCTTAAATCTAGGCACTCGATAAATTTAACCGCAGGCATATGTATGATATTCCGAGGATTAAATTTTGAGAGTAACGACGAGTTAAGAAAAAAAGGCCGTTTCAGGACGTAAACTATCTACAACAGGTATAAGGATTAATGGTCATAACCGGACAGTTGGCGGCGCGCACGACTTTGTCGGCAACGGAGCCAAACATAATCTTTTCAATTCCTTTATAACCATGAGTACCCATGACAATAAGGTCAGCTTCAATCTCGTTGGCGTATTCAACAATTTTTTCACCAACATCACCCATGAAAACTTTATAGCTCAGATCTTTCACCCCAGCCTCTTTACAGAAGTCAACCATCTCTTCGCAAAATGATGCCATTTTAACTTCAGCGCTCTCGGCGAGTTCTCCCTCCAGGGTTGGCATGCTCATTTGAGGAACGAAAAAACCGGAATAATCTTCAAAATTCTGGACGATGAAAACGAGATGCATCGACGCCCCAAATTTTCCGGCGAGATAGCCGGCAGACTCTGCGATCAATCTTGAATTATCGGAGAAATCCACCGGAGTTACAACTTTTTTAATCTCATTCATAAAGCTCATAAAGCCTCCTTGTTGAAATTTAAAAAACGAGAGATATCTCTCATTAAATTGTCTCATATCAACCTGGCCAAAGCAAGTTATTGGCACAGGATTCTGCATCAATACAACCAGGAAGAATGAGTCTTATACTCTATAGGCGAAAATTACAGAGCAGACCAGAACACATTGTCGCCGTATACTATTTACCGTTTTTGTAATCCACACCCACAACACCACCTAAAAACCACTTCTCTTCACCGGGCGAGTGGTGTAGTTTACATGGTTTTTCGTATTTTTCTCATGAAACCAAATCTGACAACTCTCCCACTTTGCCATGAGCCTGAAACACAAACTAGAATATCTCATTCTGAGAAGCACCATCTTCTTTATCAATCTTTTGCCTGTTCCGGTCATTCTTTTTATATGCACCATCATCGGCTATTCGGCCTGGGTCTTGTTTCCTTTTCGTCTCAAGGTTGCCTACAAAAACCTCTCAACTGTTTTTCCTGAGCTTGATCATCCGGCAAAGATTCGCCTGCTGCGAAGGGTGTACATCCAGTTCACCCGAACGTTCGGACTCATCTTTATCCTCCACCGTAAAAGCCTTACAAAGCTGATTGAAAACGCTCATATTTCTGGTCGTGAAAAACTCGAAGCTGCCCTCAGCCAGGGAAAAGGAGTGATTCTGACAACAATCCATGCCAGCTGGTTTGAGGCCTACTTTGCCTGGTTTAATATGTCCGGCCTGCCGACCAGCCTCATCTATAAAAAACAGAGTAACCCCCTTTCCGACCGATTTTTTGTCCGCCAACGCCGCCACTACGGAACCAGCCTGGAACAACTGAGCAGCCTTGCTGGTATGAAGGTCTACCAACAGGCACTGGCAAACAACAGGCTCCTTATCGTCAGCCTGGACCAGCGCTATTCCGGCACCGGAACCAGTATCAACTTTTTCAACACGCCCGTGTCCTGCGCCAAGGGCTCAGCCATACTGCATCTGCGAACAGGAGCACCGGTCATGACCAGTGTCTATTATATGAAAGACGGCGAATTACATATAGACTTTGACATCGTCGATCTCCCCCAATACCATGAAATAAGTGATGAAAATATTGATGATATTTCCACACGATGTATCCAGTTATATGAACCTTTCATCAGGCAATATCCCGAACAATGGTTTAGCCTCTTTCATCGTCTCTGGAGCAAAACCGGGTATTCCAAGGTCAAAAGATCATTTCGACAAATCTTTTTTTAGGGCCTCACAGAGTAAGGTTGATGAATTCTCCAATACTCGTTCACTCTGGTGTAATACAATAAGTACTTTTTACAATTAAAGTAAATATAACGTGAATATATCATTCGTTAATATAACATTTGTGAAGACAGCATCAGGCAGCGAAGACACTCAGCCCGATAAACAGCAAATAAATCAGGTTTCTTAATACATTCACTTCTCACGATCCCTCATGACAAATATAGATATTCTCAAGCGATTATATGATGTTATAAAGCCTTATCAGGGTAAACTGCTGGTTGTAATGCTGGCCATGATCTGTGTTTCTGTCGGCACCGGAGCCCAGACCTGGCTGGTTAAAGACGTTCTTGATAAAATTTTTATTGAAAAGAATACCTTATACCTAAAAGTTCTTCCTCTTGTTCTTCTGGTGATATTCTTTCTCAAGGGTGTGGTGTATTATATTTATTCAATCATGCTTGAACGGGTTGGCCAATCGGTTATTCGCGATTTTCGTCTCAATCTCTTCAACCACATCCACAGACAATCACTTTCTTTTTTCAATACAATGCCCACCGGCACCCTGATGTCCCGGATTATATCGGATGTTGCCCTCCTGCAACAGGCGGTTTCAAATGCCCTGGTTGGTGCAGTCCGGGACTTTTTTCAGGTAGTGGTCCTCCTCGGTGTCGTTTTTTATATGAACTGGCGGCTGGCAATGATCACCTTTGTCGTACTGCCTATTGCCGCCTATCCAATTGTCAAATTCGGTCGATTGTTTCGCAAACTGAGTACCTCAACCCAGGAAGAGGTCGCCCACGTTTCTAATATCCTCCATGAAACAATCACCGGCAACCGCATCGTTAAGGCATTTACCAAAGAAGAATATGAGAGTGAACGATTTCTGAGCCAGGTTACCCGCCTCTTTGTGCTGACCATGAAGGACGCCAAGTACCGCTGTCTGCAACATCCCATGATGGAATTTATCGGCGGTGGTGCGATAGCACTCATTATCTGGTTTGGTGGTAAAGAGGTCATTGGCGGCCACATGACCCCGGGAACATTTTTTGCCTTTTTGACCGCCCTTATTGCCGCCTATGAGCCGGTGAAAGGCGTGACAAAAATCAATTCAACGATCCAGCAGGGACTGGCTGCTGCCACCCGTGTCTTTGCTATCCTTGATGTTGAACCGGAAATCAAAGATAAAAAAGACGCGATTCCCCTACCGCCCTTTTCCGCCCAGATCCAATTGAACAATATTAATTTTCGTTACAATGAAGAGAAACCTGTTCTGACGAATATAAATCTCACGGTTCCCGCAGGTGAAGCCCTCGCCATCGTTGGACCAAGCGGTGGCGGCAAAACAACGCTGACCAATCTTATCCCCCGCTTTATTGATCTCAAAGAAGGCAGTATTTTAATTGACGGCATAGATATCCGGGATGTCACCGTGGCATCACTTAGAAATCAAATTGCCATAGTCACCCAACAGACCATCCTCTTCAACGATACTGTGCGAAACAACATCGCCTATGGTGACCAGCAGGCTTCAGACGAGCAGATCCACGATGCTGCAAAAGCGGCTCATGCCTATGATTTTATCCAGGCATTACCCAATGGATTTGACACAATGATCGGCGAAGGTGGGGCACGCTTATCCGGGGGCCAGCGTCAACGCATTTCTATCGCCAGAGCCATTTTGAAGAATGCACCTATCTTGATCCTCGATGAAGCCACCTCTGCTCTCGACACCGAGTCGGAGCGTGAAGTACAAAGGGCTCTGGAAAATCTGATGAAAAACCGCACAACCCTGGTGATTGCCCACCGCCTCTCAACTATCAAAAATGCTGACCGGATAATAGTTTTAAAAGAAGGGTTCATTGTCGAACAGGGAACCCATGACTCCCTTATTGCCCAAAAAGGCGATTATGAAATGCTCTATAATATGCAGTATACATAAAGGGTTACTCGATAAACACTTAACTTTTATTAACAGGAGTACAGTTATATTGCGGTCATTAGGTTGATGAATTTTTCAGCTTCCTCTGTCGCCTGTTGCGCGCTGGTTAATCGCACGTCCATCAGTCTCGTCGCCGCGAGCAGCATGCCCAGTTGGTTGAGGGCAATTTCCGTTTCAGACTGGGGGGCTCTGGCAAATGTTGCATCGATCATATCCCCCTGACAGGAGGTCTCGAAGCCGAAGGCGGTGAGCGCTTGATCGATGAATATAAGTCGAAAGAGCTGTTGCTGGTGTGCCGCGCCACCACCTTTGAAGCGGAAATTGATATAGTTGGTACCACTTTCTTGCCCACAGATTGCGTCAACGATGGAAAAATGGTAACCGAAGCGGATATTGAGATGCAGGTATTCTCGAGACACAATAGCATAGCTGGCCAGTAGTTGTGAGTCGAGGGAAAATATCCCGCCACTGACCTGGTCAAACCCTTCCCAATCGACATGGTGCTGACTGGTATCCCAGGCAATTCTCGGATCGGCCATTCCCTGCCAGCAGGCTCGCATTGGCAGACTTGATAGCTCCGCCAGAGTGATTGTAACATTTTTTCTGGTGGACGATCTCGCCTCAAGATCAAGGACATACATAACCATAGGCAGATCGGTGGCAAGCTTTCGTGCCTTGCCGAGCCCCCGGCCTTTTCGCCCCACCAGGCTGAACATTTCCCGCACACTCTTTTCATGACAGAATCGAACCATATCATGCAGCGAACGACACTCGGTCGGAATGAAGTCTTTTCCATCGGGGTCGGTGAGGCTCAGATGGACTGTGCGGCTGATAAGTTCTGCATATTTTGAGGTTGGAAATTCTTTATTAACAGCACGTTTACCGCTTTGCAAAACGGTATTGACACAACCTTTGAATATCCGTCCTGATGCTGCGTCAATAGTCACAACCTGTCCTTCAGTCAACTCTATGTCGGCGCCGACCAGGACCGGAATACCTCGTTCCCGGGCCACCGAGGCAAAATGGCTGGCCCGACTCCCACTTGTTGCAACAACGCCAACGACTCTCTCTAAAAATTGGGAGAGCGCCGGGCGAAGAGCCTTGGTAAAAACAACGGAACCCACTGGAATATCCCGAAACGCTTTACCGGTTGCCGCCAAAAATACCGGACCACAGGAAATTCCGGATGATGCACAATCAAGATCAGTATAGAGTAGATTGGTCAGGTCCACTTCCCGCACAATCGCCGGTGGCGGATCTTTTTTCTGGTGCAGTCGTCGACTCTGGAGAACTGTCAATCCTTTTGTATCAATAGCCCATTCAATATCCTGAGGACAACCAAAATAGGCTTCGAGTTGCATCCCCCATTTCTTCAGCTGAACTAACTCGGATGGGGCTAGCAATGCCCCTTGCTGAGTTAAAGGATACAGCGCTGATTTAATGCAATCTTTGCGAGGCAGATAATATTTTTGCGGAATCCGGGATCCATCAACCAACCCTTCCGCCAATCCTTCAACGGCATATATCCCAAGCGAATCCCCTGTAGCCGGGGATGCAGGGGAACTCGGATCAAGGGTGTAGATTACCCCTGATGCCCTTGGCTGAACCATTGGCACTACAAGCACCGCCATGGCGGTATCCGTATCGCTTAATCCGTGATGGATCCGGTAGGATATGGCGCGTGGGCAATATTTGCCGGCAATAACCCTTTTGTAGGCAGCAATGACTTCGTCAGGTGGCACATCGAGTTCACTGGCATACTGACCGGCAAAAGATATCTCACCGTCTTCTGCCAGCGCACTGGAACGTACCGCAAGTAATTGAACGGCTTGCAATTGTTCGACACTCTGTGCAATCTGATCGGCGATATCCGTTGGCACGTCGGCGTCTAGAATCAGCTCCTGCAATTCTCCGGTGATGCGGATAATCGTCTCGTGATCATCGGCATGTACCAGCTGAAAACGTTTGATAAATTCGTTTTCCAGATCATTGTCATGAACAAAGCGGTGAAAAGCATTGGCGGTGATGACAAAGCCCTTCGAAACAACAACTCCGGCCCGTCCGGCAGCAGAAAGATTGGCTGCTTTCCCTCCTGCCAGCTCCGGGCAGTCTGCAGCCTGGTCCAGCGGTACTATATATGGCGGCAAGGTATCGATCACGGGTGTCACCGTCAACGCCGCAATTCTCGCTGATACTCTGCTGTGGTGCTCAATCAGTTGGTGGTAGGCGGGGTTCATTCTCTGCAGATGCTCTGCCATAGAGCCAACCGTATCTATAATCTGGTCACTGAGAAGCTTAATCCGTGCATGATCGGCCGGGTTAAGGCCATAGAGATGCGATTCCAGGTCAGTCAAAAGATTCATGGCATGGCTGTCCAGTCGCAAAACTTCACGAAATGCCGAATATTTTTTTTGAAGCAGAAGGTCCGGTGCGAAAAGTCCAGTGAGCCAATGATGACAAAGTCGCCAGAGAATATCTTTCCTGAAAGAGGACCTGTTCATGGCTCAGCAGGGCCTTACCTGCGCTGTCCGACAAGTCTGGCCTTCGTCTCGGTATACCAGACAAAATGTTTCATCGCCAGAGAGTAGAGCATCCGGGTGGCAATATAGATGAGCAAAAAAGATGGGAAATATTCCACTGTATTGCCAAGCAGTGGCAGGCTGATGGGCAGTTCTATGGGCGCATCAGCAAAACGAAGATCCAACCAGGCAAGCGCAAAAGGCATAGGCCAGATTGAGACACAGAAAATGGCAGCACCAAGTGAAAAAGAATGGCCAAAGGCATCGAGTGCCTGGCTGTTAACGGCCTTATAGCTCTCTTTATCGCCCTGCATTAATGCCCTTTCTGACAGATTGTGGTGTCGATCCATTTCGCCCTGGATTTTCCGTATATATTTTCTATTAAAAAAGGTAATCAGCGTGGCAGAGAGATCACCGAGGATAATGCATTGCAAGGCGAGGAGCATTATCCCTAAAAGATATCCCGCCGTCGGAGACGGCAGTAATCGAAAAGGAGTAATAAACCATGGGTCGGCAAGGAGAAGAAATGAGGTCATCCAGTTCATAAAAAGGCTCCGGTGGTCAAGCCCGGAGCCTTTTCAAGGCACAAGGCCGATTAAATTTTAACCGAATATTCTGTAATTGAAAAAACCTCTCAAGACATAGTCAACACCAACATACAGCGCCAGCACTATGAAAAGCCGTTTCAGCCAGATGTCAGAAAAATACTTTGAAGTTCTGGGGCCAATCACTGAACCCAAAGCGATACCCACCAGTTCAAGACCGATCAACATCCAGTCGAACTGAACCCCCTTGGAAATAAGGGTGATGATACTGGTAATCATACTGATAAGAACCGCCAGGGCAGAGGTTCCTGCGGCCAGATACATCGGCAGTTCGGCTACGCTTGTCAAAAAGGGTACCAGAAGAAATCCGCCACCCACTCCCAAAAAAGCAGCCACTGCGGAAATAACTATTCCGCCGACAAAAGGTATCAAGGGATTGAATCTGAACTCGACACCATAAAAGGTGAAAAGAACCTCGGTAAGGGAGAATTTTGTTACCTTAACCCCTAATGCGGCGGTGTCGACTTTCTCACCACTCTTTTGTTTTTTAACTGTTGCCTCAAAGGCCTGGGCCGCAGTCTTTGCCTTCTTTTTACTTGCCTGCCCCGCAGATGATGTCTCATACAAGAGATAAACGCCTAGGGCCAGGACAAAAAGGCCGAAATACCCCTGGTACTGAGAAAAGGAGATTTTCCCGGCCGAAAGCGTTACCGAGCCCCAAGCACCGAGGATGGAGCCGAGGCCGAGAGAAACAGCCAGTGGAACAACAAGCCGCCCCATGCGGTAATAGTTAAAAGATGAGATAAGTGCCGACAGACCGACAAGATACTGATTTGATCCGCGGATCGAATCGGTAATAGCCTTGTTGAGGGATGGCGCCGTTTCCTTGAAAGATTTGGCGTAGCCACCGAGACCAAAAATACTCATATGCCCCACACCGGCCATAACCCCGCCGAAGGCACCTACTGTAGAAAAAATCCAGCCGACCCAGACCGCCCAGCAAAATGCGAGAAGCAGGTTTACCTGCGGTGCTCCTGGAATACCGAGAAATCCAGCAGGCTTGCCAGGATCAATCTGCCCCTGTCCTGTCCCCTCGGGAACTGATGCAATAGCGTCCTGCAGTTTACCTGCCCAGGCAGGTTCCATCAACATACCAATAGCCAAAATCACAAACGCTGCAAACAAAAAAATCCTATGATTCTTTGTCATAACAACCCTCATAAATTAAAATAGAAAAAGGTATTACCAGGCAGTAAATGTACAATCAAAATGTGTAGATTCTTTTTTTATCCTCCTCTAAAAAAATAGTTTTGTTTAACCTCCTCCATATCTCTTGCATGCTGCTTTTGATGCAAACTCTGCGCCAGATAAATTAACAGCTTGTCGATTCTTATTGATTACGCTGCGTAGAAAAAAACGTTATCACTTTTTTGCCAGTTCGCCCACTGGAATCAAGGCACCTAAGATGGTGATTACATTTGTTGTGTATTTGGCAACAATCGAACCAGCTTCCGATCCAACCTGGATCATCAGGCCTTTGACACCAGTCGTTTTATTTTATGACAAAAGATGCAACAGTTTAATGGCAGTCTTTTTCAATTACCTCCTCTTCAGCAATACTGAATCATGCTTGGGCACCTGAACCAAATTGGTTGCAGAGCAACAATTTTATTGCATTGAAAAAGTGTGAAAGGCCGACATATTTTTATACGAGAAATCATTTCCCATCATTTTTCTTTATCGATCTCGGAAGCGGTGGAATTTTCCTCCTCCGGTTCCAGGCGAGCAGGTGCCCCCCACATTCGTATAGCAGCGGCTTCATCCACTGAACGAAGATGCAGATCCGTCTGTGGAAATGGTATCTCGATATTTTTTGAGGCGAATTCACTTTCTATTGCCTGATTCAAATCGCTCAGCACCTGGATTTTATCAAGCACTTCCGAGATCCAGACCCGGACCTCAAAGTCAAGAGAACTGGCGCCAAAGGCCAGAAAAAATGCGGTGGGTTTAGGGGTACTCAGAACCATTGGATTGGCTGTCGCGCAGTCAAGGAGGATTTTCAGTACGCTGCCGACGTCTGTGCCGTAGGCCACTCCCACGGGCACCCGAACCCTCATCTTTCGTTCACCGAGAGTCCAGTTTGTCACCTGCCCGGTAATAAGATCGGAATTAGGGACGACTATTTCAGCGTTATCGAACGTCTGAATAATCGTCGCCCGCAGACCAAGTTTCTGTACTTCTCCGATTTCAGAGCCAATCTGAATGGTATCCCCAACCTTAATCGGTCTTTCAAAAAGAAGAATGAGACCGCTGGCGAAGTTATTGACGATCGCCTGTAAGCCAAAGCCAATACCAACGCCCAGTGCACCACCGATAAGAGCAAGCTGATTGAGTTCAAACCCCAGCACCCTTAGCATGATCAGAAAACCTAGAGTCAGAATACCGTAATGCGCCAGTCGGGTGATGGATAACTGTACCCCTTTTGCCGCTCCATACCGGGGAAGCACCCTGTTCAACAACAGTGTTTGAATACCCTTGGAGGCAAGAAAAGCTCCATAAATTACCAGGATGACGGTGAGAAAGAAACCGGGCGAGATGCGGAGATTGAAAACCATAAAACCAAAGTTCAAAATTCCGGTAATTGCCTCATTAAGCGTTACATATAAACCTAGGACAACGCCCTGCACTCCCGCCAAAAGAAGAATATGTAACCATACAAGAATAGGTTGCAGGCTTTTCAAAATTATTTCCCGGCTTTCCCTGAGCAGATTAAACGGCAGCAAGGAGAGAAGCAGATCGAGAAATCCGAAGTGCAATCGATACAACATCCAGACGACCAGGCAGGCAACAACAGCCGAAAGCAAAGTTGAAAAAAGGATAACCGCAAACTGATCATAGCCGGAGATACCTAAAATCAATACGGCGGCGGGCAATATCCCCATTGTTCGTTTCAAAAATGCTTTAGCTCCGGTGTCGCCTTTGGTGCCCGGCAGTTGGTAAAAATAATAAACAAGGGCAAACAGAGACACATAAAAAACGTAGAGCAACATCAGCACTTGGGGGAGATTGAGTACCACCAGCAGCATGGCAATGGCCATAAAAATTATCAAACGGACGAGCACCCGTCGCTGGATATCGTTTTCTATCAGCAGGGTGGTCAGGCGGATCGCGGCAAGCACAGTGAAAATATGCAGAATAGCCCCCCACTGTTGCGGCAGATTGAAACCAACCGGCAGAATATCGATTAAGGCATTGAGGCTTGTCGCCATAAAAACGGCGGTCGACAATGGACTTGCGGCAAAAGGATACCAGCGGGATGATGAAGAAATCAGATCTTTCGTTTTGTATATTCCAAACCAGACCAAAAGAAAAGCAAACAGGCTCAGCAGGCCGATATTTCGATTCTTTTGCAAACTCTCCCACTGGCTGGCAACAAACATCCTGGTATTCGAATAGCTTAGCCTAAAAAGACTACCATTGATCCTGGTATAAAACTGACTGGACAGCATAGAAGGTGATGTTTGCTGGATGGAGATCCCCCTGAGTTTAGCATCCATGGCCTTGAGATCGGCGTCTTCGGAATAGAGCAGTACCTGAAGGTCTCCGATTTTTTTGCCAACAGCCAATACTTTTTTAAGCTGTGCCTCAATGAGCTGCAGGGCTTGATCGACAGTTTCGACCAATATTTTTTGTTGTTCCTTGGCGAGAGCCAGGGCCAGCAATTCTTTTCTATCATACCCCGAGATCTGATTTTTCTTGGTTTGCCATTCTTTTCTCTTGTCCGAAAGACTTGATATTGTAGCGGTTATCGGCTCACTCAGTTTTTTAAGCTGATTGGTAAGCTTGTAGCCCTCACCCTGATAGTACACCACCTGAGCCAGTTGCAGATCGGAGGCTTGACTGGCCTTGGTCACATCCCCTCTAAGTTGCTCAGCCTCTTTAGCAAGAGCAGCGAGTTCTTTTTCCACCGCCTCAATATTATTGTCTTTGACCAGACTGCTTTGCAGATCAATCAACTCTTTAGGCAAAATAGTAGCCCATGAATAGATCTGGATAAGGGTGGCTTTCTGTTCTTGGACAGGGGCAGCCTTCGCCTTACCCTCGTTCGGTTTTTCTTCCGCCGACTGGGAATGTACCGGCAGACAAATCCCAACAAGAATGGCAACAACGAGTAAAAAACAGCGAAAGCTGCTTGGTGACTTCATGGAAATTTCCTGCGTGAAATGAAATGTCTCACAGACATTATAAATCATAGATGAGTTTTCTCATCTTACTCTCCGGCACCATCCTTAGCGATGTATATCTTCTTGCCGGAAGTCATGCTGAGCTTTTGTGGTAATCAGCTATAAAAAAGTGTAACTTTAAGATCGTCAGTGTATTGATTTTTCTTCATGTTTCCATTTTGAGTGGAGGTTTGCACCATGGGCATCGCAACAGATATTATTATTCTTGTTCTTGCAGCCTTCTTTTGTGGTCTGATAATGCAGCGTCTGCATCAGCCGCTCATCCTGGGCTATATCCTTGCCGGTGTTATTCTCGGACCCTATACCGGCGGCATGACCGTTACGAAAATTCATGATATTGAACTCCTGGCAGAGATAGGAGTCGCTCTTCTGCTTTTCGCCCTGGGGCTGGAGTTTTCCCTTAAAGATCTCAAACCAGTAAAATATATAGCACTTATCGGTACTCCGCTACAGATGTTGCTGACCATTGTTTTCGGCTATATTGTTGGCCGTTTGTTTGGCTGGGAATGGAGGACAGCACTTTGGTTCGGCTCGCTGATTTCCCTCTCCTCCACCATGGTCCTTCTCAAAACCCTTATGAACCAGGGTTGGCTTGGGACCCTCTCAAGCAAAGTCATGATTGGCATGCTGATCATTCAAGATCTTGCGGTGGTACCCTTGATGATCGTCCTGCCGCAACTGAACGACCCGGCCACAGGACTTGGCATCCTCGGCTATGCGGCCATCAAGGCTGGGGCTTTTCTTGTCGCCATGTTTCTTCTCGGCACAAGACTGCTCCCTTACCTGCTCAAAACCATTGCCCGGCTCGGTTCCCGGGAACTGTTTATTTTGGCGATAACCGCCATCGGCCTGGGCGTCGGCTATATAACCTATCTAGTAGGCTTATCTTTTGCCTTTGGTGCCTTTATCGCCGGAATGGTTCTGAGCGAATCTGATTATGGTCATCAGGCACTCAGTGATATTATCCCTCTTCGTGATCTCTTTGGCCTGCTCTTCTTTGCTTCCGTGGGGATGCTTCTAGATCCAGCTTTTCTGCTCAGTCATTTCACGCTCATCCTTACCCTCGTTGTTGTGGTGAGCATCGGCAAGGGATGTATCTTTTCTTTTCTGGCATGGGCATTCCGCTATCGTAATATCATTCCACTGGCGATCGGTCTTGGCTTGTTTCAGGTTGGTGAGTTTTCCTTTGTTCTCGCCAGAATTGGCGTTGCAAGCGAATCGATCAGCAGTGAATTTTATAATATGTTTCTCACCATGGCGGTTGTCTCAATGGTGCTGACACCGCTTATTTCGGCACAAGCCTCACGGTTATATGCCCTAAAGAAGCGATTGTTCAAACACGAACCCCTGGAATCTGTCAATTTTCCCGATGATACACTTCGCAATCATGTGGTTATCGCTGGCTGCGGTCGGATTGGCTTTCAGATTGCCGAGGTGTTGCACCGATTAGCTATTCCATTTGTTCTGGTTGAGCTTGATCAGCTGCGCATCGAAAAAGCAAAAGAGGCCGGCTATCCAATCGTCTATGGCGACGGCAGCCAGGAAATCGTCCAGGAAGCACTGGAAATACAGCACGCGTCCCTTCTCGTTGTGACAATTCCGGGCATTGTTGTCGCCCGCTCCATTATCAGTCACGCAAAGAAAGTGAATAGTGAAATCAGGGTAGTCGCCCGTATATCCGATCCTGCTTTTTTCGATGTTTTCAGAGAGCTTAACGTCGTCGACCTGATTCATCCCGAATTTGAAGCGGGTCTGGAGATGACAAGACAGGTTCTCCTCCACTTGCGAATTCCCGTACCGGAGATTCAGCACCAGACAGAAAATCTTCGCCAACACCTGGTTTCAAGCGCGACAACCAATGGTGATGGGTATAAAACACTTGGCCAGATGAGAGCGGCTGAACAGCAGTTTGATCTGCAGTGGGTTGAACTCGAGGCGAGCAATCCGCTGACGGATAAGAGTATTGCAGAGGCGGAAATTCGCAAAAACACCGGCATTTCGATAGTTGGAATAATCCGGCAAGGCCAATTAACCACCAACCCTGAGCCATCCTTCCGGTTTCGCCAGCATGATCTGGTGGCCATAATAGGCTCGGCGGAGGCCCGGCAGAGGTTTCACTGCTTTCTCAACCCATTGTCGGAAAGTTGTCTCATCTCACCGGAGAATGGATTACCGGCATAAAATATGCTCTGGGCCTTTGAGCTGGTATCAAGCTATGCATGATTTCAATATCTCATCTTGGAAAATCAATTGAGCAACCATGTATCCTACTGACAACACACAACAATTCAATTAAATGCCATTTTTTGCTTGTATCCGATTTTTTACTAAACCTTTTCTTAAGAGATGTCGAAACAGATACGTCGATATTGTTTTCAGCTATCAAGGAGGATTGCTGAAAACCACAATTCATCATAAGCCACGGAGGGCGTATCATGATTATTTCCGGATCTTCAATCCAACTCTTCTCAGAACATACCTCTATTGAGCAATCAACGCAGAAAGAATCGTTAACTGTCTGGCGTGGAGCAAGTCCTGACAGGAATAACAGAACTTCGAAGGCCAAATATAGTTATCAAAGTGAAAGACTTCATAGCCATAGTGATCATATAGGTTTATCACAAAAAGCTAAAAATGGGCAGCCTCAGCGAGCTATTGCTGAGCCAGTGGATGAAGCAGACATACCAAATGCTGATTTGAATATCAGAATATTGCGGGCAATGATTCAGAAAATATCCGGCAAAGTGATAGATATTCGCCTGCCACAAGATGTTGCCATTCAAGAAAACACTGCGGTCGGAACCAGTCAACCTCTTGACGTTACAGAGCAGAGTTCAACAGGATCTGGACTTGAATATGATTATTACGAATCGCATTATGAATACGAATCGACAAGTTTCAACGCGCAAGGGGTTATCTCTACAGAAGATGGCAGAGAAATCGATTTTTCAGTTGAGTTAAATATGAGCCGGGAATTTATGCAGGAAAAAAGCATAAATATCAAAGCTGGTGATGCCTTAAAAGACCCTTTAGCTGTTAATTTTTCAGGTTCAGCTGCAGAATTATCGGACACGACTTTTCGTTTTGACATCGACATGGATGGCAGAGACGACCAGATTGCCTTTACCTCTCCGGGCAGTGGCTTCCTGGCTCTTGACAAGAACGGCGATGGAACAATCAACAATGGTAGTGAGTTGTTTGGGCCTGCCACTGGCGATGGTTTTGCTGAACTGGCTGCTTATGATGATGACAGTAATGGTTGGATTGATGAAAATGACGATATTTTCCAACATCTTCGCATCTGGACGAGAGACGCTGCAGGTGAAAGCTCATTATTTTCTTTGGGCGAAAAAGGCGTGGGGGCCATTTATCTTAATCATATTAACACACCGTTTTCTATCAAAAATAACGACAATGCTCTTCTGGGACAGGTTAGAGATTCGGGAGTATTTGTAAACGAAAACGGGTCAGTTGGTACTATTCAACAGGTCGATCTGGCGGTATAAATATCAGCACAGAACCATGACAAGGGGCCGTGGCTTAGCGCTGCAGAGCCCCTTTCTTTTTTTTAATTCAGGGTGGTCAACTTTCGGTTATCGCTCCACGGCCTTCTTCTCGGGAGAAATGAACTAATACTTTATCCCTGTTCTTGTGCGAAGAAGGCTGCCGCATTTTTTATCATTTCACGATCCTGCTCCAACTGCTCGTTTTCTTAGCAAAGATGCTTTAATTCAGCTTGCACTAAACGACTCTCAATCTATTGAACGTACAGAAAACAAAGAAAAAATCGTTGACAAAAACAATCCAAGAGCTACACTAATCGTTAAATAGCGATATATGAATATTGGAGAGTACGCAATGAAACAATTTATACGAGTAATGAAAGCTCTGTCCGACCCGAACAGGGTGCGGGTAATAAAACTTTTGCAGTTGGGAGAGCTTTGTGTCTGTGAAATTAAAGAGGTATTAGGTTTGGCCCAATCTACGGTCTCCAAGCACATGAAAATTCTAGAGGATGCCGGTCTGGTGGAAAGAAATCGGCAGGGGACCTGGATGATTTACAGTCTGGCGGATGGCTGTGAGTCAGCATATGCAGAGACAATGCTGATTAAGCTGAGCGATTGGCTGGATAATGACACGGAACTGGAAAGGATGCGTAAGGCTTTACCAGCTGCAGCTGCTCAGCGTTATTGTATACCAAAAAATTAGGGCCATCATTATGAAAGCAATTCACCCTGTTGACACCGATTGTGGATGTGACTGCAAAAAAACAGCAGTCGAACAACCACCCGAACGCCAAAATCACAATATGACCAAGGCCATCGCCATCGGCTTACTCGGTTTTGCCCTCTGGTTTGTCCTCTACAAGCAACTTGAACCCTTTTCTTATTATTTTGCCTATTCACTACTCGGCCTTGAAAAGGGAACACATCTGGGGGCGGCAATACAGTTTTTTGTTTACGACACGCCAAAGGTGATGATGCTGCTGACGCTTATTGTTTTTGTTATTGGCATGATTCGATCTTTTTTCACTCAGGAACGTACCCGTAAATATCTGGCCGGAAAACGTGAGACTGCAGGCAACGTGATGGCTGCTTTACTTGGTATTGTCACGCCGTTCTGCTCTTGTTCTGCCGTACCGCTCTTTCTTGGTTTTGTTCAGGCCGGGGTCCCTCTAGGCGTCACCTTCTCTTTTCTTATTGCCGCCCCGATGGTCAACGAAATAGCCGTGGTTCTGCTCTATGGCCTGCTTGGTTGGAAAGTCGCTGCCATCTACCTTGGAACAGGTCTCATGATCGCTATCATTTCCGGCTGGGTCATTGGCCGCTTCAAACTCGAACATTGGATTGAAGACTGGGTGCAGGAAATGCGGGCAGGTGAAGCTGTGATCATTGAAGAGAAATTGACCTGGCCCGACCGCGTAGATCGTGGACGGGAAGCCGTGCGTGATATCGTTGGCAAGGTCTGGATCTATGTCGTTGCCGGAATCGGTGTGGGTGCGGCCATTCATGGTTATGTGCCGGAAACGTTTATGGCCTCCATTATGGGCAAGGATGCCTGGTGGTCAGTGCCTGCCGCGGTTCTGGTTGGAATCCCCATGTACTCCAATGCAGCAGGTATCGTGCCGGTGGTGGAAGCGCTTCTTGGCAAGGGTGCCGCACTTGGTACCGTGCTGGCCTTTATGATGAGTGTTATCGCTCTGTCTCTACCGGAAATGGTCATTCTCCGTAAGGTACTCAAACCAAAATTGATCGCAGTCTTTATCGGAGTTGTTGGCTGTGGAATTTTATTCACCGGTTTTTTGTTTAATCTGATTATTTGAGTCTATTCTGTCGGTACTTTTCTCCAGATGACATGAGAATCCTACTTACAGATAAACGTTATCTTAAACACAACACAAAGTGAGGAAGAAGATGGAAATAAAAGTATGTGGACCGGGATGTGCCTCCTGCGAAAAGGCTCAGAAAACTGTCGAAGCTGCCATTGCAGCAAAAGGGGTTCAGGCTACCGTGACGAAGGTGTCGGATTTCCAGGAAATAGCCAAGCTGGGTATTTTCTCCACTCCGGCCGTCGTTATTGACGGACAGGTTAAATGTGTGGGCCGTGCCCCAAAGCAAAGTGAAGTTGAAGAGTGGCTAAGTTGAATTAGCCTTTTTCTTTGTCCAGTGTCGAAAATTAACGAACGAAATCTCAAGATAACATAATTGTTCAATTAAAGGAGACAGGTTATGAACCCTCTGCAAACCAGTTGTGGCTGCGCCTGTAGTGCAGGTCCGAAGTTGATATTTTCTTGTTCCGGCGCTGCCGATGTTGGTGAACTTGCCGATCAAACGGCCAGAAAACTTACTCGGAACGGGGATGGTAAGATGTTTTGCCTGGCCGGGATTGGCGGCCGGGTCAGCGGTATACTGAAGTCAACCGAAGCAGCATCCTCCATCTTGGCAATTGATGGCTGTAACCTCGATTGCACTAAGAAATCTCTGGAAGAGGCAGGGTTCACCAAAATTAATCATCTTCGCCTCACTGATCTTGGCTTTGAGAAAGGGAATACCGACGTCAATTCCCAATCTATTGCCATGCTCGTTGATAAGGCTAAAGCATTTCTCTCGGAATAGGCGCATACATGAAAATTTATTGTCCAAAAACAACAATTACGAATCTCATCTTCTCAGGATGTTTCTTGCTTCTTTCTGCTGTTGTGTCTTTTGCAGCTGATACGAAAGAAACACCAATGGCTCCTGTCCCCGGCAAAGTGACTATGGTCGATCTCGGAGCAAAAAAATGTATACCTTGCAAGATGATGGCACCGATCTTAGAGGAACTGGAGAAAGAGTACAAAGATCGGGCCGCCATAGTCTTTATAGATGTTTGGGAAAATCCAGACGCTGGCCGGAAATACGGTATCGGGATTATCCCGACTCAGATATTCTACGACGCGAGCGGAAAAGAAATGCTTCGCCATGAAGGCTTCTACGAAAAAGCCGCCATAATTGCCGAGCTGACCAAACTCGGGGTCGAGTAGTATATGGACCAGTATTTTCTCATGATCAACTCATGGATGGGCCAGGGGCTCTTCTGGGGAGCCCTTGGCTGTTTCCTTTGGGGAATGGTGAGTGTGTTGTTCAGCCCCTGCCATCTGGCCTCTATCCCTCTCATTATCGGCTATGTCGGTGGACAGAATCAACTGGTCGAAGGACGTAAGGCAACGCTCTATGCCATCGTCTTTACAACCGGGCTTTTTATCACCATTGCCGTTGTCGGTCTCGTTTGTTCGCTGCTAGGTCGCATGCTTGGCGATGTGGGACCATACTGGACTATAGCCATCGGCCTGCTGCTGATCTGGGTCGCCCTCGATATGCTCGGGATAGCGAAGTGTTCTCTTGCTGGAGGGCTTTTATCCCGCTTGACAATTAAGGGTATTGCCGGAGCCTTTGTTCTCGGGCTGGCCTACGGTGTGCTGTCAGGATCCTGCACCTTTGGCTTCATTGCCCCGATCCTAGCCATTGTATCCGTGCAAGCCAAGATCTTCACAGGTGTGCTATTTATTTTGTTGTTTGCTTTCGGCCACTGCATTCCAATCGTCATTGCCGGAAGCTCGACTGCCATGGTCAAGCGCCTGCTCGTGAGCAGCAGTTGGCAGCAGGGGGGCAGGTTTTTTCGGCGTCTGGCTGGGGGGTTGATAGCCCTGCTTGGTGTGTATTTTATAGTTCAACCATTTCTTTAAAGAGGGAGGGTATGGCAGAAAACTACAGTGTCGACAAAAAAACAACTATTCAATTATCTAGAATTACAGATATTTTAAGAATGGAGTTAAAAAAATGGTTATTCAGATTTCGGCGGAAGAATTGCAAAAAATGAAACAAATCCTATTGGATGCAGATAACAAAGAAGCGTTAAACCTGATAAAGGTCCTTCACAAACGTCTGATGGAACAGATGAATAATGGAATGAAATCCCACCTGGGTAATCCATAATGTACACTGCTTAACGGGCATGCTATGATCGTGATCAATCAAAGCAAAATTGAGACAGGTATTCCTGTAGTGCTGTCCTATTTTGGGTATCCATAGGCGGACAGTCGTTTTGATCTTTACTACCCTCTATTACCCGGACCGCAAAGACCATACAGGTTGGTTCGTTACATTGTCGGCAATTTTTTTTTGGGAGTAATTTCAGCACTTCCATCAAGACAGGTTGGCGCATGCTTTCTGTGCTGGGCTCTATCTCGGCACGCCTCTCCCAGGTTTCATTTATTTCCCGTTGTAACCATGCGACTATTTTTTCAGCTTCATCCCCATCACTTAGGGCATTTACGGCAATTTTCTGAGGATGAATGGTTATTAGTTTCCCGTAATTCTTTAACATTAGAGATGGTGGTTCTTTCGTGTAGACAAAACCCCCTAGGACAGTATTCAGGAACGGCAGGACCTCACGAACATCATCGTTGAGATGGGCAAAGCAATGCACTCCCTTGGCTTCCGAATAACATTTCGATTTAAAGATTTCGAGAGAATAACCTGTCAGGAGCATTTTAGTACCTTCTTAGTGGCCAAATATTAATTATTCACAGCATCCTTCACGTGGACATGACAAACACCGGCAAGAGTCTTCTTTTCATAAGGAAAATATTTTTCTTTTAAGCGTAGAGCGACACTCACCAGACCAATCAAAACAGGAACTTCAACCAGGGGGCCGATAACTGCCGCAAATGCTTCGCCGGAGTTAATGCCAAATACCGCAATCGCCACGGCGATAGCCAGCTCAAAGTTGTTTGAAGCCGCCGTGAAACTCAGTGTCACGGTTTGTTCGTAGGTGGCGCCAACCTTCAGGGACAGGAAAAATGAAACGAGAAACATGACAAGAAAATAGATGGTCAAAGGTATGGCTATGCGAATGACGTCGAATGGCAGTTGAACAATGTATTCGCCTTTTAAAGCAAACATCACCAAAATGGTAAAAAGAAGAAAGATCAAAGTAAATGGACTGATCCTTGGAATAAAAACAGTCTCATACCATTGTTTTCCTTTCATTTTAACACCAACGAATCTGGTAATCATCCCACCCAGAAAAGGGATACCCAGATAGATAAAAACAGATTTTGCTATTTGGCTGATAGAGACATCAACGACAGCACCTTCAAGTCCAAACCATTTTGGCACGATGGTGATAAAAATCCAGGCATAAAAAGAAAAGAAAAACACCTGAAATATGGAGTTAAAGGCGACCAGCCCGGCGCAATATTCGGTATCTCCATCAGCGAGTTCATTCCAAACTATGACCATGGCAATACAGCGGGCAAGACCGATAAGAATGAGACCGACCATATATTCATGGTGCCCGGACAGGAAGGTGATGGCCAGCAAAAACATCAGGATCGGACCGATTATCCAGTTTTGCACAAGAGACAATGCCAGTACCCTGGTGTTTTTGAAAACCTGGCCAAGTTCCTCATATTTTACCTTCGCCAAAGGGGGATACATCATCATAATTAATCCTATAGCGATAGGGATGTTGGTCGTTCCGACCTGGAAAGAATTGATGACATCTTTCACCGGCGGATAAAAATAGCCTGTCATTACACCTACGAACATCGCAAGGAAAATCCAAAGGGTCAGAAAACGATCAAGAAAGGAGAGTTTCTTGGGTGCAGGTTTCATTTTTTGTTCCTTTTTATATTGATGAGTTAGCTTTGATTAACTACAGGATTGTTTATCTTTTTTCTCTAAGTGGCAAACAAGTTTTTGATGGTCAGCCTGGATCTCTACGAGACCTGCGAGGTATTGAACAATCTCAAGCTGGACTGAGTCACCTGGGATGCTGGTATCAAGCTGGTAATACATCCATTTTCCACGCCTCGCGCCGCATACCAACTTCGAATTTTTCAAGTATGCGAGGTGCCTTGATGCGGTAGATTGCGGTAATTTAAGAACTTCCATTATATCGCAAACACACAGTTCACCATGAGTCAACAGTCCTAATATTCGTAATCGAGTTTCATCTCCAAGCGCCTTGAACATCTGCACGTTTTCCTGCAAACCAGTTTCTTGGCTGGATGAAAGTTCATGCATCTTGTTATCCATATTAATAATTTCGTTTCAGGCTATTTCAGTACACTGGGAGCGATAAACTGTTTTTTTCTATTTAATCCGCATATGCGGATGTGTCAATATTTCTATTTTGACCTCAGCTAACATTTACAGTACTTTGTCTTCCGTTTTGCAAAGAGACTCCTATCTGACTTATCTGTTCCATTGCTCCTTATCCTCTACCTGAACCAACTGCAAATCTCGATCCTATGAATCGCCGTTCTCTTATTGAGCTTTCATCTGGTTTTAACCATATCTAGAACATCGATACTCACGACCTCGATATGGTCCTCGATCCATCTAGGTAACTAAATTGCTTTATTCATCTCAGAAATTGTCAGTTATTTTTTCACGTAGGCAAATATTTGGACACTTGGAAATAAATGTCAGCCTGAACTAGGAGGCAATTTTGTCGTTGCTTCAATTGCCCTCTGACTTTATCAGTTTCGCTCTTTTAGCGGCTTGAAGACCAAAAACTGTTTTTTGAAAACAAGAAAAGCCCTTTCTACGGCAATTATTTTCTTATCATGATGAGATGGCATGCCGGTTGCTTATCTCAATGAACAACTGATGTAAAACATCTTTCAACAGATCTGTACACACTAGAGTGTATAAGCAGTGTAATGTGGCGTAATGGTGAGAGAAAGCTGAACGTTGGCTGAGTTGTAGGGCCCTGCTAACTTGAGTGTGAATTAATTGTAATTCTGTCATGGATAATAACGATGAAAAAGATTTCGTTTGAGCCGACACGACATATTCCTGCTTGCAAAATCCGCGGTCGGTTAATCTCAGCTTATGATTTTCTTCCGCGTTTGAGAAAACTTTGTCTCTCTCTCGGATTCAATGATCCGGTTATTGGAAAATTGGGTAAATTGCCGCCACCATCTGAAATGAGTGTGAACAACAATCTTTTCCGCCCCCACTCTCTGTCCCCTGAACGAGGCAGTGGACGTGATAGGATCGTAATTCTTTCGACTATGATTCCTTATGAACAAAACTGGGGTGCATACAGTGGGTTACCTGGCCAACATTTCCCAGGAAAGTCGGGAGCCGAAATAGATGAAACGCCCTCTGATTTCATCCTCCCCTATTTGAAGCAGTATCAATTTGCTCAGAGGAATATTCGCCTGGGCTGCGACAAAGCTGGTAATTTTTCTGTGACTTTGCCTGAATACCTGGTCTGCGAGAAGGAAAACACGAATGGCAAAAACTTGAGAGTACTGATTGAGAAAATTGCTAAGCCCAACGCGGATGGCCAGTTTGTCCCCCTCTCCGTCTCCGGCCCCCTTGTCACATTTTCATTAGCCTCTCATTTTCACCACGCGATAGGTGAAGAAAAATTTCCGAAGGCTGGGGTATTCAAACCAATCGGAGAATACCTGAGCGCAGAGTTGTTTAATTTCTTCAATTTGTCGGAAACAGTCCACCGCTCAAATCCATTTTCTGCAATGCTGTTGCCTCTGTTGCCTTGGATCTTGACTCATAAGACACCGCACCTCGCGGCAACACTCGTTCACCTGCAAACTATTTTTTTAAGCGTATGCGAAACGTTTACCGCAACCGGGCCGGATGATCTCCGGAATCTCCTTTGTGTTGCTGGGCTGGATATTAATATGAGAGGTTTCCGAGGACGGACAGAGCGATATTTTGTGCCATGGCAGGCATGTTGGAAACGACATGGATATTGCTACGATAATATCTATCCCCTGCAACAGGAGGATTTGTTCGTCGCCCTGAGAAATTTATAAAGGTTAGGGATGAGAATTGAAGATTTCGGCAAGAACTCATAACAGGTTTTCACTCCGGTTTTCTGCTGTAGAAGCATTCGCTTCTGTCAAAAGGCAAGTGGTTAAATTGTGGGCGACCAGAGTCATTGACAGACGGACCTCGCAGAAGTATACCTATCCTTGTGTTGGTTTGTATCCTACGTTGCTTAAGGTTCTTTTTGGCGTGGGCAAGAGGTTGGTGTCAAAACCTTGCAGTAAATGAAAATAAATTCCCCAATATGGCCATAATTCTTGCAGAAACTGCGGTTTTGGCAGCACTGCTTTCAGCTACCGTACCGCTATTTTTTCTCCGCCGCCCATATATTCAAAGCCGGTTGTCTTTTCTTCTGCTCGGAATTTCCGGCCTGGTAGCATCTTGGGGCGGTGGCATGGCTTTGCTGTTTCGAACGACCGAGCAGCTTATCCTGCCCATAGGCCTGCCCTGGTTGCATGTCATTTTATGCCTAGATCCTCTGGCTGGTTTTTTCCTCTTTATTGTCGGGCTAATAACCTTTCTTGTTGCCTGTTATGGCCACGCTTATATTAGAGAATATATCGGCGATCAACTTGGTATCAGTACCCTGACATTGTTTACGGGATTGTTTGTCGGTGGCATGTTTCTGGTTTTGTTGGCTGCTGATGCCTTCTCCTTTATGCTTTCTTGGGAGTTGATGTCCGTTGCCAGCTATTTCCTAGTCGTTTTTCAGCATCAACATCCTGAAAATCGTCGAGCTGCCTTTCTTTACCTGCTGATGGCGGTAGTTGGCGGAGCTTTTTTGTTTCTTGCCTTCGGTGTTCTTGCCGGTTTCTCCGACGGGTTTAGCTTTGCCACTTTAAAGGCTGGCGATCTGGATTCGACCTGGGCAACTATTGCCTTCACCCTGGCTTTCGTTGGCTTTGGCTTAAAGGCCGGTATTGTTCCTCTTCATGTTTGGTTGCCACTCGCCCATCCCGTGGCCCCTTCCCATATCTCGGCCTTGATGTCTGGGGTGATGCTCAAGGTTGCAGTCTATGGTTTTATTCGTTTTGTCTACGATCTGCTGGGAAGTGTACTATGGCAATGGGGCGTCGTTGTCTTGCTGATTGGCTCAGTTTCTGCGGTTTTGGGGGTATTATACGCCCTGATGCAGCATGATCTCAAGCGCCTGCTTGCCTATCACAGTGTAGAAAACATTGGCATTATCTACATAGGTCTTGGTCTATCGATGATTTTTTATGCCACCCATCATCTGGAAATCGCCGCTTTGGCGTTAATCGCCGCTTTGTATCACTGTTTGAACCATGCCCTCTTTAAGAGCTTGCTTTTTCTAGGGGCAGGTGCCGTCTTGCAGCAGAGCCGTCAGCATGACATGGAAAAGATGGGTGGGCTCATCAAGAAAATGCCCATTACCGCGTTCTGCTTTCTGGTTGGCTGTATTAGCATTTCAGCTCTCCCGCCATTTAATGGCTTTGTTTCAGAATGGCTGACCTTTCAGGCTGCCCTGCAGGGGACAATCCTGAAAAGTGGCATCCTCGGGGCCATGATTCCTGTCGCCGCGGCCATGCTTGCCCTGACTGGGGCACTGGCGACTGCCTGTTTCGTCAAGGTTTATGGGATTATTTTTCTGGGCCGCCCTCGGAGTCCGGAAATTGCTGAAGCGAAAGATCCATCTTTTGGTATGCTACTCAGCCAAATCATCCTTGCCGTCTGCTGCCTAGGCTTTGGCATATTTCCCACATGGGTCGTCCGGGCGATTAACGGCATTCCTGAAGGCCTTATGGGCATAGGTCTGTCAAGCGGCAACGACCATGGTTGGTTATGGCTGACTCCGGTGACTCCACAAACAGCCTCGTATGGCGCACCTGCCGTTTTATTTGGAATTTTGGTGAGTTGGCTGGTTGTCTTTGCCTTTGTTCATCCACCCAATAAAGACAATCGAATCCGTATCGCCCCTGCCTGGGATTGCGGCTTTGGGCCCTTAAACTCGCGTATGCAATATACTGCCTCGGCATTTGCCATGCCAATTCGACGTGTTTTTTCCTTTGTCTGGTTGATCGTTGAAAAGATTGAGCCGGCAATTCCCGGCAAAGGATCACGCTACAGTCTGAAGATAGATGACCGCCTATGGCAAATGATCTACGTTCCTATTGGAAAATTCATGCTCAAACTTGCAGAGCGGACCTCACGTATTCAGGGAGGAAATCTTCGGGTCTATCTCTGCTATTCCTTCTTCACCTTATTGTTTTTGCTTTGGGTGATTGTATGACAGGTTGGTACTGGGCGATTATTAAAACCCTCTGTGTGGTCCTGGCTGCCCCTCTTATGGCGGGGTGGGTTAAGTGGCTGAAATGCCGACTGCAGAACAGACAAGGGCCGCCACCATGGCAACCTTACCGGGATCTCCTGCGTCTTTCCCGAAAACAGGTAGTCCTTGCCGATACGGCGTCGCCGATATTTCGAATGGCGCCGTATATTGTTTTCAGTGTCACTGTTATGGCGGTTTCGATTGTCCCGGTAATAACCGTACAGTTGCCGGTAGCTGCACTGGCCGATGTCATTGCCCTTGTGGGCTTTTTGGCCCTAGGCCGTTTTTTCCTTTCCCTGGCCGGTATGGATGTCGGTACAGCTTTCGGAGGCATGGGGTCTTCCCGTGAAGTGACGATTTCTTCTCTCGCCGAACCGGCGCTGCTCATGGCCTTTTTCACTCTTGCCATGAATGTATCCAGTACCAACTTATCGACTGTCATTTCGCACCTCGCTCAACGGGAATTCACCTTGTATCCCTCGCTCATTTTTTCATCGATGGGCCTGGTCCTTGTCGCAATAGCCGAAACAGGGCGTATCCCTATCGACAATCCGGCAACTCATCTTGAATTGACCATGATCCATGAGGCAATGATTCTTGAATACAGCGGCCGCCACCTGGCCTTAATGGAATGGGCGGCCATGCTGAAACTCACCCTCTATTCCCTGCTCATTGTTAATCTGATTGTTCCGTTGGGAATTTCTCTTTCCCTTATTCCGGCTGATCTTGCACTAGCTGCCCTGACCGTCACTGGCAAATTACTCATTTGGGGATTGATCCTTGCCGTATCCGAGACCATCCAGGCTAAGATGAGGCTCTTTCGTGCACCGCAATATCTTGGTCTGGCTTTTATCCTCACCTTGCTTGGCATGATGAGCCATATTATTCTTGAGGCACAGTGAGATGTTGATAGCAACCTTATCTCTTCCTGAGCAGGTGGTCCTGACCCTGGCTGCTTTGATTTTATTGTCATCCTTTCTCCTTTTGGCTCAGGTCCGTCTTGACAGTCTGATCAATACCTTTGCCCTGCAGGGGCTGTTAATATTCTTCGCCACCGTGCTCATGGCAGTTATCGCCGGTAAATATCATCTACTCATTTCCGCTGCTTTAACCTTGGTTCTCAAGGTGTATTTTATTCCCGGACAATTGCGCAAGCTGGTCATCCGCCTGAATATCCGCCGTGAGGTGGAAGTTATCGGTAACCCTTCACTGATTATGCTTTTTGCCGCGGCCTTGGTGCTCTTCAGCTACTATGTGGCCCTGCCAATCCGTGAACTGTCCCTGTTATCGACGCGAAACACAATTGCCATATCTCTGGCTGTGGTGTTGATTGGGATGTTGATTGTCATATCCCGCCGCAAAGCCGTTGCCCAGGTCATCGGTTTTATGTCGATGGAAAACGGATTGTTTTTCGCAGCAGTGGTATCCACTTACGGCATGCCGATGGTGGTTGAGTTAGGAATCGCCTTTGACGTGCTTGTCGCCGCCATTTTATTCGGGGTATTTTTCTTTCATATTCGAGCGGAAATTGGCAGTCTCGATACCGATCGCCTTAATCATCTCACCGAGGTCGACAAATGAACGCCCTTGGTGCGACCTTGCTTTTTCCTTTTGCAGGAATAATCATCCTGGCCTTTACTGGCCACCGACGATGGGCAAAGACTGTCAATCTGTTTATCTGCATAGCAACCTTTTTAACGGCCCTGCTATTGGCCATTGAAGTATTTCGACAGGGACCGATTCTTTCCACCAATAAGCTTTTTTACATCGACGGGTTTAATGTCTATCTCATTTTACTCAATGCCTTTGTCGGCATGACCACCGCTATTTTTTCCGGGCCCTATATGGATCACGAAATTGCCATTGGCAGGGTCGATGACCAGAGGATGAGACTCTACCACTCGATGTATCAAGGCTTTCTCTTTACCATGCTGATGGCCCTATCGACCAATAATCTTGGGATACTTTGGGTGTCGGTTGAAGGGGCCACTCTCGCGACGGTGTTATTGGTCAGCCTGTACCGAACCCATGAATCTATTGAGGCCGGCTGGAAGTATTTTATTATCTGCGGCGTGGGAATTTCCCAGGCGCTGTTCGGCACTATCCTGGTCTATTTTGCAGCGGTAAGAGTAATCCCCAGCCCGGATGACGGCTTACTCTGGACCGTTTTACAGCAGCATGCCGGGCAGATGGATGGCGGGGTTATGGCCCTTGCATTTGTCTTTCTTCTTGTCGGTTATGGCACTAAGGTTGGCTTGGTGCCTTTGCACAACTGGCTCCCCGATGCCCATTCTGAAGGGCCGACACCGATGTCCGCCATTCTCTCAGGATTGCTGTTAAATATCGCCCTTTACGCTGTTATCCGCTTTAAAATGCTGGTCGACCCGGCCCTTGGTAATCACTTAGCCGGTAATCTGATGATGGGATTCGGTATGCTCTCCTTCTCCGTGGCCAGTCTTTTACTGCATCGGCAATATGATATTAAGCGGATGTTCAGCTATTCTTCGATTGAACACATGGGTCTTATGACTTTTGCATTCGGTATTGGCGGGCCGCTGGCGACTTTTGGTGCATTGCTGCATATGATAGTCCATTCCCTGACCAAATCGGCGATCTTCATCACGGTAGGCCATGCCACCCATATTGCCGGTACACAAACGATGGGTCAAATACGTGGCCTGATTCGGAACCAGCCCTTCACCGGTTGGGGTCTTCTCATTGGCACCTGCGCCATTGCCGGGTTCCCGCCTTTTGGTGTATTTACCAGCGAATTTTTGTTATTTACCGCTACCATCAAAAGTTACCCATGGTTGGCACCACCACTAGTTATAGGTCTTTCAGTCGCTTTTGCCGGATTATTTCGTAATCTTCAGCCCATGGTCTTTGGCGATCCGCCGGTCGAACAGAAACCCATTGTTGCCAATATGTGGCCTGTTTTCGTCCATCTCCTTCTGGTGTTATGGCTCGGTATCTCTATTCCGACCGTTCTGACGCAATGGCTCAACCAAGCGACCATCATGCTGGTCGGGGAGGGGGTTTTATGATTAGTCAAGCACACCTGGGGCGACAACTCCTTGCCCCGGATGTTGATTCGCTTGTGTCCTTGCTGTGTGAAGCCGGAATACCGACAAGGGTGCATTCCGCTCCTAAAGGTCCAGCCACGGTGGTGACGATTGATGCTGGTTTCTGGGGCAAGGCGGCAGAGGTGGCTGCAATAAATCGTATCCGATGGAGCGCCGTCTGGGGCGAACACTGCCCTCCGGAAATCCATATTTTTGCAACGATGGCCTGCAGGAATGGTCATCTATTGTTGCATACCATTGTCTCTGATCGGCAGGGAGAGTTGCCCTCACAGACTCCTTTTTTCCCAGCAGCCAATCGACCGGAAAGGTATATTCGTGACATGTTTGGAGTCCATTTTGTTGATCACCCGGATCAGCGTCGATGGATCCGGCATCAGGCATGGCAGGAAGGCCAATATCCTCTGCTGAAAACATTCCCGCTGGAGGGAACTCCGCAGAATATAACTCCGCCCGATTGTGAGTATCCTTTTTTTCGGGTCGAAGGGGAAGGTGTCTACGAGATTCCGGTCGGACCGGTTCATGCCGGAATTATCGAGCCCGGCCATTTCCGTTTTCAAGCCATGGGTGAAGATATTCTCAGCCTGGAGCAACATCTTGGCTACGTGCATAAAGGAATTGAAAAATGTGCGGAAGGACGCGATGTCTGGGGGCTTGTCCGCTTGGCCGCCCGCGTCTCCGGAGACAGCACAGTCGCTCATGCATGGGCGGCTTGCCAGGCCTGCGAATCTGCCGTCGGTCTCAATCTTCCTCGGCGGGCACTGGCCATGCGGGCGATTCTGGCGGAGCGGGAAAGGATCGCCAATCATCTGGGTGATATCGGAGGCTGTTGTAACGATGTTGGCTTTACTTTCGGTCAGGTGCAGTGCAGTCGATTGCGTGAGCTTTGGCAACGGCAGAATCGTATTGTCTTCGGCCATAGGTTGTTGATGGACATCATCGTTCCCGGCGGGGTGAACCATGACCTCGACGGCAGGAAGGTCGGGATGCTCAACGCAGCGAATGATCAGTTGCGCGACGAGTTAGGGGAACTCCTGCCCCTGCTCTATGAACACCCATCGCTACAGGACAGGTTGCGGACAACCGGCCTGTTATCCCTCAAAGATGCAAGAACTCTTGGTGTTCTCGGTTACCTCGCCAGAGCCAGCGGCGAATGTTGGGATCTGCGCCGAGATGCACCCTATGCCCCATATGAAGATCTGGTTATAACCGTCCCTCACAGTTCTGAGGGAGACTCCTCGGGTCGACTGCGAATACGCGGTGATGAGATCCTCGTCTCCCTTGATCTTCTTCAGGAAATTTTAAAGAAACTGCCACCCGATCAGATAGGAACTGAGTTTCCCACTGTTACACGAGATTGCAGCGGTTTAGGGTTAATCGAGGGGTGGCGTGGAGAAATACTCGCTTATGTTCACCTTGATGCGTCAGGAGCCGTTTTAAGATATTTCCCTCGGGATCCAAGTTGGTTAAATTGGCCGGCACTCGAAACGCTGATACTAGGGGAAATCGTACCTGATTTTCCATTATGTAATAAATCTGTGAATGGAACCTATTCCGGTCATGATCTGTAACTTCAGGTAGAAGATGTCTTTCTGTTTTTCCGACAAATCACCTAAAAATATGACCAATGATATTTTTGATGTGTTACTTGATTTTTGTTTCGAATCGTTAAGCTTTCCAGGTAAAAAACATGCTCACAGTTCTTGCTAAAATCTTCAAAACCGGGTGTCTGACAGAAGAATTTACGCCACACGACAAAACCACGGTGCAAATCGGCTCGGCCTGCCAAAAGGAGATAACTCGCATTTTCAAGAGAAGTCTGGCGATCAGAATGATCGATGCCGGTTCCTGCAATGGCTGCGAACTTGAAATACATGCATTGAATAACAGTTTTTATGATATAGAGCGGTTCGGCATTCATTTTGTTGCCTCGCCACGCCATGCCGACCTTCTTTTAGTAACGGGTCCGGTCTCAAGGCATATGCAAGCTGCACTCAAAAATACCTACGATGCTACACCCGATCCCAAACTGGTCATCGCCATGGGCGACTGTGCGGCGGATGGGGGAGAGTTTGGTATTTCCTATGCCAGTTGCGGCGCGGTTGCCAACGTTATTCCTGTGGACGCGGTGATTCGTGGCTGCCCTCCCAGCCCACTGCAACTTCTTCAAGGAATTCTAGAACTGCTTGAGCGATGTTGAGATAGTTGAGTGCTGCAATGCAGAGCCAAACCAAAAGCATGAAGAATGTGACAATTCAATCCTTAGGCCTGGACAGTGAAAGTCCGGCTTTACTTGTGGAAGAAATGGGCCATCCTGCTAATATGGACGCTATCGTCAACAGCCTCACCAGCCCCGAGATTGCCGCAGAAATCTATACAGCATCGCTGCTGGCCGTCGATGTCGACATCGATGCCGAAAAAGGCTATCTCGCCATGCTGGCCGCACGTCTGCGACTGCCTTCTGAGCTGGTCGTGGAGATTGAGCGACAAGTGGCAGCGCAAAAAACATTTACTCAATAGATAGTTTTGAATTAAACAGAATCTGATTGATTCAGGATAATGAGTTGCAGGAAGAGACCTTGTACTGCATCTACCGGCTACATTTCAATGCCGGTAGATGCAGTACGAGAAGTTAGATAATAAGTTTATAATCATCTGCTGGCGTGCCACAGACAGGACACTTTGTAAATGTAACTTTTCCTTCAACTGTGTAGCCGCAGATAGGACACACAGCAAAACCTGCGTCTGCAACTTTCCATTCATTTAGATTATTTAAAGCTTTTGTGTACAATTTAGCATGTTCTGCTTCAGCCGCCTCAGCATAGCTAAAAGTTTCTATTGCCGCATCATTTTCGTCTTTTTCAGCCTGTGCTATAAAATCTGGATACATTACAGTCTGTTCATATGTTTCACCTTTGATTGCATCGGCGAGATTTTGCTCAGTCGAATGGATTTCAGGTAGTTTTATCTCAGCTTTTGGGGTAGCTCCCATGCCTTCGATCACCTTTGCATGGTTATTAAGATGAACTTCCTCAGCATATGCAGCTGCACGGAATAAAGCAGCCACCTTAAGATAACCTTCTTCTCCGGCTTTATTCGCATAGGCCAGATATTTTGCATGGGCATTACTTTCACCATTGAACGCCGCCTGCAGGTTTTCCAGTGTTTTACTGACATTGGCATCTCCAGCTTGGGCCAAAGCTGAAACCGCCATCGTCATAGCAACTGTAATCACTACCACCAAAGCAAAATGGAACCGTATCTTACCCTTTTTCATCATTCATCCCCCTTGTTAAAAGATTGACTCATTACTTCTGGTTGCCGACCAATACAGTCGGCTGTGAATCTCTTTTAATTGATTTTTAAATACCTTCTTTGGCCATTTTTATCAAGCTAATTGCAAGTTAGGCAAAGAGAATCAGAGGGACAAATTTATAATTGTCGCTACATCAACGAGCCATTTATGAGAAAATGAGTGTAGATACTCGCTGCGTATCCCAGAGCAATAACCGGAGACCACTTAAGGTGACCGAAAAAGGTGTATTTACCTCTAGCCTGACCCATGAGGGCCACTCCTGCTGCCGAACCGATGGAAAGCAGACTTCCTCCAACTCCCGCAGTCAGCGTGACAAGCAGCCATTGGCCTTGGGACATCTCAGGCATCATGGTCAGGACGGCAAACATAACGGGGATATTATCAACGATTGCAGAGAGAACACCTACCATGATATTGGCGGTTGTCGGCCCCCAGTCAAGATACATCACGTTTGAGACGAGTCCAAGATAGCCCATGAAACCGAGGCCGCCAACGCAGAGAATAACACCGTAGAAAAAGAGCAGCGTGTCCCATTCAGCCCGGGCGACTTTAGCGAAAACATCAAAAGGAAAGATCTGGCCAATCCGCTCTTCCGCTTTTTTCGGGTCATATGTCAGGTGGCTCTTCGCATGCGTTTTGTTCAGATAGAAGCCAAATATCTTCAAGAGTGACAAGCCTGCCATCATGCCGACCACAGGAGGAAGCTTTAAGAAATTATGAAAACCTACGGCGGTGGCGATGGTCCAGAGAAAGAGGCCGATAATCACCAACGCTCCACGCTTTAGTTTCAAATCTTCCACAGCTGACTCCGGCTGCTTATCTGCGACGGCAAAGCTCATTATGGCTGCCGGCACCAACCAGTTGACCACAGAAGGGATAAACAATGCTAAAAAATCCTGGAATTGTACAATACCCTTCTGCCACACCATCAGCGTGGTAATGTCGCCAAAGGGGCTGAAAGCACCACCAGCGTTAGCGGCTACAACAATATTAATACAGGCCAAGCCGACGAATTTCTTATCCTCTTTGCCGATAGCCATCACCACGGCGCACATAAGAAGAGCTGTTGTAAGATTATCGGCAACTGGCGAGATAAAGAAGGCAAGAAGACCGGTAATCCAAAACAGTTTCCTGAAAGAATAGCCGGCATTAACCAGTTTTACCCTCAGGACCTCAAATACCCGCCGCTCTTCCATGGAATTAATGAATGTCATGGCAACAAGCAGAAAGAGAAAGAGTTCGGCATATTCAAGAAGATTATGCCGAATAGCGACCTCTGCTGCATGGTCAATGCCATTCATGGCATATATCAGACCGATAATGCCCCAAATAATACCGGCAGCCAGCATAACCGGTTTGGATTTTCGCATATGTGTCACCTCTTCGAGCATGACAAACACATATGCCACGACAAAGACGATCAACGCGGTATATCCTCCCCAGTGCGTTGTCAGATCCAAGATTTTCTGGGTGACATCCGAGCCAGCCCCGAAGGCTGTTGTACAAAATCCCAGAGAGGCCACAAGGGCAGTGATAAGGCTAAAAATACTCAGTCTACTCATTGCAGAACTCCTGATAGGTGTGTGAATAAAGGCTGCCGGTGTAACTGCACCGGCAGGTATATTTTTTTTAGATCAAACTTTATCTCAGCCTGGAGGAATACTCATCCTGAAATCGACTAGACGGCGGAACTGGATTTTGGCGCGGAGTATGCTCAATGAGGACGAGACCTTCTGGATATTTTTGGTCGTCATCGAGTCTCCATTGGTGTTTTTTTATAGTGACATATAGCAAGTAGGTTAAAGCGGTCATGCCTATAAATATTGTAATTTCCATAATATTACCTTTAGTAAATTGAATGATTCAAATAGGCCTGAATGAAAAGTCAGGCCCTGCAGAAATTCTTCAGGTGTATTTCCACCCTAAAGTAGTTCTTCTTCGACTGCGATCCTCCGCCTGTTCAGCCGGATGGGAGTGTTGCGACGTCTCTCAAGGCTACGGCTGATCGCTCTGTCTGCCCGGGACAAACATTGATTTAGGGCCGAGAAGACATTTCCACCCTCCCCATGCACAACCAATTCACCGACTGCCATCAATTTCATTAGCACAACACATCGCATGTCAATCCCTCCTTTAGGGCCGTTTGCATCGGTTATACGGATTGTAACAGTCTGAATGGACGAATGAAATCGACTGAGGGCCAATCGTGCTCGTCGAGCTACCTTGCGGGAAATCTTTTTGTCCGAGCCACTCTGTTGCATTGTGATGTCGATCTTCATGAAAAACTCCCGTGCGAGATTATAGCACTGAATTAATGTGGAACTCCTGAGCGAAAATTCTGGTTTGCAAAAATGATGCTGTTATTAATCAATGGTAGATAAAAGAGTAAGGGCAAATAAGAATTAGGTCAAATAGATAAATATGGTAAGATAGTTCGAAATAAACGAATTAATGTTCAAAACATCCAGCCACTGAGCTAAGCAGAATCAAAAAGGAGAGAATTCAAAATATGGAATGGCTGAACTATCATCATCTGTTTTATTTCTGGACTGTAATGCAGGAAGGAAGCATCACCACCGCCAGCAGCAAACTCAGCCTGGCCCAGTCAACGGTAAGCGCTCAATTATCCAAATTCGAAACAATATTAGGGGCAAAACTTTTCAAGCGCGTGGGCCGAAACCTTGAACCGACTGACATGGGTCATCTTGTTTATCGATATGCAGATGAGATTTTTTCATTAGGTCGGGAAATGATGGACTCTGTCCGTGGAAGGCCGGTAGCAGGTCCCATATCCCTGAAAGTGGGCCTCGTCGATGTTATTCCCAAACTTGTAGCGCGAAAGCTTCTTGAACCGGCAGGAAAATTGGCGGAACGGGTTCGGTTGATTTGCCATGAGGGTAAAAACAAACATCTGCTTGCTGAATTGGCTTTGCACAAACTCGATGTGGTCCTGACAGATACTCCACTTCATTCGAGCTTAAGTGTCAAGGCATACAATCACCTGCTGGGTGAATGCGGTGTTTCTTTCTTTGGGGTAGAAAAACTGGCCAAACCACTTCAGAGTAATTTTCCTCTTTCTCTTGATAAAGCGCCCATGTTGATGCCTATGGCAATGAGCTCACTGCGGGGGATGCTCGATCAATGGTTTGAGAGGATTGGCGTTCGCCCTGTAATAGTCGGTGAGTTTGATGACAATGCGCTACTGACGGTTTTTGGCCAAGCAGGCGAAGGCGTCTTCATGGCGCCAACTGTCATTGAGGAAGAGGTTGAACGCCAATATCAGGTAAAAGTTATCGGCCGTACCAATAAAATAAGGGAAAAATTTTATGCTATTTCGGTGGAACGGATTATCAGGCACCCAGCGGTGGTTGCTATTGCAGAGGCTGCCCATCAAAAGCTCTTTTTTGAATGCGCATAAATAGCAATAAAACAGAAGAGAGGTTGGGGGTTATCCATCTCTTTTATTTCTTGTAGAGGAGTGAGAGATTTGATGCAGGCACAGAATACCCATTTAAACCTTGCCATTCAAAGATTATTATTCTCATCCTTTTAAAGGATTTCCATAAAGCTGCCATGGTGTCCAAGGCCTATATTGAGAAAAGTATTACCCACCAAATGGAATCCGTCAAAGACTACAACAATCAAACATGGGCTTTGATCGAACGCGTTTCAAACGAAAACAAGAAAAATGGCCAGCTTATTTCGTAACGACTCCTCAACAGATTTCGGTGATACACATCAGCCGCCAATATATTCAAAAGAATACAATAAGTTTGTTCTTTAATCATAAGATATTCTGGCGTATATTTTTGAGTAACACTATTTAAATATCCCCGCGAAGCATTAACTCGTGACACTATTCCTTACGACGAAAGAGATTATGAAAGTTTTTATCAGCGCTGCTATAATCAGCTTTTTCCTGTTGATGTTTCAACTCGTCGGCTTAGCGGCGTCTCTTCCCCTTATGCGCATTTCTCTCGAAAATACGGAAACACATGTACAGACCCGAATGGTTGAATTGTTTGTCCAGGAGCTGCGGGAAAAACTTAAAGATACAGTAGCTATCGAGCTTTATACCAACGCCCAGCTGTTCAGGGACAAAGATGTTATTCAGGCTCTTAGCCAGGGAAAGGTCGAGATGGCGATACCGGGAACCTGGCATGTCATGAATTATGAACCAAATATTGGCGTTTTTCTTCTGCCATTCTTCTATGGAAGGACAGCACAGATGACGTATCAGGTTGTCGACGGCTATATAGGTAAATCCATAAACACCGGCATCGAGAACAAAATGCAGGTCAAAGTCATTGGACGGTGGCTTGACCTCGGCCATGCGCATCTTTTCAGTATGTCGAAGAAAATTGAACGTTATGAGGATATACAGGGTCTCAGGGTACGGGTTGCCGGCGGAGTCGCCAATGAATACAGGATTAAGGCACTGGGAGGAGTTCCTATGAGTGTGCCTTGGCCTGATTTATCGGCGTATATGGAGCAGGGCCGAATAGACGCAATACTTACCAGCTATGAAACAATACAGAGTGCCCATCTGGATAAAAAGGGAATTCGTTATGTCTTTGAAGATCGTGAGTATTTTCCTCAGTATATACCCATAATGCGAGGATCATTCTGGAAAAAGCTCTCTACCGAGACCCGGAAGATTATCCAGGAAACTTGGGAAAAGAATGTCGATTTCGCCAGAGAGCAGGCTGTAGTCTCACAGGAGGAGGCAAAAAAAAAGTTGATCAGAAACGGTTTGCAGGTTGTTACTCCAGCAAAATCAGCAATCGAAAAGTGGCGCAATACATTATCAGCGTCACAATCTGGTTTTGTCAAAGCGATGCATATAGATCCCGATATCATTCGCACAATCATTGACAACTGTCAGTGCGATTAAAGGATAATATGAAAAATAATACGACCTCGCCGAAGGCGAACATCCTGGTGATAATGCTTGTTAGTATGGGAATAGCTTTATTTATCGGGTCCAGCGTCCTGTCCATACTCAGAGACAGAAACACATACTTGAATGAATCAAGGCATATAACGAGCGCTAAAGCCCAGCTGTTAGGAGAGAACGCAACAAGCGTGCTGTATGATGTCGATCTGTTTCTGATTGCCATCCATTCATTGTGGCAGTCCAGTTCTGAGGCGGATGCGATGGTACCTTCTGCCGTGACGAAATTCATCCAGATCCAGTTGATTTTTTTACCCCAGGTATCAAATATTGCAATCTTTTCTGCTGATGGAGCAGTGCAATTCAACTCAAAAGCAGGAGTCAAATTCCAACTTCCCTCAATGAACAGACATCGGGATGAGTGGCTGGATTTTTACGCAGGCACCACCATGGACGAGACTGGCCCAAAACAGATTATAATCAGCAGGCGGGTCGAAAATAATGATGGAGAATTCAGAGGAGTCGTGGCTGCAACCATTGATCCAACCTTTTTTTACAAACGCTACGAAAGCTACCTCAATATTGATGTTGCAGGAATTACGTTATCTGATTCGGAAGGAGTAGTCTTGACGGGTTGGGTCAATCAGGCGGCCAGGCAGTCGAAGGTCGCAGGGGCAAACATCCGGCAGATACCATTGTTCGCGCATGCGGCAGAACAAATTCTGACGAGCGGGGGAATTACCATATCTGAAGATCGCAATAATATACTTTCCTCGTTTCAATTAGCCGACTTCCCTTTTCACATCATCGTCGCAAATCAGAAGAAATCTGTGCTGGCCAAGTGGTATCATGAGACTATCATTAAAGCGGCTCTTATTGCCATTGGTGGATTACTAGCTGGAGTCGCGTTGATACTCCTTGTCCTGCAAAGCCGCAAGAGACAACTTGCCGAAAACCAACTCAATGAGTATCAACTGCACCTGGAGGCAATGGTCGAACAGAGAACGAACCAGCTTTCTGAAATTAATATTGAATTAACAGACAAGAATGAAGAATTGCAGAAAGCTCTGAATGAAATAAAAACCTTGAGCGGCATGTTGCCGATCTGTTCTCACTGCAAGAAGATACGGGACGATTCAGGTTACTGGAATCAAATAGAAATGTACATACAAGCGCACTCCGAAGCAGAGTTCAGTCATGGCATCTGTCCTGCATGTGTCGAGATCTATTATCCAGAAATCAACCTGTATGATAACAAGAAAAACTGAGAAACTTTAATATCACTCTTCAATTCACCCGTTCAATAATGGTCGCAATCCCCTGCCCTCCGCCTATACAGGCGGTTGCGCAGCCGAAGCGGGCTCCGTCAGTCTTGAGAATACGGGCCAGCGTTCCAACCAGCCGCACGCCGGTGGCTCCAAGGGGGTGGCCGATGGCGATGGCACCACCGTTGATGTTGACTCGCTCGGGATCAATGTCGAGTTCCCTGATCGCATTGAGAACGACAACGCTGAAGGCTTCATTAATTTCCCAGTAATCGATGTCTGAGGGTTTAAGGCCCGCGTTTTTCAGCGCTCTCTGCACCGCAGGGACCGGGCCAGTTCCCATCACGGTGGGGTCGACGCCGGCAAAGCCGATGGAGCGGATAGTGGCGAGAGGCGTCAACTGCTTGCTTTCGGCGGTTTCTCTTGACATCAGCAGGATTGCGCCGGCCCCGGCGTTCAGGGGAGAAGCGTTACCGGCCGTGATCAGGCCATCGGGGCGGAAGACCGGTCTCAGTTTGGCCAGGTCTTCTGGCTGGACATTGGCGCGGACACCCTGGTCGCGGGTGACGCTCATCATCTCACCACCCGCTTGTCGGGCCTCAATCGGCAGAATCTCGCCATCGAAGAAGCCGTCCTGCTGTGCCTTTGTCGCTCTTTGGTGGGAACGGACGCCCCATTGATCGAGACTTTCACGGCTAAAGCCGCTCACGGCGCATAGCTTTTCGGCGGTGAAACCCATGTTCATGGTGGTTTTCATGTCCCAGTGCTGAAAGCGTTCTTCCTGATACAGCCGGGGGTTGACGGACATGGCACCTTTCTCGAACAGGGTCGGACCGACGGGCACCCGGCCCATATGTTCCATGCCGGCGGCTATAACCACATCGACATACCCGGCGGCAATCTCCAGAAAGCCGGTGTGGAGCGCTGCCATGCTGGAGCCACATTGCTGGTCGATAAACTTGGCCGGAACCTGTGCTGGAAGGTTGGCGAGGAAAACAAGGCTGCGGCCGCCGAAGGTCCATTGCTCGCTCACTCCCAGTGCCGATCCAACGATAAAATCCTCCACCTCGTCGCCCTCGGTCCCGCTGCGTTGCAGCAAGGTCGGAACCAACTCGGCCAGCAAATCATCGGCCCGTAGCGTATTGAACCAATCTTTTCCTGGATCGCTGGTTTTAACCTTGGAGTAAGCCGTGCGCAGATATTCGGCAATCACCACTTCATGCATGTGTCATTCTCCCTTGTTCATCGGCCAAGGATCACTCGGCCAGTTGGCACCAGCGAGCGAGAAAGAGCGCATAGGCTCTGGCCACCTGCAGAATGCTGTCGATATTAACCCGCTCGTTGGCGCCATGGATGTTCTCCGCCACCGGACCGTAGCAGGTCCCCTGCCCCTGGCCGAAAAAGTGAAAGGCCCGCAGATCGGTGGTGCATGTGGAAATATAGCTTTCGGCTGGGCGACCGGTGAGGTCGTGATGGCAGTCGTTAAGGGTAGCCATTGCCGGCAGTTCTCGATTGACTGTGTGGCCCTCCGAGCGAAAGCCATAGAATTCCACTTCGGGCGTGTAGCTCGCCAGCCATGGATCGCCTTGCGCCGCCTCGTTCACTGCTGCCCGGATGCGGCGGCATATCGTTTCGTAGGAGGTACCGGGGAAAAACGATAGCCGACCATGGAATTCGGCGGCCGAGGGGACAGTGGATGGCCAGTCGCCCCCTTTAAATATGCCGATATTCAGGTTAATCGGGTGGTGAATCTTAGCATAGGCTGCTGGCCGCTCTTCCACATTCATCGTTTCTTCCAGGCGCCGCAGCGCAGCGATGATGGGATAGCTCTTTTCAATGGCGTTGGTCCCCGCTGCCGTCTGCTGGACATGGCATGAGACACCACGCATAAGAACCTTGAACCAGAGTACCCCGACCTGGGCGGTGTATAGTGTCGGCCCGAAAGGTTCGGGGATCAGCACGGCTTCTGCGTCGTAGCCAGCGTTTATACAAGCCAGTGCTCCGTTACCGCAACACTCTTCCTCGATTACCGCTTCGAGAGTCACCGGCGCCCGCAGGCCAAAGCCAGCTGTTTCCACGGCGTGCAGGGCGTAAGTCATGGCCGCCACCCCCGATTTCATATCGCCGGCGCCGCGACCATACATCCAACCGTCACGAATCACCGGGATAAAGGGGTCAGTCTCCCATAAATCGCGGGGTTCGGGGCTTACTACGTCGAGATGGCCATTAAACAAAGCACTGCGTCCCCCCGAGAAATCTGCCGGCCGTGTCGCCGCCAGATTGTATCGTCCATCATAGCTCCAGGGAACTTGCGCAAATCCTGGATGCGCCGCCAGTTCCACAGGATCAATTGGCACCCGAACTGGGGCCAGATCGAGCCGGAGAAGCTCTTCTTCCATGACCTGCAGGGCAGAGGCCTCGTTTTCAAGGGTGCTGGGCTGGCGAACAAGTCGATCGGTAAAGTCAATAATATCATCGGCCAAGGCGTCGACTATACTCAGGATTTTACTTTCTGAAGTTTTCATTGGTTCGATTCTGGATCCTGGATTGAGGTTAAAACCTGGGGATGTCCGCGGTCTCGAAAATCAGAGGTGCATCGGTCTTCTCCTGCACTTCCCGAAGGCTCGATTCCTCAGCAATCTCCCGCAGCATCAAGCCCTGGGGTGTCACATCGATCACCGCCAGTTCAGTAATTATGGTCTTGACGCAGGCCCGCGCCGTCAGCGGCAGGGTGCATTGGGACAGAATCTTGGGCTTTCCTTTACGGGTGGAGTGGGAGGTAGTGACAATCACCCGCTGAGCCTTCTGCGCCAGCTCCATGCCGCCACCAATGCCGGGCGCCATCTTCCCCGGGATTATCCAGTTGGCCAGGTCGCCATTGGCCGAAACCTCCAGAGTGCCGAGGAAACTGGTGTTCACCCGGCCGCCGCGGATCAGCGCGAAGGAAAGGGCACTGTCGAAAAAGGAAGCACCGGGAATAACGGTAGTATAGTCACCACCGGCATCGATCAGGCTGCGATCCTCAGTTCCCTTGCGGCAGCGGGGGCCGATGCCAAGAATGCCATTTTCCGACTGAACGAAGACTTCCATCTCCACCGGCAGATAGTCGAGTATCAAGTTTGGGATGCCTATGCCGAGATTAATCACCTGTCCTGCCAGGATCTCCTGAGCCGCCCGCGCAGCTATCTTTCTTTTATAGGGCATGGTGAGCCAATACTCCATAGTCTGAGGTGAGTTCATCAAGCACCATGATATGATCGACAAAGGCGCCCGGCAGATGGATTTGATCCGGATCAAGACTGCCGGTATCGACGAGCGTTTCGACTTCAACGATGACCGTGGTGGCGGCTGTGGCCATCAGGGGGCAAAAGTTGCGGGCGCTCTTGGCAAAGATCAAATTCCCGACGCGATCGGCCACCGCCGCGTGGATAAGCGTCACATCGGCGCGCAGGGCCTTTTCCAGAATAGCCTCGCGGCCGTCGATATGCAGCAGCTGGCGGCTTTCCCGCAAAATAGTGTCGACTCCGATATCAGTTAAAATTCCGAGCAGACCAGCTCCGCCGGCACGGATTTTTTCGGCCAGAATCCCCTGTGGGTAGAGCAGGACTTCCAGCTCCCGCCGATTCATCATGGCCACCGCTGTTGGGTTCAGACCGAGGTGCGAGGAGATCAGGGTTTTCACCTGGCCTGCCTCTAAGAGTTTGGAAATGCCCATCCCCGGCTCATTGGCATCATTTTTAATCAAGGTGAGGTCTTTCGTCCCCTGCCTGCATAATAGTTCAATGAGCGTAAATGGCGTCCCGGGTACGCCAAAGCCACCAACCATAATGGTCTGACCATCGAGGATCTGGTTGAGCGCTTTTGCGCCGGTGTTGGTCTTGTCAATCATGGGTCATAATCCTTTTCTGTTCGCTAGGAGCTAGTCGGACCATTCTTCACCGCCGGTAGTTTAGCCTGGGTGCGCTCCAGGGCGCGTTCGAGCAGGGCCAGCAGTTCATGCATTTCCTTGCGGGTGGTGATCAGTGGTGGTGCCACCATGATGTGATCCCCTTTGAGGCCATTTATCGGCCGCCGCGGGTAGACAATCAGCCCCTCCGCGTAGGCCTCATCTGTTAAGAGAAAATGCGCATTAAGTTCGGCGGGAAATGGCTCACGGGTTTTGCGATCAGCCACCAGTTCGATGGCCGTCAGCAGACCTTTAGCACGCACCTGGCCGATAAATTCAAAACGCTTTTTCAGGCGCTCCAACCCGGCCTTGAGCGTGCGCCCCACCGCCGCCGCGTTTTCAACCAGTCTATTTTCAGTGATCACATTGAGCACCTCGAGACCGACAGCACAACCCATGGGATTGCCCGCCAGGGTATGTCCGTGGGCAAAACCGCCATTGCCCATCATCTCGTCGACATATTCGGTTCTGGCAGCTATGGCCCCCAGGGGATAGGCCCCAGAGGTTATGCCCTTGGACATCACCACAATATCGGCATTGACATCCCAGTGTTCATAGGCAAACATTTTTCCGGTGCGGCCGAATCCGGTCATAACCTCATCGAGGATGAGCATAATGCCGTACTTGCGACAGATATCCTCAATCACCTTAAAGTAACCTTTAGGTGGAACCAACGCTCCGGTACTGGCACCGCCGATGGGTTCGGCGACAAAGGCGGCGACACTGTCCGGGCCCTGTTCCAACACGGCCTTTTCCAGTGCCCAGGCGCATTCCAGGTTGCAGGTTGCTCTCTTGTTGTAAGGACAACGATAGCAATAGGGGGCTGGAATTTTAGGGTAAGAATTCATCATCGCCCGAAAGGGAATCTCAAGAGGTGCATAGGAGGTCAGTGCCAAAGCTCCCAGGGTCGAACCATGATAGGAAGGAGTGCGGGAGATGAACTGGGTCCGGGATTTCTCGCCGCGATTAAAGAAATATTGCCGACAAAGTTTCATAGCCGACTCCACGGCCTCGGAGCCGCTTGAAACAAAAAAGACCCGCTGCAGATGAGGCGCCAGGTATTTCACCAGTTCGGCAGAGTAGCGGTGCGCCGGTTCATTTTCAAACTGAGTGCGGTAGGCAAAGACTGCCTTCCGGGCCTGCTCCGCCAGGCGGTTGGCAATGCGGTTATTGCCATGGCCGATATTGCAGTTAATCGCCCCCGAACTCCCGTCGAGATATTTTTTGCCGGTATGATCCCAAATGTAGATCCCTTCAGCCTTTTCGATAAACGGCAGCTTTTTTCGCGACTGATAGAAGAGATAGTCGATGTTGAAAGTATCTAAAGTATCCATAGGTAATGCGTTATCTGTCATCTTCTCCACCCGCTGCATGGTTTGTTTGATAGCTGAAAAAATTGAACTTCTTCATTGCGATTTGTCACACAATAATTTACTATTTACTATTATCGTAAGCTACTTACGTTGCTCAATGTAATCAGCTTTACAGAAGGTTGTCAAGGACGATTGTACGGATTCTGAGGTAGAGTGTTTTTTAACCTGGAATTGGCTATTTTCCGGCATGTTATGCGGCCTTAATTCTATGCAAAAGCCTGTAGCGGTGCGGCAAGGCAAACAGTGACTATACAGTGAAGAAAAAGGAAGGTTTCCCCATGGCAAAGCGACCAATGGATTATTTTGCAAAGACTTTAGACAAAGGACTTCGAATTCTTAATCTGTTTGACAGCGAGCATTCGTCCTGGAGTTTGACTGCAATCGCTCAAAAATTAGACATGAACCTTACATCAACCTATCGACTGGCAAACACATTTATTGAATTGGGATATCTGAACAAAGCCCCTGACACAAAATTATTGCGCCTGGGGCCAATGGCTGTGGCCATGGGCAACCGGATTCTTGGCGGATTCGATTTAAACAGGATGATTGAACCTGTCGTCAACGAAGTACATCATAAATATAATGTCAGTATTGATGTTTCCATTTTTCAGGCGACCTTCATGGTTCAAATATACAACATCGAAGAAACAGCCACGCTGACCTACTCTCAGGACGTGGTCAGCGAATACTTATACTGTACCGCTTCCGGCAAGTCGATCCTTGCCTATCTACCTAAAGAAGAACTCACAGAACTGGTAAACCACCAAAGCTTTGCCATACGAACGGATAAAACTCTTTCAGATCAGGCTGGGTTGTACTCCGACTTGGCTGGAGTGAGAAAACGAGGCTATGCGCGAAACAATGAAGAATATATTAAAGGCCTGATCGCAATCGGTGCCCCCATTATAAATGAAAACACCAAACGCCCCATTGCCTCGGTTACCTTCACTTCGACGACATTAAAACATTCCATGGCCGAATTTGAAGAGGAATATTCCGCAGTTTTATGTGCTTTGGCCAAAAGGCTCTCCGGCATGATTCCGCATGTGTAAATTTGCAAAGGTATTGGCCAGAAATTCTTTAATATTTTTACTCCATCAATTTACCAGATATGGTATCTATATCAAAGCTTGGCGGAGCGAAAAACATCTGGTAGGCTTGCGCTGATGTTAGCTGTGTTGAAGTTGTCTGAGTTACATCCAGGCTATCAGGCAAAGAAGGTCGGAAACAAATGATGGCTTTTAACCAAAGCTAGCGGCTCTGAAGAGGCAAGATAAAAATGAGACTGAAAACCAAAATAGTCGGAATTCTGCTCATCATCCTATTCCTCTATGCCGGCTTTAGTTTTGGTATCCAGTGGCTCGCGGTTTTTCCAAACTTTCTTGCTCTTGAGCAGGTTCTCGCAGAGCGGGATCTCAACCGATCTCTTTCAGCCCTTCGCCGGGAAGCACATAATCTGGATATCGTGACTCACGATTGGGCGGCATGGGACGACACATATCGCTTTATTCAAGAGCGCAATCCTGAATTTATAACATCCAATTTAGTCCCCGAGACTTTCTTTGACAACCGGTTTAATCTTATTTACATCTGTACTCCTGACGGGAAAAAAGTGTGGGGAGAGGCTTGGGATTTAAAGACGGAACAAAGAATAGCCCTGCCGGAATTTCCGCCGAATGGCCTGGGGGGAAACAATATCCTTCTATCAAGCAAGGATGCGGATCAATCGATATCCGGTCTTATCATAACCAGCAAAGGCCCTATGCTTATTTCATCACGACCGATTGTGACCAGTAACCACACAGGTCCGATTCGTGGCTATTTTATAATGGGCCGGTTTTTAAATGAAGCCTACATTAAAATTCTTGTGGAGCAAACCAAGGTCCAACATACCTATATGCCTATCACATCCAGGGACGATTCTGAATGGATTGCCGGGTGTGTGCACCTCACCTCACTCTGCTCTAAAAGCTCCAGCCATTTCGATGACAGTGATCAACACATTCTGCGGATTGAAAATACGCTGTCCGATATATATGGCAATCCGGCATTGATGATCCAGGCGTTCATCCCACGGGAAGTGTACTCCAAAGGACTTATAACCGTCCGGTTTGCAATGGTTTTGATTTGTATCGCAGGGATTTTGATATTAATCTGTTTATGGATTCTCATGAACGTTAGCATTCTTAAGCCAATTGCCGTTCTCACCCGACAGGTCATTAAAATGCGAGGTTCGAAGGGCCGCGATTTCCTCTCCCCCTTTCCCGGCCGATCCGACGAAATAGGTGAACTCTCCAGGGCATTCGAAAATATGGTGGCCGATCAGAACAATTTCCACGACGGCCTCGTAGAAGCCAACCGAAAATTAAGTTTAGAGATTGAAAAAAGCCAACAATCCGAGCGCCTGCGGATCTCCCATGAGAATAAGCTTCGAGAATTGGCAGCTGAATTACTCTTTACCGAAGAACGGGAACGTCGCCGCCTGGCAGGAGATCTGCACGACCGGATCGGCCAGGCATTAGCCTTTTGCCAGATAAAGCTTGGTCTGATCATCCAAAAGAATCAGGATAGCCATTTAGACGACAAAATTAAGGAAGTGCACGACAGCGTTGAGCAGATTATTCAGGATACCCACACACTGACATTCGAAGTTAGCCCACCGCTTCTTTATGAACTCGGTCTTGAGGCGGCTGTAGAGTGGTTTGCCGAGGAAACCGAAAAACAGCATCTCATTAAGATGCACATCGTCAGTGATATTCCAGATACGCTCGACATAGAGACATTAAACGTATTTGCCTTCAGGGCACTGCGGGAATTGATTCTCAATGTGGTCAAACACGCCAATGCGCAAAATATCAAGATTACCATCCGGCATTTAGCCGACCAATTGCATCTGCAGGTTATTGACGACGGAGCGGGTTTCGAAACCGCCTCTTTATGGCCCCATGGATCATCTGATTGCGGCTTTGGACTCTTCAGCATCCAGGAAAGGGCGGAGTCTCTGGGCGGTCATTTTTCTATCCAATCAACGCCAGGCATGGGAACACATGCTGAACTGATTCTACCCACAAAAATGGAGGTAAAATGTCTATAAAGATTTTACTTGCCGAGGACCACAACATCATCCGTGAAGGAATTCGGGCTTTGCTTGAGGCCCAGAAAGGTTTCACAATTGTCGCAGAGGCCGCTGACGGTCGAACTGCGGTGAAACTCGCCCGACAACATAGTCCCGATGTCGTCATTATGGATGTATCCATGCCGGAACTAAATGGTATGGATGCAACGCGACAGATCCTTCGGGAAAGCAGTAATGTAAAGGTGATCGCTCTGTCCATGTACTCGGACAAACGGTTTATAAAGGGCATGCTTGCCGCGGGAGTTTCGGGCTACCTGCTAAAAAACTGTGTCGCGGCAGAACTAATCTCCGCTATCCGGCTCGTGATAAAAGGACAGAACTATTTAAGTCCGCAAATTCTCGGAGAGGTGGTCGAAGGCTATCTGGGCCATCTCTCAGCGGACAATGCCGAGTCGGACCCCCCGCTTTCTTCCCGCGAACGAGAAATCGTTCAGCTTGTTGCTGAAGGAAAGGATTCTCGACAGATCGCCGAATGCCTTTTTATCAGCCCCAAAACAGTGGAATCCCATAAAAGAAGAATTATGGAAAAGCTGGAGATCCACTCTGTTGCAACACTCACCAAATTTGCTATCCGCCAGGGCCTCACCAGCGTGGATGAGTAGACATCGTTTGCTTATAAGCCATATCTCATCATTCAGGATATGCCTTATAAGAAATGCAGGACTTTGCGTTCGCAAATTCAGCCTCAGGTGTATTCCCCCCTCTGAAAAATCGCACTACATTTCACACTTCGGGAAAACAGGAAGAGAGCCCGAAGAAGTACCCTACAAGTTGTTTTTTTCAATGATCGGGTTGCAGCTCTTGCACCCGAGATCTTCATGTCATTCTTAACGCATTTGAAATTCTGATTGTCGGTATACGGTACTCGCTCAATTACGCTCAAAACAAAGTAAAAGGAGAATTAGTTATGCGGAAGAGAAGTACGATTGCTTTTTTGGTGTTGGGAATGGGGACGATGTTTTTCCCTGACATGAGTGGGAATATCACCTCTCAGGCCTTTGCCCAAACCACGACAGAAGTGAAAATAGCGGCCAAAACAAAGGTGACGGAGAACTCACCAACAATTAACGCAATACCTGGAATGCCAGATGGTGTGCTGATGATGCAGGTACATGCACTTTTCGGCAAACTTCCTGCGGTAATGCCTGGCAGCGAGAAGGATACTCCTGCCATGATTGCCTTAGGCAAAAAACTCTATTTCGAGACAGGAATTTCCATCAACAAAAGCCAATCCTGTAACTCTTGTCATCCTATTGACAAGAAAGGCGCAGGTGCAGACAATCGCATTACCGGTAAAGGTGCAGAAGGAAATTTTGGCGACCGCAACGATCCGCCAACCATGAATGCCGGTTTTCAAATTGCCCAGTTCTGGGACGGACGCGCAGCCACACTTGAAGCTCAGTCTCAAGGTCCCCCACTCAACCCTATTGAAATGGGAATGGCCGATGGCCAAGCAGTAGTTGATCGGTTAAAAGGGATAAAAAATTATCCCGCTGATTTCAAAAAAGCATTTCCCGGCGACAAAGATCCGGTAACTTTCAACAATTTTTCGAGAGCGATCGCCGCTTTTGAACGAACACTAATTAGCCAGGGTCGTTTCGACCATTTTATGAATGGCGACAAAGATGCCATCACCAAACAGGAAATGGAAGGGATGCGCACCTTTATCAATGTTGGTTGCGTCCAGTGCCACAGCGGCCCGACCCTGGGCGGAATGACCTTCCAAAAAATGGGTGTATTTCGTGATTATACAGTGGATCTTGGACGCTTTGAGGTTACCAAACTGGAAAGTGATAAATTTGTCTTCAAAGTTCCCATGTTGCGAAATGCCACTCTGACCGCCCCCTATTTTCACGACGGCCAGATGGGCAACCTGGCAAAAGCCATTGATAAGATGGGATATTTCCAATTAGATAGGAAGTTGAACGACCAAGAAATTAATAATATTCTCCGATTTTTGACCACACTGGCTGATACGCGGCGCACCACCGGGGAGCCAATATCGATGAAGGTTTCTTCCGGCGTCTGGGCACCACCGCTGGCAAAAGATATTCCCCAGGGTGAGGAAGGCGATCTTATCCGGTACGGTAAATTGCTTATGACCGATACCTATGCACAGCTCGGTCCTGGCGCAAAAGATCAAAAAATGCATTTTAGCGGAAATACCCTGAACTGCACCAGCTGCCATCAGGATAGCGGCACCAAACAGTTCGGTATCCCCTGGATGGGCGTAAGTCAGGCATATCCCCAATATCGTGGCCGTGAAGATAAAATGGCTGGGCTTGAAGAACGTATTAATGGTTGCTTCGGACGCAGCATGAACGGCAAGCCTCTGGCTGTCGATAGCAGGGAAATGAAGGCAATGGTAGCCTATGTGGACTGGCTATCAAAAGATATGACCAAGCAGGTTTCAGGCCTGAAAACCCCCAAATTTGAAGGTCCGGACCGGAAAGCAGATGTGATCAACGGCGAAGAGATGTACAACCGATTCTGCATGTCGTGCCATGGCAGAAATGGCGATGGCTACCAATCAATGTCGGCGGGAGAATCGGGAAGCCATGTCGCCCCGGCACTTTGGGGAGCAAACAGTTATAACAATGGCGCTGGCATGAACAGGTTGCTAACCAACGCCGCATTTGTTCGCAGTAATATGCCTCTCGGAACCGTGTGGAACCAGCCGGCAGTCACCATTGACGACGCCTACGATATCGCCGGTTATCTTAGCTCCAAAGAGCGGCCGCAGATGAGTGGGCTGGAGAAGGACTATCCAAATATAGTGAAAAAGCCGGTGGACTGCCCTTATCCTCCTTATGCAGATGATTTTTCACAAGAACAGCATCAGTATGGACCGTTTCAGGCCATAAAAGCTACACAGAAAAAATAAAATAGAGTCGATGAGGTTGAAATGCCTCCTCGGCAATTGAGCAATGATACGACACAGACTTCATAAGCTGTAAGGTCTGTGTCGTACCGATAATAACCGAAAAGCAAGGAGGTGATGTCGATCTGAAAAGACGAAAGTAAACTGTGAATTCCTAACGTTGAAAATTGTACAATCTTTTAGGGGAGGGAAAACATATGAATAAAAAATCAGTATGCAATTTTGCCTTAGCAGCTATTTTCACTGCTTCTCCAGTTTTCAGTGCCACTCAACTGGAAACTCTTGGAGACGCAATATACAAAGATTTAAATTTGTCTTTCTACGCCAATCAAGCATGCATGTCATGTCATCACCCTTCGTCTGGCTTTGCCGATCCCCAAAACCGTATTTCCCCCGCTCTTTTTCCAGTTTCCGCCGGTTCCGTTGATGGACTATTTGGCGGTCGAAACGCCCCTTCAGCTTCTTATGCAGGCTTTAGCCCAATTTTTCATTATGATTTAACCTCAGGGCTCTTCGTAGGTGGCCTTTTCTGGGACGGCAGGGCGACCGGTATGAAAACGACTAGCGATGGGCCGACAGCCACTGGTACCATGGGAAGCGGTCCCACCGGCGATCCTCTGGCCGACCAGGCGAAAGGACCTTTTGGAAACCCTGTGGAAATGGCTCTAACATTCGATAATACCGGAATGTCGACTGAAGAAGCGGTTGTCGGACTTATCCAAGCCTCGAAATATGCACCAAAGTTTGAAAAAGAATTCGGACCTGGTATCTTTGATAATGTTCCACTAGCTTACAACAAAGCGAGCCTGCCCTCTGTGTCAATGTAAGTGAGACACCTACCCCTTGAAAAATTAGTGTAGGGCGGGTAGGAAATTCTCCATGCAATTTAAAACAAAATCCATACACAGCGCAAAACATTCACATCCAGCATCAATGACCGACAAAGAGCCAAAACGACCTGATCCAGAAGTGCTGGAAACGAAACCCCGGCGGCGTTTTACGGCAAAATACAAGCTCAGCGTTCTGGCAGAAGTTGATGCTTGTAGCAAGTCCGGCGAAATTGGTGCGCTTCTGCGAAGGGAAGGTCTGTATTATTCAAACATCCGCACCTGGCAACGGCAATTACAGGAAGGCGCACTCAAAGGACTTTCTCCCAAAAAGAGAGGGAGAAAAAAACATGAGGTTAATCCCTTGGCAAAACGTGTTGCCGAATTGGAGCGGGACAATACCAAATTGGCCAAAAAGCTCAAACAAGCTGAAACTATAATCGAAGTTCAAAAAAAAATATCAGAAATCCTGGGGATCTCACAGCCCAACAGCAACGAGGAGAACTCATGACCACTGTTGCTGAACTCAGTCGTCAGACCAACACCAAGGCTGCCTGCGCTGCTTTTAACATCCCCAGAGCCACCTATTATCGCCAGACTGCAAACCTGACAGTGGCCAAGCCCAAGGTCCGTCTGGCGTCACCACCATTGGCGCTCACCAGTGCGGAGGAGCAAAAAGTTCTAGATGTTCTGCACGAACCGAGATTCCGTGATCTTGCGCCTTCTCAGGTGTATGCCACCTTGTTGGACGAAGGAATATATCACTGCTCCATCCGCACCATGTATCGAATCCTGACAAAACATGACGAGGTTCGTGAACGGCGGCGGCAGGTAACTCGATCCCATTATGAAAAACCAGAACTTCTAGCCACCGGCCCCAATCAGGTATGGTCTTGGGATATTACCAAGTTGAAAGGACCGGCCAAATGGACGTATTTCCACCTCTATGTCATTCTGGACATCTTCAGCCGGTATGTGGTCGGCTGGATGGTCGCGCACCGTGAACAGGCTGTTCTGGCTAAGCGTCTCATCAAGGACTCCTGTGAAAAACAGCAAATCAAACCGGACCAGCTGACGCTCCATGCCGATCGGGGCAGCAGTATGAAATCAAAAAACGTTGCCTTTCTCTTGGCCGATCTGGGCGTAACGAAGACCCATAATCGCCCCTATGTGAGTAATGACAATCCCTTTTCGGAAGCGCAGTTCAAGACGCTGAAATATTGCCCGGAATTTCCTGGAACATTCGGCTCAATACAGGATGCCCGTCACTTTTGCCATGATTTTTTCACCTGGTATAATGGTGAACATATGCATTCAGGCATTGGTTTACTGACTCCCGAGCAGGTCCATTACTGTCTGGACAAAGAGGTCATACAAAAACGTGCCGAGGTTCTTAAAGTTGCTTTCAGAAAACACCCAAACCGTTTTAAGGGCAAGGTCCCACAACCGTTGCCAGCACCACAGGAGGTCTGGATTAATCCGCCGAAAGAGTTGTCTCTTGCTGAGAAAACAAAATAACATTTTGTTTTCTTAAAGATAATAACAGGTTCAGCATATTGGATGGGTTTGTCAAGATTAACGGAGCGTAGCGGAGTTACCCGCAGGGCACGATCTTGATAAAGCTATCCAATAGGCTATTCCCGGTAACTGTGATCGAGTGAGTCTAATTTACGCACAAAGGTGTCTCATTTTCATTGACATGTTCCGGAATAAGTTTCAATCGAAATTCGACAAATTTGTGCAGGAGCAGGGAGGAGATATAAGCAATTTTGGAGTCACTATCGACACTGAGACTGGTTTTAGATATTATGCAGGCCCTGGTATTGGCTTCAAGTCAAAATACTTTAGCTATGATGAAGCCGATGGTCTGGCAATTTTCAATGCCGATTCTTACACCCAAAACGGCTGGTCTAATCCAACGCTTAACGCAAATGGTGGCCAATGTTATCTTTGCCATCTGACGACAAATCATGTAGTTGACGTTCAGGATCAGTACCGGCCCGAGAACGGTCCAGCCCCAGGAACCTACAACCCGATGTTAACCGATTTTACCTTTGACAATCTGGGCATCCCTGTTAATGGGCAAATTACTGTGTTGGCTGGTGAACAGAGTACAGACTTTGGACTTGGCGGACAGTCGGCGCAATTGGATGCAGCTTACGGAGCTACCTATCCAAACACAGCTGAAAACGGTAAGTTTAAAGTTCCCTCACTCCGAAATATTTCCCGGTCAGCCCCTTATGGACATAATGGATACTTCGTCAGCCTCTATGACATTGTTCATTTTTATAATAAAAGAGATACAGAGGGTTTATTCCCTGCCCCGGAAGTCTCCGAAAATGTAAATAATGTAGAACTCGGAAATCTCGGCCTAACGTTACAACAGGAGCAAAAGCTTGTTCTGTTTCTGGAAACTCTGAGGGATTGATTAAAAGTTGCAGAGGAAGTAACTGGCTATATTCGCCTGAAAAACAACAATAGTTGAAGGAGGTTCCAGCCTAAGCTTAAATCGCACGGCAAACTCGACGTTAGTCGGGGTGCCGTGCGATTGAGTTATGTTTTAGTTGGATTAAAAATTTTGTTATAGGAGACACCTAACACACTTTAAACGACGTACATAATGTTAAGCTCAGGGCTTACAGTTAAATTGTGAAACACTCATATTGTCATTGTCTGTTCATATCGACAATGATGTTCTTTGCTTCTCCTACATATGGATCCTTCTTTAGTTCCTCCTGCCAGCTAAGGGCATCCCTCTTTTTTGCGCCCTGCCCCTCTGTGGTCTCCAACTGTTCGTCATCAAAAATCTCTGTCTGGTTGTTTGGGAACTGGGCGCTGAGTGTTTTTCGTTCTTCACTGACCTCTTCCATCCTCCGCCGGACATCGGCCAACTTCAATGAAACAGTGGTCTGCTTGCTTCGTTCACCGGCTATTTGGGCTTCTTTGGCAATGGTCTGAAAGACTGGGTCACGTTGGACTCTTCGCAGACTCATTTTCCGGATAATGTCCAGATCAAAGAGCTTGCCGCTAAAGGAGGTATACTCTACAGGCTGGATCTGATCCCAGGGAAGCGAGTAATCGAGATATCTTTCACCTGATTGCAGATGCTGAAACAGACTCGGCAATACGATGCCAGGTATGACACCCTTATACTGGGTGGAACCTCCGGTAATCCGGTAAAACTTTTGAATGGTTACCTTTATAGATCCGAGATCGCCTATCCTTTTTGATTCTGAAGCTTGCAGGATGTCGTTGATATTTACAACGGTTTGTACCGTCCCTTTGCCATAGGTGTGTTCTCCACCAACAATGATGGCCCGTTTGTAATCCTGCAGGGCTGCGGCCACGATCTCTGAGGCTGAGGCAGAAAATCTGTTTACCAAAACGACCAGTGGACCGCTATACTCAATATTTGCGTCTTCATCGTTTAAAACCTGGATTCTTCCAGTGCTGTCCTTGACTTGAACAATAGGCCCGGACTCGATGAACAAGCCGGCGACATCAACAGCATCGGCCAACGAACCGCCACCATCATTGCGCAGATCAAGAATAATCCCTTCAAGTTTATTTCGTCCCAGATCTTCGATGGCCTTGCGGGTATCATCTGTGACGTTCCTGGAATATTCACCTCTGCTTGTTTTTTCAAAATCCCGGTAAAAACTTGGGATCAGGATATAACCAATCTTTCCACCATCAGGAGCATCTATCACCGTATCTTTGACTAAGCTATCTTCTATCTGAACCACATCTCTGATTATCGGGATAATCTTTTTTGTTCCATCCGGTTTCTTCACCGTCAGAACAACCTCCGTTCCTTTGGGTCCCCGAATCAGCCGGACTGCATCTTCGGGACGCATATCGGTAATATCTACCGGATTAGCGCCTTTCTCAGCCACCTGAAGGATAATATCCTCAGTTTGAAGCATACCCTGCTTGGCGGCAGGGCCTCCGGGAATAATGCCAACAACCTTGATAAATCCGTTCTCATCGCGAAGACTAGCCCCGACGCCTTCGAGACTGCCGCGCATTTCAATATCAAAGTCCTCTCTTTGGGTGGGAGGAAGATAATCCGTATGTGGGCCGAAGGCCCTGGCAATTGAGTTGAAGAATCGGTCATAATGATCTTGCAGAGTCTCCTGATGCAGGCGGAGAAAAAACTCTTTATTGACCTTGGACTCCTGATCTTTTGCCTGTTTCCACAGCTCATCATCCGGCAATTTCTTTTCTGCCTCCTTCTGGTCCTCTGCAAGTTCGAGATACCTGTACATAACCTGAGCTTTCGTAATTTTACGCCATCTATCCTTTAATCCATCCAGATCATCAACATAGACAATTTTTTTTGGATCGGTTTCATAGACTTCATCACGCTCCACATCAAAACCGGCAGCCATTATCTGCTCCACCATCTTTTCAACCTGACCAATCCGCTCTTTCATAATATCATATCCGGTTTCCGGCAAAACACTGGTTCCGTGCAGAAGATTGTCGGCGATATCAGAGGAAAATGAACGCAAAATGGTCACATCACTGCTCAGCAGAAATCTTTTCTGGGAATCCAGCTGTTTCAGGTAGAGATCAAAAATATCTATGGAGAGGACTTCATTCATCTTCTTATGACTGAAATGGACGGCCGGAAGCTCATTGGCCAGCACATAGCCGATCAGACCGTCTTTCTTCTGCTCAACCTCCTGAATATTTTTCGCAATTCCGGGTCCGGTAGTGAAAAAAAGAAAAACCAGAAATACCGGCAGGAACACTTGGAGGAGTCTTTTCATAACTTTTCAACCTTGAAGAAACAGAGAAGAGAATGGAATTTTTAAAAAAAAGGTGCAGTTAAACACAAAGAGTGTCAATTCTATAAATTATAGAGCAATAGAAGAATTTTCCAGACATTTTTTTTCATTTAACAATCCGTTGGCAACCTACCATAAAACAGGATTAATAATAATCAAAAAAAATACCTGCTGAAATCCTAAAATCCTCAAAAAGTATTACATTATGTTGTAGCGCAAAACAACCGGGTTCCAGCAAGGTTTGAGCGATGTGAAACGTTTCACCATGTCCTTTAATCAGGGATACAAAAATGAACAAAGGAGACCAGGTATGGCTATTGTAACTATTTCCAGAGGAACGTACTCTAAAGGGAAGGAAATTGCGGAGAAACTCGCAGAAAAGCTAGGATATCAATGTTTGTCGCGAGAAATCATCCTGGAAGCATCAGAATATTTTAATATTCCTGAAATCCGGCTTGAACGCGCCCTGCATGATTCACCATCGATTTTAAATCGGTTCACCTCAGGCGGGAAACGATACATTGCCTTTTTTCGTTGTTCGATATTGCAGCACCTGAAAGAAAACAATGTCGTTTATCACGGGCTGGCAGGACATTTTTTTTGCCAAGGTATCCCCCATGTCATGAAAGTTCGGATTATTGCGAACATGGAAACCAGGATACAGGAAGAGATGAAACGTGAAAATATTTCTGAAGATGAGGCGAGACGCATCCTGATGAAGGACGACCATGAAAGGCAAAAATGGGCGAACTCTCTTTATGGAATTGAGACCTGGGACCCGAAGCTTTACGATATAGTACTCCGGGTTGACACCATGAAAGTAGAAGATATCGTGGATATTTTGGCTCACAGCGTTGCCAAACCATGTTTTGCCATGACTGAGAGCAACAAAAAAATTCTTGATGATATGCATATGGCGGCTCAGGTGGAACTTATTCTTGCTGAAAAATTTCCTGAGGTTCAAGCTGTTTGTAAAGACAGCTCTCTTCATCTGAAGATAAATTCTTTATCAAACCGGAAGGATGAAATCTATAAAGAAGTGAATGACGAGCTCGCCGGTTTGACAAATATTAAAGATATTCAGCTTGAAATTAATCCGGTTTTAATTCCAGATTAATGAGCTGGGCGTATTGTTGAGAATGCAACATTTACACTAAGTGCCTTACAGATTGTTTTCTTATTTTTTCAAGAAATTAATCTGTAAGGTACTTATCACGATACAGTTGACAATTTCCTGCGATCCAACGCCAGCCTCACATTTACAGCCAGCTCATTCATAGTAACAGGTTTCATGAGTATCTTCTCGATACCTATTTTCACAAGTTGTGCCGAATTTACCTTTGTACTGAATCCAGTACAAAGAAGTATCGGCACATCTGGTTCGATCTTCTTTATTTCCACAGCCAAACACTCTCCAGTCATTTTGGGCATAGTCATATCGCTCACAATGAGATCGTATTTGGCAGGCTGCCCCCGAAACGCTTCCAAGGCATCAATCGAACATGCCCTGGTGTCCACCTGGTAGCCGAGACTTTCAAGTAATTCTTTGCCAATTTCCAACAAGAGCTTTTCATCATCAACAAACAGGATAGTTTCAGTTCCATGCGGAAATTCACTAACTGAGTTGTCAGTTTTTTCGGGTCCTGATTCTGTTACAGGAAGAAAAACCTGAAAACTCGTCCCCCTGCCTGGTTCACTATATACTTTTATTGTCCCTCCATGATTCTTTATAATTCCGTGAACTGTCGAAAGCCCCAACCCTGTACCTTCACCGGTTTTCTTGGTTGTGAAGTAAGGGTCGAAGATTCTCGGCAGTATTTCTGCTGGAATTCCCGAACCTGTGTCAGTAATTTTAAGCTTCACGAATTCACCAGGATGGAGATCCGGATAATTCAATTTATCCCTGGTATTGATGGTGGTTGTACTAAGTTCCACATCAATAAGGCCACCTTGTTCGTTCATGGCATGATGTGCATTTGTACATAAATTCATCACGATTTGATAAATTTGTGTCTCATTTGCAACAATTACACCCAGATCTGTTGGGATTTTTTTTGATATCTCAATGGTTGCTGGCACAGTTGCCCTGATTAAATTCAAGACTTCATTTACAACTCTGCTGATATCAATGGGGCACTTCTCTGAATCACTGAGCCTACTGAAGCTCAAAATTTGCTGAACGAGACTTTTTGCACGAAGGTTGGCGGAATTCAGTTGCTCAAGGTAGTGCAATACTTTGGGATTATCAGAGCAATTCAATTTGGTCAGTTCCGTATAGCCAACGATCGCGGAAAGAATATTGTTGAAATCATGGGCAATGCCACCTGCGAGTGTCCCTAAAGAATCCAGCCTCTGGGTTTGCTGTGACTGTGCCTGCATCTTTGCTTCCAATTTTGCACTCTCTTTCCTCTCGGTGATATCCTGCACAAAGCAAAATGAATACTGGTTTCCATCAAATTCGAGTAAATTTGCTGTTATTTCAACAGGAAATTGAGTGCCATCTTTCCGGCGATGTTCAGTCTCAGCATGGTCTTTTTTCTGATCGATCAATTTTTGCCATACAAACTCCCAAGCATTAATGTCTGCGTTCGGATTAAAATCAAATATCGTCATTTGACATAATTCGGACTCACTGTAACCAAGGTCCTTGCAGGCTAATTGATTAACTTTAAGCACTCGACCATCTGATGAAATCAGGAAAATACCTACTGCAGCTCGATCAAAGGCAAATTGAGTGAGGAGCAGAGCTTCTTCATTTCGCTTCCGCTCGGTAATATCGCGGACAATTGCGACCAGCAGAAGTTCCCCGTCATCAACACCAAATGTTCTCAACCGCACTTCCGCATTGAATAACTGACCATCTATTGTTTTATGAATCCAGTCAAAGGACTGCAAAATATGCTGTTGAGAGGGGTTTGTAATTTTTTCTGCCAATAATAACGAGCTCTCTCCCTGCAACTGCAAAGGCGGTGAGAGGTCAACTACACTAAGTCCCAGGATTGAATTTTTATCACCTGCAAAGAGATCGCACGTTGCCAGATTGCAGTCAACAATTGTTAATCCGCGCAAAAGAAAAATTGCGTCCGGGCTAGCTTCAAATAAACTTTGATACTTTTCTCTCTCTTTTCGAAGTTGTTCATTTTGAACGTCTGTCAATTAAAAAAAACGATTGAACTCACGCGCAAGTCTGCCAATTTCATCATGAATCAATACAGGGAGAGGTATATTGGTTCCATTTTTGGTATTTTGATCCAATTGACTGAGCATCGCATCAATTGGCTTACTGAGTCGACCACTGAGAAGAAAAGACGCAATACCTGCAGCGATGGAAACAACTATTATTAGGAAGTACCCCAGTTTTTTGATGAAATATATAGGTGCCATTAACTCGTCGATATATGCAGAAGAGACAACTGTCCACCCATACTCTGGTATACTTTCAAATACCGCGATTTTCTTACGAGGTATTTCCTTCCCCGCATTGCTCCATAAATATTCTATAATGCCTGACCCCATGGATACCATTCGTTCTACAATGTCAGAACCAGAATCCGCCTGAGATATAGCGGCTAAGTAGGGCAGGCTTGGATGTATTAAAATTTTATAATCTTCTGTGAAAACATATGCGTAACCGCTTTCACCGAATCGAAGTGAAGAAACAGCTTCGCGAAAGTCATTGGGGTCTAGTAGTTCGTTGAATTCAGATCTGTAGCTTGAAACCGAGATTATCCAGTCAAGAGGTTCAAAATAGACCATATAAAGCGCTTTCTGGCGTGAAGATTTTTCTCCCGGATTCTGCCAATCGTATTCGAGATACCCTTCCTTTTCTTTCAATTGCGCGCGGACGAAATCGAATCGTGTGTTATCGGTGTCTTCAATCTCTTTGTTCGGATGCACTACAGCAATACCGGTATGGTCCAGGCAGTAAATATATCCTGAACTGCCGACTTTCTGGCTGAGTATGATGGACTTCAACCTGTTAATGGCTTCTTCACGGGAAAGTAATCCCTGATCGACCATCGTAAGATGTTGCACTGCTATTGCTCGATTTTGTTCTGCAATGGCTTTCAAATGATTGCGAATCAAAGCACTGGCGCTGGCACGGATTGAACCTGTAAGGGCTCGAGTCGAGTTGGCTAACTCGTGTTTGATGCTTTCCTGCATTGAGGGTATTAAAAAATATTCTACTGCAACTGCCAGTACAATCATTACCGGGAGCAAAACTATCAAAAATGAGCCGACGGTTCGAAATCGGAATGTTTCTGTAATATGTCTCAATTTCATCGTTTTTAAACACGCTTTGCTGAATACTTAGACCCCAGGGGAGCCAGACAGGATTATTTGATACGCAAAGTGATTACACCTGTCATGGATAAACAATCCCCGCCCACAGGGGCGGATGTATGCAGAACTAAGATAGTTATCTTCTTGTGAAGTGCCTGCATCTATTCTTCAATATAATTTTCTGTAGCCCGGCCAAATGCTTCATATATGCTTGGTAATTTCATATGTTTCATCTTCATGGATGATTCCCGAATAGCGACGATATATTGTTTACTTTGAACCATGGGAATTTTGTTTGCTGTTATCTTTTGCTGCAGAATAGTCTCCGCCATTTTTGCTGCCACCGAGCCTTGCTCAAACGGGGACACACCTATTGAAATAGCAGCTCCATCCTCAACATTAAATGAGTTGATCCCAATCACCGGCACGTTAGCGTTTTCTTCCGTCCAAGACATCACCTCCTGCGGATTCACGTAGGTCGGATCATTTCCTGACTGAGGTAACTTTCGATAGTTGGCCACGATAATGTAGTCCACCTTGCTGCCTTCTTGTTTAATGATTTGTTGCCATTTGACATAATTTTCGGCAACATAAGATCCTTGGTATTCGACTGGTAACCATTTGTAATCATCAATAAACGATCGATCTTGCTGCAGTGAGGCTGACGCATCCAGAACATAGATGATTTTGGGGTTTGCAATTGGCATCTCTTTTTTACTCTCCAGGGCAAGAATAACTTCTTTCACCGCATGTAACTGCTTTCTTTCAAAAATACCGGTGACGTTCTGCGCATTGTTGTAGCCATAAGGTTCCACGGAACCATTGACTCCGGCAAAGACAATCTGAATCTGAGGATCATTGACAAAATATTTAGCCGCCAGTTGCTGCGCCAGATCATCGATTGCGATTAACACATGGGGATCAAATCTTTTAATGGTTCGCCGGGCAATGATTCCCGTGCGTTCAAGCCACTGCGAATCGCCATTTCTTTTTGTATCCATATAGTGCCGAACCACAGAGTAATGTGTCCAATTCTTGGCAATCCTGTTCAAGCCGACATCAACATCACGGGTCCAGGGGTAGGCCGGATCATAGCTTTGCAGAATTAATATCCGTGGCTTGGTGACGTTAAAAATAACCGCTGCCGATATCAGGACAACGAGGAACACAACACTCAAAATCCGGCTTAAATAGTGTCTCATCAGAGAACTCCTATTGCACGCCAGAAGGGAATGGAGGCATAGATAGCTCCAAGCTTTACCAAGATCAGCACGCCATGAAACATCTGCACTTTTCTTTCAGAATAATGCACATGATCTTTGACCAGGCTTCTGAAGAGCAAAATATACGGTGACTGATAACCGAAAAAAGCAGTTTCTGACATAATCAGGATAATGAAACCTACCACCCATGGACTGATACCAGCTCCTGAAGCAAGCGGCAGAAGGGCCGCGGCAAAAATAAGGATGGCCGAGTTGAGTGGGATAAATAATCTTATCAGAAGGATGGCACCGGTGAGAATCAAGACGAAGAGAGAAAAGTTGTCACGCATTGAATCCTTGAGCCATGCCAGCTGGTCTATCAGGACCTTATCAAGGCCCATGTGACTCATACAACTCATGATACCGATCATACTGGCTAACAAAAAAAGAAAAGCCCAATCGATTTTTTTGACAAAATCATCCCGAGATAAGGCGCCAGTCACCAGGAGTGAACATATGACGGACAATGAAATAACCTGAAGAGGGATCTTATGCAGGGATGTTGTCATGATACCAAGAGCTAAGAACACTATGCCGGAAAGGGCCGACCATTCAAACCAACTCAACTTTTCAAGGTTCCGCCACCGCTCTAAGATTTCCTCTTTGCTGATAGTAACTTTGTGAAAAGAGCGAAAAAAAAGCAATGAGGTGAGAAAGTAGCCCAAAAGCATAATTGTTCCGGTAACGGAAGCGGCATAGAACCAGAACATAAAATTATAAGAATATTGCTCCTGAGGTGGAAAGAGGGCAAAGACCATAAGGTTTGCCGGTGCAGCAGTAAGAAAGACAGGTGAAAGAAAATTTATGCCATCCAGGCCGCTCAGGTAGAGGAGCGAAGACGATCTCTTCTGGCTGCTCTCATCACACGAAGACACGACATTATTCAGGATAGGACCAACAATCACGGCTCGGCCGGTTATTGTCGGCACCACAGGATTGAGCAGAAAACCGGTAAAAAAAACGGCAAACTGATAGTAAACGGTATTGGCGGGAATAGTTTTAAGCAGCCACAGGGTATAGCGATGCGCAAGACCTGAAGAGCTGATAATTGCCCCAAGTCCCATAACACTGAAAGCAATGATAAACCCGTTTGACGAAAAACCGGAGAGCACTACTTTATCGGGAGCCAGACCAAAAAGCAGTACCATCAGAAGGGCCATGATTGCTGGTATGAAATCGGCCAAAAGAGAGAACATCCAGCAGATCAGGGTGACGCTGACAATGGCCAGAAAAATAGCCGTCTCTCTCACAACACCAAGATGCGTCAAATAAAAATACAAGAGGAATGGTACAACAATCACCAACCCCCATGCCGCCGGTTTGTCGACAGCTATAAGTTTTGCAGACCTTGCCGATGAAGTCACCCTTCCCTCCCCTCTGCATGGTAATCGATAGCAATAATCTGGTTATTTGCAATCTCTATACTATTCATTTTTCCAATATTGCCGTGCTCCACATAGCTGACGAATGCTCTCATCCAGGCACCATGGCCAAAGGCCAGGATGGTCCCGGCACCTTTGTATTTCTTTAGAAATTCACATATACGATTTTCAAGGGAAAGGAGTGGTTCCCCTAAGGTTAAAGATGCCGGGTCAGTGAGCCACATCTTCTGCTCGGCGCGTAAAGTTACTTTTTGCCGGCCTTCATAAGAGCCGAAATCAAGTTCATCCAGTAAAGGTTCAACAGTAATATTTTCGACCATATAGAGTTCAGCGGTCATTCTGGTTCGCTGCAGGCGGCTTATGAGGATATGATCAAATCCATCTTCTTTTTCAAGTAATCGCCTGTTACGGCTAATATCTTCCAGCGTCTTGGCAGATGGCGGCAAAATAGGAATATCTCTTCTGCCCTGCAGCACTCCTTTTTGGTTATACGCTGTCTCTAAGTGTCTGATGAGAAAAATTTTCATTGGTTATAGATAAGAGGAAATTTGTGGCAAAAAAAGAGGTGGCGGTTTTTTACGATAGCATCAAAGATCAAAAGTTTCTGATCGTAATCCCTGTCGCTGCGATTCCACCAAGAGAAGGTTGCGAAGAAAGATATTGCCCATATTAACGTTGTTGCCCAGGAAATTTACCAACTGACTCTGGCTGTGAGAGCTGGGGGCCTCAAAGATCAATCGTTTTGGGTCCACCACCTCTATTATCTTTTCTACTAATTGCTGACGCAAATGGCCCTCAGCTGAATAAATTCCGCTATCTCCAGAATTCCTTCCTTCAAGAATAGCATATAGAGACCCAGCATTAAGAACCTGTTCGGTAAGTGTTACCCATTCCTCTTCCTTTAAATCGTCGGATGCATCTTTTTTACCTACTTCTGCCAGAACATTGAAATTATCTTTTAACCGGGAAATAATCGCTAAAGTTTCATCAGATTTCATAGGGATGGTACCGTCGGACACCTCAATCCAGGTAATGCCAAGCTTCTTTAAGAAAAACAGATAATCATCCAACTTATTTTGCGAGAAATACTTTTCAAACAAAGTTCCGCCAAAATAAACGGGTATGCCATAATCCGAATAGATGGCAATTTTTTTCTCCAGTGCGGGTTCAAGATATGCTGAGCCAATGCCGAGTTTAGCTATATCCACAAAACTGTGATAATTCTCCAGGATATGAGCTAACTCACCGCATGGCACCCCAAGATCCGTAATAGCCGTAATACCGGTCTTACGCGGTTTATTCGTTCTGACCGGCAGGATCAGGGTTCGACCTTCGTCTTCCATTGTTTTAAGCGTCCTTATTATATTTATTGAAGTATGTAAATTGTATCAACTTCTGTTTAGAAGCGAACATAAAGCATGGAAATATCGTCGGATTGCGGGGCGTTCTGGACAAAATTCTGCAATTCAGACATGACACCCTGATTCATCCCCGCCGATGTTTCCTGATGGTATTTTGCCAAGGCGCTTTCCAGTCTTTCTTCACCGAATAATTCCAGGTCAATATTCATCGCCTCTGTGACGCCATCGGAATAGATATAAAGGCTTTCACCCTTCTGCAGATCTACCGTTTCAGCAGTATAAGACGCCCCCGGGAAAGCTCCCAGAACAATGCCTGGCAGAGGTCTTAACATTTTCACTTCGCCGTTTTGGGAAAGGATATATGGTGGGTTATGACCGGCACTGGTAAAGGAGAGTTTTTGGTTTTTAACATTATAAACCGCCAGAAAAACAGTGACAAACATCGATTGTTCATTGTTTCTACTCAGCTGATTATTTGCTTTGGTAATGATCTGGTCAGGACAGATATTATTCTCAGCGGCGGAGCGGATCAAACTTTTTGCCATTGCCATGAAAAGAGCGGCGGGAACCCCCTTGTCAGACACATCCCCCACCAGAAAACAGAGATTATCTTCATCGATTGCAAAAAAATCGTAGAGATCACCACCAACCTCTTTGGCAGCGATCAGAAAGGCGTGAAGATCAACACCGTGTTGCTGGGAGAACTCACCGAATGTCGTCGGCAGCATACTCATTTGGATCTGTCGGGCGGTCTCAAGAGATTTCTCAATTTTATGCTTTTCAATATTTTCAATAGACATGGTGACATTGTTGGCAAAAATCTCCAACAGATCGCGATCAAGGTCATCAAGCCCTTTTGTTCCCTCAATATAGATCACATTACCCGGCAGATATTGGCTCTTAAAAAAAGCAACACCATGCTTGTGATTAACCGCACATCTTTTTTCATTCAGTGCACTGCCAATGAGTTGAGCTGCCTGTTTCGGTAATTGTCGTATAATGCTCTGGTCGCGGTCGCTCATCGATTGAGACTGAGTATCCCCTTCTGTTTCGACTTGAGCAGTATATTTAAGAAGCAATGGGTTGTTTTTAATCGGCAGTAATACGCTTAATTGCTCAACTAAGGCCGTTTTAAAGCTTTCCAGAGATTGGTAATCGACAATCGAAGAAGCCATGGTAATGATGGTCTGTAGACCTCGCTGCGCTCTTTTTCTCTTTCTAATGTTAAAAAGCAGAATCACGATAAAGCCAAGCAAGGTAGTGAAAATTGCGATGGTAGTCCAAATCAATTGTTTAAATCTGTAATAAAACGTCTCCGGTTCGTTGACAATGATACGATTGGCCGGAAGACTTCCAATGCTTATGCTGTGCCGCTGAAGTTGATTAAAGTCAAACATGTACTGGTTCGGGCTTTTGGTGACGACAGATATTCCTGCAACATCAACACCACTTAGAATCTCAAGAGCAAGTTTTCCTGCTGTTTTTCCTTGATAATAGCTGCTTTTCAACATCCCCCCGACAATTCCGTAGCCAAGCATATAGTCAACGGCTCCGTACATGGGCGCCGTTGTCGCCTGGGAAAGAATTGGCAGAACCTCTTCAGGTGTATAGGATTGTCCGCGGGCATCTTTAAAAAAAGACAAATAGAAAATCACACTCTGACTGGGGACAACAGCGAGTTTTTCTTTCAAATCAGCAAGAGCTAAATCGTCTAAATAGACAAACTCCACCTTGTTTTGAAAAGGTAAGGCCGCCTGGCTGAACTCCTGTTTTAAAGATTCGGCGGTGGTCATTCTGTCATTGATAACATAGATTCTTTGGGTTTTTGGGTGCAGGGACAATATCAATTCCAGGTTTGCCGTAAAGTCAGCCTCTTCGTTTACTCCTGTATAGTTGGAAAACCCTTTCGCCATTGAAGGGTTAAAATTATTTACACCACAAAAGACTACAGGCGTACCAGGAAAGAGTTCATCACGGTATTGTTCTGCAAAGTGAAAAGCATCATCATCGCTTGTGATGATAATATCGAAGGTACTGCCGTGGTATTTTTTTGCATAAAGATCGTGTAGCAGTCGGTAGTAACCAGAAGTGTTAATCACCTTGGTGTCCATATATTCAATCTTAAGAATATTATTGGTACTCTCAGACAAAATATCTTCAATTCCCTGAACTATATTATCAGTCCAGGCGTATCCCTGACTGTAGGAATTAATTAAAAGTATTCGAGTATTCTTTTTATTCTCAGCAGCCAGAAGAGAAGTAGTAAAGAACGAAATCGCTAATACAATGACCAAAATATATTTATACATCCTGTCTACAATCCCTCTGCAATTTTCTTAAAACAGATTCCAATCACAGCGCCGATTACTGCGCCACCCACAGCGCCAATACTGCATCCTCCACTGGATAGAACACAAATAACAGGTTGCCCGTTATGGTAACGCAGACTCAAGATCCTTCCTGATATCTAATACGTTGACCAGACCTGACATTTCAAAAATTTCATGAACATAATCCTTCAAATTGCACAGTATCATCTTCTTGCCAGCACTGGTCTGCATATGATGGGTCTTAATAACTACCCGCAACCCCGCACTGGACATATAATCCACGCCGGTAAAATCGATGACAATGTCTTTTGAAGCCTCTTGAAGACGCGCTTCAATGGCTTGAGCCATCTCCGGGGTGGTATTTGAATCGAGGTTTCCAGAGACTTTGAGAATGTGCAGGTTATTACCGTCTTGCCAATTGAGTTCCATTGTATTTTCCTATTGTTATGAGCTACAGTCTATGAGCCTATCCGAGAATGTTCTTTTGCCAAACTTTTCGTTATTTTCATAAAAATAATGCTCGCAATATTAATATATAGCTCCGCTTATTTTTATGAAAAATGCCTCAATTTTGAACAAAATGCCTATTTTCGGACAGGCTCCTATTCATTATTAAAGGCCAGTTTTTTATTCATCCGAATGATATTTTTGCCATCTTTATAGCGGTACGTTACTTCATTCATCATTTGCACCACCAGCGAAATACCAAAGCCGCCGAAACCGGCTTCTTCGGTACTTCTTTTTTCCGGGGGAACTGGCTGGGCCAGGATATCAAAACGAGGGGCATCGTCTGTGTAAACAATCTCACAGATCCCATCCGGGTGCAATGAGACTGAGACGCTAATACCACTTCCGACTCCCGAGGCAAAGCCATAAGAGACGGTATTCGTTACCAGTTCATCAAGCACCAGGCGAAGCTGATACTGATCCCTCTTGGATATTTGAGCCTTTTCCCCGAATACGCTTAAACCTGCCTCAAGTTCTTTCAAAGCAGAGAGATCTGTTCCGAGCAAGATTTCGGTTGAAATTATTGTCTCAGACATCAGCTGTTTCCCATGACCAATTGATAGAGACTACCTTTTTTTTCCATCAGTTCATCATACGGTCCAATTTCGACGATTTCTCCCGACTTCATCACTGCGACTTTGTCGAAATTTTTTATAATATCAAGGCGATGAACGACACTTATGAGTGTATTTGTGCCCTTCCATCGACTTTCTATTAGCCTTTGGATTCTGGCCTGAGACTTGTTGTCGAGGGCGCTGGTTGCTTCATCCATGATAATAACCGGAGCTTTTTTCAAAAATGATCTGGCAATAGCCAGTTTCTGCTTCTGTCCTCCAGAGAGTTTATCCCCCATGGAACCGACCTGAAAGTTGAGCCCGATATCGACAATTTCTTCAAGGATATCTTCACTTATGAGATGCTGAATAAGAAATTGCGAGAACGTTTCCTGGACCTGCGGATCACTGGTTGTCAGCTTGCCAAAAAGTATGTTAGCCATGATCGCCTGATCAGTCAGGTATTCGCTCCGCTTGTAAAAGACAAAGCGTGAATCATTTTGTGCACTCATCATTCTGCGAAATGCTTTTCTGCCTTCAATGATCATAAACTGCGTTGCTTCAGGCAGGGAATGCAACTGATGTTTTCCTGGAATAAAACGGAAAACCAAGGAGAGGAGGAGCTTTTTATCATCGTCGTGCAGGTCATCCATTCCCGATCTGCTCAATTTTCGTTCAACTCGGCGAACTGCCTTCAGTTCTTCAGGTTCGACGGGTGATGTCTCATAAAAAGAGGATTCTGCTTCGCGGGTTCCTAAGCAGTCAATACACTCTCTCACTATGTTTGCGCCCAAGGCATAAAACCCTGTTAACAGGCCTTCTTTGTTCATAAAATCAAGGTACTCTCTGTTTTCCGATAAAGAGCTGACTTGATAGTCTTCCCTGTCTGTACTGGCGAAAATAAGATTTTCAGCAATAGTTAAATATTTCAGAAATTTGGTCTCATCAAAAAACTCGACATTGTCGCCTAACTGGTCAGCAAAATCTTTTCTGAAGCTATCCCGGATTCGAATAATCCTGGGACCATAAATTTTAACATCCTCTTGACTGAGTAAGGATCCCAGTCCGAAACGCAAAACATCAGCAAATATGCCACACTGTTGAAGTATGGCTATTTCTTCATCAAGGGTCGGCTCAATTTTTTCGATGCCCGCCACGGAACTCTGGCTGATGGCATTAACCGAATAGTGCAGGTTTTCACGGATTGTGCCATTGAAGATATAGGGTGCCTGGGATACCACAGAAACATTGTAAGCCACATCAAACTTTGACAGAGTGGTCACGTCGGTCTCCCCTATCAGGGCCTTGCCTCCGGTGGGTGTATACATCTGACCAAGACATCTCGCCAGGGTAGATTTTCCCGACCCGGAAAAACCGACGAGGGCAAGATGTTCCCCTTTTTTCAGAGACAAATCAACATTCTTGAGCAATCTTATATTGCCTTCTACGGTAAAATCGAGATTTTCCGCCCTTACTCCACCTTCCAGTTTGGCAACCGGCCGATCTTTGGGAAATGCTTCAAATTCGGGTCGTTCATCCAGAAACTCCATGGTCTGCACGTACCTTACGCTGGCATCCTGATAAACCTGGTAGAAGGCCATCATTTCTTTCCAGGGATCGAACAGTTTTTCGTTTGCGGCCAGAAAGGCCATCAAGCCACCGAGATCCAATCGCCCCTGGATTGTCAGATATCCGCCCATCAATAAGATCAGGAAAGGGCCAAAATTATTATTAAAGTTGGAGACAATTTTAGCGCCCTCTTTATAAATATTCCAAATAATGCGAATTTTAAAAAGCCTTTCAACGAAAGCTCCATACTTTTTGGTTTCGAGGGCAAAAGATCCATTTGCATGAACTTCATGGATGCCGGTGAGAGTTTCAGTTATGATTCCGGAGAGATCTCTCGTGGTCTTTACTCTCTGTTTGTTGGCCGCGTTAGAGCGTTGCTGAAGCTTTGGGACAATAAACATGGTGAACGGGTAGACGCTCATGGCCACAAGAGCAAGAAGCCAGTTCAACCAGAGCAGGTAGCCGAGAAAAGCAACAAAGGTCAGAATGTTGATCAGCGGAACGGCCAGAGCCATGCCGATGAGTTCCCCGGTTGGAGCGACCTCAGTGACAAGGGCTGAAACCAGAGTCCCGGGGGGAGTTTTTCTAAAATAACTGAGGGGCAGAGTGAGGATATGGGCGTAGAGTTCTTTGCGCAGGGTCACAAGGACTTTCTGGGCAATGCGTGTCTGAATAATGGTGATAACAAATTTGAGCCCGCTGGCCACAATGACCGAACCAACAAAAAACAGACAATAGATGAGGAGAAGTTGGGTATTTTTAAGCGTGATAGCTTCATTTATTATCCGTTTCTGCAATTCTAACGGTATTACTCTTGCGACGACGGTTATTACAATCACCGCCACAAGTAACAACTGTAATGGCAGGCCTGCTGTTTGCATCCAGGAGAACAACGGGCGTTTGGTGATTGGGCAATCGGTCTTGAACATTGCTTTAATTTTTTTTGGGATCATTTCTGTTTTTCCAAAAGAAAAAGTATTGGGTTGTTTATCGGCGAATTGAGAACTGATAGAGCAAAAGGAATCGGTAGCTGCATGCAAGGTCGAACCATACGTTTTGTCTCATGTAGGTTATCTAAAAGGAACATCCAAAAGCAAATTTTTTTTATTTTTAAGGTGAGTTTGATAAGATTGTCCAACAACTTACCGCTCAGCTGGATTGTGGAAATCATGCACTCTGCTGGAATGGAATGGTGGTTTACGGTTATACTGTATACGGAAGAACCGAAACCGAAAGCTCGTCAGGCGGGAAATTACAAACGAACAACAGTTACCGGAAAAAAACGCAAAAAATTGCAGAGGTTCGACAGAACCAAGAAGGAAAAACAGCTGGCGTAGCCCCGGAGTGGAGCCCGAAGCTACAGGAAGATTCTAAAAAGTTACGATGTAAAAAAGGTAAAAAATAACCACATTATTGGTCAGAAATATCGATTATTTTTAACTCATCATCAAATTGAGCGGTTCGATATATTCTGGATCCTCCTCTTCAATGACTCGGATGATCTCTTTATACTTTCTTCTTTTTAATTCACCGAATATGGGACGTTGTTTTTTATAGGTACTGGCATAAGCCATTGCTTGTTCAAGCAATTCTTCCTGATTTTCGCTTGCGCTGACAATAACATTGGTGAGGTCGAGTTCTGTTGCGGTCAATCGTCTCCCCGACAGCAGCATGTCATTAAACAGATATTCAGGAATTGCTTTCCTGACAAAGGCCATCATTCCTGGCAGAAAAGGGATATTTACATCCACCTCAGGAAAACAAAAGAAGCCTTTATCTTTTCGCATGAATCTGAAGTCACAGGCGCAGGACAGGATAGCGCCATTGCCGAATGCGTGACCATTGATAGCTGCAATTACCGGTAAAGGCATAAGCAGAAGGCGTTTAAAAATAGTGTTCATGTCATACATGAAGGTTTTGATAGAATCAAAATCTTTATCGACAAATTTTTGTTTCATCCATTCTACATCAATTCCTTGAGAAAAGTTTTTTTCATCAGAAGAAGTCAATACCATTGAATAAATGGATTTATCCTCAATTATCTCGTCCAGACACTGGAGCATCTGCTCGGCAAATACTAAATTCTGGCGATTGGCTTCGTTACACATAGTAATAACGGCTATGTCATTATGTTTTTCCCAGCGGACAATTTTCATTTATAGCTCCTTATGAATGCGAAAAGATAAAGTTGAGTCAGCCGTTCCCATAAAATTGTCATTCGTGAGGCCGATTCGAAGATGCATAGGCGTGTTGTCGCGAACTTCAAACTGTACTTTTGCTGTTGTATTCATATGCTGCCGAACAAAACTGATATGTGATTACTTTTACCAAAAATCACGTTTACGTTCACGTGATCACCTTACCATAATCATATAAAGGCCTCTATATTTTTTTTGCAGCTATTAATCTAAGGTATAACTGAGACCTTGAACAAAGAAACTTTCCCATATAAACGGTTACATCCATCTCTATAGAGGATTGTAAATCCACTCCCGCCGGTAACAATTTAACGCAATGCTTTATTTAATGTTTACGTAAACATAAACATTGATCAAGACCATCGTTCGGACTATTATTGTCAAATTCCTCAGCAATCAGTCGGGTCACCTCCCAATTAAACTCAATGTTACGGGTGAATGATGAACGGAAAGACAGGTGTGATTTACAATGACGTAAAGAAAAGTGTTGACGATGTCCTTGATTACATGGGCAACGAGATCAGTTTTGCCATGACTCTCGCCCTGGGAAAGCCTATTTTATTCATCAATGAGCTGTACAGAAGGGCAAAAGAAGACCCGACCATTAAACTGAACATTGTCACCGCCCTCGCCCTGGAACGGCCGAGATTCAAAAGCGAAATTGAAAAAAGATTTATGGGGCCCCTTGTCGACCGAATATTCAAAGGGACACCTGAATTTGATTATATGCATGACTTCCGCACCGGAAAGCTGCCCAAAAATGTGGAGATTTATGAATTCTTCAACAAAGCCGGCGGCTACATGGAAACACCTGCAGCGCAAAGAAACCACCTGAATTCCAACTACACCCATGTTATACGAGACGCAATCGATTTCGGTTGCAATGTATTCGGCCAGCTTATCTCCTGCCGTGAAATAAACGGCAAGATGATCTACTCCATGGGCTGCAATACTGATATATGCATCGAGGCGATAAAAGAACTCCATAAAATGAGAAACAAAGGCAGCAAGGTCGCAATCATTGGCGAAGTGAACACCAGGCTGCCGTTCATGTACGGCGATGCGGTATTGGCTGGAGACCAGTATGACATGCTTCTCCATGGGCCGGAGTTCAACTATCCGCTATTTGGGCCACCTAAAGATTCTGTAAGCCTCAGGGATCATGCCATAGGCCTTCACGTCAGCGCTTTGGTGAAAGACGGCGGAACTCTTCAAGTCGGGATCGGCGCTCTTGGCGATGCCATTGCCGCCGGCTTAAACATGAGACAGAACGAGAATGAAGAATACAACAGGGTGCTAAAGACCACAGGCATAGCCGACAAGTATTCAGATTTAATAGAAAAGATAGGAGGAACCAACAAATTTAAACAGGGACTTTACGGCTCATCCGAGATGTTTGTCGACGCATTTTTCCAGCTTTACAAGAGCGGCGTATTGAAGCGAAAAGTGTATGACGATATACCTATTATGAAACTGATAAATGCAGGAAAACTTGCTGCCGACAAAATACCTGCCAATATTATAGAATTACTTATAGAAATCGAGGGCATTCATTCGGTATTAAAAGAAAAAGATTTCAAAATGCTCTCTAAATTCGGCATCCTGAAAGAGGGCCTGGATTTCAAGGACGGCTACATTATCGATGGGGAGACCAGGCTCTCTGCCAATTTCACCCGTCCGGAAAATATTGCGGCGGTGAAGACTCTCCTCGGCAACGGACTTAAGTGCGGCGAGGTAATACTTGGTGCATTCTTCATCGGTCCCCGCGCCTTCTACAACGCGCTCAACTCCATGAGCGAAGAGGAGAGAATGCAATTTGGCATGTCCGGTGTGGAGAAAGTGAATCAGCTCTATGGCAATGAGGAACTCCGTTCGCTACAGAGAAAGGATGGGCGCTTTGTCAACGCCGGGATGATGGCAAATGTTTTCGGTGCTATCACCTCAGACACGCTTGAGTGTGGACGGGTAGTAAGCGGCATTGGTGGTCAGTATAACTTTGTCTCCATGGCCCACGCACTTCCCGACGGCAGGCTTATCATGATGATACGAAGCACAAGAAATTCCTGCAAAAAGGTCAAATCCAATATCGTTTATTCTTACGGCCACACATCTATCCCGAAGCACCTCAGGGATATAATTGTAACAGAATACGGCATTGCCGATGTCAGGGGGAAGCCGGATTCTAAAATCATTGAAGAAATATTAAAAATAACAGATTCACGCTTTCAGGACGATCTGATTATACAAGCAAAACTTCATGGAAAACTGGCTCCCGATTTTGAGCTTGCTCCCGAGTACAGGCAGAATTTCCCCGAGAAACTCGAAGCATTGCTGAAACCTTTCCAGGCTGACGGTCACTTTGCACCCTTCCCATTCGGAACGGATTTCACAACCGAAGAAATAGCCATTGGCGGCTCGCTCAAGGTCCTGGCGGCAAAGAAAAAAACAGCTCTTATCAAAGATCTTATTGCAGAAATGTTCAGACCCATTCCTCCTCATGCACAACCTTACCTGGAACGAATGGACCTCAATAAACCTAAAACAGGCAAAGAGAAGATACTACGGAAAGTTGTACTCTCGGCCATGAGGGCTCACGGGAAAATATAGCCTCTTAGAAAAGATCATAGAAAAATCGCAACAACGAAGCAGCTAAAAAGTTTTTACGACGACATGAGGTGCAAATCCAATGTTTACAGGTAACATTTCGGGATTTTTCACATTCCAAGCGCAAGGATTCCGTGAGTACCTTTGTCAACCTATCTCAATCTTGCTGCGAATGAGCGACATGGTTAAAAAATCGGGAAGTGGTTTTGCCTTCCCTTCACAGACCCTACATGGGATGCGACGACGGGCTTGACCTCGACAGGATTGAGCAGTTAAAAGATACTCTCAACTATCCGCCGAAGGGCTCGTTTGAGGCTGGCAATATTGAGTCACAGATATGTCTCAGATCAACCAAAATCAAAAAAGTTTATTTAGGAAAAGTACGCAAAATTATCAAGTTATACCCCATAACCAATTTCTGTACAAAAACACACTTAAACACCCCTTCCTACTCAGCTGGAATGGTATTGAATTTGATTAATGCCTGAAGGTCTGGCGGCATGCTCGAATTAAATTCACTAAACCATTTCTTGTATATTGTCTGAATCTGCTCTGTTTCATACAAATTAGATAATGTCCTATCGGCAATTAAACGGAAATCTGCATCGTTTCTTCTCACAGCTAAGGCAATGGGATCATGAGAAAAGATATCAGAAAGAATTCTAAATTCGCTAGGGTTATCTTCTTTTAGAGCAAGCCCGATAAGTACAACCTGATCTGCCGACAACATATCGATATCACCAGTTTTTAAGGCATTGAGTCCTTCATCCTTGGAGTTAAGTAGAACGATCTCAACCTTACTTTCAGTTCCATCGAACAGTTTTTTCAACGCGGCTGCGGTTCTTGTATCTTTTTCGACACCGATCTTTTTACCATTAAAGTTGTTCTTGATTTTATGTTTTCTTAACACCAAATATGAACCACCTGTCACAAAAGTCAGCTGTGTAAAATCGACTAACTCCCGACGATCTAAAGTGACAGTTGTTGACCCGCATAATATATCAATCCTTTTGGAAGTGAGTGCCTCAAATCTATCTTCACTTGTTACAGGGACGTATTCAATGCTTACGTCTTTGCCAATTCTATTTTGTACTTTTGCCGCAATGTTATTGCAGAGATCTACAGAATACCCACTTGGAATACCATCTTTGCTGAGAAAAGACATTGGTGGCAGAGATTGACGATACCCGATTTTAATTTTCCCTGTATTTTTAATGTCTTTAAGTGTTCCCTGGAACTCCTGCGCTAACAGGGGAGTTGTACAGAATGTTCCGACTAGCAAGATAGTCAGTAAAATTCGCATTGCGATGTCCTTCGTGATAAGGTTTTAAGTAAAAGTAATTAAACCAGAAATACTCTTGTAATGTGCGAGAGTTGAGCGCCGAGACTACTCAGTATCTCATCTTTTGTAAAGTTTTTCGCACATTTTTCGAGAGTTCTTTCATCACGACACGGCAGATAGCTGCTCACTGTTCGTTGATCATCTTATTGTTGTATCAACAGTATTTACTTCGGGGTTCGGATCGATGTGATGCAGGAACTGTCCCTCTCTCTCTCTCGGCAGGAGTTAGTCGATTTTACACAGCTGACATTTTGCAAAAGTATTATTCGTGTTGAATGTCTGCGTAGGACCGGATCTCGTGTGTCTGGACGTCGATAATTCGTCCCAACTCTCGCCATTTTAAAATGGTTGCGTCAAAAATAGTGGCGAAGTCTTCTTTGCTAATGTCAAGCTTTTCAGCATCATGCTCAATAGCTCTCAGCTGTTCATTTGAGACAAGAGTCTGAAAGCACAGTTCAGCGATGCGGCGGGAAAGATTGAGTAGTTCAGCTATCCTTTTTATTTGGCCTGTACCTAATTCGTAATAGGTCAGATCATCATGGAAACCGGCTGCTAAAGCGTAATAGGCTGGTAATCCCCAAACCAAAAAGAGTTCAACCGTCAATTCAGAGCTGTCTATCTGGAAGCGTTCCTTCTCCAGTACCTTTCGAAGACGATCAGACGCCTTGTATGTAATAATATCCTCTTTGACAACGGTGCCACCATTTCCCCAGGAATCACATTCAAACTCGGTCAGAAGCTTTCCATATTCATCGGGAAAACTGCTCGCGAAACCGAGTTGGCCCATGTGAGAAAGGAGGGCAACTATAAAAATTTCTTCCTGGTTGAATTTTGAACTTGCTGCGGCAATGTTTTTGGCAACTATAGCCTGCAACAAAGATATTGACCAAAATCGTTCATAATCAAAAGCTTTGCATTCACCCTGCTTATTGCCGGAAATAAGAGAAAGCCCTAGCGCCAAACTTACAACTGTTTGCGTACCAAGTTTGACGACAGCTCTCTGAATGCTTGCAACCTGTACCCCGGACGATAAATAACATGCATTTGCATATTTCAAAATCTCCGCTGACAATGCCGGATCTACTTCTATTGTATCGGCTATTTCCTGAATTGAGGCGGTTTCGTCATAGCACAAACCAAGAACCCTGAGAATAGCGCCTGACGGAGAAGGCAATTTCTTTGTTTCATTGAGTTTTTTAAAAACCTCTTTTCTTGACAACATCTACTACTCCTTGGGTAATTACAATCTGGTTGATTTCTTGTTTTTCAAAATCTATGTGACCAGGCTAAAAAGAATATGCGACAACTCACTGAAAAGAGCCGAAACTCAATATTATTCTTCTACCCCCGGTAAACGGAAAAATCTGATTCACTCACTTCTTGTTGCTCTTCTCCTTTTCAGAAGTTAAAGCTCAACCATGGTACCAATATCGAGTTCTTCTGCCCTTTTCAGGATTATGGAGGCGGCGGCGAGATCCTGTACCGCAACCCCTACGGTTTTGAAAAAGGTGATATCTGAATCGGAAATTCTCCCCGGAGCTTTATTCGCAGCCACTTCGCCGATCTCAGCGACAATGTGTTCCTCGGTGAACACTCCCTTTTTTATGGGAATTATCAAGTCACCGGTTTCTTCCAGAGCAGATTCCCGGTGATCCACATAGAGGCGGGAACGGAGCACCATCTCCTCGGGAACCTCCTGAACATGAGGCTTATAGGAGCCGACTGCATTAATATGTACTCCAGCGGGCAGATCTTGGTCGTCAAAGACCGGTGTCTCTGCAATGGTTGCGCAACAGATAATATCGGCGTCTTGAACTGCCTCTTGGGAACTTTTCGCCACCACTATTTTAAGACCAAGTGCCTCACTCATCTCCCTTGCAAAAGTTTCTGCTGCGGTGGGTAGAGCATCATAGACAAAGACTTTTTTGATATCACGCACAGCGCAGACCGCTTCCAGCTGGGTCCTGCTCTGCACCCCCGCACCAAAGATTGCACAAATGTTGGAATCTTGACGGGACAGCAGACTGGTGGCCAAACCTGAAGCGCCCCCTGTGCGAAGCGACGTGATGGTTATGCCATCAAGTATGGCCCTGGGAGTACCGTTTTTGCCGTCAAAGAGACTGACCATTCCCTGAATATAGGGCAGATTGTTGTTTCGATTATCCTCAAAAAGAGTGACGGTTTTAATGCCTATCATCTCAGAGGGTTTCATATAGCTTGGCATAAAAAGAGCGGTGCCTTTGGGCTCTGTAATGGAAATTTGGGCCCGGATGGGCATCTCAGGGGTACCGGTGGAGAGTTCCACAAAGGCAAGCTCCATCGCCTCGATAATTTCTTTCATGCTGATGGCTGTGCGGATCTGTTTCGCTGAGAGTATTCGAAGTTGTGTCATCTGGACTTTTCCTTAATTTGTATGAGCGAGTAAAAATTCTATCAGCTATTATCTCGAGATAATGATATTGCTGCTGGAGCGAGCGCCAGCCCGCCAAGAGCAGTGCAGCGTAATTCTCTTGGAAGCATCAAACCGCTTGAAAAGACGGCGTCTATGGTTTCGTCGAGATCGATATGATTGACATAGCCACCCATGACCATATCAGCGTTGGTAAAGGCACTGGAGGCAGCCACCGCGTTGCGGGTATGACAGGGCAGTTCACACATGCCCTGCACCAGATCACAAACCGACCCCATGGTGTTTTGAAAGGAGATCGCCGCCGCATCACAGGCCTGACGGGCATTGGCCCCAGCAAACTCGACGACCGCTGCGGCCCCCATAGCACCCGCCGCACCAATTTCCACCTGACAACCGGCAACCTCCGCTGCAAAGGTGGCTCGAATGGCGAGAATAAGACCAATCCCCCCGGCGGCAAAGAGCATAAGCGCCATCTGTCTTTCGGATATTCCATATTCATCCTCAAGGGCGGTTAAGACACCTGGCAGAGTTCCCGCAGCCCCACCGGTGGGTGCGGCGCAGACGACACCCCGGCTGTTGCATGTGTGCATAGCAGCCATGGCAGCGGCTCCTGCTACCGAATGGAGGCCACCGATGGCGACCTTTCCTGTCTTTACCCTGTCCATTATTTTACCTGCCATGGGCTCAAGGAGCTGCATGTGAACCTTGTCATTATCCAGGCCGTCCGTAACAGATTGTCGCATCACTGCATATCGTCGTAACATCTCAGCAATGGCCTCTTCCTCAGTGAGCCCGAGTATGGCCTTTTCATACTCCAGAACAGTTTTTCCAAGGCTATAATTATGGTCGGCTGAATATTGTAGCATCTCTTTAGCAGAAAGAAATAGCGGAGCTCCTTTCTGGGTATAGTAGACCGGTTGAGCCTGTCTGAGGCATAGAACAGATGGCAGGCTGGACAGTTTATCAAGGGGTAATGGCGAGCCTCCCGAAAGTTGCAGAACCAGTTTATGGCCATCTGTCAATCTGCTACTGATTGCAACTTGGGGGTAATTATTTTTTATAAAGCTCAAGGCCGTAGCTTCCATTTCTTTATCAATAGTCAGCAATGTGACATAACTCTTGCCATCAAGAAGAAGATCGGCCCCGTCAACCCTGACTATCTGAAAAGTGCCACCCCCGACCGATTTTGCCTCGACCTTGATCTGTTGATTCTCGCTACCTGCCACTTCGATAATGACATAGTTGGGATGATCTGCCTGAGGAAGAGTTGTTATCTGAAAATCAATATCTACCCCCTTGCTCCTGGCGGATTTGATGGCCACGGTGAAAATTTCATCCGTCTGTTTCCAGCCCATTAACCCAGTGACAAAGGCCTGGTCAACACCCTGTTGTACATAAGTCTTGCCATAGGAACCATCCCGGTCAAAAGAAATCTTAATCTTACTGGGCTCTGCTCCAAGCAGATGGCGAACGACAATAGCTATGTGATACGAGCCTGCCGTGTGTGAGCTGGACGGGCCACGCATCACCGGACCGAGAACATCATTGAAAATACTGCAGAACATATCCACCTCTTTTGCTATCAAATATATCAAACAAAAATCAAGAGAAGATTTGACATCTCGGCTGAATCTCCTGGGATAAAGCAATAAATATTACTGGCCACTTTCACTAACAGGCTTATCACTCGCTCTCACCATTAGCACAGGTACAGAGCCTCCTCGAAGTACTTTGTCAGCAACACTACCGATTGCAAAACGAGAAATCCCGCTGCGACCATGCGTCGACATGGCCACCAGGTCGGCATTGACCTCTTCTTCAGCCTTAATAATCTCATCCGCCGGATTTTCACTTACCGAAATCTTGTGTTTTATAATAATTTGATCACTTTGTAGCCCCTGACTCACTTTATTGAGATAGTCTTTTGCCTTATTGCTCATTTCAACGAGTTCTTCCTCTGCAAGTGGAACCGATATCACACCCCCACCCCCTCGTATCTTAAGTGTATGTCTGACGTCTGTAATAACATGTAACAGGGTGATTTCAACTTGTTCTCCTGGGGCTAGTCTGGCGAGAAGTCCATCAATATAGGAAATTGCGGCTTCACCTAATTTAGAGCCATCCAGTGGCATAAGTATTCTCTCTGACATTTTTTAGCCTCATTTATGTAATGGATCGTTTAGGAGTGGGGCATCAATGAGATTGAAGTTTAATGAACTTCAATCCCAATGACACACGAATGGTAGAAAAACAACGTAGCTTGTCTGTTTGACAATACAAACTACATCAAGTCTCGAATATTTGCTAATAAATGACCGCCTTTATAATTGATTTTTTCTCTGTTCTTTATCATAAAAACAGATGATTATATCCCTGTGATACTTGAGAGGTGATTGATGAGCACTATCTGGATTAAAAGCAATAAAGACAGAAAAAAACTGAAAGATGATGTGGCTGTACTCCTTGAAAATGCGGCCGCCTGGGATTGGCTGGGCGAAAAAGAAGCTCCTGTTCTCTTAAAACCCAACCTTGTTGTCAGCAGTCCCGCATCAGGGGGAGCGACAACAACACCAGCCATTGCGGAAGGGCTTATAGAGTGGCTTGCCGATCATGGCTATACAAATATCATCATAGCCGAAGGCTCATGGGTGGGAGACTCCACAGCCAGAGCATTTGAAGTATGCGGCTATACAGCGCTCGCGAAGAAATACAATATTGCCCTGATTGATCTGCAAAAAGACAGTTCGGTTAAAAGGAAGACCCCCATAGGGGAATTCATAATCTGCAAGACCATTGCCGACCTAAAAGAAAAAGGAGGAAGCCTTATTAACCTTCCTCTCGTAAAAGGACATGGCCAGACTCGAATAACCTGTGCTCTAAAAAATCTCAAAGGGTGCATTCCCAATACAGAAAAAAGACGATATCACACCCTTGGAGTTCACAAACCTGTTGCTTACCTCAACACCCTAATACAACAGGCCTTTGCCTTGGTAGACGGCTTAAATCCGGATCCCTGCTGGGAAGAGGGAGGCAGTCCACAAAAGCGGGATCTTTTGCTCCTTGCTAAAGACCCCGTTGCCGTTGACAGCTATGCCTGCCGCCTTCTCGGTTTTGTCGATGAAGATGTTGAATATCTCACCTTATCGGACAAACTCGGCATAGGCGAAGGCCATACGTCTGATGAAGAAATTATAAATCTCGACGGCACAGCTATAGAGAAAATTTTTCATAGTCACGTGCAGAGTCGAATAAAAAAGTGGATTGACGCAACTGTAGACCAGAGATCGGCCTGCTCCTCCTGCTTCGGAAACCTTTCATCCGCTCTCAGAAATATCCAGGAGGAACACCCGGATATAACAACACAGTCCCTCCCCTCTCTCTGTATAGGCCAGGATTTCAAAGGAAAAAGCCTCGCTTTAACCGAGAGAGGTATCGGAATCTGTACTGTCTCAGAAGGCAATAAAGCTCTACGGGGCTGTCCTCCCTCCAGGGAAAGTATACGTGCCTTTCTTCAAAAGGAATTTTCTGCATAGCCATCTCGAATAAGAACTCTGAACGATAATAACATCACTACAGTGCGATTATTTTATATTCACCTTTGGGGCAGTGAAAAGATTGTTCGGTGGTATTAAGACAGGTATGCATGATGCCGTGGATTATCTGGTCGGCGGTTGTGTTTTATCCTGAAACGTGTACGTTACATGTATTGTCATTTATAGAGAGGATACATCTATGTCCCAGTCACCCCACTATTTAATGAGTCTTTCATGAAATTCAATAACGCTATTCTTCAGATTTTCTGGAACCTTCTGCTTATTACCCTTGGTTCTCTGTTTTTTGCAATTGGTGCCGAAGCTATTCTGGTTCATCATAAATTCATAATTGGTGGATTATACGGTACCGGCCTGTTAATATTTTACCAAACAGGCACCCTTTCTCCGGGCATCTGGTATTTTTTACTCAATATTCCTCTCTTTATAATCGGGTGGATTTTTCTCAGCAGACGCTTCTTTCTTTACAGTCTTTACGGCGTCACTATTCTGACACTCTTCACTGAGCTAATTAGCTTTGATTTCGCAATTCTTGAACAACTCTACGCTGCAATTGCAGGCGGAGTGATCTGCGGTATCGGTTCCGGCATTATCCTACGTTCCCGGGGTTCCGGTGGTGGTCTTGATACTCTGGCTATTATCCTCAATGAAAGGTTCAACTTTGGCGTCGGAAAGTTTTTCATGTTGTACAATGTGATACTGTTTACAGTTGTGGCAACTCAGTACAATGCAGATATTGTTATCGCCTCGATGATCCTCACCTTTGTCAGCACACTTTCTCTTGAGCAGGTCCTTTCCATGTTCAGTCAACGAAAAATTGTCTATATCCTCAGTGACTTTCATCAGGAAATTGCTGATACTATCACAAAGGATATGAAACAGGGAGCAACCCTGTTAAAGGGAAAGGGTGCCTACTCGGGCAAGGAAAAAGATATGGTCATGACGATAACCAACAACCTTCAACTCAAACGGCTTGAGGCTAAGGTGTTTGGTGTGGACCCGAATGCACTGTTTATTGTGGAGAATAGTTTCAATGTTATCGGTTCCAGCTTCAGCAAACGTAAAATATACTGATATCATTGCGATTTCCCCTTTCACAATGGGTGATGAGCTGCGCACGTTTAATTTTATAAGAAACACATCTCTTCCGATCCAAAGGACGGTTGTTTTTTTACTGTCCTTTGAATCGAGATCACAAATTTAGAGCCATTTGCAGATTCTGCCTTGATGCTATAGCGAGAAGGCATGAATAGTTGAATGATCTGCATGAAAACGATTCTGTTCAATGCTTTTCAATAAGGAAATTCCCATGTGCTCGAACGCGGAAACAATCTTCAAAAAAGGTATTCTCCTGGAAAAGGAGGCTGATTTCAAACAGGCAAAGGCCATATATGAAGATATCCTCAAGCATGTCATCGATGACACTATTCTTGAACAAACTCGATTACGATTAGAGGACATGGACGACCTCATCGCAGAGAAGGCGGTCTACCAGCGCATCGATGAAAATGCTAAACGAGTGCTGACGGAAATTGGTATGAACATTGCCGAGAACCAGGTTCTCATGGATATCCTCCTGCAGGCTGATGCCATTGATTTCGACAATGAAACAGCTCTGCTCATCCCCCTGAAAAGGAGTTATGTCGACCATTGTCTGGAGCAGGTGCCCCGGGAAATGGCTGGAGACCCCGGAGAGAATACTTTCGGCACCGGTGCAACATCGCCTTTTCTTAAACGGCCTGGTGAAGAAGCACTCCGTCCGGCCAATCGTAAAGAGTACGAGAAAATCATCAGCTCGGTGGCTGAACAACAAGATGTTGTGAACATTTTCAGCCTGCCGGTGGGCTGCGACAAGAGTATATCCCTCTTTGAAATTGCTCAGCTCATGGAAAGAGCCTATCCAGGGCTGAAGATGATCCCGACAAATACCATGGCTGCTGGCGAGGTGTCTTTTTTGAAGGACAAAGAGCACTGGCTCGATGGTACAAGCCTGATTACATCCCTTTCTCCCATGAGCAACATGGTGGAGCCGTTTTTGCGAAGCGCGCGCACCGGTAACAATCTACTACTGATTGACCAGACGATTGCCGGCGTTTCTGGAGCCGGCAGCCCGGAGTCATTCTTGACGCAGAACCATGCCCAGGTGATGTTCATGATGATTATCGCCCAGACGGTAAACCCCGGGATATTGTGTATGCACGGTGGTATCCCCAGCGTTACCGAGGCAGGCGGAAATATCTCCTACAGTTCGCCCAATCAAACTCTTATCAATGCAGCCCTGGCCCGCGTCAACACCTGGATTACAGGGTTCCCATCAGCTCAAACCGGGGGCAGTACCAGCCTGACCGAGGTAACTTCTCAGGCGGTTTTCGAGTCGGAATTGAGCCGCAACTCGCTTCGCAAATATGGGGTACATATTGTTCGACATGCCATGGGCGCTCTAGGCAGCCTTAACTTTTTCAGCATAGAAAAATTTCTGGAAGATTGCCAGCGTGAACGTCTATCAAGGAAGATCTTTGCAACGTGCCCCAAAAATTACGGCGTTATACCTCTGTACTTCCCAGCCGACAACCATGCACTTGAGGGCATTCGCGAGATTGCTGAAAAAGGTAATCCAAAAATTACTGAGCACACCTTAAAAAACGTAGATTCATTTCGTCAGTGGGAAAAAATCATTAATGGTGCCGCTGCAAAGAAGCTTTACTGCCCGCAGCTGAACGACACAGTTATCGAGGCAATTGGCGGTAAAGAACGTAATAATTGAAATCAAAAAGAAAACAATCTATGCAAAGGCAACTCCAGCCTTACACTGCAGAGCAAGACAAAAATGATTGAACAGAGAAAATCTCAATCCGTAAATGATGGTCGAAGAGCATTTTGGAAACAGGTGAGCCTTTTTTTTATTCCTTTAGCCATTCTCGTCAGTTTACTCCTGCTTGGTTTTTATTGGTATACTTCAAACAATTCTCTGCGTGTTCTTGAAGAGCGTGAACGTAATATCGTGAAACTCTACCACGATAATCTTGGAGTAGAACTGGGATTTATCTTGACAGATATTCAATATCTGTCGAATCAACACGAACTCCAGGATTTTATAGACAGCGGCTTTACAGAAAACAAAGATTTGGCAAGAGATTACTCGACTTTCAGCAAGGAAAAAGGACTTTATGATCAAATCCGCTTTCTTGACCGTACGGGAATGGAGAGAATTCGCATTAACTATAATAACGGAAAGCCAGCCGTTGTTCCTCTCGACAGTCTGCAAAATAAAGCCAATAGATATTATTTTTCAGACGCCTTCAAATTGCCAAAAAATGCAATTTTCATTTCACCACTTGACCTGAATATTGAAAAGAAAACAATAGAGATCCCCCAGAAGCCGATGATTCGTTTAGGCATGCCGGTTTTTGACAAAAACGGAAAGAAGCAAGGAGTACTACTGTTAAATTTTCTGGCCCAAAAGATATTGGACTCCTTTCATCAATGGAGCCAACGTCAGTCTGGAGAGAGTATGCTTCTCAATAAAGATGGTTATTGGCTTCAGGGAGCAACAAAAGAAGACGAGTGGGGATTCATGTATCAAGACCGGAAAGATATAACCTTCAAAAATCGCTATCCAGACGAGTGGGATGATATTACCAGGAAAGGTAGGGGGCAGGTAAGAAATAAAAACGGCCTGTTTACCTTTGAGGTCATAAAACCTCTAAAATCAGTAACCAATGAAGATGGAACCCTGAATGATTATCATTGGATCATCGTTTCAAGAATTGCTCCTGAAACACTTTCAGAGCAATCAAAAGTTCAACGACAAACGCTCATATTTTCTTCTTTGATACTTGCTTGCCTGTTATTCAGTCTGGCAATTATCAGAACAAGAAGCGCCATTGCCCAAACGCAATATCAAGAGTCCATTGAACGGAAAAATGCAGAACTTCAGGATCAACAAAAGAGACTCCAGTCCGCCGTAAGCGAACTGATCGAAAGTAACAACTCGTTAAACAAAACCGTACATGACCTCGAAAAAGCATTGACGGAAATTAAAACCTTAAGGGGGATATTGCCTATTTGCTCATATTGCAAGGAAATTCGAAACGATAAAGGGTATTGGATTCGCATAGAAAACTATATTGAGCAACACTCACAAGCTGAATTCAGTCATGGCATTTGTGATAAATGTCTGCAGGAATATTTTCCTGAAGAAGCTGAAGAATTAGACGCTGCCGACAATACAAATACTAATGAGGACGACTGATACTGTATTCGTGATGACCAGAACATTTACTAATAACCGTTAGTTACAGAGCCCCGAGGCAAGAACAGAAGTAACTTAAAAACCAAATCACAGTTCAACTTTTCGCTTCAAATAGACCGAGTAATCTTTCAATTGCTGGCTGTATGGTTCTGCAATGAGCGGTGATGAAATAATAAAATCGGCAGAAGAGCGATTGCATGCCACCGGAATGTTATACACAGCGGCGATACGAAGCAGAGCCTTTACATCTACATCATGGGGCTGCGGTTCCATCGGGTCCCAGAAAAATATCAAAATATCGATCTTATCCTCGGCAATCATCGCCCCCAATTGCTGATCTCCACCGAGCGGACCGGATTTCAGCTTTATGATATGTACCGTATCTTTTTTACTGTTTCCTTGAGATATTTTTAGGTTCAGTGCCTCCTCAAGCATCCGCCCCGTTGTACCTGTGGCAAGAATCTGGTGTTCGAGCAAGGTCTCAAAATTGAAATCAACCCACTCGCTCAAATCTTTCTTGCGATTATCGTGGGCGACAAGTGCTATTTGCTTTTTTATTTTCATGACAATAATCACCCTTCGTTGACGAAGATTCCAACATCCTGAAGCTGCTGGACTATCTCGTCATATAATGGCACACCTTGGACCAGATTGATATCACGCTCGCGCCATCCGCGCTTTTCCGGCCAGATGAATGGTCCTGTGGTGCTGGCCGTTTCACGGAGATAGTGCAGATAATCCTCCACCCATTCGGTAAGGACACTTTTTCCACCGAAGGCGTCAGGGTCGAGGGCTATAATAAACTTATTGAAAGAATGATCCGGCGTGCGAAGCGGTGCGGTCTGGGGGGGCAATATATCCCGGTCCAAGGCCGTTGCACTGAAAGTTGAAAACTCCGTATTCGCTGGTGATGTTGCGGGTCAGCATTTTCAGTCCACCCTTTGCTGCAGCATAGGCTGATACAGTCTCCCGGCCGAGTTCACTCATCATCGAATAGATATTGATAATCTTGCCGCCGCCTTTTTTTTAATCGAAGGGCTGGATATTCTGCCAGAACCTTCATTTTACATAACCACTATTGCTATTAGGGGGCGAGAGTAATCCCTCGCCCCTTAAAAACTATTCGTATAGCGTGCCTACTCATTGGGTAATTGAGGCCGGGCTATCCCTTTTGATCAATCAGCTTATTTATACCTTGGCCATCACTGCCGACTATTTTGCCAACAATCTTCTTATTGACATGGGCGACGATGATATCGCCAATCTCTTCGATAACATCTTCAAAGAAGTCATGTCGCTTCATGCCATTGGTTTGTTGCCGATTATCATCGGTTGGCGTCATATACTGAATGATGTCGGCTTTATACCGGTGTATCAGGAAAAGTTGCAACAGCGTCATAAACCTCTTTCGTCTCATGCTGGTATCAGTAACAATCTGATTGCGGATAAACAGAAAAACCTTGTCCTCACGATCGCACATGACGTTAAAAACCACCTCCGCGACCTTGTTTTTGGAACTGTCAAGAACGTTAAGCTCCAAGATGTCAGAGCCTTGGCTTTGCGGCCTGAGTCGCGCCGAAAGACCAGGAGTGACGTTGTTGTATTCGGACCACTTGGCAAGCCATCCTTCAAGGATTGATATCGGTGGTTCGGTTTGGATAAGATGTTGAAATTGGGTAGAGCCTTTGCCCATTGCCTTGGTCGTTGCCGTTCGACCTGAAGATGCAGAAAGTGCTCCATCAAGTCTTGGACCACCAACCAGAGTCTGCGGGGTGGTGTACGGCGATTCAATCAATCGCAGTTTGCGCTGCAATCGTGCCAGGGCAAGCATACCATCCTGCTTCAGGGCGGTTGCCAGTTCTTCGCCTGCCACGCCGTCAGCCTGATGGCCACCATATGTGATAAAGTTGAAGACATAGCCAAGTTTGCCAATATCGCTTGGAAATTGGCGAATCTCTTCATCGGTCATCCCGGTTGTATCCCAGTTAAATGAAGGCGAGAGATTATAGGCAAGCATTTTATCAGGGTAGACGGCATGAATAGCTTCAGCAAATTCAGTGGCCTCTTTTAAATTGGCTGTTTTAGTTTCCATCCAGATAAGGTCGGCATAAGGTGCCACAGCCAGAGACTTGGCAATGGCATAATCGATGCCACCACGAATCTGGAAGAAGCCTTCTGTTGTTCTGGGCCGATTCCAGTCCCATGGGACATTGGCCCCAATCTTTTTAGCCTTCTGCCTGGCCATAAAGTGCGAGACCTTTCTAGCGTAAGCCAGCCATTCATCAACGCTCATTGCTGTATCCTGGCCGTCTTCCTGGAGGAGTTGTATTCGTTCAGCAACGGCTTGCGGAAATGTTTTAATACCAGCATCACTCTCCCAGGCCTGCACCACAATGGTCATGGCCTCATCAAGCATATGTTCTAACTCCAGCCCGTCAGCTGAGACCTTTCTGGCAATAATCGATTGTAATTTCTCATAGATATCCGCCGACTTAAACCAATTGGTGGCCAGCTCATATTGTTCTTCGGCCAGATCGTAGAGCAGATGACCGAGCACTTCTTTATGTCCTGATTGATTAAACAGACGCTGCACCGCCAATGCACAGAATTTGTAAAGAGGTACATTAATGTTTGTTGCCCCAAGGATGAAGGCATGGTCCCTGCTGTCATTATTGCTTTCGAGCAAGGTCGCGGCCTCTGCATCGGTCCTGGCGACGATAATGCCGGGAACCCGCATTATATCCAACTGAAAACGGGCGGTGTTCAATCGCTTAATCTGTTCGTCAACAGGAACAAGAACCTTGCCGCCCTGGTGACCACATTTCTTTGTACCCGGTCGTTGATCTTCGATATGATAACCAGGAACACCAACTTCCACAAAACGCCGGATCAGATTACGGACATGGGCATCACCACCATGGCCGGTATCGGCGTCGGCTATGATATAGGGGCTGAAATCAATTTCCGGGCTCTTCTGCCGTTGTTCTTCTGTCATACGGGAGCGAAAGAATTTCTGATTTCTATCGGCGGTGAGCAAGGCTCTAACGATGGAGGCCGCCTCGTCGGGAACCTGACTGAGGGGATAGGAGGCCAGATCGGCGCCAGGATCTTCACTGACAGAACCTTTTGCCGATGTCGCCCAGCCGCCGAGGTATATCCCTTCGATCCCTGCTCTTTTTATGGTTACTGCCTGACCGGGTGAATAGGGACCGAAGGTGGTCACTGAATCTTTGTTGGTGAATTTATCCCGCAAGAGCTTGTAAAACCCTTTTGCCGCCTCGCGTGCCACGGTGTAATCATTGGCAATAGTTCCTTGTTGTTCGGCCACCTGACGCTCAGAATAGAGTCGTTGAATCCCGTTAAAACGGGGATCGGAGAAATATTCCTGTAATTCACTGATTTGTTTTTCCAACATTTTATTCCCCTTATCTTTATTTTAAATGGTCCAGATTTTCTGTAATTCGCTGACCGGTTTGTCTGAATTTCTTGATATAGGCTTCAATTCGGCGCTGGCCTTCGGTCAAATCGAGGTTGTTCAGATTAATATTCAACAAGTCGATATACCAAGGGATTTTTACTTCTTCGTCGATGTATTTCTTTATCACTTCATAGACAATCGGCAGGGAAGTTGTTTTTGATTTTTCATGGACATCGCGGTTGTCCGCTTTGAGAAGTTTGCTGTATTCTTCGTCCAGGAGCTTTTCAAAAATTGCTTTGGTAAAGACTTCTCCTTTCTTAAGACCTGTCTCGCTGTCATCCTCTGTGAGTGCTGCACCTTTATGAATCCATTCCCAGAGGATGCTCAGACGGATCTCACCGGTTGCCATATCTTCCATGAGATAGAGAATGTCATCATTGCCGAAAAAGTCGCCAGGCTTCAAGGCCGCCGCCTGGAACCCTTGTAAAAAGGCATTGCCATATTGCAGGGCGACACTTAAGAGATTTCTCGCCCCGCGAATGGTGCGGGCTGCATCTTCCAGCAGGAAAAGATTATCGGCATCTTTCTGCTCATAAGAAAGCGCTGGAAAGGATCGTCCAAGCTGGTTGTTCTCACCGACATTTTCCCAGACCGGCCGGACGATATGGACCATCTTCCAGTGAGCGACCCATTTTCCGCTGGCACCGGCCTTTTGTTCACGTTCGGCGCCAGCAACGGCATTTTTCATACTGGCCTCGACACCTTTTTTGGAACCAACCGGGATATTCGGCTCCATCCCGCCCTGAAACAAGGCGAATCTGCCGTTTTCATCGGGGGTGTTGACACAACGTCGGACCCTGTCTTCATACATTCTCATATAGCCATAGGTCATGCCGATTTCTTCAATGTTGGGATTGATAAAACTATTATCCCATGCCATGGCATCGGCGACGCTGTTGATATAATCCCATCTGCCGGTGTTGAAGCCGACGAAATGACCACCTAAGGCCGCTCGTATCTCCATAATCTGGAAGGTTGCTTCCACCTGTTCCAGCAGCACATAAGCGAGTATGGAATTTTGCGGCAATCCTAAGACGGATTCGAGTGTATCCAGTATTTTTTTCCAAAATGCCGCTTCCTCGGCGGTCTGGATTTTAGGCAAATAAAGCACCAGGGAAGAACCGCTCTTTCGCAAAGCCTCGTGAGTATTGCAGAGATAAAGGGTTGTATCAACGATAGACGCGGAAAGTCCCCGGCCATCAGCGTCTCTGAAATGCCGGTCATCGAGATGGAGTCCCCGGGGCCTGAATATCCTTGTGGTGAAGTTGAGTTGCTTCGACCAATCTTCGATGATTGGTTTTCCAAGAAAGGATTTAGCCCAGCTATTCATATCCTTTGCCACTTTTTCTGCAACACCAAGGAAAAGTGGATCCTTTCGATAGGCAAGTGCGAGATTACGAATATTATCCAGAGACATGGTTTTGATCTGGCCCAAAGCATCTTCTCCGTCAAACATCCAGCCATCTGCTCCGGAAAGCAGTGCATAGGCGACGTTTCTTATGCTGCTTTCAAGCGGTGCATCTGGTTTGGCGGCCGGGCCGGTACCTTGGATCCATTGTCTCTGTAGATCTTTGGGAATGACAGGACCACTGAACTTTCCTGCCCTTGCATCAGCCACTGAAATTTGGCTGCCGCCAATCATTCCATCACTTTTTAAAAAGGTGATTCGCTCTTTATCTGCAAATCTTTGTTGTCGTCTACTATTCCGCTTCTCCATCAGGGCGATACGTTCATCGTTCAGCATCGCCATTTTATCGAGAGTAGCGAGTGTATTGTCGCTGAGTACATCTCTATAATTCTTGGCAATTTCTTTGGAAAATAACAGCCGATTTGTTATTGGTTCTGTCATGGCTCCTCCTTAAGTAGAGTTGGTTTTTAGTTAGGGTATGTATCAAGCGGGAGGACGTCAAGCGAAATTTCGCTAAATAGATTTTTTCGCGAAATATTGAAATTTCGTTGAGACTGGCGTAGAGTAAAGAAATGACACAGCTAATAAATGAACAGAATCTAAAAATTATTTTCGGGATTAAGATTAAATCCTACAGAACCCGTCTGGGATTATCTTTGCAGGAGCTCTCCAAGAAAACCACCATTGCGGTTTCCTACCTCAGTGAGATTGAATCCGGTAAAAAATACCCAAAACCCGAGAAACTGATCCGGTTGGCCCAAGCCCTGGAGGTAGACTATGACACCCTGGTCTCTTCCAAGGTCAGTAAAAGCCTCGACCCCTTTACCGCCCTGATCAATTCCGACCTGGTTAAGCAGTTTCCTTTTCATCTCTTTGGCATTTCGGCAAGTGATATACTTGGATTGTTTAAGAATAATCCGGAACATGCCCATGCCTTCCTGCAGACGTTTTTACAGATCAGTCGAGCCTATGATATGTCTTTGGAGAATTTTCTCTTTGCCGCGCTGCGCACCTACGTAAGGCAGAGCCAAAACTTTTTCCCCGATTTGGAAAATCTGGCGAAGCAATATGCCCAGCAACGAAAGATTGACGGCGCCCCACCCTCCTTTCAACAACTCAAAAAGATTCTTCAGGAAAATCATGCATACACGGTGGAGCAGAAAGAACTCACTGAGCATCCTGACCTTAATGGCTTTCGTTCAATTTTAAGGGCGAAAGGCCTGCTTTCGATAAACGGTAATTTATTGGAATCCCAGAAGGCCTTTATCCTAGCACGTGAAATTGGCTTTCTGAAATTAGCAATTATCAACCGCCCCCTTACATCGTCATGGATCAAAGTGCAGAATTTTGATCAGTTGGTCAATAACTTCAAAGCCTCCTATTTTGGCGGGGCTCTCCTCCTGCAACAGGATCGGGTAGCACAGGATTTACAACAAATGATGGAACGACCTGAATGGGATGGTGATTCTTTTCAGAAGCTCCTTGATCGACATAAAGCAACTCCTGAAATGCTTCTTCATCGCTTGAGTCAGCTTCTTCCTGGTGTTTTGGGGTTACAGAACGTCTTTTATTTCCGGTTTGTTAATGCGGTGGACCATCTGTCGATAATGCTCACCAAGGAACTCAATATGACCGACAGCCTTATTTCATATGGCCTCGGGATGAATGAACACCATTGTCGGCGATTGCTGCCTCTTCGGCTGCTTAAAAAAATACACCACGACAAAGTACCTCTCGCCGTGGGAGCGCAAAAGATTGAATTTGTTAAAAATGGCACCAGTTTTCTGCTGTTCAGTATGGCACGGCCATTGTCACTATCCAAAACACGGGGATCGGCCATTGCCCTGGGCATCAAAATTGACAAAAAGTCGGAATCGATAATTAAGTTTATCAATGATCCCACGATTGAAATAGAAAAAGTGAGTGAGTCCTGCGAACGCTGTCCGTTAACGGATTGCAGTGAACGGGTGGTTGAGGCCAGCATGATCAGCAAACAGAACGCTTTAGAGAAACAGGAGCTAGCCCTGCAAAAATTTATTGGCTAACTGAAAGAGGCTAACGATCCTCAATTACTCTGGATTGAGGAGATTACCCGGCCTCTGGCCATCTATATGAAGTCGTAAGTTATTCAGTGCATTAAATATTTTAAGACGGCGCAGTTCGTTAACAGCCGCCGCGGTATGTCCGGCAATCTTCAGGTTAGCAAGAGGCCTGCCTTCTGAATCAATAAACCGCTGGCCCGCTTTTCCTATCTGTTCATCGGAAAGAACATCCAGCCGTACCTCGACATCTGGACGTTCCCTTAGAAACGGCGCAAGCTCCGCCTCATTCAACAGCCCCTTTCCCGCATTAACGAGAATCCTGACTGAGCCTTGAGCTTCACCGCCAAGCATATCCAAGGCCTGACGGTCAACCCAATACCGCGTTCTTGAGGTCGTCGCCGCTAATGTTGTTACAATGTTGCTGCTTGTAAACAATTTGTCTTTTTCGACATAGGCCACATCGATCTTTTTACCGTAAACCCCTGCCCTGTTTTGCGCCAGGCGCTTGAGGCGCTTGAGTTTTTGTTGATATTGAGGTCGCTCAGGGTCTCTTTGGCAGACAATGACATTCGCCCCCAGGGCCAGTGCCCGTTGAACGACAGCTTCACCGATACGACCTAAACCTTGCACGCCAAAGGTTAACCCGATCATTGAACGATCAAATATGCATAAATCATGGATATAGACCTTGTCGGCAAGGACGCTTATCGAACTCTTGGTTTTTATTTCCTTTAAGATTTCGCTGCCAAATGCAACAGGCGTTTTGATGGAATATGTAGCCGTATCAATCAACTCATCTAGCTCGACGGATTTTATGTTGATGGCAAACGGCTTTGTCTCTGAAACCTCGGGTAGAAGCTTTAACAGGTCATCCAGTCGAGAGCGCTGCTGCGCCGGAAGGTTTTTGTACTCCTCTTCAAGAACGAGGATCGTTGAAATCTCATAGGCCATTGCCAGTTCAATAAGCGTTATGCCCACCTCATCCAGTCCAATAATAGCAATACTGTTACAGATACCCGCCTCGCTGTATTGTCCAAGCTGGTCATGATAAACAGTCGCCTCCCGGCCAACACCGGTACGCACATATTTATCTCCCGAGCCGAACGTATACATGGCATCCAGCCGCAAAGCCCGCCGCAGCAGGGTAAACCACATGATTTGCGCCACTGTCCTGGCGTGGTGCTCTCCTGAAATGTCAATTTTATTCAGGGCAATTGCCCCTTCCGAATAATACTCCTGAACATAGCGGCCATACAGCGCATCAAGAGCCATGCTGATATTTTGTTCCGTTACCGCCACCGTCGTATAACCAGGCGAATTGGTCACTATTGTTCCCATCTCACTGGCCGTTGCTAAATCAATATGATGGGTTGCAGTTGCAAAAAGGATGAGGCCTTTTAACCCCGCCTGCTTAAAAAACGACGCATCAAAATTCGCATTACAATATCCCAGGCAATAGTCGTAATCCTGACTTGCCACAATAGCATTCAGTCTACTGTTAATCCCTGGAGACCACTCACCGTCCACTTCCATTAATTCTGACTCGACCAGCAGAATATCAAAGGAGACGTCGCCAAAGGCGTGCTGAAGATGAAGGACGAGCTCGGCGGGTAAGGGCTCAATGACAAGCACCTTGGCCTTTGGCGAAGGTACACTCATACGAAAAAACCTGAGACCCTCAATTTCAACAACTTTTTGCAATCCCGCGGTCTTTCCTTTAGTTATAGGACTGTTGACTATATTGGGAGGAATCCGACCGTCGATCAGATCCCGTAAATTATCAAGGGCCTTGAATATCTTTAATTGTCGTACTTCCCGTACCGCAGCGGCGGTATGCCCGGTAACTTTAATGTTTGTCAGCGGCAGACCGTTATCATCGATGAGTTTTAGATATGCTCCCCCTTCATGTTCATCGACGAGAATATCCAGCCTTGCCTCGGCCTCAGGATTAGCTTTCAGGAACTGAATTAAGGCATCTTCGTCGACAAGTCCTTTACCGGCACTGATGATCACCCGCACTGGGCTTACGGTTTCGGTGGCAAAAAGATCCAGTCCTTTTTGATCCACCCACCCTTCTGTCTTGTCGGTGGTCGCAGCCAGGGTTGTGATGATATTGCTTTTCTTAAAGAACGCATCTTTATCTTCGGCATATTCAACAGCAAGCGATTGGTTGAGCCATTTATTGTGGTGGGCAGCCAATTTTCTCAAATTCGCCAGTTTCGCCTGATACTTCGGCCGGTCGGGATCTCTTTGATAGATAAGAATATTCATACCCAGTTTAATTGCCCGCTGCGCAACAGCCTCGCCAATACGCCCCAACCCCTGAATGCCCAGCGTTAGTTTGTTTATGACAGAACTATTTAAATCAAAAAGGTTACTGACAAAAACGTTGGCAATATCAATATGAATTTTATGAGCCTGCTTGCCACTTGTGCCTCGGCCGGGATCACCAGTTTCGGCAGTAAACAAATAGTCGGCACGATCAAAGAGCTCTGCACGGCTCACCGGAACTATTTGGATAGACAACCCATCTGTCGCCGAGGTTTCCTTTTGAAGAGAGATCAGTTCCCCAAGCCGCTTTTTGGTATCGAGAGAAAGATCGCTGTATTCACTGTCGAGGATAAATATAGTTGCAACTTCGTGGGCGATGGAAAATTCAATGAGATGCAAACCGATTTCATTTACACCAATAACGCCTACACTCCGGGCAATGCCGGCCTCTTTGTTTTGACCTATTTGATCGTGATAAACGGTGGCGTGCTCGCCAACCCCGGTGCGCACATACCTCTCGCTTGCGCCAAAGGAAAACATCTCATCAAGTTTTAATGACCTCTGTAAAAAACTCAACCACATGATCTGGGCTATTACCAGTGGCCTCGCTCCGCTTCGACCACTATCTGCTATTTTGTCAAACCCGTCAGGCCCTTGGCCATACCTGACAGCGTGGCAATAAATGGCGTCCAGCATCAATCCTATATTTTGTTCGGCAACAGTCGTTGTCGTTGGCCCGGGGGCGTTAGTGACAACAGTATGAAAATTTGTCGCAGCTTCGACATCAATGTTATGTGTTCCAGTTGACAAAAGTAAGAACCCTTTAAGCTTCGCCAGCCTGAAAAAGTCCTTATTAAATGTCTCATTAACATAGCCAATGACATAGTCATACCTCCTGACCTGAACCAGGGTATTAAGTTTGCCATGTATGCCGGGGGTCCATTGGCCGGCACTCTCAACCACTTCTGATTCTGATTGCATGATGTCAAACGTCACATCTCGAAATCGCTGGTGTAACTGAGCGATAATCTCAGGGCCGATTGGTTCTACAACCAGCACCCGCGCACTGGGAGAAGGAACCTCCAGCCGCAAAAAACTCAGGCCCGCAAGCTCTACGTCAATTACCGCCAGGTTATCCAGAACCATATGGATCTGTTTGGAATTCGCCGTGTCACTCATCCGCTGGAGTTCTTCTAAAACCGAACAGCGAAATTTTCTCGATTTCAGTCGATAACGCGATGGATACGGAAAAGAATCCGGATAGCGGCCACTCTGAACTTTTGCTTGTATATTCTGCCAAAATCGCGCCGAAAAAAGATCATTATGAATTGCGCGAAAAACATCCTGATACTGCGGGGGAATTTGCAAATCCTGCTCAAAGGTTGCCGGGTCAACTTTGTATTGTTCTGATGCCAAGGCGGCAGCATCCTGTTGACCACTAAAGCGAAACAGACGAATATCGACAAGTGAGGCATTGTCCAAATAGACAACCCGGCCCCATGAGGTGAGCCCAAAATGCTCCAACCCTAAGGATTTCGGTAAAAAACCCATGGCGGCCAAATGCTTAATATTCCAGCCGACACTCAGCAGGACCTGCCGCACGTCTTTCTTGTCGGCAGAACGAACAAATTCATCGATGGGTATAATTCGCCGCGTGGCATATACTTGCTTAATATAGATATGCTCAGCAGTGATAATCACATCTTCAGGCTGCTCTTTTTCTAATTTTTCGATAAGTTGATCAGAGAATTGGTTTCGTTTGAACTTCAAATTCCGGTAATCAAGAGAATCCAGGACTTGTCCCAGACGATCAATCAAATGTACTTTCCTGAAATTATCGACAATACTTTTTCTGTCAGACACTCCCCGCCGAATCACTTTAAAGACCAACGGGAATCCCTTTAAGCCGAAGACAAGGTCAACCGGACCAATACCAAGGTATCGACACTGCTCACCTGTTTGAAAGATTGTTCTCAGCTGTTGCAGAAGGGCTATTTTGGCGGGATGGTTAAAACCTATTATATCAAGAATATAGGCAGGATTTTCACCAGGAAATAATCGTTGCAGAAAACTGTATAGCTCTTGGTAGTGCCTCGTTGAAACAGTAAAAGCGGAACGGGTTGAAGAAAACAGGAAACTTCTCGTCGCTTGATAGCCAACAAGCGCGGCATCGATTTTTACCCCTTCAGAAGAAGATAAGCAACTGATGACCAAAGGAATAATTTCAGTACTGATCCGTAACTGCCCTACCAGATACGCTCCTTTTCCCCGAAAGAACGTTGGCCTTAACACCTCAAGAGAAGCCAGAGCATTTTTTTCGACTAATTGGTCATTAATGATTTCAGCCAGAACATCAGCATCTTCGGCGATTTTCACTGAAAACGAGCCTGAAAAGACAGAATCGTCAAGCGCCATCAGGATAGTCTTACCCAGTCGAGAGTTTTGCTTTAATGGATAGCTATTGACTATTTTATCCGGCTCGATCTGTCTATGTTGTATGCCGTCATTATCAAACTCAATGGAGTCCCCCTGTAATGCGAAAACCTTTCGCATTACCGAGGTAAAATAGGTGGTTGCCAACTCATCTTTATACTTATGAGCGAATCGTTGCCGCAATTCCTGCCAACGACCGCGATCATATAAGATCTCTTCAAGAGTTTTTCTCGCGAAGTGAACGCTTTTATCAGTCGCTAAACGATAGAGTTGCACCCTCAACAAGTCATCCTGCAGGCGAGTCTCCATTTTACCGGCGATAAACAACTCAGGTGCCCGCTCGGCGATGGACAAAAATTCATTATAATATTCAAGAAACTGTTGATGAATACTCCGAAGGACCTGGTCCAGTTTTTCTGTCATACCCATTTCCCTATCATCAACCATCTTTTAAAATCTGTATCAAGAGGAGGAACACCATCTGCCCATTGATTCCAGTTATCCTGGAATCAATGAATTGGACTTATTGGAGTTAAGCAACAGGTCTTTTAAATTCTGCCTTTTCCTTTTTGTATCCTGCCTGAAATTCTGGCAGGGCCGACACCTCATCAATTAATCGCTCAACATTTTTCCCCAGAGTGATTTTTAAGTCCGGGAAATTGTTACCCCAGCTTGAGTAAATGGTTGCGAGATAATCAACGATTGTTGGCTTATCGCCAGTTATAAATTTTTTCTTAGCCAGTTCTTTGTCTAAAACAGCCCAAAGGTCGGACACCGAGCCTGCCAGCTGCTTGAGTGCCTTGGCTTTTTCTGTTTCATCGATTTTTACTCTGTATAGGAGTGCAAACATTTTGCCATAGGCCGGATGCAGCGTGGCAAAATCAAACATCAACCAGCGGAGAAACTCCGCTTTTTCCGAGAGATCCGCGGGCAGCATGTCTGACTTGTGCTTTTCCAGTAAATAGAGGGCAATTGCTCCCCCTTCAGTAATGATTTGTCCATCCGGAGTTTTTAATGCCGGTACCTGATTGGTTGGCACAATTTCTGTGTAATTGGGGACATCCTCACGCTTCACCGGGGTATATTCAACTTGTAATTTTTCAAGCAAAACGACAATGCCCGTGGAACAGGATCCTGGAATAGTAAATATTGTGTACATTGTTTCTCCTTAAATTTAATGTTTTGCTGCGCGCATATAATTCTTTAAAATCTGTAAATACCTTTGCGCTAACCACTCTGTACTATGATGCCTGTTTCGCAGAAGAAAAGGTAAAAAGAAAAAATAATGCGGGTTACTCTTACGAGCAACCCGCATTGGTTGGAAACAAACAGACAATCTAGTTAAAATTGTCTGCTATATATTGCCAGACTAGAATTATTGAGGCGCACTCTGCACGTGATGCAACGGCTTTCCATCAAGTGCCGTCGCTTCAACGTTTTCCATTTTTTTAATATCCTCAGGTGACAGTTTCGGCCTATCAATCTTGATCGTCAGCTTATTGAGCTTGGCAGTCAGGGTGAACGGCGGCTGGTAATCTGCGTCATTTACTCCAGTCAAGGTGTCAGAGCCGATATCGAAACTCTCGTCCCATTGCAGGATCATCGGTAATGTGTGCGGCATGTCAGCGGACATCACAGGCTTGCCATCCACCCTAAGGGTACCGGTACCTGGTCGGCCAAGACCGCTCATATTGTTGTAGAGGAGCGTGCCCACACCAAGACCGTCATATTTGAAGTCGAACTCGACGATGTGATTACCGGGGCTGAGCGCCTCTGTGCTTTCCCACTTGATACGTTTCAGATCAATCAGGTTCCAGAGGAACACCGGCTTGCCTTTCAGCAGATAAAAGCCGTAACCGGCAAATCGCCCGCCGGAGGTCAGGATCATGCCTTCGGCCCCACCTTCCGGTACTTCGATATCTGCCGTAATGGTGTACGAACTATTGAGCAGGAACGGAGAATCACCCTGTGGTAAACCAACCATGGGTTTGGTATAGACAAATTCGGTACGACCAGCGGTAATATTTGGCCGTGGAGCCACGATGCGCGCGGCCACCGAGGCGTCCATGGGGAAAACTTGATATTTCTTTGCTTCCTCGATGAACATGGCCTTCATTTCCTTGATCTTGGCCGGATACTTGTCAGCCAGGTTCTGGGATTGACTAAAGTCCTTGTTCAGGTCGTAGAGTTCAAGCACCTGATTATTCAACGGGTCAGTATTGGCAGCCCCGAAGGCCTCCCACGGCGCCCGGTTTACTTTGGTGCTGAGGAGCCATCCTTCATGATACAAAGCCCACTGGCCCATCATCTCGAAATACTGAGTCTTGTGTCGTGACGCCACCTTGGCGTTCTTTTTATCAAAAGTGTACAACAGGCTAGTGCCTTCAATAGGTTTTTGTTTGATTCCGTCCACATAGTCGGGTGCAGAGATGCCTGCCGCTTCTAAAATAGTCGGCACAACATCTATGATGTGACAGAATTGTTCACGAAGAGCACCCTTGTCTTTGATATGTCCCGGCCAGGAAACCACCATGCCCTGCCGAATACCACCGAGTTTTGAGGCATTCTGTTTGAACCAGGTAAAGGGTGAGTCAAAGGCCCAGGACCAACCCGCCGACATATGATTATAGGTCTGCTCTGTACCCCAGACATCATACCATTTCATCTGGTCTTTTACCGGTACGGCAACACCATTGAAAAAAGCGACTTCATTCGGTGTGCCAAGTGGGCCACCCTCGGCGCTGGTGCCGTTGTCGCCATTGATGTAAAAGATAAGAGTGTCATCAAGTTTACCTATGTCCTCGACAGCCTGGATAACACGGCCGATCTCATGATCGTTGTAGGCCGCATAGGCTGCAAAAACCTCCACCTGCCGGATGTAGAGCTTTTTTTCCTCAGGTGTACAATCATCCCAATTTTTAATGACCTCTGTCGGCCATGGTGACAGCTCGGTATCCGCCGGGATCACCCCCAGGCGTTTCTGGTTCTCAAAAATAGTTTCCTGAAGTTTGTTCCAACCATCATCGAAGAGATGCATTTTTTCGATTTTTTCCACCCATTCCTTGGTCGGATGATGTGGCGCGTGGGTGGCACCAGGGGCGTACTTGATAAAAAACGGTTTACTTGGTTGGATTTGATTGAGTCGATTTAAATAGTCAATGGCATCATCGGCCATGGCGGTGACAAGGTTCCAGCCGGGCTTACCTTCAAAGGGATAGATCTGGGTGGTGTTGCGAAACAGGTTGGGCTGCCACTGATTGGCATCTCCACCGACAAATCCGTAGAAATACTCAAAGCCCATGCCAGTAGGCCATTGGTCGAATGGCCCTGCCTGACTGGCCTCGAAGGCTGGCGTATTGTGATCCTTACCAAACCACGACGTGGCATAACCGTTATCAAGCAGGATTCGACCAATAGTGGCCTTGTCCTCAGAGATTATACTGTTATATCCGGGAAAGCCGGTTGCTTGCTCGGAGATCACGCCAAAACCCGCCGAGTGATGGTTACGCCCGGTGATAAGGGCGGCGCGGGTGGGCGAACAGAGCGCGGTGGAATGAATGTTGTTATAGCGCAGGCCGTTAGCGGCGAGACGATCCATTGCCGGTGTCGGAATGACGCCACCAAAGGTACTCGGCACACCAAAACCAGAATCATCGGTAATTATAAGCAACACATTGGGCGCACCTTTGGGCGGAACAATCTGTGGTGCCCACCAAGGTTTAGAATTCAGTGCATCGTCTTTAATCACACCACCAAAAGGTGGCTCCGGCGCAGGAAGTTGTTTGCCGTCGATGGACGTGGTGGCACTGGGCGAACCGGACATTTCTGCGAAAACATGATTCGCCACAAAAACGCTGCACATCGCCATAAATGTAACCACGAGGGCAAATATGCTCAACTTTGTATAACTTTTCATTTTTGATATCCTCCTCTTTTGCCAGTAAGTACGTCTTTAAGAGCCCCAAAACTCCTCATCATTTGTTTCCCTCCTCCATTCATTTAGCTGACCTCATTCGAGGTTTGATTATGGCGTTTTGCGATTTCGACCATGAAATCCACAAAGCAACAACGCTAGGAGCTTGTCCAAGAATAGGCATTTTGTTCAAAACTGAGGCATTTTCATAAAAATAAGCGGATCTATATAATTAATATTGCGAGCATTATTTTTTTAAAAATAACGAAAAGTTTGGGCAAAAGGGCATTCTCGGACAGGCTCCTAGAATTTAGTCAGGAACTCTTTGATAGGCAACAAGAATTATCCTTCGGTAGAATATTTTTTATTAATGAGAAGATTCCAGTAAACGAAAACGTACAAAGGAGCTTTTAATCAGTGCTTCACCCAAGACAGGATATTTTTTAAAAACTGAATATACAATAGGTTATATTATGCCATACCAACGATCAATCGACTTCTATGTTTTGTGAGAGAATTCGGCTTCATTTTTGATAGAGATTGACAATACTCGAACAGTAGCACTGTTTAGAACAATGACCAGCAGATAGTTAGGTTGATAGGCAGAAACGACAAGAAAGGCGGGAAAGTGTCCCCACCAGGCCCGGCCGGGCAAGAGGGAGTTGGCTCTACAGAAACGTCATCGGTTACAGCAGCATTCTTGCGCTGTAACCGATGCGGTAAAAAGATACTTCCAGCCTTTTTGAGCTGAACGAGCTGGAAGTTGTGAGGTTTGTTTTCGCCAGGCTAGCCCTGACGGGTTGGGTTACAAAAGTTTAAAAAAACAGAGAATTACCCTTGCTGCTCCAGGGGAATATAGAATTTTCCACCGTCTCTTTCCACCAGCAACAAGAGACGATCTTTGTTCTTTGATTCATTGATAGATTTTTTAACATCGTCAATCGACTTAACAGCGTTTCGGTTCACCTCGACGATAATATCGCCCTGGCGAATACCAGCCTGTCCCGCTGCACTCTCGGGATCGACCCCGACCACGGCAACACCCTGGTCTCCATCAATCCCCAAGCGCTCTTCCATCTGTGGGGTCAGCTCATGCAATTGCATTCCCCATTTGCCTTTGGCGGGCTCGGCCGCACTGCCGAGCAGGGTTTCATCAGAGGCGAGTTTTTCAATTTTGACCATGAGTTGTTTTTCTTTGCCGTCACGCAATACAGTTACCGCAACATCTTCACCTATTGGGGTCGCGGCAACCTTTGCCGGCAGATCATGGCTGTCTTCGATATTTTTGCCGTCAAAGTTAATGATGATATCTCCCCGTTGCAGACCACTCTTTTCGGCCGGGCTATCGGCAATAACATCGGCAACCAGTGCTCCTTTGGCGTCTTTTACATGAAGGGCTTCCGCCAGATCGGGAGTGATGGTTTGAATATTGACGCCAAGATAGCCTCTGGTAATTTCGCCATGGCTTACCAGTTGTGGAATAAGCGGTTTAGCGGTGGCGATTGGGATAGCAAAGCCAATCCCCTGTCCTTGAGGAATAATCGCCGTATTGATACCGATGACTTCGCCCTTCATATTAAACAGCGGCCCGCCTGAGTTACCGGGATTAATAGAAGCATCTGTCTGAATAAAATCATCATATGGCCCGGCGCCAATGACCCGGCCTTTGGCACTGACTATTCCAGAAGTCACCGTGTGGCTCAGGCCAAAAGGATTGCCAATGGCAACCACCCAATCGCCGACCCGCAACGCATCCGAATCACCGAGAGTGGCAGCAGGCAGATCCCTATCAACCTTAATCTTCAGAATGGCAAGATCAGTTTTTGGATCCCGGCCAATAATTTCTGCCGGATACTCATTTTTATCGCCAAGAGTCACCGTAACTTCTTTGGCGTCTTCCACCACATGGTTGTTTGAGAGAATATAGCCATCCTTACTTATAATAACGCCTGACCCTGCTCCATGGATACTATGCCCCTCTGGGCTCTGGGGCATTCCTTCAAAAAATCGCCCAAAAAATTCACCGGACGGTCCTCTCTGCAGACCTTGCCCCTGAAAGTCTGCTTTTTCAACTTTGGTGACTTTCACGTTGACCACCGTGGGGCTCATTTTATCGGCCAGTTCGGCAAAAGAGCCGGGTATAACCGGCTGAACCGAGGTGGTTACCTGGGCACCATTGGTTATATCCCCCGCAATTGAGGTATGTATTCCAGTTACTGCCGAGCTAACAAACACTCCGGCAACGAAAAACGGCAATCCCGCTACCAAGAGACTTTTAACGCCATATCGTTTACGTTTTCCTGCTTTAATTAAAGGCTTATCCATGTCCTACCTCCTGATTCTGTCTTTGTGTGTAATCAGTTCTGATCCATAAATCAAAACTGTTGTGCTTTCCGGATAGAGTAGGACATGAAGATTAAAGGAAGATTAACTGAAGATGATAAAAGTTTAATGTTGATGGTATTATCCCCCATCAACTATTTTAGGTTTGAATTGACTGGAAGAAAAACACGAAAGGTCGAGCCATGATGCAGAGTACTTTCAACATCTATATGACCTTTATGGGCTTTCACTATGGAGTTTGCAATACTGAGGCCCAGGCCGACCCCTTTGCCATCCCGGGATCCTGTCCCTGTCGCACGGTGAAAGCGGTTAAAGATCTGTGGCAGCTCTGTTTCGGCAATGCCCATGCCGGTATCGGCAATATGGACAACAGCCCACTGTTTTCGCTGGTCGATAGTCACCACGACCTTCCCGTTGGCAGAGTTGTATTTGATTGCATTGGTCAAGAGGTTTAAAAATAATCGTCGCAAATGTTCACGGTCTCCATCAACAGAGACAGCCTCCGACGGTTCCAGTCGCAATTCAACACAGTAACTTTCGGCAATGGATTTTATCTGACGAAGGATATCAGCGACAAAGTGATTTAAATCAATTGATTGCAAATCCAGTCGCAAGACCCCCGAATCGGCACGGGCAAGCAAAAGAAGCCCCTCGACGAGAAGATTAAGCCGGTCTATTTCCTCTAACCCACTGCCAAGCACTTCCCTGTACTCCTCAGGACTCCTCTGCCTGCGAAGCGCAACCTCCATCTCTCCCTTAAGGATTGTCAGAGGGGTTTGCAGTTCATGGGAGGCGTCGGCGCTGAATTGCCGCATCTGGGCGATAGATTCATGCAGACGGACGAGCATTTCGTTTAAAGTCTTTGCCAGACGGTCCAGTTCGTCACCGTTGCCACTTTCCTGTAAACGTTGATAGAGATTTTCGCCGTGTATCTTTCTGGCAGCCTGGGTCATCTTGTCAACCGGGCTGAGTGCTCTTCGAGCCAGCAACCACCCGCCACCACCGGCGAGCATGAGGCCAAGCGGGAACACCGCAGCCATAATAAGTAGAAAACGCTGACGAGTCCTATACATATTCTCTAAAGACATGCCGACCCGTACCAGATTGACGAGATGCCCCGATTGAATGACAGGCAGGGTCAAGATCCGAATTGGGTGATGATCAGTGGATGTAACAGTCTCAAAAAGAGATTCCCCATGAGCCGCTTTTTCTAACGCCTCGGGGCTGATTGATGCACTTGGTGATCGAGGCGACTGCTGTTTTGATGCAGGCCTTTCTCTCGGGTCCACTATATCAAACTGGCGATCACGCGGTGAAAAACCAAAGAAACGGCGAAAGAGTTCGTCCACCTCAGATGGGTAAACTGCATGGCCCTCAGCCTTGGCCTTTTCCACCAAAATAGAGCCAATACCCTTCAGGGCATAGTCCATATCCCGGGACAAGCTATAGGCAAGGAGACCGTAAGCAATCGTTCCCAACAACAAAAATGTCAAAGTGAGTAAGCCTGTATACCAGAGGGTGAGTTTTGAACCAATAGATCGAATGCGCATACTGTATCACTCCACCTTGAGCACATAGCCCACGCCCCTGACCGTATGAATCAATCTTGATGCTTGGTCAACGTCGATCTTCTTTCTGAGATAGTTGACATAGACATCAATAACATTGGTCGTTGTATCAAAGTTCTGGTCCCAGACATGTTCGGCAATCATCGTCCTGGTGACCACGCGACCCTTATTGCGCATGAGATATTCGAGCAGAGCAAACTCTTTTGAGGTCAGCTCGATTTTCTGGCCACTTCGGGAAACCTGCCTCTTGGCCGGATCCAGACAGAGATCCGCAACCGTCAAAATTGGTGCATCTGCCTCAACCCTGCGCCTGAGCAAGGCCCTGACTCTTGCCAACAGCTCCTGAAAGGCAAAAGGTTTGGGAAGATAATCATCCGCCCCGGTATCAAGGCCGATGACCTTATCCTCAATTGTCGCTCTGACGGTAAGAAGTAAAATGGCTGTTGTGATATTTTTACGACGCAGCTCTTTTAGAACTGCCAAACCATCTTTATAGGGCAGATTGACATCTAATATGACAAGGTCATAGACGCCATCGAGTCCCATAGATAAACCTGTTTCCCCGTCTGGCGCCCAGTCTACCGCATACCCCTCTTCTTGCAGGCCTTTCTTGATAAAGCTGGCAACTTTTTTTTCATCTTCCACAAGAAGAAGTCGCATGCATTAAGGCTCCATTGTGAACTATAACTTTTATTATCACCCTCCCCCACACTGATTATCAAGCAGTGATTGGCAGTATATGATTTTTGGTCTCTCTGCCATTTTCCGGTTATATGACAGGCTCTTTTCTTTGAATTTTGGGAAAATGGTAAACCCATCAAAGCGACCATCTTTTCAACTGCGAAATGGGCCTTTCAGTCTTCTCGCAACAAATCACTCTTTCGACGTCGGTTCCACATCCTTGCTCGCTTGCTTATCCTTTGACCTCACACCTCTGGAGACAGCATTGAATAAGTGACCAATAACCGAGGGCAAGAGCATATCGATCGGGTTTTTAATAAACCGATGGGCATCATCTCTTAACCCTGTTAATTCTGCCTCAACCAAAGCAACTTCCTGCTCAATATCTTTTAGCGCCGTATCTCGCATCTCCCGGACTATTTCGACTTCATCCGCAGGCTTTAACGAACCGGCATAGAGAGTTAAGCCCAGCGCCATCACCAAATCTATACCGGCCACACTTAGCGCCGCAAGCGGCTTTCCGATGGAAGCCTCCAAGGCATAGAAAACAGATAAACTGAGCATAGCAAGCCCAAATACGGCCACAAGTGCCGCTAAGGCATTAAGCTGAATCTTTTGTACCGCCAAACCAAATTCTTTATGCCTGAGAAATCGTTCAGCCCTCCAGAACACTTTAAAACTCCGCACAAAACGATCCATAACTCCCCCTATTTGCGAAACAAAAGACGACCAGCTATAATTCCCAGAGCAAAAGCACCCAGTATTACTAGTGCTGGTCGCTCCTTTGCTGCGTCTTCTATTTCAAGAACAAAGCCTTCGATATTAGTGGCGAAGTCATGAAGACTATTACCGGCTTCATGCATTTGCTCTGCCGTTGTACCGTCAAAGCCATATTGCCTGTCTTCCTGCTGTTCATTTTCTAGATCCTTATGGCCTTTCGCAGTAGATTTCTTTTTACTGTTCTGGAGTTCTTCAACTTCCTGTTGCAGGATCCTCAACTCCTTACTGTCACAGTTTATTTGATTCATCGCATCAGCCTCTCTCGTTAGGTGAACTTGCTATTCTTTCCACAATACTATTTGACGGAATACCTTCATGGTCCTCATCCACTGTCAGCCAGTCAGAAAAGACGACACTGTAAATCATCAACATTGTCTGAAATAATGCAGCAAGGAGTGGTCCGAGAACAAGACCAGAAATACCAAAAAAAGCAATTCCACCAAGCGTGCTGAGAAGAATAAGTAAGTTTGACATGTTTGAGCCACGTCCGACAAGTACAGGTCGAAGAAAATTATCTACAGACCCGACTACCGCTACACACCATACAAGCAAGCCTATACCGGCGACAGTCTCTCCTGTGAGCAGCAAGTATATAACTGCTGGAGCCCAGATAATTGTCGAGCCTATGCCTGGTATAATGGACATTACAACCATCAAAGCTCCCCAGAACACTGCTGCACCAATACCAGCCACCCAAAAACCAAGCCCACCAAGAGTACCCTGAATGATGCCGATAAAAATGATCCCTTTCACCGTAGCAAGACTGACCGACAGACCAACCTGGATTATTTTCTCATTTTCCCGATCCGTCAAGGGTCCATAACTCATGCACTGTCTGATGAAATCAGGTCCCCTCACCAGGAAAAAATGCTGTGCATAAAGCATAACAAACAAATTTAAAAAGAATACGGCTGCGTCTTTTGATAATTTGGCAAGGTGGGCTGCCAAATAAATACCAATATTCCCTGTAATTTCTGCCAACTTTTGAGTGATGGTATTTTTATATGGCTGGAGTTTATCTGCAAATGGCAACCAACTGGGCAGATGAGGCATAGCCATATGGGAATTTTCGACCTGATGCTCAATCCACGGTCTTGCCTTTTCAGTCACTTCAATTGCCTGCTCTGCAACGAGTCCAAGAAGGAAGAGTAATGGTATAACAATAACCAGGACAGAAATGAGTGAAGTAACCAGTGATGCCAGCGAACTGCGCCCACCAACAATCTTTAGTATCCACAAGTACAAAGGATACACTATGCAGCTAAAAACCGCGGCAAGGAGCAGAGCATTGAGAAAATCACTGATAATTACTAAAAAAGCGCCCCCGTATAGAATTGTCAATACCAGCACAAAGCCTTTTCGAAAACGCTCCTTGGAGGTAATTATACTCTTCATGACAAACGACTCCTTACAAACCATCTCATCGCTCGCAGTTAATTTCCCAATAACACAAAAGTTTTCTTGCTGTTTAATGATCGATCAGGAAGATCAGATAGGTTTACTGGGATGACAATTCAAGAGGATGGTATAAACGCATCAGTTCAAGATCAACGAGCCTCCATCTTCCAGGTCTTGTTTACTACATTGGACAGGTAGACGTCAACAGCATTTCCTGACATCTTGTTACTTAAAATCTAAGTGTATGCCGATTGGGATTATAAGCGGGAGACTCTCTGGACCAGTGCCGCACAATGCAATCAAGCGGGCTTTGCTTGATTGCATTGTGAACGATTGCTGACAGAACTACAAGCAACTGATTTTTCATTTTTTTATTCAGCAATCTGATTGAGCAGCTTCTGGGATTCTTCCTGGTATTGCGCCTCGGTGATCAACCCCTGTTTCTGCAACGATTTGAGTTCCTTGAGACTTGCGACAGCTGCGGACTGACTTTTTGTCATGGTTGGTGGGGCCGCAGGTGGTGGCGTTGGAACGGCAGGTGGCGGAGGAGCCACCGTTTCTGTCACATTGACCGTGGTCGGATGGGCTGCGGCAGATGCTGCCGCGGTGGCCTCTGCGGTGGTCGCAGCGGCTGCGCCAACAAACACCGCCCGCCGGGCTGTCCGACGCCAGACACCGAAAATGTCAATGAACAGTGATGAAGGTCCACCCAATTCAGGCAAGTGTCCCTCTATCAAATTGATGTCATAGATCAGATCGTCACCTTTGTATCTCGGGTTCTTCAATTCGACAACGGCATCAAGCAGGTCATCACCGTCTCCTTCAAAAACAGAAAGCGTTGCATTGGGCGGATCGGCGTCAAAGCTGTCTTTACCATCAGTCCAGAGCTTGAGATAATCTTTTTTATTGTAATGCCCGGCCATGCGTACCGGGCGGTCGGAGAAAAACAGTGTAGTAGGGCTGACGCCCTTGAGAGTCAAAGTGTTCTTGTCTTTATTTATGACAACACTTTTCGAGTTCTGCACCAGCAACAGTTCCACCTTCATTCTTATAGACGGAACACCGGCAGCGGTGACATCTACTGGCTGCAAGAAGGTACAGCTCAACAAAAAAGTAGCCAAAATCGACAAACTAACAATTTCTCGTTTTAACATCAGGTATCTCCTTTGTGGATTGTATGTATTGTGAATGACCGAGGCAGTCATCGTTTTATTGTTCTAAACATCGTTAAAGGAAATCGTCTTCCTGCTGAATGCTGTTTATCTGTGCGCCTGATTGTCTCAGTGCTCTTAATGCGGCCTCAAGCTCTTCGCCTTGAACCTTCACCGTTAACAGTCGCTGTTTCTTGCCATAGCCATTGTGCATGGTAATTGCTCGAACTGCGATTCTGTAACGTTTAAAGCTCTCCATAACAGTATGGAAATCGTCAATTTCCTGACCGATAATCATCTCTATCCGGGTCCCTTCCTGGTTACCGCCGAGTATTTCATTGAGGGCCAGAAAAATATCTGATTCTGTTATAATGCCGACCAATGTACCATTTTCCACTACCGGCATCCCACCAATCTTATGCTTACACATACGCATAGAAACTGTTTCGATGGGTGTCATCGGCTCTGCGAACATTGGATTTTTCGTCATTATCTCGGACACCTTCGTTGATTCCGCAAATAGCGTCGGAGACCCGGCGGAACTGCCGTCAACCACAGAGGGCATTACTCTGAAAATATCCTCGCGACTTATGATGCCGACCAATGTATTATCGTCGCCCACCACAGGAACACGACGGATGCGGTTATCCTGAAGACAACTCTTTGCTTCAGCAACGGTCTGATCTGGTTTCACAGTAACCGGATCGTGGGTCATCCATAGTTTAACGAACATCACGCTACCTCTGTTAGAAGGGATTTACTGTAATTTCGCCACTGGCTTTGGACATCTTAATAACACAACTATCAAGGTCATGCTCCAGCACCATGACCTCATTACCTATTCGCAGGACATTTCCGGCAGTGATACAGCTATGCACAGTAATTGACGCCTCGGTATACGAAAACAGTCGATTGCCAAGAGAATCTTCCGGCGTATCGGGGATGAGGTTAAGACCGGAAAGCTCCTGCTCTATGCCACGGAGCCTTTTCTCGAGCTCCAGTACAGCTGAGGGTGCCTTGCGGCCACGCCCAAAACGGTTATACCAGTCCTGCGTCTGGTGCAATACCTCCTGGTACTCTCGCTGTAAAGCCTGATATCGTCGATATCTATGGGGATCTGTACCAACAGCTATGTTCATCGGATCAGCTGTGGGAGAACCGAGCTGACCACAACTCAGCGAACCACTGGCCACCACATCACCGCCAACTATCTTAACGTTTTCGGGACAACGAATATCGCCACTGGCCTGTATATACGAATAATAAGCACCAGTACGAATAACGATATTACCACCGGCCATAACAAGTCCATTTTCAATATGATGAATATCAGCATCACCTTGAACTCGAATCTTACTCTTGCTGCCTATTATTCCACCCCTGATAACAATATTCCCATGGGTGTTGACGATAGCAGATTCGATGTTGCCCCCGATGGAAACGTTGCCTTTAGCGGAAATCAAAAAACCAGGAGAAACCGATCCTGAAATTTCCAGGCTATTGCTTGATCGGATATTGCCCGTGTTAAAATCAATGTCTCCGCTGATCTTCTGTTTTGCCGAAACGCGAATAGTGTCATCACCTATAACCGACAAAACCCCAGAGGCTGTCGCCCGTATTGTTCCGTCTTCTTCACAATAGTGGGCATCCTCGGAAACTTTCACCGTAATGTCGCTGCCGTCTTTAGCCTGTATTGTCTCCCCTGCCAAATTCAAGCCAGGCCGCCCCTGGGTTGCCGCAACTTTACAGGCTAACAATTGATCTTTCTTGACACCGACAAACATAAGACGCTCACGAAAGTCAATACTACCATCCGCAAGCAGTTTTCCCGGTAACGGCCCTATTTCCACCTCAAACCTAATATAGGCATCCATGCCGTCATTAGGAGCCTTGCCTCGAGCAATGAGGTGATTGAGCTGAGGTTGACTGTCTTTTACAAATTCATCAAGGACTGCTTCGAGTGCAGAGTGGTCGATTCCCGCAACGACTTCCTGTTGCGTGAGGACCTGCAAGATTAGTTCAATGGTGGGACCATCTTCTCCCGGCAATGCAGGAAAGAGATTAAGTCGTGCTTCCATGCCATCTTTGGAAACCTCCACTAAAGGAACCAGGCTCACGCAAAGTATAAAATTATTCTTTGTTTTTTTAACTGATATCTTCGGATATCCATGACAACAGGAAAGAATCTCACCGCCATCATTGATCAGCTCTGTGTTTTCGCCGGCTTCCAGTACAATTTCGGAGGGTTGCTCTTCCTTGGTGAGCGCAAGTAATGGCTGCCCGACTGCGACAAGCACACCCGGGGGAACCTCCTCTAATCTTTCCAGAGGCAGCTCGGTAATCGACGCCAAACAACTGTTTATTTGTACACCAGGAATAGTATTCAGCAAATTTTATTTTAAAGATAAGGATTAAGATTGAATTTGTTAGAAATCAGGTTACCCGCTTTAGGGATATTATTCTATTAAAATAAACGCTTATCGAAAACAAGCAGCCCCACTTGCAGACTATTTCCAGAGAAATTATAAAAATCCCATTTGTCAGGAAATTAACTATTACTTCCTCTTTAAATAAATTGCAAAATTTGACATAAAAGGTTAGCCTGACATCGTTTGCTAGGGTTGTTTATGGGACAGATTTCTTTTGTTCTTTTCCCATAGAAAGCGATAAGTTATCGTCTTGCAAACTGGCAACTTTTCATAATAACCAAACATCATTTCCTGCCTTGAGATAATTTGACAAGTATGCATCAGATCGCCTGCCATGCCTGTGACCTCGTTCAAGACATCCCGACAATGTCAGGGGGAAATTCAGCAGTGTGCGTGCGTTGTGGTTCGGTGTTGTTCAGTAAAAAGATTGATAGTATAAATCGCACCCTGGCCTGGACCATTGCTGGTCTGATGCTCTATTTTGTGGCAATTACCTTTCCTTTCCTGGCCATGAAGAGCGGTTCGATCATTCGAGAAACCAACCTCCTGACCGGCGTCCAGCAGCTTTATCTTCAGGGGAAATATGTTCTTGCCAGCATCGTTATGTTGACCTGTGTCCTCGTTCCCCTCTCGCAAATGCTCATTTTATTTTTGATATTTATTCCACTCAAAATAAATATTCGGACCAGATACCTGATTCCCTTTTTTCGACTTTTCCATCATGTCAAACCATGGAGCATGATGGAGATTTACCTTATGGGCATTCTGGTGGCCAGCGTTAAGCTGGGTAAGATGGGTACAATTGTTCCCGGTACTGCTTCTATCGCTTTCGGTCTATTGGTCTTTGTTCTGATCTTTGCCATATCGTCAGTTGATTCACATATGGTTTGGGAACGACTGGGGGGCAAGCGATGAAAGAATCATTTGCTTCTGCCAGACAACTTGGCATGGTCAGTTGCCATGATTGCCACCTGCTCAGTCGCTGGCCAAAGGCTTCAAGCCACCATAAAGCGCATTGTCCGCGTTGCGGCAGTTTGCTGCACCAGCGAAAGCCCAATAGCATTGCCAAAACATGGGCCCTGGTAATCACCGCCATCATCTTATATATACCTGCAAATATTTTACCCATGACCGTCATCACGTCGCTGGGCAATGTGTCAAAAGATACCATCATCAGCGGGGTGATCTACTTTATCCAAAGCGGCTCCTGGGAGATTGCCTTGATCATCTTCACAGCCAGTATTTTCGTACCGTTTATGAAATTTATCATACTGATATATCTTTTGCTGTCGGTGCAGTTCAAATCGATCAAACGGCCTAAAGACCGCACTGTGCTGTACCGGATCACCGAAGCAGTCGGACGATGGTCGATGGTGGATATCTATGTGGTGACCGTTCTGGTCGCCCTGGTAAAACTCGGTGGCTTGGCTGACATCGAGGCAGGACCGGCCGCTATCTACTTTGCATCGGTCGTTGTAACCACGATGGTTGCTGCGGAGAGTTTCGATCCGCGGCTTATTTGGGACGTTTTGGAGGAAGAAGAATGAGTGAAGCTGGATCTGGAAACCACGACAACGGCAAGGTGCCCACAGCGCAGGTGCAAACCAAGCGGGTTTTTTCCATCATCTGGGTTGTGCCGATTATCGCTCTGGTCATAGGCGGCTGGCTTATATATAAATCCATGTCTGAAAAAGGACCGGTTATCACCATCACCTTTGAAAACGCAGATGGACTTGAGGCTGGCAAAACCCTGGTCAAATTCAAGGATGTCCAGGTGGGTAAAGTGTCAGCGATCGAACTGCTCGATGACCTCTCCGGCGTGGTACTCACAGTTGAGATGCAAAAGAATGCTGAGAAATACATGACCGACAAAACCCAGTTTTGGGTCGTCAGAGCGCGGGTCGCCGCGGGAGAAATATCCGGCCTGGGTACCCTGTTTTCAGGGGCGTATATTGGTTGCTACCCTTCATTGAAAGGGAAACAGACACGAAAATTTACAGGCCTGGAAAAGCCACCGGTGATGACTCTCGGGGTACCTGGCGGCAATTTCACTCTCCGTTCCGAGACTCTCGGATCTCTCGATGTGGGCTCTCCTGTTTTTTACCGGGGCCTCAAGGTGGGACAGGTGGTCGAATACCATTTCGATGAGGCTTCAGAGGCAATTCTGCTCAAGGTGTTTATCAATGCACCTTTTCATGAGAAAGTGCGAGCTGGTTCCCGATTCTGGAACGCCAGCGGCATTGATCTCACCCTGAATGCCAGTGGCATCAAGATGGATACGCAATCCCTGGTCTCAATCATGCTCGGAGGAATTGCTTTTGATCTTCCCCAGGATGCCCAATCAACAAGCCAGACTCAGGCGAAAGAGAATACAACCTTTCTGCTGTACGACAATCGTGATAGCAGCAAGGAGGAAATCTATACAGTTAAAACATACTATTTGATGTATTTCGACCAGACGGTTCGAGGACTATCGCCAGGTGCACCTGTGGAAATCCGAGGAATCAAGGTTGGTGAAGTTGTCAAGATCGAACTGAAATATGACGCAATCAATCAGGATTTTCGCATCCCGGTACTCGTGATGATAGAGCCGGAAAGAATGAATGCACTGGTAATCGATAAAGACACGATTACTGGAAAGAAAATGGAAGAAGCGATAAAAACTGGCGAATTTGCAAAAAACCGAACCATACGGCTCAAATCTATGGTTGAAAAAGGCTTTCGTGCGCAGCTGAAAACCGGTAACCTTTTGACGGGACAACTTTTTATTGATCTGGACTACTATCCGGATGCTGCCCCCGCCACAATGACAGAAGAAAATGGATATCCGGTCTTCCCAACCATTTCGACACCATTTGAACGTATCATGGAGAGGGTCGAATCGATCCTTAAAAAAGTAGATGAGATACCGATTGACAAGATAGGCAACAATGTCAACGGCGCAATCAAAGACTTAAATG